>JAYVTG010000044.1:0-63701 GCA_043774625.1 Polaromonas sp. | reverse complement strand
GATCTGAGTAGTTTTGAACATATTTAAATCGACATACTGCTTGGGAACAATCAAATGCCCGAACGTGAACCCGAGCAATGCGATCAGCAAAGCCTGTTTACAACGTTGGGACACTAGTGAAGAAAAATGGCTGATTGCCAGCGTGAAATATGCGCGAGCAGCTATCAATAATATAGTAAATGAAACAGCTCTATCTGCCCTGAAACCATCTGTATTGTGACAGCCTGACTGCGCGGTGGCCAAATGGGTCGCTGCATTTTCTTAAAATGGTCCGTACCGCCATTGCACCGATAATTGACCCATGAACGGCTCTATCATTATTCAACAACCCGCAGGCCCAGCCCAGCAACTGTTCTTGCTGTTCCACGGCGTGGGCGCTACACCTGAAGGGCTGGTGCCGCTGGGCCAACTGCTGGCCACACACTTTGTGCACAGCATGGTGGTGAGTGTGCAGGCCGCGCACGCCAGCGATATGGGCCAGGGCTTTCAATGGTTCTCCGTCCTTGGCATCACGCAGCACAATCGTTTGGGCCGCGTTACCCAAGCCATGCCTGCATTTAGTGCCA
The DNA here is from genome assembly GCA_043774625.1 of Polaromonas sp. Taxonomy (GTDB): domain Bacteria; phylum Pseudomonadota; class Gammaproteobacteria; order Burkholderiales; family Burkholderiaceae_C; genus JAAFIP01. The sequence goes on along the minus strand of JAYVTG010000044.1, from coordinate 63,135 downwards.
GCATTGCGCACTGGCAAAAGCTCGCGCAGGTTGGCCCGGCGTGCACGGCCTTGATTGGGTTTTCTCAAGGCGCGATCATGGCATTGGCATCTACCCAATCACCGCCCATGCAGGCTGGGCGCGTGGTGGCTGTGGCGGGGCGTTTTTTCGTCGCACCAGAGCCCATCCCCCGGGCGTGCACTGTGCACTTTATCCATGGCAAACAAGATGCCGTCATTCCCTACGGCTACACAGTGGAGGCAGCCGAACGCCTGGTGGGCATGGGCTGCGACATCACCGCCGATGTGATTCCGTTCGCGGGCCACGAGATCAACGTAGAGATGCAAGCGCTGATTTTGCAACGGCTACAAAACCACTTGCCCAAACGCTATTGGCAAGCAGCGCAAGCAGCCCAGGCTGCGGCTGATGCGGGGGAATAAGCAATATGTTTACTCCCAGCCAAGCCGATGTTCGCAAATTCTTTTGCTCTGTTTACGCCAAAACCAGCACCAATCATGCGCTAGAAGCTATTGAAATAATAGCAAGCCAGTGGATTGCCGAGCACCCCGAATACCACGCCGACCTGCAGGACGTGGACGCTGCGCTACTGAAGATGTATGACGTAGACGACGGTAAAACCAATCCGTTTTTGCATCTGTCCATGCATTTGTCCATCACCGAGCAATGCAGTATTGACCAGCCGCGCGGCATTCGCCAGGCGGTGGAACTGCTGACCGCCCGCCGTGGCGACCTGCACGCCGCCCACCACGAGGTGATGGACGAGCTGGGCAAAATGCTGTGGGAAAGCCAACGCTCTGGAAAACCGCCCGATGGGCAAACCTATATTGACCGGGTGCAACAGCGGGCTACGCGGGATTGATTTTTGAGGTGTCTATTTCAGTTTTTGCTATTTCAGCTTTGAAAGCTGAAATAGTAAAAACCATACATTGCACGATTTACGCTGGCGCTAACAACGCAGCCGCGTCACGCCAATTGGCAGCATAGTAATTGCCGTGCCAGCCGTTCAGCGGTGCGTCGCTTATCACCATGCCATTACTGCGCCGCACGCCGTCGGTGTGCTTCATCCAGGTATCCATCGCACGCAACCATTCGGTGTTGAAAGTGGCGCCTGATTTAAATTCGATAGCGGACAAGACGCCTGCGCGTTCAATCAAAAAATCCATCTCATTGCCCGTGTTATCACGCCAAAAGTACATCTGGTCGTTGCGCCCCGTGTTTTTGCAATACTTCACATACTGCAAGATCATGAAATTTTCAAACAACGCCCCGCGCATGGGGTGCACATTGAGGGTGGCTTCGTCATGAATGCCCAGCAACCATGCAGCCAGACCTACATCGTAAAAATACAGCTTAGGCGTTTTGACCAGACGCTTGCCAAAGTTGGTGTGGTAGGGCAACAGGCGAAATGTGATGTAGCTGGCCTCCAAAACGCTCATCCATGACTTGAGCGTGGTTTGCGCCAGCCCCAAGTCCATAGCGATGGAATTGAGGTTGACCAACTGTCCAGCACGTGCAGCCATCATGCGCAAGAAGCGTTGAAAAGCCGTCAGGTCATTGATTTGCGAAATCTGCCGTACATCGCGTTCTATGTAGCTGCGCACATAGGCTTCAAACCACTCGCTGGCGTGTACGTCTTGCGCCACCACCTGGGGGTAGGCGCCGCGTAACAGCAGGGCATCCAAACTCAAGGCCTTGTCTACAGACTGCGATTCGGCGTAGCTTAAAGGCAATAAATCCAAATATGCAGCGCGGCCTGCTAGGCTTTGACTGACTTGCTCCGTCATCAGCAAGTTTTGCGAACCCGTCAAAATATAACGGCCTGGCAAACGCTGTTCGTCCACCTGGGTTTGCAAATAGCTGAGCAACTCTGGCACACGCTGCACTTCGTCCAGCACTACGCCATCGGCATGCTGCCGCAAAAAACCGCGCGGGTCGTTCATCACTCGCGCACGCACGTCCAAGTCTTCCAGCGACAAATACGGTCGCCCCGGAAAAGCCGTTTTCACCAGCGTGGTTTTACCCGACTGGCGCGGCCCGGTTACCACCACCACAGGGAACGATTGCGCCATGCGTGCAAGGCGGTTTTGGGCATGACGTTGGAGCATTCTTTACAGTTTCAGTTTTAAAAGCTGAAATTGTAAAGAATTCAAAATACGTTGTCAAATGCGCATCGTGATAGGTATCGTCACTGGCCCATCGTTGACCAAATGCACCTGCATGTCTGCAGCAAATTGACCCGTCTGCACCACAGGGTGAGTAGCACGCGCCTGCTGCACAAAATAGTCATACAACCACCGCCCCTCATCAGGCGCTGCGGCTGTGGTAAAGCTGGGTCGATTGCCGCCCGACACATCTGCCGCCAGCGTGAACTGGCTCACAACCAGCAAGCCCCCTTGCACGTCTTGCACTGAGCGGTTCATCTTGCCAGCCTCGTCGCTGAAGATGCGCAGCTTGAGGATTTTGGTGAGCAGCTTGTCGGCAAGTAGATCGGTGTCGCCATGCTCTGCGCACAGCAAAACCAGCAAACCGTGGTCAATTGCACCGACGATGTGACCCGCAACTTCGACGCGCGCGGTTTTTACCCTTTGCAATACGGTCAGCATCGCGCAAAAACTACGCCAAAGTCACCCGCACAAACTTGCGTTTACCCACCTGCACCACATATGTACCCGCGCCCAGCTTCAATCCCTTGTCGCTGACCACGTTACTATTGACGCGCACACCACCGCCGTCGATGAGGCGGTTGGCTTCACCTGTAGACGCGGCCAAGCCTGCGGCGTTGACCAAGGCACCTATGCCCAACGCCGCGCCACCATCGCCCAGCGGTAAGGCCAGTTCCGTCACTTCATCCGGAATACCGCCCTTGCTGCGGTTGATAAAGTCAAGTTCTGCCGCATCCGCCGCCGCCGCGTTGTGAAAGCGGGCGGTGATTTCTTTGGCCAGCATCACCTTCGCATCCTTCGGGTTGCGCCCTGCTTCTACTTCTTTCTTCAAAACGTCAATCTCGGCCATCGACTTGAACGACAGCAGCGTGTACCAGCGCCACATCAGCACGTCAGAAATGCTCAAGCACTTGGCAAACATGGTGTTGGCGTCTTCGGTGATGCCGATGTAGTTGTTCTTGCTCTTGGACATTTTGTCCACGCCGTCCAGGCCTTCCAGCAAAGGCATGGTCAAAATGCATTGCGGTTCCTGGCCGTATTCGGCTTGCAGGTGGCGGCCTACCAGCAGGTTGAATTTTTGGTCGGTGCCGCCCAGCTCCAGATCGCTTTTGAGGGCGACCGAATCGTAGCCCTGCATCAGCGGGTACAAAAACTCGTGCACGCTGATGGACAGGCCTTCCTTGAAGCGTTTGGCAAAGTCATCGCGCTCCATCATGCGGGCCACGTTGTATTTGCCCGCCAACTCGATCATGCCGCGCGCGCCCAACGCGTCGCCCCATTCGCTGTTGTAGCGCACCTCGGTTTTGGCTGGGTCCAGCACCATGGCGGCTTGTTTGTAATAAGTTGCTGCATTGACTTCAATTTGCTCTTTGGTCAAAGGCGGGCGGGTGGTGTTGCGGCCAGAGGGGTCGCCGATCATGGTGGTGAAGTCGCCAATCAAGAAAATGACCGTGTGGCCCAGGTCTTGCAACTGTCGCATTTTGTTCAAAACAACAGTGTGGCCGATGTGAATATCTGGGGCAGTAGGATCCAGGCCGAGCTTGATTCGCAGCGGAATGCCCGATTTTTCGCTCTTTTGCAGCTTTTTAACCCAATCTTCTTGCGGGATAAGCTCTTGTACGCCCCGCAGCGTGACCGCCAAAGCCTCACGCACACGGTCGCTTACCTGATGAACGGCAGAAGTAGAAGGTGTAACGGCTTGATTCATAAGGATTTTTCCATATCTCGGAGGGTGGCACTTGCTATACTGCATCCATCGCAAGAAGCCTTAGGCTTTGGTAACAGATTTTACGTGCGACCCACATACTCTTTTTGCCTCATTTTTGGGGTTTGTCATCGGGTTGTCACACCGGCCCATTTTGCAGGAATCAGGTTTTGACTCTCTTACATACGATAGCACGCACCGGACGTGAACTGGCCCATATAGCGCTGCTCACCGTGCAGCGCTATCCTCGTCGCATCACGGCCGTAGTGGCCGCTCTCATGCTGGGTTCTGGCGCTACGGCTTTTGCAGTTTCCAAACTGGCGCCTGATGTGCCGGCCATGCCGGTGCAACTGGTGCTGGAAGAAGTGCAACCACTTACGTTCAACCCGTCCAACGAAGCGGCATCGGCAAAAGGTTTATTGTCTTTGACGGCGACGTCTGAGCAAGCGGTACCCATACCACCGTTGACTCTGTACCGTTCAGACACCACCCGCAGCAATGACACCGCCGAAAGCCTGCTGCGCCGCTTGGGGCTGGCAGACGCGCAAGCTGCCGCCTTTGTGCGCAAAGACGCTGGCGTGCGCGCCATCTTGCTGGGCAAGGCTGGCCGCTCGATTACTGCCGAAGCTGACGCCAACAACCGCCTGCTCAAGCTGCAAGCACGCTGGACGCAAGACGATTCTGGCAACTTTCAGCGTTTGGTGGTTGAAAAAGACCCCATCGGTTTTACGTCCCGCATCGAAACCGCGCCTTTGCAAGCCAGCTCGCGCCTGGCCAGTGGCACCATCCGCTCATCGCTGTTTGCCGCCACCGACGATGCACGCATTCCAGACGCGGTGGCCACGCAATTGGCCGAAGTGTTTGGTGGCGACATTGACTTTATTCGCGACCTGCGCAAAGGCGACCGTTTCAGCGTGGTGTACGAAACCCTGACCGCTGACAACGAGCCCCTGAAAAGTGGCCGCCTGGTCAGTGCCGAGTTTGTCAACAAAGGCAAAACCTACCAGGCCGTGTGGTTCCAGGCCCCCGGTAATGGCACAGACAAAGCCAAAGGCCAGTACTACACGCTAGAAGGCAACACCCTGCGCAAGGCCTTCCTCACATCGCCGTTGGAATTTTCCCGCATTACCAGCGGCTTTGGCATGCGCGTGCACCCCATTGCACGCGACTGGCGCGCGCACCGGGGTGTGGACTATGGCGCGCCCATGGGCACGGCCATTCGCACCGTGGGCGACGGCACCGTGAAGTTTGCCAGTGGCCAAAACGGCTATGGCAATGTGGTAGAAGTGCTGCACCGCGATGGCAAAAGCACGGTCTATGCGCATATGAACAGCATTGGCGTCAAGGTGGGCCAGCATGTAGAACAAGGTGACACCATTGGCACCGTGGGCCGCACCGGCTGGGCTACCGGGCCGCATTTGCATTTTGAGTTTCGCATCAACGGCGAACACCACGACCCACTGACCATTGCGCAAGAAAGCAATACCGTACCCCTGGATGCCGCAGCGCGCCCCGCGTTTAACCGCATGATCGCCACCGTCAAACCGCAACTGGCGGCAGCGGCTTCTATGGCACTGGCTTCGGCGCAATAAGCGTTTGCCTTAGATCGGGGCCTTAACTGGCCTGCGCATGCTACATTGCTGGCATGGTGCAATCTCACTTTTTTATAGGCCTGATGTCGGGCACGTCGCTGGACGGCGTGGACGGCGTTCTGGTTGACTTTTCGCAAGAAAAACCGCGTGTAGCCAGCGTAGAATATGCGCCGCTAGCTACTGAATTAAGAGCAGAGCTATTGTCACTCAACACCGCAGGTGCGAACGAACTGCACCGCGCCGCACTGGCCGCCAACGCCTTGGCGCGTACCTATGCGCAGGTGGTCAAAGCCCTGCTGCAAGCCAGCGGTGTGCACGCTGCCCAGGTGCAAGCCATTGGCGCACACGGCCAAACCCTGCGCCACCGCCCGCAACTGTTTGACGGCACCGGCTACACCATCCAGCTCAACAACCCCGCGCTGTTGGCCGAGTTGACCGGCATTGACGTGGTAGCCGACTTTCGCAGCCGCGACGTAGCCGCTGGCGGCCAGGGTGCGCCACTGGCACCGTTTTTTCACCGCGCGTTGTTTGCGCCCACTTCGGCTGCGGGTATTACCAGTGCTCAAACCGTGGGTGTGCTGAACATTGGCGGCATCAGCAATTTGACCGTTTTGTCACCCACCGAAACGCTAGGCTTTGACTGCGGCCCCGGCAACGCGCTGATGGACATGTGGTGCCAACAGCACCAGCAGGGCGACTACGACGCGGGCGGCGCGTGGGCGGCCAGCGGCCAGGTCAACGCCGCTCTGCTGGCCCAGATGCTGGCCGAACCCTACTTTGCCCTGCCCCCACCCAAAAGCACCGGGCGCGACCTGTTCAACCGCGCCTGGCTAGACAAGCACCTGGCCAATTTTGCTGCAGAAAAACCTGAGAACGTGCAAGCTACGTTGCTTGAATCGACCGCAAAGCCAATAGGAATATGCGTGAGCAGCTACGAAAATAATAGTAAATTAAAACTGAATGAAGTCATCGTCTGCGGCGGCGGTGCCTACAACACCGCCCTGACGCAACGCCTGCAAGCCCTGTTGCCGCAAAGCCAAGTCGTCAGCAGCGCCGAGCGCGGCCTGCCCCCCAACGAGGTAGAAGCCACCGCCTTTGCCTGGTTGGCAAGGCAAGCCGTGCTACGCCAGCCTTTGCCACTGGGCAGCGTGACCGGAGCACGGGGAGCGCGGGTTTTGGGTTGTGTTTACCCAGGTTAAGTTTCGCCATTACTATAAATTTAATAGCTGCTTGCGCATATTTCACGCTGGCTAATGGCATATTTTAATCAGACCGAGGCAGTCCACGGGTTGATCACCTGCAAGCCCAGGCTCGCAAAATCCCGCTCATTGCGCGTTGCCAAAGGCGTGTTGTGCGCCAGACAAATCGCCGCTATTTGCCCATCGGCCAGACCGATAGGACGCCCTGCGCGTTCACCCGTGGCGGCCAAGTCGGCAAAAATACTGGCGGCCTCCAGGTCAAAACCCAACACGCGGTTGGCAAAATCTTCTTCCAGCATACACTGCGCCGCCTGTGCAAACGCCTGCTTGCGAGCACCGTCGGGCAGGCGGGCGATGCCAAACAGCAGCTCGGCCACCGACACACTGGTCAACCACAGCGTGTCGGGCACCTGCGCGTCCAGCCAGGCCAGCACCTGCGGGTGGGGTGCGGGGCGCATCAGTTCCGACACCACATGGGTGTCCAGCGCCATCATGTGCGCGGGTCCGTTGCTTCAAAAGATGCAGCACGGGCTGGCTCGGCGCGCTCTGGCAGCGCCATGTTCAGCCCACCTAGCGCGGCAAAACGCGCATGCACACGACTTCCCAAACCAGTTTGACTGGTGGGCTGGGCCAACACATTGCGCAAAATCACCCGCACCTCTTCTTCCATAGACCGCCCATGCGCAGCTGCAACCACGCGCAAGCGGTCTTTCAGGGCGGTGTCGATGCTGCGAATGGTTAAAGTGCTCATGGCGATTAGTCCTAATTTGCATACATTGCTGTCAATGCCTGCATTTTATCTTGAATTTGCTGCTTGCGAGTTATGTACTTGGGCATCTACTTGGTTAACTTTTGATGCCAATTAAGGTATAGTTTCTATACTATGAATTCCTTCGAATTTGATGCCGCCAAGAGCGAATCCAATCGTACAAAACACGGAATCGATTTTGTAGAAGCGCAGGCTCTGTGGAACGACCCCATGCTGTTGGAAATCCCTGCAAAAACAGATGATGAGCCGCGTTACCTTGTGATTGGCCTGATGGATGGCAAGCATTGGTCGGCAGTCATTACCTATCGCAGGGAAAATATCCGATTGATATCCGTTCGCCGCGCACGCGCAGAAGAGGTGGTACTTTATGAAAGCTAAAAAGTTTGAACAACAGTTTGACGAGGGTGTCGACATCACCGCTACTTTAGATTTGTCTAAAGCGCGGCGCGTGCAGCAAACGCAAAAACGGGTGAATGTTGACTTCCCGACCTGGATGATCGACTCGCTTGACCGCGAAGCCAGCAAGCTGGGAGTGACAAGACAGTCAGTTATTAAAGTGTGGCTGGCCGAGCGACTTGAAGCGACCGTTTCTAACTTGCCGCTTCAACGGACGCGCGCTGGTGCTGCGCAGCGTTGAACTTTACGTTAAAACACTCATGCCGAAGCTCAAACTCCCTGTCGCAGCAGCCCTTGAAGGAGCGGGCTATCTGCTTGAGGCCGCAGCGCGCATTTGCTTGGTGAGCGGTGCCGCCATCGCAGCTTTTATCGGCCAGTTCGTATTGGCTGGCGTGTTGGGTGTCATTGCTCTGGGTATGTTCATCCGCCTGTGGCGCGGGCGGGTTTACAAGTGATCGCGCGTCTTGATGGAGAAATAACATGACCTCGCCTGCAAAAAACACGATTTGCCTGTGGTACGACAATGACGCAGAGAGCGCTGCGAGGTTCTATGCCCAGACCTTTCCTGACTCGTTCGTCGGCGCGGTGCACAGCGCGCCCAGTGACTTTCCGTCGGGCAAAAAGGACGATGTGTTGACGGTGGAGTTCACCGTGATGGGTATTGCCTGCTTGGGGCTGAACGGCGGGCCTACGTTCAAGCACAGCGCAGCGTTTTCGTTTCAGGTTGCTACCGTGGACCAGGCCGAGACAGACCGCTACTGGAACGCGATTGTGGGCAATGGCGGGCAAGAGAGCGAGTGCGGCTGGTGCAAAGACAAGTGGGGATTGTCCTGGCAGATTACGCCGATCGCGCTGACCCAGGCCTTCACCCACCCCGACCGCGCTGTCGCCAAGCGCGGGTTCGATGCGATGATGAAAATGAAAAAAATCGACATTGCCGCCATCGAGGCGGCGGTGCGTGGTTGAGGTTTGCGGGTAAGCTTGGATGCCCCGATTGCATAGGAAGGTTCGCTACAATCAGGTAATTACTACAAATTTAATAGCTGCTCGCGCATATTTCACGGGGGTTAAACACCTATTTCACCTTCGAGCTGGGCAAACACAGTGCAACATATTGCACGATTGCGCTTGCGCGTCATGAACTGATGCTGTCTATGGCAAAGCAGGTGAGCCCAGGTATTTTGAATTTTCTGAGGTTGGGCTATGGTTGCAGGCAACGCATTCGCTCGCGCAACCGGCACAGAAGGCGCGGCAACACAGACAAAGGCTTGCCAGGTTTTATGCTCTGTTTGTACCTGTTAACATTAACAGCATATCGACTGCAAAGCCAATGTATAAGCGGTGTGTCACCTTTTTTTAAGGTCAGTGTGACGGCAGCCGCCAGAATATGTTGCAACAACTTCTGCGCACATTAGGTCATGCCTCTTGACAATAGACACTTACTTCCATGACCGAACTTAATCCAAGAACCTACTTCTTCCGACCGAGTCGCTCGGGGGATGCGGAACCAGTTCTCAATCCGGTGCTCGTCGCCGTTAATGCATCTCATGACATTGAGACGACATTGACTCTTGATACAAATGTCCTGATTGCGATGGAGCGAGTCGTTAAGGGTGGCAATAAGAACTCGTTACTCAAACAATATGGGCTGCACAATCTCGTTGACCTGCTTGGCCGCTGCCCAGGCAAGAGTGTTTGTCTTTCGCCGGGAAGGGCATTTCACGAAATGCCGCCCGCGCTTGCCGAGAGGTCCCGCTTGAGCTTCGAGGCATTCTGCACCAAGCATTTGCCATCATTTACCGATGCCCCCAATTGCACTCATACGACTTTTGTCGGGAAAGATAGCGACTACGGCTATCTAGATCTCGATCCAGTCGCTCAAGCGTTTCTGGCAATCCCGTTTACCGCCCTTCTTTACCTGAACATTATCGACAAGAGTTTTCCAGGTAGTCCAATCCTGAAGTTCAAAGAGTTTCTCCGTCGACTTAGTAACGACCTCGATATATTGAGCGCTAAAGAAATTGAAATCGCTAAATACTGTTTTGCTGAACCGCCTGCCGCCGCTGTGGAGACAATTCGGCTGAGAAAGTTGCTTCGCACCAACTTTCTTAAGACAAAAGTTGATAAGGCCGTTTATACGTTCGATGAAGCAATGGCAGTAGCATTTAATGGTGCCTGCGATCTAACGCTCATCAATGTTGCAAATGTGGCGCAAACCAAAGGACTCGATGGAGTACAACAAGATTGCTGGATAGCCACTCGTGATAAGAAACTATTCGAGTTCTCGAAAATTTCGCATTATCTCGATATGGATGGAGAGGCTGGAAAGTTCGCAGTAGCCACTATATTCCCTGAGCAAGGCGGCGATGAATATTGGCAAGAAGCAGCCGATGCACAGCAGTCTCTTGGACTAAGTCGGATGACCCGTCATCTTACGAGGAAAATCGACGTTCAGTCATTTCCAGGAATTGCAAAAGCTGCAATTGATGAGACGGCCCGTGTTTTCCACCAGACATAACCCGGCATCGTGCGGACTGCGCGAAAAGCCGCGCTGGCCACCCATTTCTACGTTAGTAAGAAAAAATAGTGCTCTCGATGGATAGAAACCAAGTATCTAAAATTATCGAAGAGTTTGCTGTTGACGATTCAGTTATCGTCGTCAGGCAAGCACTTGCGGAATTTACGGCCGAAACGTTCCTTGCGACAGGACATCTTCTCCAAGTGGTCGGAAATATTTACGGAAGCGATAGAAAAAACGGAGTGTCGCCATTTGGCAATGGCAGCGATGAAACTGTTGCTGTATCTTTGTTACTACGCATAGCCGGACAATTAACCGCCTCTTCCGCGACACTCTTTAAAATGGGTCAAGACTATTCCGCTGCTGCACTCGTGAGGCAAGTAGTAGAGATAGAGTATCTGGCCTGGGCCTTCGAAACCCGCGATGCTGATGCCGAAAAATGGCTTCGAAGTGACAAAGGTATTCGACAAAACTTTTTCCAACCTCGGATACTCAGGCAAGCATCTGCTGGAAAATTCCGTGGTAAAGACTATGCATATCATTGCGAGTGTGGTGGGCATCCAGTTCCAGGCTCGTCGCTGCTTCTTGGTTCAAACAGGTCGCCGGGGCAGATAATGTTTTCTGATCTCTTGGGTCACACTGGACGTATTTGGGATCATGTCGTTCGTTGGGCAAGTGAAAAAGAGTTTTCTCACGGAGTGTTAGTGAGAGCACCGGAAATGAGCAAGCGTTACAACGATTGGAAACTAGCTGATCCTCTTACGCAATTGCCTCCACCACCATAGAAAAGTCTTGAAAACGGCTAACGTATTGTTGCAGCAGAAAGTTCACTCGTCCGCAATTTTATGTACGCCTTCAGCGTCACACAAAATCTCGTGCAGTCAAATTTTTGCTGAACTTGGTCGTCACCAATGATTTCATAGCTGCCTGCGTATATTCCACGGTCTCAATCGGCATTTTTTACTTCAAATTACGCCGCCAACCTCTCCCCACGCGCATTCGGCAAGGCATGCAAATGCGGCTCTAAACGGCCATCGCTGCGCAGGTCGCTTCTGGACTGGGGAACGGTGCCCGCACCGCGCCCGGCACTAGACCGAAACAACCCCGCTTGCAGCCGCATCAGGTCGGTCAAATCGCCGCTTTGGGCCAGCATGGCGCGCATCCAGCTGGTGCCGTTTTGACGGGCGGCTACCAGTTCTTGCAAATACAACAGGGCGCGCACGGTGCCTACCTGGGCGGCGGCGGGCATCAGGTCGGCCAGCAGTTGGTCTAGCGCCGTGCCCAGGTGAAAGGACTGTTTGCTGCGCGGGTCTACCAGCATGGCGTCGTAGCCAAAGCGGCAGGCCTGAAAACGGTTGTAGCCGTACACGCGGTAGGTGGCCAGGTCGCCAATTTGCGCATAGGCGGCAGAGCCGGGTTTGACCGTCATCAGGCTGGCGGCCAGTGTTTGCACCAGGGCCGCCAATGCGGCGGCCATTTCTACGGTGAGGGGGGTGTCAAAAATGCGCACTTCTACCGTGCCAAATTCGGGCTTGGGGCGAATGTCCCAGTAAAAGTCTTTCATACTTTTGACGATGCCGTAGCCGCTCATTTCGTCAAAGTAGCGGTTAAATTCAGCCCAGTTGGCCATGCGCGGCATGTGGCCCGACAGCGGGAAAACGGCTACGGCGTGCAGGCGCGATGTTTCAAACGAGGTGTCTTCGCCCTGCGCATACGGGCTGGCGGCAGACAGGGCAATAAAGTAGGGGATGAAGGGTGCAAGCTGGTGCGTGAGCTGAATGGCCGCATCACCCGTGGGGCAGCCAATGTGCACATGCTGGCCAAACACGGTGAACTGTTTGGCGAGATACCCGTACAAACGCGAAACTTCCAGGAAGCGTTCTGACGGGTAAATGCGCCGGTCTTTCCACACACCCACGGGGTGGCTGCCACCACCTGCGATTTGAATGTTCAGCTTGTCACCCGCTTCGCACATGGCGTCGCGTATCTGGCGCAGCTCGGTCAGCAGTTCGTCGTGGTTGCTGTGCACGCTGGTGTTCAGCTCCACCATGCTTTCGGTAATCTCAGGGGTGATGCGTTTGACCAAGGCGGGCTTGCGGTGCAGCAGCTCGATCAAATCGGGTGCGTCGCGCGACAGCGAGCCGTCTCTAGCGTTCAAGAGCTGCAGCTCCAGCTCTACGCCCATGGTGAGTGGGCGAGATGCGGTGTAAGAAAGCATAACTAGAGCCTCTGGCTGGTGATTGAATTTACTGTAGATGCGCGATGGCAATCTCGTTCATGTCGCGCGGCGTGCCCGCACTGGCGCGCGCCGTGGGACTGGTGACGCTGCTATAGGGTGGAATACTTTCGGTGTCAACGCGCTGGGGCCACACGCTAGACTGCGTTTGCAAGCCCGAGTATTGGACGGGTTCTGGCACAGGGTCTACCTCGCGCATGGCGCGCAGCACCATTTGCATGGCCTTGGGGGACAAGACATCGCTCACGCACAGCATCAGCAAATATGCCAGCGACAGCATGGCCAACGGCCCCGTCAAAACGCTGGCGGCCATGCCCCACAGTACCAGGCCGGTCATGGACAATGGCTGCAGCATGAGCCCCAGCGCCAAGCCCTGCGCCCAGCGCAACCCGGCCCAGCGCGCCGTCAGGGTGCAGGCCAGGGTTTTGGCCCCCACGCGGATGACCAGCAACAGTGCCGCCAAAACCAGCGCCTCGGCACTCAAAGCAGGCTGCGCCGTGACAGAGCTCAGCCCCGCCCAGGCCAACCAGGGCAGCGTGGCACCCGCCACTACAAACATCAGCACCTGGGCCAAGGCGCTGACTGCGTGGCTGTCATGTGCGTGGGCATGTACCGCGCGGGTACGCAGGCTTAACCCCAGTGCCAGGCAAGCCACCAGAGCCGGGACGCCGAACCACTGCGCACTGCCCACGGCCAGACACACGGCACCGGCCAAGTACACCCATTCGCTGCTAAAGCTGGCCACCATCGGATTGGACAATGCCCGCCCTTGCAGGCCCACGCGTTGTGGCGTGCCCAAACGTGACAATAACCAGCCCAGGGCATAGCCCCAGGCGCTACTGGCCACTACTTCCCACAAGGGCTGGGCCAGTTCCAGCCCGCTGCGCAGGCCCAGCACGGGCGGCGTGTTGGCTACCAAGCCGCTGGCCACCACATTGGCGCTTTGCGCGTAGGCACTGGTCCAGGCCAGCACCAGAGGCAAGGTCAACACGGTGAGCACACTGTTGATGCTGCCCACATGCAGGGCACGTTCTGTCACCTGCCCCTGCGCACGCCATTGCTGCTGCAAGCTGGCCAGCACGATGGGTGAACTGTGGGCCGCCAGGGTAGCCACTACGCCCGCAGGCAGCCAGGCAAAGCCCAGGCTGCGCAGCACCACGGCTGCCACAGCCCAGGTCAAGGCAAATTCCAGCACCGCTGTGGCAGCCAGGGCCTTGTTGCGCAGCAGCCAGCGCCAGTCCATGCGCTGGCCCAGCTCTACCAGTACCCAGCCCAATGCCAGGTCAAAAAGGGCCTGCGCCAACGCCGCCATGCTAGACAGCGCCGTGCCGCCCAAGCCTGCCGCCCAGGGCGACGCCAACCCCGCACTGCCTGCGGCACTGGCTGCGCCGCTAGCAGCCCCACTAGCAGCAAAAGACAAGGCCGGTGCCACATGCCACTGCAGTGCACCCACCACCATGCCTATACCCGCGCCGCACAGCCAATACCCCGTTGTGCGCGAGGCGTGCAGGCGCTGTAGGCGCTCGCCCAGCCACACCGCCACCAATAGCGCCAAGCCCACCCAGGCCGCCGCAGGAACGGCGGGCAAGTCCAGCCCCGCTAAGAAGGAGGCCAAGCCATCCCATGAAAAATCAATCCAGTTTTGCATATCCACCACGATACGCGCTGCTGGCTGTTACGACTGGGCAGAAGGTGTAAGAGCTGTAATGGTTGCGTTACCTCTTGTGCCAATCATGGATGGTAAATTGCTATGCTTATGATAGCTGTTCGCGCATATTCCACGCTGGCATTGAGCATTTTTGGCAATAAAAAAGCCGCTCAAGAGCGGCTTTGGCAAAAGCGGGCTATGGCCTAGGCAGAAAACGACGAGCCACAGCCGCAGGTGCTGGTGGCGTTGGGGTTTTTGATGACAAACTGCGCACCTTGCAGGTCTTCTTTGTAGTCAATTTCTGCGCCCAGCAAATACTGGTAGCTCATGGCGTCGATCAACAAAGACACGCCGTTTTTGCTCATGGTGGTGTCGTCTTCGTTGGTAATTTCGTCAAAGGTGAAGCCGTATTGAAAACCCGAGCAACCACCGCCCTGCACAAACACGCGCAATTTCAAGTCTGGGTTGCCTTCTTCGGCAATCAGGTCGGCTACTTTGGCTGCGGCACTGTCGGTAAAGACAATGGGCGTGGGCATTTCTGCTTCAATGGGTTCGGCGTGTTGGGCTACGGCGCTCATGGCGGGCTCCTGAATATGGGCAATAAGTAAATACTACAGCAAAACGCTCAACTATTCTGGTCAGCCGTTATTTGCCGCCAGTTTGAGTGTGGGCTTTTCGTCAGCGCCCAGCATGGGGCATAACTGACCAGAGATGACGGCTCCCTGGTGCATTTCAAGTGCTTTGTAATGCACGTCGCCTTCAATGCGGGCTTTGGGCTGTAGTTCCAGCAGTTCACGCGCGTGCACGGGGCCGGTGATGTGGCCGTTGATGATGACGTGGTCGGCGTAGATGGCGCCGCGCACCTGGGCAGACTCGCTGATCACCAAAATGCTGGGGTGCTCGTCGTTAGAGCGCAGGTCGCCAATCACCGAGCCGTCAATACGCAAACCATCGGTAAAGCGCATATTGCCCGTGATTTCACTGCCCGGAGCTACCAGGCTACGGATGGGGGGCTGTTTTTTCTTGCCAAACATAGGTTTTCCTTTGGGGTTTATCTCGGGGTCATAACTTAAGGGTTTGCACGGCGCGGGTGGCATTGCCTTCCAGCACTTTCGCAGTTAGAGCTTTTACCACGACTTGGGGGGGCAGGTCTATCACCCCTTCCATGCGGCGGTACTGGCGCACCTGCATACTTTGCAATTGTGCGGGCATGCTCCAGGGCTTGCCCGCAAGCGTGCCAGAAAAGTCCAGTTGCAGTTTGCCGGTAAATTCGGGGGCGTTTTTGGTGGGCTGAATCACGACCACCTGCCATTTAACTTGCGTCTCGCTCAGTACATCGGCATGCAAGCCGCGAATGGCGATAGCGTCATTACCACTGGCAGGCATGAGTTTTTCAAAAAAGCCCAAGTCTTCTTTCAGGGCGCGATTTTCATGCTCTAGCGTCTTGACCTGGTTTCTGAGCTTGTCTTGTGCCGCCTTCTCGGTGGTGAGCAGGCTGTCTGCCGTGTTGGCAATAGACTGGGCCTTGTCGCGGTCTTCGCGCAGCTGGACGACTTCGTCTTTCAGCATGGCCAGTTCTTTTTTGGCACCGCTGTCCAGGCCTGCAATGCTTTTACCAAACTCAAACGCCCACGTGCCCACCGCAGCGCAAATACCCAACATCAACGCCACCGCCAGCCAGCGCAAAGGCCAGGCCGCGCTGCTGCGAATGGCCATGGTGGGCGCGCTGATGGTCAGCCGACGGCGTAAGAGTCTAAAACGCATGGGGAATTATCGCGCGACAACCAAATGAACAAAGCCGCAGCAAGCAGGGCTTGTGCGGCTTGTGTTGAGGCTGTTGCCCAAACGAATTAACGCTTGGAAAACTGCTTCCTGCGACGAGCGCCGTGCAAGCCAACCTTTTTACGCTCGACTTCGCGCGCATCACGCGTCACAAAGCCGGCTGCGCTCAAGGCGGGTTTCAGGGCTGCGTCATAGTCGATCAGCGCGCGGGTAATACCGTGGCGCGCTGCACCGGCCTGGCCAGATTCACCACCACCAAACACATTGATCTTGATGTCAAAGGTCTCAGCGTGGTTTGTCAGCAGCAGGGGTTGCTTGGCAATCATGATGGACGTTTGACGACCGAAATATTCGGCGATGTCTTTGTCGTTGATCGTGATTTTGCCGGAGCCTTTTTTCATGAATACACGGGCCACGCTGCTTTTGCGACGGCCAGTGCCATTGTTCCATTCACCAATCATGTCCGCTCCTTAAATTTCTAGGGCTTTAGGCTGCTGGGCAGTATGTGGGTGCTCTGCACCGCCATACACCTTGAGCTTTTTGATCATCGCATAGCCTAGCGGGCCCTTGGGCAGCATGCCCTTGACGGCTTTTTCCAAAGCGCGGCCGGGGAACTTGGCTTGCATGTCGCGGAAGTTGGTTTCGCTAATACCGCCGGGGTAACCCGAGTGGCGGTAGTATTTTTTGTCCAAACTTTTGGCACCAGTGACGCGCAGCTGGGCTGCGTTCACGACGACGATAAAATCGCCGGTGTCGGTGTGTGGTGTGTAAATGGCTTTGTGTTTGCCGCGCAGACGGAGGGCAGCTTCGCTGGCAACCCGTCCGAGCACCTTATCGGTGGCGTCAATCACAAACCACTCATGCACCACGTCTGCGGGTTTAGCGCTGAACGTTTTCATGGCATTTCCTAAAAATAGGTGAGAGGTAAGGCCTGCCTTTTCCACGGTCGGTGCTCTTCTGGTGAGAGCCTCTTAGGTGGGGTTACTGGCCAATACGCGTACTAACCAGCCTTCGTCGCGGGCATAGCAAAGCGCTGCGAAGCCTTCTATTATAAGCAAAATCAAGGACTTAGCGCACGCACTCGCCTGCTGACAACTTACGTTTTGAATGCTTTTCTCCATTGATTAGATTAATAAGCAATTTACTAAAGTTAGCAAAATGCTTTATATATTGATAAATTAGCTATAATTTCAGCATGAACCTCGTAAAAAATCCTTTTACCCCGGGTGCAGGCACCCGCCCCATGGAACTGGCTGGGCGTAACGACATCATTGTCAAAGTAGATGTTGCACTACAACGCATCATGGCAGGACGACCTGAAAAAAGTGTTTTGCTGGTGGGCTTGCGAGGCGTAGGTAAAACCGTCTTGCTGAATTTACTGCGCGACAAAGCTCGGGCTCACGGCATGACCACAGTAATGATTGAGGCCCCAGAGGGACGCTCACTACCCGCCTTGTTGGTGCCGCCCATGCGGGCGGCGCTACTGGAAATTAGCCGCCTGGCGCAAAGCAAAGACCTCGCGCAAAAAGCCCTGCGTACCCTGGGTAGCTTTGTCAAAGCCATGAAGCTCAAGGTCAATGACCTGGAATTTAACCTGGATGTGGGTTTGGAGGCTGGGCTGGCAGACACGGGCGATCTGGAACACGACTTGGGCGAGTTGCTGCGCACGGTGGGCCAGGCTGCTCGCAACGCCAAGACTGCCTGCATTCTGTTTATTGACGAGCTGCAATACGTCAATGAGAGCGACTTGGCAGCTCTCATTACGGCCTTGCACGCCTGCACGCAGCAGGGCTTGCCTGTCAGCTTGGTGGGAGCCGGGCTGCCGCAATTGGTGGGCAATATGGGCCGCGCCAAATCGTATGCTGAACGCCTTTTTGACTACCCCGAAATCGGCAAACTGCAGCCTGATGCAGCCACCGACGCGCTCGTTATACCCGCCAGAACAGAAGGCGCTGAATTTACCCCGGACGCGCTGGCGCTGATTTTGGAACGCACCCAGTGTTACCCGTATTTTTTGCAAGAATGGGGCAAGCACAGCTGGAACATCGCAGCGCAGTCGCCCATCACCACGCAAGATGTCGAGCAAGCCACCACGCAAGCCATTGCCGAGCTGGATGCCAGTTTTTTCAGGGTGCGGTTTGACCGCTGCACCCCCATGGAAAAACAATACCTGCGTGCCATGGCGGACTTGGGCGAGAACGCCAGCCGCTCTGGTGATATTGCCGCCAAAGTGGGCAAGCAAATCAACCAGGTTGCCCCTGTGCGCGCCAGTCTGATCAAAAAAGGTATGGTCTACAGCCCATCGCATGGCGACACGGCTTACACGGTTCCTCTATTTGCTGGTTATATGCGGCGAATGATGCCTGCGCTGTCATACTAGAGCCCATGTTTTCCTACCGCCACGCCTTCCACGCAGGCAATCATGCAGACGTGCTCAAGCACATGACGCTGATTGCTACTGCCAAATACCTGACCAAAAAAGACGCTGCGCTCACCGTCATCGACACGCACGCAGGTGCGGGGCTGTACCGGCTGGACGGGGATTATGCGCAAAAGAGTGCGGAGTCTGCCGATGGGGTGGTCAAACTCTTCGCCAGCCTGTTTTCTGAGCAAAAACTGCCAGTTGCCAGCGCCAACAATGCGCAAGCAGCTACTAAAACTATAGCATCTGCCTTGCAAGACTATCTGGACTGCATTGACAGCTTCAACCCGGCCAAGGGCGGCCAGGCTGCGCTGAGGGTGTACCCAGGCTCACCTTTTGTGGTGCACCAGCAGTTGCGCCAGGCCGCGCGCGACAAGCTGCGCCTGTTTGAAATGCACCCCACGGACTTCAAGGCCTTGCAAGGCAATGTGGCCCAACTGGAGGCGGGCCGGATGATTGCTGCCACGCAGGCCGACGGTTTTGAAGGCCTCAAAGCCCTACTACCGCCGCCCAACAAGCGCGCCCTGGTGCTGATTGACCCCAGCTACGAGATGAAGAGCGATTACGCGCAAGTCAACGCCTGCATGCAAGACGCGATGAAGCGCTTTCCAACGGGCGTGTATGCCGTGTGGTACCCGGTGATTCCGCGCGCCGAGTCGCACGATTTGCCCCGCCGCCTTAAGGCACTGGCGCAAGTGGCCAAAAAGCCTTGGCTACACGCCACGCTGAATATTGGGCAAGACGACGAAGACGAAAGCCCAGCGCCCAAAGTAGTGATTGGCCCGGACGGCAAAGCCCTGCCCGCCAAACGCCCCGGTTTGCGCGAAAGTGGCATGTTTTTGGTCAACCCGCCCCATACGCTCAAAGCTGCGCTGAACGAGGCCTTGCCCCAGGTGCTGGAGGTGTTGGGGCGCGGGCGCGGTAAAGGGTTTGCGGTGGAGTCTGGGGGGTAAATTAATTAACCGACCAATCGGTCAGTTAATTCGATATACTACGCTGCATGCTTCTTGATCGAGGCTTTGGAGACGCGTATGTACACCCAGGCACTGGATATTTCTGACGCTAGCGCAGTTGCCGACAAGCCCGCTTTGAAAGCCGTAGCGTCCCCTGCGACAGACGCTGAAGTAGCCCACCAGACCCGCTTTGACCACGTCATCGACGCGGACGGCAAGATCGAGCCGCAAGACTGGATGCCACAGGCGTACCGCAAAACCCTGGTGCGCCAGATCAGCCAGCACGCGCACAGCGAAATCATTGGTATGCAGCCCGAGGGCAACTGGATTTCGCGCGCGCCCTCGCTCAAACGCAAAGCGATTTTGCTGGCCAAGGTGCAAGACGAAGGCGGCCACGGCTTGTACCTGTACAGCGCAGGGGAGACGCTGGGCACCAGTCGCGACCGGATGCTGGACGCCCTGCACACCGGTAAAGCCAAATACAGCTCGATCTTCAACTACCCCACGCTCACCTGGGCCGACACGGGTGTGATTGGCTGGCTGGTGGACGGCGCGGCCATCATGAACCAGGTGCCGATTTGCCGTTGCTCATATGGCCCCTACGCACGCGCGATGATTCGCATTTGCAAGGAAGAAAGTTTCCACCAGCGCCAGGGCTTTGAAAGCCTGATGGCGATGATGAGCGGCACCCCGGCCCAGCGCGACATGGTGCAAGACGCGGTAAACCGCTGGTGGTGGCCCGTGCTGGCCATGTTTGGCCCGCCCGACGCAGACAGCGCCAACACCGGGCAAGGCATGCGCTGGGGCATCAAGCGCATCAGCAATGACGACTTGCGGCAAAGGTTTGTCGATGCCACCGTGCCGCAAACCAAGATCATGGGCGTGACGATTCCAGACGTAGATTTGCAATGGAACGAGGCGCGTGGGCACTATGACTATGGCCCGATTGACTGGAACGAGTTTTGGGCGACGGTGAACGGCAACGGGCCGTGCAACAAGGAACGCTTGGCGACGCGTGTGGCGGCGCATGAAAACGGTGCCTGGGTGCGCGAGGCGGCTTTGGCTTATGCGGCCAAGCAGAGGGCTCGGGCTTTGGCTTTAGCCTTGAAAGAGGTGGCTTGAATGTCTTGGGGTTTTTAAGAATTTTTGAACGCGAAAGGCGCGAAAGTTACGCGAAAGTCGCGAAAGAAAACCAAAAAAATACTGATTGGATAGAGTGTTTTTTTAGATTAATTATTCGATTTATTCATATTTATTTTTGTATTTTTTTGCGACTTTCGCGTAACTTTCGCGTCTTTCGCGTTCGGTATTAATCCCCCGACCTTCAAACATCAAACCATCCACCATGACAACCCAAGAACTCCCATTATTCGAAGTTTTCATCCGCTCCAAGCAGGGCCTCGAGCACAAGCATTGCGGCAGTCTGCACGCTGCAGACTCGCAGCAGGCGTTGCAGATGGCGCGCGACGTGTACACGCGGCGCATGGAGGGCGTGAGCATTTGGGTTGTAGCCAGCACGCAGATTACCGCTAGTCAACCCGAAGACAAAGACGAAATGTTTGAACCCGCCAGTGACAAGATTTACCGCCACCCCACGTTTTACCAAATACCCGATGAAGTGGGACATATGTAGAAATTAAATAGGGTCAGAACACAATTAATTTGCACCAAGACAAACATGAACCATAGCGACTACATCTTGCACCTGGCAGACAATGCCCTCGTCCACGGCCAGCGCATCGCCGAGTGGTGCGGCCACGGCCCGGTGTTGGAAGAAGACATTGCCATGGCCAATATGGGTCTGGACCATATTGGCCAGGCGCGCATGCTGTACCAACACGCGGCCACGCTGATGGGTGATGGTTACACCGAAGACAAACTCGCCTACTTTCGCAACCCTGAGCAGTTTAGAAATTATGTGCTGCTGGAGTTGCCGCATACGACTGCCTTTGCACCATCCGTCAAAACCGAACGTGACTACGCGGTGACCATTGTGCGCAATTTTCTCTATAGCAGTTTCATGTTGTTGTACTGGCATGCATTACAAAAGTCCAGCGATCAACAGCTCGCCGCCATTGCCGCCAAGAGCTTGAAAGAAGTCAAATACCATGTGCGCCATAGCACCGATTGGCTCATTCGTCTGGGCGACGGCACAGCGCAATCACACGCACGTGTACAAGCTGCGCTGGAGTATTTATGGCCTTACACCCAGGAACTATATGCGCGAGCAGCTATTGAAAATGTAGCAATTGAAGCTGGTATGGGTGCAGATGCACGTAGCCTGCAGCCTGCATGGAACGCAGCGGTAGACGCCGTACTGGCCCAGGCTACACTCAAGCGCCCCAAGGATGCCGGCTACCTGACGCACGGCAAAGACGGCCGCCATTCCGAGCATTTGAGCTACTTGCTGGCCGAGATGCAAAGCGTAGCCAGAGCCCACCCCGAGGCAGTATGGTGAAAGATGCTTTAGCCAAGGTTTGGGATCTGTTAGAAACCATCCCCGACCCCGAAATCCCCGTTGTCAGCATCCGCGAATTGGGCATCTTGCGCGACGTGCGTTTAAGCGCCAGCCAAGAAATTGAAATCATCATCACCCCCACCTACAGCGGTTGCCCCGCCATGGGCCAGATTGAAGACGACATCCACGCGGCTTTAAAGCAGGCCCATATCCAAGCCACAGTTATTACCCAGCTAGCCCCGGCATGGACGACTGACTGGATGCTGGATAGTGCCAAAATCAGGTTGCGTGAATACGGCATTGCGCCGCCGCAGCATCTGGTTGACCCGCTGTACGGGCAAGGTAGTGTCAGGCATGGCAGCGTTATTCAGTTTGCTACTAAAAAAGTAGCTGCTTGCGCATATTCCACGCTGGCAACTGGCACTTTTAGCTCTCAAAGCGTTCCGTGCCCGCGCTGCGCCAGCATCAACACCACCGAAACCTCGCATTTCGCATCGACCGCTTGCAAAGCGCTGTACAAATGCCTGGATTGCCTGGAGCCGTTTGATTATTTCAAGCCGTATTGACCTGCAAATGCAGCCACACCCGCACACGATCTTCTATTTATGACACCCCACTTTCATGCACTCTTTGTCAAAAGTATCGCCCCGCTCACAGCAGATGCTGCGCAAATCACCTTTGCCATTCCACCTGACTTGCGCGACGCTTATGCATTTATTCCTGGCCAGTTTCTTACCCTGTGCGCTCAGGTCAACGGTGTAGCCACACGCCGCAGCTATTCCATTTGCAGCACGCCCGCACGTTTGAAGACTGCGCAAGAAATCAGCGTAGGCATCAAACGCGTACCAGACGGCGTGTTCAGCACCTGGGCCACGCAAAAATTGCATGTAGGCGATCAGGTCGATGTGATGACGCCCGATGGCCGCTTTACAGTACGCGATAAAACCGCCAAACAGCGCCTGGCTTTTTGTGCAGGCTCGGGCATCACGCCCGTGCTGTCCATCATGGCACACACGCTGGCTACCGAGCCTGCGTCCTGCTTCACCTTGGTGTACAGCAACCAGCGTGTCAGCACCATCATGTTCAGCGAAGAACTTCAAGACCTGAAAGACCGTTACCCCAGCCGCGTGAGCCTGGTGCATGTGCTGTCGCGCCAACCCAGTGAAGTGGCGCTGCTGCATGGCCGGCTGGGTGAAACCAAGGTGGCCGAACTCTTGCGTAGCGTCATCCCCGCACAGCATATGGACGAAGCCTTTATTTGCGGCCCAGAGCCAATGATCGAGTCTTGCGAACGCGCGCTGCTGGCAGCTGGCGTACCGCGTGAACGCGTGCACGCAGAGCGGTTTGCATCGTCTTCTGCTGCCCAAAATACTACAAAAATAATAGCTGCCCGCGCATATTCCACGCTGGCAACAGGCCAAACTGCCCATCCTTTCACACTGGATGTGGTGCTGGACGGTAAAACCCATCACCTGGGAATGGACGACGCAGACAACGTGCTGGACACCGCGTTGGAAGCAGGACTGGACTTGCCCTACGCTTGCAAAGGCGGTGTGTGTGCCACCTGTCGCGCCAAGGTCATCGAAGGCCAGGTGCGCATGGAAAAAAACTTCACGCTAGAGCAGTGGGAAGTGGACAAAGGCTTCGTGCTTACCTGCCAATCTCACTGCGTAAGCAACAAGGTGGTGGTGAGTTATGACGAGCGCTGAACGTTGGTAGCAAGCATTTTGACCCTGCAAGAAGCGCCGCAGCACGCCCTAGTCCAACCGCCTGATTTCAACCTGCTGCACACCGCTGATACCCAGCACGCGGGCAGCGGCGTGGCTTAGGTCGATGATGCGGTCCTTGGCGAAGGGGCCACGGTCGTTGATGCGCACTACGACTTCTTTGCCGCTTGACAACGATCTGACGAGCACTCGGGTACCAAACGCGAAGCTCTTGTGGGCAGCAGTCATGGCGCCCGCATCAAAGCGCTCACCACTGGCCGTGCGCCTGCCCTGAAAGCTCGGCCCGTACCAGGATGCCAGACCACGCTGTGTGGCACCCTCAGCGCCAGCTAGTGGATTGGCAGCCAATGGTACGGGCACAGCGTTTGTTGCACTGGGTGTAACGCTGGGAATAACACCGGGTATTGGGCTGGATGTCGCGCCTGGTGGTGTGGTTTGCGCTGGATTGCTTGGCTGTGCAGGCTGCGCTGGCGAACTTTGCTTGGTGGGTGGCTCAGCTTTGCTGGGGGTGGTCGATGTCCCAGCAGAACCCGATGGCAGGTTTTGCGGCACAGGGCGACTGGCGCAAGCGGTCAACAAGGCCGCGCAAATACACAAGCAAATATGCAGGGAGGGTGAATTGTTCACCCCCCGCATTCTGCCAGCTTCACTTATAGATTCAGGCGTTTACAAATTTCTACAGTCGCTGCGCTTTGGTTCATGGTGTAAAAGTGCAAACCGGGCACGCCGGCGTTGCGCAGTTGGTCGCACAGGTCGGTCACCACGTCCAGGCCAAAGGCTTTGATGCTGGCGCTGTCGTCGCCGTAGGCTTGCAGGCGCAGGCGAATCCAACGCGGTATTTCTGCACCGCAGGCGTCTGAAAAGCGCATGAGCTGTGAAGAGCTGAGGATAGGCATGATGCCAGGCATGACCGGAATGGCAGCGCCCAGCTTATATGCATCGTCACAGAAGCGAAAGTAGGCGTCACTGTTGAAAAAATACTGCGTGATGGCCGAGCTAGCACCCGCTTTGACTTTTGCAACATAGGCTTGCAAGTCAGCCTCGGGCGACTTGGCTTGCGGGTGCACTTCAGGGTAGCAGCCCACCTCAATATGGAAAGCATCGCCTGTTTCTGCGCGGATAAATTCAACCAGTTCACTGGCGTATTTGAATTGCCCAAACGCGCCGTAGCCGCTGGGCAAATCACCGCGCAAAGCGACCATGCGTTGAATACCCGCTTGCTTGAACTGGGCTAACTGCGCTCGCACGCTGTCTTTGGTAGCACCGATACACGAGAAATGCGGTGCTGCGTCAAAACCGTCTGCCAGAATGGCCTGCACGGTTTGTAATGTGCCGTCTTGTGTAGAGCCACCAGCGCCATAGGTCACGCTGAAAAAATGCGGCTTGAGTGCGTAGAGTTTTTGGCGCACACCAACGAGTTTTTCTACACCCTCGGGGGTTTTGGGTGGAAAAAATTCCAGGCTGACGGGAAGCGAAGTGTTTTTCATAATCGTCTTACAAAAATGGGATCAAAATTGAGCAAGGTGGGGGAGTTGGTTTTATTGACCGAGCTTGGTAGCCTGAACAAAAAATTCCCTGTTACCATCGCCGCCCACGATAGGGCTAGCAAAATACTGATGCACCTGTAGGCCGTGTTCTGCATAGGCATTACGAATGCGTTGTTCTACCTCAAAGTAATGCGTCGGGTCTTTCACGATACCGCCTTTGCCTATCTGCGCGGGCTGCAATTCAAACTGTGGTTTGACCAGCATCAGTACGTCAGCGCCGGGTTTGAGCAGTTGGGTTAAAGCCTTCAACATCAAGGTTTGCGAGATAAAGGACACATCACCCACCATCAGCTCAAACCCTGGGTTTCCACCCTCAAATATGCCAGAAGTCAGCGTGGAATATGCGCAAGCAGCTATTAAATCAGTAGCAATTATATTACGCGCATTGATTTTCTCAACGCACACTACCCGTTCATCATTACGCAAGCGTGCATGTAATTGGCCTTGGCCTACGTCAATGCCCACTACACAACGCGCAGCGTGGTGCAGCAAGCAATCGGTAAAACCGCCAGTCGATTGGCCAACATCCAGGCAGACTTTGCCCTGCACCTGCACGCCGCTTGCCGCCAGCGCGCCATCAAGCTTCAAGCCGCCGCGCGACACGTATTTCGCTTCGGCAGCGTCATGCAACTCAATCTGCGCATCGTCCGGCAAGTCATCGCTTTTGCCCAGAGGTTTCCAGCCTTGGCGCGACATCCACTGTGCGCCCGACTCAATCAGACGCACCGCCTGGCTGCGAGAAGCCGCCAGGCCGCGTTGTACGAGCAATTGGTCTGCGCGCATGGCGCTGGCCTCAGCGTTGCGTGCTGCTCATTGAGCTTGGCTTAGTAGCGATACGTGTCGGCCTTGTACGGGCCGGCCACGTTCACGCCAATGTAAGCTGCCTGCTCTTTAGTCAATTCGGTCAACACTGCGCCCACCTTTTTGAGGTGCAAGCGCGCGACTTTTTCGTCCAAGTGCTTGGGCAACACATACACCTTGCCCACCTTGTATTCTTTTTGCTTGGTAAACAGTTCGATCTGTGCAATCGTCTGGTTCGCAAAGCTTGAAGACATCACAAAGCTAGGGTGGCCGGTGCCGCAGCCCAGATTCACCAGGCGGCCTTTGGCCAACAAGATGATGCGCTTCGAAGGCTTCTTTCCCTTGGCCGGGAAGATGATGTGGTCAACCTGGGGCTTGATCTCTTCCCACTTGTATTTTTCAAGCGAAGCAACGTCAATTTCATTGTCAAAATGGCCAATGTTACAGACGATGGCCTGATCTTTCATCGCCGCCATGTGGGCATGGGTGATGACGTTTTTGTTGCCGGTGGCAGATACGAAAATATCTGCCTTGTCAGCCGCGTATTCCATCGTCACGACCTTGTAGCCTTCCATGGCCGCTTGCAGCGCGTTGATCGGGTCAACTTCTGTCACCCACACTTGGGCGCTCAATGCGCGCAGTGCCTGTGCAGAACCCTTGCCCACGTCGCCGTAGCCCGTAACTACAGCCACTTTGCCCGCAATCATCACGTCGGTAGCGCGCTTGATGGCGTCTACCAGGCTCTCGCGGCAGCCGTACAGGTTGTCAAACTTGCTCTTGGTCACGCTGTCGTTCACGTTGATCGCGCGAATCGCCAATGTGCCCTTGGCCGACATTTCGTTCAAGCGCAGCACGCCCGTAGTGGTTTCTTCCGTCACGCCGATGATGTTTTTCAGGCGACGGCTGTACCACGTCGGGTCTTGCTTGAGTTTGGCCTTGATGGCGGCAAACAATTCGGTTTCTTCTTCGCTGGTGGGCTTACCCACTACTTTGATGTCTTTTTCAGCGCGGGTGCCCAGGTGCATCAGCAGGGTTGCATCGCCACCGTCGTCCAAAATCATGTTCGGGCCTTCGGTCTTGGAACCTTTGGGGCCAAATTCAAAAATGCGGTGGGTGTAGTCCCAGTAGTCTTTCAGTGTTTCGCCTTTGTAGGCAAACACGGGGGTGCCAGCAGCTACTAAAGCAGCAGCAGCGTGGTCTTGGGTAGAGAAAATATTGCACGACGCCCAGCGCACGTCAGCGCCCAGAGCTTGCAGGGTTTCAACCAGCACGGCGGTCTGAATCGTCATGTGCAGCGAGCCAGTGATGCGCGCGTCTTTGAGCGGCTTGCTCTTGGCAAATTCTTCGCGAATGGACATCAGGCCGGGCATTTCGGTTTCGGCAATATTGAGCTCGCGACGGCCAAAGGCAGCCATCGACAAGTCGGCAATGGCGTAATCCTGGTTTTTGATAGGTTTGAGAACAGCGCTCATGGTTTTAATTTCCAAAAATAAATTTGAACAAACCACTGGACTTAGCAAGAGTTTTTGGGGAACTCACCACACAGACCAGTGGGTGAGCGTCGTTGCATGGGAGTTTGGCGAACCGGCCAAATCCTGACTCCGAGCCTTGCGCTGTCTGAATACAGCGCTGCAACGCTCCTCGGATATTTAGATTATAGCCAGTTACGCGTTCGTAGAGCTAGGGTACGTGTCACAGTTTTGTACTGCGGGCATTCAATCGGCAATGCGCGGCCAACATAGCGGCGGGGTGCGGTGTTTGCGGGCTCCGCGATTTATGCGTATGCCGCATCATGAGCGGAACCGCAAACACCTCACCCCGCCAGTACAAAAGTGTCACACAAGCTATAGCCAACTGGCCAAACAAGTACTCCCACAAGATGCTGGGATAATCAGAGGTTTTGTATGCTCCGCAGATCTATCGAACCCACGCCTTAGCTGCGCCACTGATCCAGCCTGTATGTCCCTCGTCACCGAAACCCGCCGCCGCCGCACCTTTGCCATCATCTCGCACCCCGATGCGGGTAAAACCACGCTGACTGAAAAGCTGTTGCTGTTCTCGGGTGCGATCCATATCGCTGGCAGTGTGAAGGCGCGCAAGGCCACACGCCATGCCACCAGCGACTGGATGGAGATTGAAAAGCAGCGCGGTATTTCTGTCGCATCCAGCGTGATGCAGATGCTGTACCGCGACTCGGTCATCAACCTGCTGGACACCCCCGGCCACAAAGACTTTAGCGAGGACACCTACCGCGTGCTAACTGCGGTAGACAGCGCGCTGATGGTGATTGACGCGGCCAACGGTGTGGAACCGCAGACCAAGCGCCTGATTGAAGTGTGCCGCCAACGCAATACCCCCATCATGACCTTTATAAACAAGATGGACCGCGAAGGCCGCGACCCGCTGGAGCTACTGGACGAGGTAGAGCAAGCGCTGGGCATGCCCTGCGTACCCATGACCTGGCCGGTGGGCCAAGGCAAGCAGTTTGGCGGCATTGTGGATTTGCGCAAAAAGCATATGCGCTTGTTCAAGGCCGGCGCCGACAAGCGTGACGATGAAGCCGATGAAACGGTAGCACTGGCCGAGCGCGACGTGCTGCTCAAACGCTTTGGCCATGAATTTGAACTGGCAGAAGGCAGCATTGAACTGTTGACCGGCGCAGCGCCCGCCTTTGACCAGCAAGCGTTTTTTGATGCGAAACAAACACCCGTGTTCTTTGGCTCAGGCGTGAACAACTTTGGCGTGCAAGAAGTGCTGGACGCTCTGGTCGATTTAGCCCCACAGCCTAGAGCGCGTATTAGCAGTGGCAAAAGTGGCAACGCCACCGAAGTATTACCAGACGCAGAGGGGTTTTCGGGCGTGGTCTTCAAGGTGCAGGCCAATATGGACCCGTCGCACCGCGACCGCATTGCCTTTGTGCGCATGGCGTCAGGCAAATACACGGCGGGTATGAAGCTGAAGGTGCAGCGAACCGCCAAAGAGCTGCGGCCCACGTCGGTGGTGACCTTCATGTCGCAGCGGCGCGAAGCGGTGGAAGAAGCGTATGCGGGCGACATCATCGGCTTTACCACGCATGGCGGCGTGCAGTTGGGCGACACGATCACGGCAGGCTTGCCATCGCAAAGCGATTTGCAATTTACCGGACTGCCCTTTTTTGCACCCGAAATGTTCCAGATGGTGGAGCTGGCCAACCCCATGAAAAGCAAGCAATTGCAGCAGGGCTTGATTCAGTTGGGTGAGGAAGGTGCGATTCAAGTGTTTCGCCCGCATGTGGGTGGCAATATGTTGCTGGGTGCCATTGGGCAACTGCAGTTTGAAGTGGTGCAGTACCGTCTGAAAGGTGAATACGGTGTGGACTGCCGCCTGATGGGCTCGAGCTATGTGGGTGCGCGCTGGGTGACGGCGGACACGCCAGAAGAGCTGCGTGCGTTTACCGACAAGAACGCTAGCAAACTGGCACTGGACGGTGCTGACACACTGGCGTATTTACTTACATCGCCCTACGATTTGCGCCTGACGCAAGAGCGCCACCCGAACATCAAGTTTCACGCGCTGCGTGAGCATGCGGGCCTGGTGCTGCAAAGCTAAGGCCGTCCGATCGCACTGAGCTTGTCGAAGTGTCGGGCTACACCATATGCTGCCTCTCGCACAGTTTCCTCTGGAACATCGCCGAAACATCGTTGGCGTGTTCACCGACATAGACGACACGTTGACCACCGAAGGCGCCATCACGGCAGACGCCTTGCAAGCCCTGCATGACTTGAAAGCCGCAGGCTTGCACGTCATTCCCATCACCGGAAGACCCGTAGGCTGGAGCGAGCCTTTTGCACAGAGTTGGCCTGTAGACTGCATATTGGCCGAAAATGGCTCTGTAGCGCTTTTTTGTAGTAAAAATGGCCACAAGTCAGCGTGGAATATGCGTGAGCAGCTATCAAAATCATACCAAGCTGATGCAACGCAGCGTGCAGACAACTACGCACGCATGCAGCAAGTGCTGGCGCGCATTGAGCGCGACGTACCCGGTGCAAAGCGCAGCACCGACAGTGCTGGCCGCGAAACCGACATTGCGATTGACCACAGCGAATTTACCCATCTGCCCCCTGAACGTATCGCGCAGGTGGTTCAGATGATGCAGTCCGAGGGAATGAACGCCACGGTCAGCAGCATCCATATTAACGGCTGGTATGGGCAGCACAACAAGCTGCAAGGCGCGCGCTGGATCGTGCGCGAGCTGTGGGGCCGTGATCTGGACAAGGAGCTGGGCCAATGGGTATATGTGGGCGATTCGACCAACGACCAGTTGATGTTTGAATCTTTTGCGCATAGCGTGGGCGTTGCCAATATCGCGCGTTTTCTGCCAGAACTTGAACACCAACCTCGTTATGTTACCCAAGCCGAGCGCGGTGCGGGGTTTGCAGAGTTTGTGCGGCTTTTACTCGCTGCTGCTCGGTAGACCTTTGCTTCGCTCAGTTGGTTGGCGGGCTTTGGACTCGGGGTAGGCGCTGCAAAAAGTTTTTGGAAATCACGCGCGAACTGCGTCTTGTAGCACTCGACCTTCAACAACGCGCGCCTTCCCAAAAATTTTTCATCTCCTACCCACTCCCCCAAAGCTTGCTGGAATGGTTGGTGCGCCTTTGAATACCGAAGACCGAATACCGGGAACCCGCAATGCGGTGTGGGTAACTCTGCGAAGCCATTTCGACGATTTTCTTACACTCAAATATGTCCCTGGCCAGCGTGTAATATGCGCAAGCAGCTATGAAGTTTATAGCAACGTGCTAAGCTACACTCTGGCTAAACCCGTCCAATACGTTAACCACGTTCACGCCCACCTGGGCTACCGCGTAACCGCCTTCAAAGACAAAGGCTGTGGGCAGACCGGCGGATGCGATGTCGCTTCCCACCTGTAGATAGTCTGCACTTTGCAATTGAAAGCCCGAGATCGGGTCGCCTTCAAAGGTATCTACGCCCAGCGACACTACCAATGCATCAGCCTTAAACGCCGCAATAGCTTGCAGGGCTTGGGCCAAAGCGCTTCGCCACTTTGCAAAGTCCGTGCCGCGCGGCAATGGCAAGTTGAGGTTGTAGCCCGCGCCAATGCCTGCGCCGCGCTCATCGGCATAGCCCAGGTAGTAAGGGTATTCGGTATGCGGGTCGCCATGGATGCTGACGAACAGCACATCGGCTCGGTCATAAAAAATCGCCTGTGTGCCGTTGCCGTGGTGGTAGTCGATGTCCAGTATCGCTACGCGCTTGCAATCCGCGTTTCGCAAAGTTTGTGCGGCTATGGCAGCGTTGTTGAGGAAGCAATAGCCGCCAAAGAAGTCTGCGCCAGCGTGGTGGCCCGGTGGCCTGGTGAGTGCAAATGCACCGCGTTGCCCCTGGCCCAGGCTTTGCGCCGCAGTGCTTGCACACGCTGCCCCCTGGCGGGCTGCAGCCCAAGTACCGCTGGTGAGCGGGCTGCCCGCGTCGAAAGAGAAAAGCCCCATGCGTGCAGCAAAACTGACAGGCAATACGTCAGAGCGAAAACTGCGAATCGGCCAATAGGACGGGAACGCATCGCGCTGCGCATTGGCAGGGTCAAGCGCTACCCATTCGTCCCATGCGTCTTGCAAAAAATCTACATAACGCGGTGCGTGCACCTGCTTGATCACAGCGTCGTCCATCGCCTGCGGTGGCAGCACCGTGCCCAGCTTGCGCGTAAGCAATTCCTGCAGCACAAAATCCGCCCGCGCAGGCACTTCAAAGCAAGGCACCAATTCGCCACGAAACATCTCCAGCTTGCCGTGGTGCAAATTGTGTTGGTCGTTGTAGATGGTGATCATGGTGGGAATTTATTTACAGCATAGCGGATATCGATTTGCAAAACGCATTGCAAAATCACTTGTAACTGGATAAAATTACAGTATTCACCAAGTCTACATATGCCAAAAAACCGCTCGCTCGTTGACCCTGCACACCACATTGCCGTTTTTCAGGAAGCCACCATCCGTCGTGCCTGGCATAACGAGGAGTGGTGGTTTTCTTTAAGCGATGTCATCGTGGTGTTGACAGATTCAACTGACCCGAAGCAGTACATTAAAAAAATGCGTAGCCGGGACGAGGCGCTTGACACCAACTGGGGTACAACTTGTACCCCCCTTGCATTGACAGCGCCTGACGGAAAATTACGCGAAACCAATTGCGCCAACACCGAAGGCCTGTTCCGCATCATCCAGTCCATCCCGTCACCCAAGGCCGAACCTTTCAAACGCTGGCTGGCCCAGGTGGGTTACGAACGGGTGAAAGAGATTGAAAACCCCGAACTGGCCAGTGCCCGCGCTCGCGAGCTGTACCAGGCCAAGGGCTACCCACAAGCGTGGATTGAGAAACGGCTGCGCTCTATCAGCGTGCGGGGCGAGCTGACGGACGAGTGGAAAGCGCGTGGCGTGGCTGAGGGCAAAGAATATTCGATATTGACCGCCGAGATCGCACGCGCTACCTTTGGCGTAACGCCCACCGAGCACAGCCAGCTCAAGGGCTTGGACGTGGTGAAGACCGGTAACAACCTGCGCGACCACATGACCGACCTGGAACTGATTTTCACCATGTTGGGCGAAGCCAGCACGACAGAGATTACGCGACGCAGCGACGCGCTGGGCTTTGATGAGAACCGCACATCGGCCAAAGCGGGCGGCAAGATTGCGGGCGATGCGCGCAAGGCGCTGGAGGGCAAAACGGGCAAACCCGTGGTGAGCCGCGCGAACTATTTGGCCATGGGCGGAGCTGGCAACGTGAGCCTTGTTCCAGATCTTTCACCAAAACTTTCGTTGGCGTCACCTGCTCAAGCTGCTTTGACACCTCGCAAGCGTGTGCGTGTGAAGAAGTGACTGCAGGGCAGCTAATTTCCCATGAAATTAGCCTCTTGCCCTTATAGAATATGCGCAAGCAGCTACTAAATTTATAGCAAATTACTTGCGTGCCAATACCGGCTTGAGCGCCACACCCGTATGCGTACCGCGTTTGACCAGATGTTCCGGCGTACCCTCGGCCACCACTCGCCCACCTTCTTTGCCGCCTTCTGGCCCCAAGTCAATCACCCAGTCGGCCTCGGCAATCACGTCCAGGTCGTGCTCAATCACCACCACGCTGTGGCCACCGTTGACCAGGCGGTGCAGCACGTGGATGAGCTTTTCCACGTCGGCCATGTGCAGGCCCACAGTGGGTTCATCCAGCACATACAGGGTGTGCGGGGGTTTTTGGCCACGGCGGGTGATGTCGTCGCGCACTTTGGACAGTTCGGTCACTAGCTTGATGCGCTGCGCCTCGCCGCCGCTCAATGTGGGTGAAGGCTGGCCGATGGTCAGGTAGCCCAGGCCCACGTCTTTGAGCAGTTGCAGCGGGTGGCTGATATTCGTCATGGCGGCGAAGAACTCTACCGCCTCGTCCACCTCCATTTGCAGCACGTCGCCAATGCTCTTGCCACGCCAGCTCACCGCCAGCGTTTCGGGGTTAAAGCGGGCGCCGTGGCACACCTCGCACGGCACTTTCACGTCGGGCAAAAAGCTCATTTCAATCGTACGCACGCCTTGGCCTTCGCAACTGGGGCAGCGGCCTTCGCCTGTGTTGAAGCTAAAGCGGCCTTTGCCGTAACCGCGTGCCTTGGCTTCCAGGGTTTCTGAAAACAGTGTGCGGATGGTGTCCCAAAAGCCGATGTAAGTGGCAGGGCAACTGCGCGGGGTTTTGCCGATGGGGGTTTGGTCTACTTCCAGCACGCGGTCTACCTGGTCCCAATTGCCGATGTCGGTGCACGACTTCCAGGCTTTGAAGTCGGGCGACACTCGTTTTAACCCGCGCTCGGTCACTGCGACGTACACGTTGGCCAGCAGCACGTCGCGCGCCAGCGTGGATTTGCCTGAACCCGACACACCGGTGATGGCGACCAGGCGTTGCAGTGGCAGGTTGACCGAGACATTTTGCAGGTTGTGCAATTGCGCGTTTTTAACCGTGAGTTGTTGCGGCGCTGTGATGCCCCGACTGTTCGTAGCGTCTGGCATGGGAAAGTTGACGATGCGGCGCGCATGCAGCGGGTGCTGGATGGCGTGCAGCAGGTATCTACCCGTTGCTGAAATTTCGCAAGCAGCTATGTCTTTGATAGTACCTTGCGCCACCAATTGGCCACCGCGCTTGCCAGCGCTGGGGCCAATGTCGATGATGTGGTCGGCATGGCGAATCGTGTCTTCGTCGTGCTCCACCACCACCAGGGTGTTGCCCTTGTCACTCAAATTCTTGAGGGCTTTGAGCAAAATAGCGTTGTCACGGGGGTGCAAGCCAATCGTCGGCTCGTCCAGCACATAACACACGCCTTGCAAGTTGCTGCCAAGTTGCGCGGCCAGGCGGATACGCTGCGCCTCGCCGCCGCTCAGTGTGGGCGCGCCACGGTCCAGGGTCAAATAGCCCAAGCCCACTTCTTCCAAAAACTCCAGGCGGCCTTTGATCTCAGGTATCAGATCTCTTGCGATCTCTTGGCTGCGGCCAGTCAACTTGAGGCCTTCTACCCACAGCCGCACGTCACGCACGGCCAGTTGCGCGACATCGGTAATGCCCACGCCGTTAAATTTGACTTTGCGAGCGGTAGCGTTCAGCCGAGTGCCGTTGCAAGTTGCGCAGGCGGCATCCACCACGTCTTCTACCTCGGGTTCGGCAAAGCTTTGCTCGCGGCCTTTGTTGTCGTCGTCTTGCACGCTGTCGTCAAAGGCTTTGCGCTGCTCTTTGGTCAGCGCCACACCCGTGCCCACGCACTCGTGGCACCAGCCGTGTTTGCTGTTGTAGCTGAACAGGCGCGGGTCCAGCTCGGCGTAGCTGGTGCTGCAGACGGGGCAAGCGCGCTTGGTAGAAAAGGCCAAGAGCTTGCCAATGCCTGCGGTCGGCGCACCCGCCATCATGGCCGCCTTGAGTCCGTCGAGTGGGCCCAGCACATGCACGACGCCTTTGCCATGCTCCAGCGCCAGAGCCAATTGGCTGCGCAGCAGGCCTTCATGCTCCGGCTTGACGTGGTTATCGGCAATCGGCAGTTCGATGGTGTGCTCTTTGAAGCGGTCGATGCGCGGGAAGCCAGTCGTCGGCAAAAAATTGCCGTCTACGCGCAGGTGGGTGTAACCGCGCGGACGCGCCCAGTCGGCCAGTTCGGTATACACACCTTTGCGGTTCATCACCAGCGGGCTGAGCAGACCGACGTGTTGACCGCGGTACGTACGCATGAGCTGCGCAGCAATGCTGTCAGGCGTTTGCGGTTGTACGGCTGCGTCGTCATGGACGCAATGCTGTGTGCCCAGCTTGACGTACAGCAGGCGCAGGTAATGCCACACCTCGGTGGTGGTGCCCACGGTAGATTTTCTGCCGCCCCTACTCAAGCGCTGCTCGATGGCGACCGTGGGTGGAATGCCGTAAACGGCGTCCACCTCAGGGCGGCCTGCGGGCTGTACGATGCTGCGCGCGTAGGCGTTCAGGCTTTCCAGGTAGCGGCGCTGGCCTTCGTTGAAGAGGATGTCGAAGGCCAGCGTTGACTTGCCAGAACCGGAGACGCCGGTAACGACGCTGAACTTGCCGCGTGGAATATTGACACTCAAAGACTTGAGGTTGTGCTCTTTGGCATTGATGATCTGAATGTCGTTGCTGAGGGCAATTTTGGGTGCAGCACTTACGTTCAGGTTCACACGCTTTTCATTCACCCGCCC
The DNA here is from genome assembly GCA_043774625.1 of Polaromonas sp. GTDB lineage: Bacteria > Pseudomonadota > Gammaproteobacteria > Burkholderiales > Burkholderiaceae_C > JAAFIP01. The sequence continues at coordinate 27,504 of JAYVTG010000044.1, read as the reverse complement.
CACACCAAAACCCATCGCTTCATCGTATTCGCGCAAAGCCAAAGCTGTGTGCGAAGTGGGATGCGCACGCACATCGTCTGGCGTGCCCACTACGCACACTTGCCCACCAGCCTCACCGCCCTCTGGCCCCAGGTCGATGATCCAGTCGCTGGCGCGGATCACATCCAGGTTGTGTTCAATGACGACCAGAGAATGGCCGACGTCTTGTAGCTTGCGCAGGGCGCGCATCAGCTTGGCGATGTCTTCAAAATGCAGGCCCGTAGTGGGTTCGTCAAACAAGAAGAGCGTGCCTTTGGTAGCTAGCGTTTGTCTGCTGGACGCGCCGCTTTTGGCAGCTTGCGCCAAGAAGCCCGCGAGCTTGAGACGCTGCGCTTCGCCGCCCGACAGCGTAGGCACAGGCTGGCCCAGCTTCACGTATTCCAGCCCCACATCGACAATGGGTTGCAGCGCACGAATCACGTCACGGTCGTTGGCAAACAATTGTGCAGCTTCACTCACGGTCAGTTCCAACACATCAAATACGTTGAACGATCGCTTGGGGCCTGACAAACCTTCTGCTGAACGCTCGATTTTTATTTCCAGAATCTCTGGCCGGAAGCGCTTGCCTTCGCAGTCTTGGCAACGCAAATACACGTCGCTTAAAAATTGCATTTCTACATGCTCAAAGCCTGAACCGCCGCAGGTGGGGCAACGGCCATCACCGCTATTAAAGCTGAACTTGCTGGCGGTGTAGCTGCGCTGTCGGCTCACTGCGGCGCTGGCAAAAATCTCGCGCACACTGTCCCACGCACCCACATAGCTGGCGGGGTTGGAGCGTGCAGTTTTACCAATGGGGGACTGGTCTACAAACACCACATCACTCAATTGCTCTGCACCCAGTAATCGATCAAACGCACCCGGCGCATCGGTCGCCTTGCCAAAATGGCGCATGAGGGCTGGCGCCAATACGTCTTGAACTAAAGATGATTTGCCAGACCCGCTGACACCTGTGATGCACACTAGGCGCTGCAACGGAATGTCTATCGAGATGTTTTTCAAGTTATGTTCGCGTGCGCCTTCCAGAATCAAACGCGGTGTGTTGTCACTGACCAAGCGCTTAAAACCCATGCCCACTTGCTTGCGCCCACCCAGGTAGTCGCCCGTCAACGTCAGCGCACTACGCAGTGCATCTGGCGTACCGTCAAACACCATCTGCCCACCCTTCTCTCCCGGGCCGGGGCCCATGTCGATCACACGGTCTGCGGCCAGCATCACCGCCGGGTCATGCTCCACCACCACCAGCGTGTTACCTGCATCGCGCAAGCGCAGCATGGCCTGGGTGATGCGGTGCATGTCGCGCGGGTGCAGGCCAATGCTGGGCTCGTCCAACACAAACAGCGTGTTGACGAGTGATGTGCCCAAGGCTGTAGTGAGGTTGATGCGCTGCACCTCGCCACCGCTCAGGGTGCGGCTTTGCCTATCTAGCGTGAGGTAGCCAATGCCCACGTCACACAGATACTTCAATCGCGTACAAATTTCTTCCATCAGCAACTTGAGAGCTTGCGCTTCACCACTGGCCACGTCCAGTTTGACTTCAGAACGCAGCGATTCAAAGAACGCACGCAGGCTGCTGATGGGCAGTTGCGTCAGGTCATGCAGGCATAGCCCAGGCAAGCTTTCCAATTGTTCGCGCGACCACTGTACGCCCTGCGGCATAAAGCGCTTGGGCGGTTGCATCACGGCGTCCGCTTGCAACTTGCTGCCCACACGCCAGATGAGTGCGTCTGTCTTCAATCGCGCGCCCTCACACACATGGCACTTGGTGTAGCTGCGGTACTTGGACAACAGCACGCGAATGTGCATCTTGTACGCCTTGCTCTCCAAGTAGGCGAAAAACCGCTTCACACCGTACCAACGCTTGCCCCACTGGCCTTCCTTATAGTCGGGCACGCCATTGATGACCCAGTGCTTGTGCTCGGGCAACAGCTTGTTCCATGTGGTGTCGCGTGGAATACCAGCGGCCTCTGCATGGCGCATTAAGTCGTCTTGACATTCTTGCCATGCTGGGGTTTGCATGGGCTTGATGGCACCTGCGCGCAAGGTGAGCTTGTCGTTCGGAATAACCAAGCCATAGTCCACACCAATCACACGGCCAAAGCCTTTGCAGGTGGGGCAGGCACCATGGGCCGAGTTGAAACTGAACAGCGAAGGCGTGGGCTGCGTATAGTTAAGGTCGCTCTCAGGGCAGTGCAGGCCGGTGGAAAATTTCCAGATGTCCTGCGCACCCTCGTCCCCTGCATACACGCGCAACTTGCCACTGCCACGCTTCAAGGCCGCCTCAATGGCCTCCATCACTCTGGCCTTGTCTGCGCCTTGCAGCCGAAAGCGATCAGCCACAACATCCAGCAACTTGCGTGGCCCTGTGGGTGTGGCAATCTCGCGTTCGGCCTGCACGCGGGTGTAGCCGCTGGCAGACAACCACTGCGCTACTTCTTCGGGTTGGGTATTGGCTGGCAACTCCACAGGAAAGGTCAATACCAACCGAGGGTCGCTGGCCTGGCTGCGCTCCAGCATCTGCGCATAAATGGTTTCTGGCGAATCGTGCTGCACCGCCAGCGCAGTTTGCGTGTCGTACAAATTAGCCAGCCGCGCAAACATCAACTTCAAATGGTCGTTGATCTCGGTCATCGTGCCCACGGTAGAACGTGACGAACGCACCGGGTTGGTCTGGTCAATCGCAATCGCCGGCGGCACGCCGTCCACGCGGTCGACGGCGGGTTTGTCCATGCGGTCCATAAACTGGCGCGCATAGGCCGAGAAAGTTTCTACATACCGGCGCTGGCCTTCTGCAAACAGGGTGTCAAACACCAGGCTGGATTTGCCCGAACCGCTGGGCCCAGTCACTACCGTCAGTTCGCCTGTGCGAATATCGAGATCAAGATTTTTGAGATTGTGCTGGCGGGCACCGCGAATGCGGATCAGTCCATGGGGCATGGTGTTCTTTCTTTGGTGCTTGGAAGGCAAGCCCAAAGATTGTATGCAGCTGCACCAAGGCTGGCTGGTACAGGGGTATCAAGGAAAGCAGCTAACTAAAGGCCTTTTAATGCCTTATGCAGCTCTGCGTATTTCTCATCGCCTACAGCGTCACGAATTTTGGGTGCGATTTCCAGTAGATCGCGGTAGCTGCCAGCACCTTCAACCGCCATATTCAAGCGAAAACCCCTCAAACCCATACCCGAGGTGAGCTTGCATGCAACAGGGTATGCTTTTTGATAACGTTCTTGCTGAGCCAGCTCGCTCACTGGCTCTTTGGTCGTTGCAAGATTGGGGGTGGCGTTTGAAGCTATCACTGGGTTGGCTGTTGTCCGCACACTATCTGAACCGGCCACTTCTTCTATGTAACCCAAATCCATCAAATTATTGATGTCTTCTGATGTAACCCCTACAGCAGCGAGCATGGTGTACAGCTCAGACACATCTTTTTTCCCATCAATCATGATGAATGCAGAACGCTGTCTGGCAGTCAAGTTTCTGCTTTGCTCTTTAAAAGCTTGCTGGCCTAAGTCTGTTTTCTTGTATTTCATAATTGATGCAAAAAGTTACATTTTTGATAATACACCGGGTAAGCACCGAGCGCAATTCTAGGCAACCCGTACAACATCTGCAATCAACCACAAGCGCACTGTACGCTTAAGTACGCAGTCGCAGTACAAATAGCACATGCTCTTTGCCTGGGGCTCTGGTCAGCAAGCTCCCAACCACCAAGGCGATGACAGCTGCAGGCACCCCGAATACACCCGATGCCACTGGCAAGATACCCCACCATAAATCAATAGGAGCCTCTATTCTGAAGACTGAGCGCAAACCGGGATGGTTACACACCATGTAATACATAGTGGTACCCGCCCCCACCAACATGGCTGCAAAAGCACCTTGCGCATTGGCCCGAAGCCAAAATATACCGGCTACCAAAGGCACAAAAAAGACCGATGCCGCCAACGAAAAGGCAGCTGACACCATAAAAACAATGTCGCCAGGCTTTTGAGCGGCCACATAAGCCGCCACCAGCGCCACTACCAGCAACAGCATCTTGGACAAGACCACACGACTGCTGGTAGATACCTGCGTGCTGACATTGCTATGGTACAGGTCATGCGACAGAGCACTGGCCATGGTGAGCAGTAAACCGTCTGCCGTCGACAACGCAGCAGCCAAGCCGCCCGCAGCTACCAAGCCCGAAATAACGTAGGGCAGTCCAGCGATTTCTGGTGTTGCCAGCATGATGATGTCACTGCTGATAAATAGCTCACCCAATTGCAAAATACCATCAGCGTTGATATCGACCACACTCACCAAACTCGGATCCACCTTGTTCCACTGGGCTATCCATTGGGGCAAGCTGTCGATGGGTGTACCAACCAGATGGTGAAAAACTTCGTACTTGACCAAGACAGCCAGTGCAGGTACGGCCAAATACAGCAGCAAAATAAAGAACAAAGACCAGGTCACCGATGTTCTGGCCTGCGCTACGCTGGGCGTGGTGTAGTACCGTGTCAAGACATGGGGCAAGGCAGCAGTACCCAGCATCAGGCAAAACACCAGTGCCAGAAAGTTACGCCGCGATCCATCAAAAAGTGCACTTTGTTTGGGGTCTCCCTGCGGATCGCCACCATACTGCTGTGCATGAGGAGCCATGCCTCCTAGAGGCAAAGATTTGCTGGCCGCCAGGTTACGCGCCTGTAACCACTGTTGGCGTGCAGCTTGTTCGTCCTTGGGCAAGGCGCGCTGGGCTTTTTCAGCCGCCACCAGGCTGGCCAATGGTGCATTGGATGCCTTGAGACTTGCCACCCGCTGCATTGCCTGTGCACGGTCTTGCGCGAGTGCCTGTGCAGGATTGGCCAGCTTGGCATCCAGCTCCCTAACGCGCTGCTGGTAGATGGAGGTAACTTGCATTTCCTGCGAGTCAATCGCCAAAACACGCTCACGTTCAGTGACTTTTTGTAGTTGTTTGGCGTATGTCAGGGGCGCCAGAGGTGAACCCGTTTGCTTGATAGATAACCAGGCAACCGGAATGGCAAAAGCAACGATCATCACGATATATTGCGCCACCTGCGTCCAGGTGATGGCGCGCATGCCGCCCAAAAATGAGCAAAGCAATACACCGCCCAAGCCCAGAAAAATACCAATCTCAAAATCAACACCAGTCAGGCGTGAAGCAATCAACCCTACCGCATAAATTTGCGCCACTACATACACAAACGAGCAGCCAATGGCGGCGCAGGCGGACACCACGCGAGGCCAGCGCCCACCATAGCGGGCTGCAAAAAAATCAGGGATGGTGAACTGCCCAAACTGGCGCAAGTACGGTGCCACCAACAAGGCCACCAGGCAATAGCCACCCGTCCAGCCCATGATAAAGGCCAATGCACCGTAACCGCCAATGTACAAGGTACCTGCGAGACCGATGAATGATGCTGCTGACATCCAGTCGGCAGCAGTGGCCATGCCGTTGTAAAAAGCTGGAATTTCGCGCCCTGCAACATAATATTGTGCTGGATCGGTCGTGCGGCAAATGATGCCGATGGTGGCATAAACCAAGAGGGTGGCGACTAAAAACGTGGCACCGATCCATTCGCGGCGCATACCTTTGGTTTCCAGCCAGGTCAGCAGGGCTACGAAAATAATGACGCCCAGTGTGTACCAGGCAAAAATGCGGTGAATATGCGCGTTAGTGCTTTGCACCGGCATCCACCTCGGTAGCGGCGTTATGCTCGCGACGGTTCATCTGCGCGCCATAAACCCAAATAATCAATAAATACACGAGCGGTGCGCCCTGCGCGGCCACCCAAAAACTCAGGGGCCATCCGCCCAGATCAAAAGACAAATCTCGGGCGAAATAGGCCACTACAAAAGTGACGGCAAACCACAGCGACAAGCCTGCTGCAATCCACAGCAGGTTCAAGCGCCAGGTGCTTGTCATGACTTACTTGGCAGCGCTGGCGGTAGGGGCAGTAGCTGGTGTGGCTGCAGCAGGTGCATGCGTTTCCATGTCATGCTTTTCGCCGCCCATATCCACCTTGTCACCAGCTTTAAAAATCAACAGCAGGCTCAAACCTGCAAACACGATAAATCCCAATGCTATTTTCCACATACGTTTCTCCAAGTCATCTTCACTTACTTGCAATTTTTGCATAAAAAAAGGCTCCCGCACAACGCGGGAGCCTTTTCATCTTTTCCAATTATTCTTTGGAGAAAATATCAACGTCTTTAGTCTCTTTGATAAAGATCATGCCGATCACAAAGGTGGCAGTAGCCACGATGACGGGATACCACAGGCCGTAGTAAATGTCACCGGTGGCAGCCACCATGGCGAACGCCGTAGTGGGCAACAAACCGCCAAACCAGCCGTTACCAATGTGGTAAGGCAGGCTCATGGATGTGTAGCGAATGCGTGTGGGGAACATCTCTACCAGCATGGCAGCAATCGGGCCGTACACCATGGTTACCAAAATCACCAGGTAGACCAAAATGGCCAAGATCATGCCTTTGTTCATGGCATTGTCATCAGCCTTGGCGGTCAGGCCTGCGGCCTTGCCAGCGTCCAACACAGCCTTCTTGAACTCGGCAATGGCTTTAGCGCTGTCAGCCGAGAAACCGTTGCGCTTGTCGTTCAGCGTTGCATTGATCGATGGAATGGTAGCAGTACCCATCGTGATGCTGGCAACAGTACCGGCAGGAGCCGCTTCATTCTTATAAGGAATGTAGTTCTGTGCCAATACGCGCTTGGCCTGGTCGCACGAGCTGGTGAAGTCGATTTCACGGGCAATCGGGCTGCCCTGGAAGGAGCAGGTAGCTGGGTCTGCCTTGATAACCACGTTGGCAGTGGCCTGTGCTTTAGCCAGCGCTGGGTTGGCGTATTGCATCAACATGGGGAACACGGTGAAATACGATGCAGCAGCCAGCAGGCAGCCTGCCATGATGATGGGCTTGCGGCCAATCTTGTCAGACAAGGTGCCGAACAAGACAAAGAACGGCGTACCGATCACCAGTGCAGCGGCAATCAACAGGTTGGCGGTAATCGTGTCTACCTTGGCCAGTGTGGTCAAGAAGAACAGCGCGTAGAACTGGCCGGTGTACCACACCACGGCTTGGCCGGCTGTCAAGCCTACCAGCGCCAAAATCACAACCTTCAAGTTACTCCACTGGCCAAAAGATTCGGTCAATGGTGCCTTGGAGGTTTTGCCTTCAGACTTCATCTTCTGGAAAGCAGGCGACTCGTTCAGACTCAGGCGAATCCACACTGAGATGCCCAAAAGCAAAATGGACACGAGGAAAGGAATGCGCCAGCCCCAGTCACCAAAGGCCGCTTCGCCCATGGCAGTACGCGTACCCAAAATGATGATCAGAGACAGGAACAAACCCAGCGTCGCTGTGGTTTGAATCCACGACGTGTAGGCACCACGTTTGCCGTTAGGTGCATGCTCAGCCACATAGGTAGCCGCACCGCCGTATTCACCACCCAAAGCCAGGCCTTGCAACATGCGCAGGGCGACCAGGATGATGGGGGCTGCAATGCCGATGGAGGTGTAGTTAGGCAACAGACCAACGATGAAGGTGGACGCACCCATGATCAAAATGGTGACCAGGAAGGTGTATTTGCGGCCAATCATGTCGCCCAAACGGCCAAACACAATAGCGCCGAAAGGACGCACCAAGAAGCCTGCGGCAAAAGCCAGCAGAGCGAAAATATACGCCGCAGAAGGGTCAAAGCCCGTGAAAAACTGCTTGGCGATAATCGCGGCCAAAGAACCGTACAAATAAAAGTCGTACCACTCAAATACTGTACCGAGGGAAGAGGCAAAAATTACCTTCTTCTCTTCTGCGGTCATCGGCGCGCTAGCGCTGGATGCTGCTGTTGCCATAAAACGTGTCTCCTTCAACAAATTAACCATACCCCGACGGAGTAAGTGTGCTGAATATCACTGAAAGCGCTGACCTTTGGCTGACACTTGTACATGAAAATTTACAACTCAGGTAGTAACCCTTGTTGAAATTTTTATGATGTGGATTTTCTGTGGATTCCTACGGGTAATCCCGAGGCATTTTTCCATGCACCTTGGGCAAACCACGCATCGCCCATGAGGTATTGGCGCAACACAGGCAGTGCATCCAAGCCCCAAAACACCTCGCCATCCACCACCATGCTGGGCACGCCAAAGGCTTGCGCGGCTATGGCTTGGTCGGTATTGGTTTTAAGTTGTGCTTTCACATCAGCATCTGTGGCCTTGCGTTGAGGATGGAGCACAGCCGTAAGTTCTTGCGTGCGCGCCGCATCTGCGGCGTCCAGCCCTGTAGCCCAGACATGGCGAAAGATGGTCTCTGCCTGGTAGCGGTTGCAGGCACCGTCGTGCCCGCAGGCGATGGCCAGGCGCAGCAAGGCCAGCGGGTTGAATGGGTGGGCAGCGGGTGCTTGCATGGGTGTGCCCTGCTCACGCGCCAGCCAAGCGGTTTGGCGGTATGTCCAGGTACGTTTGGCGGCAATCTCGGCGGGGCCTAGCTGTCCATAGTGGTCCAGCATGGCGGCAAACAGCACCGGCTTGTAGGTGACCTGGTAACTCAGGCCTTGCAAGGCTTGCGGCAAGCGCTCGAAAGCCAGGTAAGCGTAGGGCGAGATAAAGTCCAGATAGAAAGTGATGTGCTTCATTTTTTTGTCGTCAGGAAAATAGGGATTGCGCTTTGCGCTGCTCAATCAAACCCCACACCTGCCGTTTACCGTCGTCGTGCAAGTTGCCCCAGGCGATGATTTCGTCGATGTTACGCAAGCAGCCTTTGCACAGACCACTGGCTGTATCTATGGCACACTGGGAAACGCAGGGCGAAGGCACTGGCTGAAGTGGTTTTGAGAGTGTTTTCATGGCAAAGCCAGCGTAGATACTGCGCAAGCAGCTATTAAATTGATAGTAAATGATAGATGCATATGACTTGCCCAATGCATGGCTAATTCGCTCACGTCTGCCACGGGTGCGGCGATAAAGCGCTGCAGGTCTTGCAGCGTCAGCTCAAACACCGCATGGGGATGCTCTACGCGCTGGACATCCTCGGGAAAATTCACGAGTTCGGTTCCACACATATCATGCCCCCACGCTAGCCGCTTCGTGTGCTGCGCTGCCCCCCCCCCCTCCCAAGGGGGCCTTCGCGCCTTGGGGCGGCCCGGCGTCGCTCATACGCTACCCCTTTTGTTCAGCACCGCCATAGCAGCGCGCGAAAGGGGTTTTCGGCCCAGCTGGTCGCTGATGTATTTACCTGCGTCAATCAGCTTGTCCAGGTCAATGCCTGTTTCAATCCCCATGCCGTGCAGCATGTAGACCACGTCTTCAGTTGCTACGTTTCCGGTAGCGCCCTTGGCATACGGGCAGCCACCCAAACCGGCAACCGACGCGTCAAACTGCCACACGCCCATCTCCAGTACAGCCAGGGTGTTGGCCAGGGCCTGGCCGTAGGTGTCGTGGTAGTGGCCCGAAACATCGGCCAGGTCAAAGTGCTTCAGCGTAGCCTGCATTGCCGCCTGCGTTTTGCGCGGTGTGCCTACGCCAATCGTGTCAGCCACGCCGATGTGCTGCACGCCGATACCTTTCATCAAACCGGCCAAATAACCCACCCGCTCGGGCGCAATGTCGCCCTCATACGGGCAGCCCACGGTACAGCTCATGGCACCGCGCACGTAAATGCCAGCCTCGCGCGCGGCGGCTACCACCGGTGCAAAGCGCTCGATGCTTTGCGCTATGGAGCAGTTGATGTTCTTTTGGCTGAAAGCCTCGCTGGCCGCGCCAAAGACAACGATCTCGTGTGGCTGGCTTTTGACTGCTGCCTGGTAGCCCTGCATATTGGGTGTGAGCACGCTGTAACGCACGCCGCTTTTACGCTCTATGCCCCCCATGACCTGGGCGTTATCGGCCATCTGCGGCACCCACTTGGGGCTGACAAAGCTGGTGACTTCGATCTCCGTAAGGCCCGCGTCTTGCAGCATGTGCACGAGCTGGATTTTGACTTCAGCAGGCACGGGCTGCTTTTCGTTTTGCAGACCGTCGCGCGGGCCTACATCGACAAGTTTGACTTTGAATGGGTATTTCATAACGGGTAGTTCATATCAGTCTGTCAGAGTGAGCAGTTCTGCGCCCTCGCTCACCTGGTCGCCGGGCGCGTACATCAACTCGGCCACGGTGCCGTCTTGCGGCGCGGCAATGGTGTGTTCCATCTTCATGGCTTCCATCACGGCCAATAGCTGGCCTTTGCGCACCTTGTCACCCACCTTGACGGCAAAGCTCACCACCTTGCCAGGCATCGGCGCCATCATGTGGCCAGCTTCGGCATGCGCAGTGCCCAGTTGGCGAAATGCATCAATTACTATTATTTTAGTAGCTGCTTGCGCAGTAAATACGCTGGCTTCCAGGCCTTTTTCATGGGGAATACTGTAACTGTGTGCAGTGAAATGCGCTCCAGCAAAGTCCACCGTCACGCCATTTTTCGCATCGCCGCCAAACTGCAAAACACCATTGGCCTCGCCCACTTGCAGTGACACCCCACCGTCATGCAGATACGTCAACTGGGCATTGACGGGCTCGCCATGCAACTCAAACGCCAAGCTGCGTGTGCGCATGCCGTAAGGGCTCCAACCGTCACGGCGGCTGAATGGGTCACAGGTTTGCAAACCACGTTCCGCTATTAAAATATGAGCTGTCTGCGCGGCAACTACGCTGGCTAACGGCATTTTTTCCTGCTTAAACAGCACTTTCTCTTCACGCGGGATCAGTGCCGTGTCCAGATTGGCTTTGCTAAACGATTCGCTGGTAACCACATGGCGCAAGAACTGCACATTGGTGTGCAGGCCCACGATATGCGTGTCGCTGAGGGCCTTGTCCAGCCTGGCCAACGCCTCTTCGCGGGTTGCGCCATGCACGATCAGTTTGGCAACCATCGAGTCGTAGTACGGCGAAATCGCGTCGCCCTGGCGCACGCCAGAGTCCACCCGCACGCTGCTTCTTTCAAATTCGCCACACTCGGGCAGGCGAACCACCTGCAGCGTACCCGTCGCAGGCAAAAAGTTGTTGTCCGGGTTTTCGGCGCAAATGCGCGCTTCAATCGCGTGGCCGTTGATGCGCAACTGGTCTTGCTGCAAGGGCAGCTTTTCACCCGAGGCCACACGCAGTTGCCACTCCACCAAGTCCAGCCCCGTAATCGCTTCGGTGACTGGGTGTTCCACCTGCAAACGCGTATTCATCTCCATGAAGAAAAATTGCATGCCGCCATCGGGCTTTTGCTCGACGATGAATTCTACCGTGCCTGCACCCTGGTAGTTGACAGCCCGTGCTGCTGCCACTGCGGCAGCACCCATCTGTTCACGAAATGCCTGGGTAATGCCCGGCGCAGGTGCCTCTTCCAGCACCTTCTGGTGGCGCCGCTGCACCGAGCAGTCGCGTTCAAACAAATACACGTAATTGCCGTGCGCGTCGCCAAACACCTGAATTTCGATATGGCGTGGGCGCTGCACGTACTTTTCAATCAGCACGGCGTCATCGCCAAAGCTGTTGATGGCCTCGCGTTTGCAGCTTTGCAATGCAGCGTCAAAATCTTCGGCCTTGTCCACAGCCCGCATGCCCTTGCCGCCACCGCCCGCGCTGGCCTTGATAAGTACCGGGTAGCCTATACGGTCTGCCTCGCGCTTGAGCAGCGCGGCGTTCTGGTCTGCTCCGTGGTAGCCGGGCACCAGGGGCACGCCTGCCTTTTCCATCAACTGCTTGCTCTGCGCCTTCAGGCCCATGGCCTGAATGGCCGATGGTGGCGGGCCGATAAACACCAGGCCCGCGTCGGCACAGGCTTGCGCAAACTCTTCGTTCTCGCTTAAAAAGCCATAGCCGGGGTGCACGGCCTGCGCACCCGTGGCCTTGGCCGCGCCAATGATGGCTTGCCAGCGCAGATAGCTGTCTTTGGGTGCATTGCCTTCGCCCACACCGATATGCACCGCTTCATCGCAGGCGGCCACATGCTTGGCACTGGCGTCTACCGTGGAATAAACTGCTACTGTTTTAATAGCTAGTCGCGCACAACTGGTGGCCACTCGGCAGGCAATTTCACCACGGTTGGCAATCAAGATCTTGTTAAACATCTACAGTCTTTCTGGTCACTGGGCGGGCGCTGGGTTACCCGCAAAAAATTCAGTCACACGGTGCACCACGGCTTTGAGAAATTTGAGTAGCACCACAATCAACACTACCGACAGCGCCAACACGATGCATAGCACCACGCCAAAAGTAATCGGGTAATTGGTCGCCAGCCACATCATGCCCATCACGCTGCCTTCTTCGACCAGGCTCACTGCAATGTTACTGAACGGTTCTGGGGAGGTATTGACCGCAGCACGCGTGGTCATTTTGGTGGCGTGTGAGGTGGCGGCCAGCGTACCGCCCAGCAGCGCGGCCACGGTGCCCATGGTGGCGCTGTCGGCACCAAACACACCTGCGGCCAGGGCAGCGCCCGCAGGCACGCGAATAACGGTGTGGATCATGTCCCACAGCGAATCCACACCCGGAATTTTGTCGGCAAAAAACTCCACAAACAGCATGGCACCGCTGCCTGCCAGCATGGCCGGGTGCTGCAAGATATGCAAACCGGCGGGCAGAGGAATCCAGCCCATGGAACCCGCCAGCCCGGTGATAAACACCACCAGGTACAGGCGTATGCCGCTGGCCCAGCCCAGCGCGGCGGCCAGTGCGGCCAGGCCCGCCATGTCCAGATGCCCGATAGCCTTGCCTGCTGTGCTGCTGGCAGCGCCCGCCACGTCGCCACCGCTGTTCATCAGGGTATGCAAGAACTGCTGCAAAGTGGCAATGATGGTGTCCATAGTGGCCCTTTTTGAAAGTGCTGGACTTGGTTATAAGCCCGTGCGGTCCAGCCAAGCGGGTTTGCGCTTTTGCAAAAACGACTGTACGCCTTCTTTGCCCTCGCTGCTTGCCCGAACGTCGGCTATACCCGCAACGGTTCGCGCGATCAGGGGTTGACTGATGTCCTGCCCCGCCACGTCGTGCAGTAACTTTTTGCACACTTTTACGGCATGGGGGCTGGCGCTGACCAGTGCTTGGGTGATCTCAAACATCTTGGCGTCCAGCTGGTCCGCACCCACCACCTCGTGCACCAAGCCGATGCGGTGCGCCTCGGTTGCGTCAAAGCGCTCTGCTGTCAGGCAATACCGCTGCGCCGCGCGCGCACCCATGGCGCGGATCACATAGGGGCTGATGGTGGCGGGAATCAACCCTAGTTTGACTTCGCTCAAACAGTAGTGCGCCGTATCGACCGACACCGCCATGTCACACGCCGCCACCAGGCCCATGCCCCCGGCGTACACGTCGCCCTGCACCCGCGCCACCGTGGGCTTGGGGCACTCGTAGACCACGCGCAGCATCTCGGCCAGTTTGGCAGCGTCGGCCAAGTTTTCGTCACGCGAATAGTCGGCCATCTTGCGCATCCAGTTCAGGTCTGCGCCTGCGCAAAAGGCTGGGCCCTCTGCCGCCAAGACGATGCAGCGCACATCGTCGCGCGTACCCAAGTCTGCAAACGCCTGGGTAATCTGGGCAATCACTTCGTCATTGAAGGCGTTACGTACGTCGGGGCGGTTGAGCGTCACGGTAGCGATGTAGTTTGCCACCTGAATATGGACTGTTGCTGTCATTTTGCAGATTCCTCTTGCAGCATATAAACCAAATCCAGTACGGGACAAGGCTGCCCTAACGCCGTCAATGCCGCCGTGATTTGCCCACGGTGGTGGGTGCCGTGGTTAAAGACGTGGCCCAGGGTGACCACAAAAGGCAGCGATGCGGGCACGCCCCTGGTCGTGGTGTAGTCCAGCGTGCCGTCAAAACGTTCAGCGGGCCACGAGGCAATCAAGGGTTGCCAGCGCTGCGCACCTTGCACCAATCTCTGCGCCAGGCGGGAACGGTCGGTTTCCAGTTCGGCGTTGAGCACCACTTGGGGTGATGCGCCTTCACTGAATCGCACAAACCACAGATGGTGTTCGCCCACTAACAGGTGGTTCAACGTGCCATGCACTGACTTGAAAAACAAACCTGCATCTTTGCGGTAGTCGTCTTCACTCAGCGCTGCAACGCCATCGAGCAATCGCTGTGTCGCCCACACGTTGTAGCGGGCCAAAGTGTTGAAATAGAACTGCGGGTTCAAGACTATCTCCTTGCCACTACATCCTGAAAATACCAAACTTCACATCCGGCACAGGCGCGTTGCGCGCGGCGGCCAAGCCCAGAGCCAGTACGCGGCGCGTACCTGCGGGGTCGATCACGCCGTCGTCCCACAGGCGGGCTGTTGCGTAGTAGGGGTGGCCTTGGCTCTCGTACTGCGCCTTGATGGGCGCTTTGAATGCGGCTTCTTCGTCAGTGGTCCACTGCCCGCCTTTAGCTTCAATACCATCGCGTTTGACAGTAGCCAGCACGCTGGCGGCCTGCTCGCCACCCATCACGCTGATGCGCGCGTTGGGCCACATCCATAAAAAGCGCGGGCTGAAGGCGCGGCCACACATACCGTAGTTGCCTGCGCCGTAACTGCCGCCGATGATGACGGTGAACTTGGGCACATTGGCCGTGGCTACGGCAGTCACCATTTTCGCGCCGTGGCGGGCGATGCCTTCGTTCTCTACCTTGCGGCCCACCATAAAGCCGGTGATGTTTTGCAAAAACACCAGCGGTGTTTTGCGCTGGCAGCACAGCTGGATAAAGTGCGCGCCTTTTTGCGCCGACTCGCTGAACAAGATGCCGTTGTTGGCAATGATGCCCACCGCCATGCCTTCAATCTTGGCAAAGCCCGTGACCAAGGTGCTGCCAAAGCGCGCCTTGAATTCGTCAAAGTCGGAACCATCGACAATGCGCGCAATGATCTCGCGCACGTCAAACGGTTTGCGGGTATCCACGGGAATCACACCGTACAACTCTTCTGCCTTGAACTGTGGTTGCGCTACAAAAACAGTAGCTGCTCGCGCATATTCCACGCTGGCAGTACGCTGATTTTGCTGTAAATTCTTGACAATATTACGCGCTATGCCCAGTGCGTGCATGTCGTTATTGGCCAAATGGTCGGCCACGCCCGACAAGCGCGTGTGCACGTCGCCACCGCCCAGGTCTTCGGCACTCACCACCTCGCCTGTGGCCGCTTTTACCAAAGGTGGGCCGCCTAAAAAAATCGTGCCCTGGCTTTTGACGATCACGGTTTCGTCACTCATCGCGGGCACGTAGGCACCGCCTGCGGTGCAACTGCCCATCACCACAGCAATTTGCGCAATACCCTGTGCAGACATTTGCGCCTGGTTGTAAAAGATGCGGCCAAAGTGGTCGCGGTCGGGAAAGACTTCGTCCTGATTGGGCAAATTGGCTCCGCCAGAATCGACCAGGTAAATGCAGGGCAGGCAGTTTTGCTGCGCAATTTCTTGCGCACGCAAATGCTTTTTCACCGTGAGCGGGTAGTAGGTGCCGCCTTTCACGGTGGCGTCGTTGCACACGACCATGCAGTCCACACCCTGCACTCGGCCTATGCCTGCGATCAGGCCCGCTGCGGGGGCGCTGTCGGTGCCGTCAATGCCCGGGTACATGCCCAGAGCGGCCAGGGGGGCGATTTCTAGAAACGGGGTGCCCGGGTCCAGCAAGTTGTGCACGCGTTCGCGCGGCAGCAGTTTGCCGCGTGCGGTGTGTTTGTCTCGCGCTGCGTCGTTACCGCCACGCTGCGTTTTGGCCAGGGTGGCGCGCAGGTCGTCCACCACCGCGCGCATGGCTTGCGCATTGGCCACAAAGTCGGCAGAGCGGGGGTTGAGTTGAGAGCTTAGAACGGGCATGTCAGGGTCTCACGGGGCAAGTTTTTTAGTTGACGTTTACGTAAACGTCAATTGTGACAGATTGGGGTTGAACAGGCAAAGGCGGCTTCCCACCCTCACCCGCCACTCTCCAAGTCATCAGGCTATCAGAAGTTGCGGCAGTCGGCCATGTCGGTAAACAAGGCCTTGGCACCTGCGGCCAGCAGCGCGGCTTTTTGCGCATGGGCTACGCCCTGGGGTGCGTAGGCAAACACCGTGGCTCCAGCTGCCACGCCTGCGGTAATGCCAGCAACAGGTTTCAAATGTAGATGCAAGGCGGCGTCACGCTGCCTGCGAAATTCGGCCAACCAGGCCTGCGTCACAGGTTTGCCGGTGTGCCTGGCAATGTTGGCAGCTTCGTCAGACAGCCACTTGCCGACAAACTGGTGCATGCATTCTTGCAGCGTCATGTTCCAGCCCTGCTCGGCCAGCATGTCACGCAAAACGCTAATGGTTATCGGCTCGCTGTCTACCAGCACGCCATCGCAATCAAACAGTACAGCAGCAAAATGCATCGGTGTAGCTACTATAAATTTAATAGCTGCTCACGCAGTATCTACGCTGGCAATCGGCTATTTTCATTGTCCAACTAGGCTAAAACGCGTTGCAACCATGCTTGCAGGTCTTCAATCTCTTGCGGGCAGACAGAATGCTCCATCGGGTATTCATGCCAGTCCACCGTGTAGCCCATGGTCGTTAACCCATTGCGTGTCTCGATGCCGCGCGGCAACACCACCACGCCGTCGCGCGTGCCGTGCGCCAAAAAGATCGGCGTGTTCTGATTCGCCACGTTACGCTCAGCCGCAGTCTTCTCTGCCAGCGGCAAATAGCCCGACATGCCCACCATACCTGCCAGCTTTTCGCTGTGGCGCAGGCCAATCATCAAGGCCATGGCGCAGCCTTGCGAAAAACCTGCCAGCACGATGCGGTTAGCCGGCATGCCGCGCGCTTTTTCGTTGGCAATCAAGGCTTCCACTTCGGCCTGCGTCTTGCGCATACCTGCTTCGTCTTGCCGGCTCACAATGTCGGTGCCCGCAATGTCGTACCAGGCGGGCATTTGGTAGCCGCCATTGATGGTGACCGGCATCACGGGTGCGTTGGGAAACAAATAGCGCACCGCGCCGACGCTG
This sequence comes from Polaromonas sp., assembly GCA_043774625.1. Lineage (GTDB taxonomy): Bacteria > Pseudomonadota > Gammaproteobacteria > Burkholderiales > Burkholderiaceae_C > JAAFIP01. Next base: position 10,491 of record JAYVTG010000044.1, on the reverse strand, counting down.
GACAAGTCCATCTGCTCGGCCACAGGCACAAAGTCTCGCCCATCGGCCCCCAGGCCGTGCAGGATGATGATGGTGGCTGTGGGGTTTTCGCCGGTTTGGGCTTCGATTACTTGGAGTGGCATCGCATCAACCCTTCTTCGCCTTGCGTTCTTCTAGCGTCTCTGTCGGCCCGCCCGCTTGCACCCAAGCGTCATAACCACCGTCGATATGCGCCACATTGGTCATGCCCATGTCTTGCAGGGTTTTGACCGTGAGCGCACTGCGCCAGCCCAGGCCGCAGAATAAAACAAACTCTTTACTCTCGTCCGCCCACATCGGCTTGTGGTATTTGGAGCCTGGGTCAACCCAAAACTCCAGCATGCCGCGCGGTGCGTGCACGCTGCCAGTCACCGTGCCTGCGGCCAGTTCGCGAATGTCGCGAATATCCACGATCAGCGTCTTGCCGTCGTGCATGCGCGCCTTGATGTCTTCGGCGGTATAGGTGGTGACTTGCGCCATCGCTTCGTCGACGAGTTGCTGTGAGCTTTTGGTAATTGGCATGGGGGGTTCTTTAAATTTTTGCTTGAATATCGGTCATCTTATGCGAACGCAAAACAACCTGTACCGGTTGTTTTACAAAGCCAGCGCCCGTCCGATCAAAATCTTTTGCACATCGCTGGTGCCTTCGTATATCTGGCAGACGCGCACGTCGCGGTAAATGCGCTCTACGGGAAAGTCGCTCACGTAACCATAGCCGCCGTGGATCTGTATTGCGTCGCTACAAATGCGCTCGGCCATTTCGCTGGCAAACAGCTTAGCCATGGCGGCTTCTTTCAGGCAGGGCTGGCCAGCGTCTTTCAAACTAGCGGCGTGGTGGATGAGTTGGCGCGCGGCCTCAAGCTGCGTCGCCATGTCGGCCAGCTTGAACTGCACGGCCTGGTGCTGAAAGATGGGCTGGCCAAAACTCTCGCGCTGTTTGCTGTAGGTGAGCGCCGCTTCAAACGCGGCGCGGGCCATGCCCAAGCTTTGTGCGGCAATGCCAATGCGCCCGCCTTCCAGGCCGCTTAACGCAATCTTCAAACCCAGGCCTTCTTCGCCGATGAGATTTTCAGCTGGTACGCGGCAATTTTCAAAACGAATTTGCGCGGTGTCGCTGGCATGCTGGCCCAGCTTGTCTTCGATGCGAGCAACTTCATAGCCTGGTGTTGTCGTCTCTACCAAAAAAGCGCTGATGCCCTTTTTGCCTGCGGCCTTGTCGGTCACGGCCATCACGATCGCCACGTCGCCATTCTTGCCACTGGTGATGAACTGCTTGACGCCGTTGATCACGTAGTGGTCGCCGTCTTGGGTGGCGGTGGTTTTCAAACCATCCGCTTGCGAACCCACATGCGGCTCCGTCAAACAAAATGCGCCCAGCATGTCGCCTTTGGCCAGGGGCTTGAGATACTTTTGCTTTTGCGCTTCGTTACCCCAGGCCATCAAGATTGAACATACGGGACAGTTGTTCACGCTCACCACCGTGGACGTTGCGCCGTCACCCGCTGCAATTTCTTCCAGGATCAAAGCCAGGCTCAAATAATCCAGCCCAGCACCACCATAAGCTTCAGGCACCGCCACGCCATAGCAACCCAAATCGGCCAGGCCGCGCAATTGCGTTGTGGGAAAGTGGTGCGACTTGTCCCACTGCGCGGCCTTGGGCGCGATTTCGGCCTGCACATAAGCGCGCACGGCATTTTGTACGACGCGGTGGTCTTCAGATAAAAGCATGATGTCTCGTTGGATGAAATGGCCTACCAACTGCTGTAGGTTCGGCCGTCATGGTGAAAGTATTTGCCACGGTCTTGATGGCTCAAACCTGCAATGGTTGTGCGCATCGCGCTGACTGACTCTTCTGCGCTGATGCTGGCGTTGGGCCCGCCCATGTCGGTACGCACCCAGCCGGGGCACATGGGCAGCATCAACGCCTTGGGGTAGTCACTTTGCGCAGCGATGACGGCCATGTTGAGTGCGGCTTTGCTGACGCGGTATGTCCAGCCAAAGCTGCTTTGCGCTTCACCGATGCAGCCCATGCCACTGGAGATAAAGACAAATTTTCCACCTTTGTCCCCATCGCCTTGCTCCACCAGGGGCGCAACCTGCGGTATGGTTTGCATCGCACCCAACACATTGGCGTGCATCACGCCGTCAAACTCCTCACGCGTGGGCGGTGTCAATGCGCCCGTCTGGCTGTACACGCCCGCCACATACACGACCACGTCAAACGTCTCGCCATTCAGTTGCCCGGCCAGGCCGTTCACACTGGCAGCGTCTGCCACGTCAAGCTTGAGCGCCGTGGCATCCAGCGCCCTGATTTTTTGCAACCCATCTTCGCTGCGCGCCGTTGCCGTGACCTGCGCACCCGCCTCGGTGTACTGGCGAACAAACTCCAGGCCAATGCCGCGTGAAGCTCCGATGATCAGCACTTTCATGGTCAAAACCCCTAAATGCCAGCGCAGAATATGTGCGAGCAGCTACTGAATTTATAGCATTTCCAAAGCAACGGCTGTGCCCTCGCCGCCGCCAATACACAGCGTGGCCAGGCCACGCTTGAGCCCGCGCGCTTGCAAGGCATGCATCAGCGTGACCATGATGCGCGCGCCGCTGGCACCAATGGGGTGACCGAGGGCACACGCACCGCCGTTGACGTTGACGATCTCGTGGCTCACTTTCAGCTCTTCCATCAGCGCCATCGGTACCACAGCAAAGGCTTCGTTTACTTCCCACAGGTCTACGTCTTTCACGCTCCAACCTGCCTTGGCCAATGCCTTTTGCGTCGCGCCTACCGGGGCAGTGGTGAACCAGTTGGGTTCCTGCGCATGCAGGGCGTGGCTGACGATGCGTGCCAGCGGCTTGCAGCCCAGCTTGGTTGCCGTGCTCTGGCGCATCAACACCAGCGCAGCAGCACCGTCGTTGATGGACGAACTGCTGGCCGCCGTGATGGTGCCGTCTTTCTTGAATGCGGGCTTGAGCGAAGACATCTTGTCCAGCTTGACCTTACCGGGGCCTTCGTCGATGCTGATAAGCGTGTCGCCTGCTCTGCCTTTTACCGTGACTGGTGTTATTTCGGCTTTGAATGCTCCTGATTCAATAGCTGCTCGCGCACGTTCTACGCTGGTTGTGGCGTATTTGTCTTGTGCTTCGCGGGTAAATTTGTATTTATCGGCACACTCTTCGCCAAAAGTGCCCATGGCGCGGCCTGGTTCGTACGCGTCTTCGAGGCCGTCCAGCATCATGTGGTCATAAATGCGGTCATGGCCAATGCGGATGCCGCTGCGCCCTTTTAGCAAGAGGTGTGGGGCATTGGTCATGCTTTCCATGCCGCCTGCCACCACCACGTCGGCGCTGCCTGCGGACAGCATGTCGTGCGCAAACATGGCAGCCCGCATGCCGCTGCCACACATTTTGCTTAAAGTGACTGCGCCAGCGCCTTTGGGCAAACCGCCTTTGAAGGCTGCTTGGCGCGCAGGTGCCTGGCCCTGGCCTGCCATCAGACAATTGCCGAATAAAACTTCATTCACCAGGTCGCTGGAAATGCCCGAACGTTCCATCGCCGCCCTGATGGCCGCGCCACCCAGGTCGTGCGCAGACAAAGATGCAAAGTCGCCCTGAAACGCGCCCATGGGTGTGCGGGCGGCGCTGACGATAACAATGGGGTCTGACATAACTTACTCCTGACTTTAAATATGGATGGGGATGGGGATGGGGATGGGGATTTTTTGAACGCGAAAGGCGCGAAAGTTACGCGAAAGTCGCAAAATTTTTAAAAACACTCGAATATTTTGACTACTTGGGTATGCAGCATTAATCAAAATAAATTTTTGTTTTCTATTCTTTCTGTTTTTTCTGTTCTTTTTTCTCTTAATTTTGCGACTTTCGCGTAACTTTCGCTACTTTCGCGTTCAAAAACTCCCCCTTCTTTGAAGATAAGAAAACCGCTTTTCCTGTTCATACGGAAACACGTCATGCACATGCCCCGCCAGTATCCGCTCTTTATGGCTCTGCCAAAAATCTGCCTGAAGCAAGTCCGCATGGTGCTTCATAAACACCTCACGCACCGCCGCATTGCCCAGCAAGAAAGGGCCAAAGGTTTCAGGGAACACGTCTTTGGGCCCTACGCTGTACCACACCTCACCGCTCATCTCGTCTTCTTCGGTGCGCGGCTCGGGCACTTTTCTAAACTTGCAATCGGTGATGTACTCAATCTCGTCATAGTCGTAAAACACCACCTTGCCATGGCGCGTGACGCCAAAGTTCTTCCACAGCATGTCGCCGGGAAAGATGTTGGCGCGCACCAGGTCTTTAATGGCGTTGCCATATTCGACCACAACGCGCTCCACCTGGTCTTTGGCACGTGGCGTGTCCATGCCTTGGTCAAAGGCTTCTTGCAAATAAATATTGAGTGGAATCATGCGCCGTTCAATGTACACATGCTTGATGATGACCTCCATCTCCCCATCGCCGTCGCGGTCAGAAATTTCCAGTTGGCTGGGTGCAAATTTCTCAATCTCGGCAATCAGCTCGTCGTCAAAGCGCGCGCGGGGAAAAGCCACTTCGCTGTATTCCAGCGTGTCGGCCATACGGCCCACGCGGTCGTGCTGCTTGACCAACTGGTACTTGCCTTTGATCTGCTCGCGCGTGGTGTCTTTTTGTGGCGGGTAATAGTCTTTGATGAGCTTGAAGACGTAAGGAAAGCTGGGCAAGTCAAACACCAGCATCACCATGCCCTTGATACCCGGTGCAATGCGGAACTTGTCTGAACTGTGGCGCAGGTGGTAGAGAAAGTCGCGGTAAAAAAGCGTCTTGCCCTGCTTGGCCAGGCCCAGCGCGTTATAAATTTCGGCGCGTGGTTTGCGCGGCATCATGCTGCGCAAAAACTGCACATAGGCCGACGGAATTTCCATGTCCACCATGAAGTAAGCGCGTGCAAAGCTGAACAAGATCAGCATGTCTTCTTCACCGAACAACGCCGCGTCAATAATGAGCTTGCCTTCTTTGTTGTGCAAGATAGGTAGTGCAAACGGTACTTCGTTAAAGCCATTGATGATCTTGCCAATGGCGTAGGCACCCTTGTTGCGATAAAACAAACCGCTCAGTACCTGGATTTGAAAGTTGGCACGCAGCTTGGTATCTACCAAGCGGCTTTCCATCGCCTTGAACACATAGAGAGCATCGCGCTGCAAGTCTTCAAACGGTTTTTGCAGATGGAAATGCTGGATGGCGGTAATGATGGTATCGCCCAAATTGGCCAGCGTGGGGTAGTAAGCGCGATAGGTAGGCGTGGCCTCGGGTTCTTCGTTTTCAATATATTCGGTGCTGACAGCAGGCCGCACAAAAATAAAGCTGTTGTGAAAATGCGTGCGGTGCAAAATCTTGGTGGTGATGGAATTGAAAAACGTTTCCGCCAGTTCTGGCTGGTGGTGATCTACCAGCAGGCCAATATAGTGCAGCTTGATCTGCTGCCACACATCCATCGGCTGGGCATCGGCCTTGAATTCTTTTTCCAGCCGCATCGTGCATTCACGCACACGCAGGTCATAAAACTCGATCCGCTCGCGCTGCGCCCGCTGCTGGCCATGCCAGTCTGCCGTTTCAAACCGGTGCTTGGCACGCGCAGACTCGGTGCGAAACAGCCGGTAATGCCGGTTAAAGCCATCCATCATCGCTTTGGCGATGTCGTAGGCTAAGGTTGAATCCAGGCGTTGGGGAAACATATTTGCTATATATTTAATAGCTGCTTGCGCATATTCCACGCTGGCAACTGGCCAATTTACTACCAATCAACGCTTGACTCCCGCTATAGCCGCTCTGTACAACGGCTCCAGCGCATCAGCACCATTCACCGTGATGTGCAAGTCTTGCAGCAGCCCATCTTGAAGCCCATACACCCAGCCATGCACGGTCACTTGCTGGCCGCGAAGCCAAGCGTCTTGCATCACGGTGCTTTGGCACACGTTAACAACCTGCTCAATCACGTTCAATTCGCATAGTACGTTAGCGCGGTCATCCTCAGGCGCAGCTTCGATCACATCACGGTGCCTGTCGCGCACGTCTTGAATATGGCGCAACCAGTTGTCTGCCAAACCAATGCGCGCACCCTCTAGCGCCGCCTGCACGCCCGAGCAACCATAGTGCCCACACACAATCACATGCACCACTTTCAGCCGCTCTACCGCAAATTGCACGGCAGACAGCGAATTCAAATCCGAATGCACCACCACATTAGCCACGTTGCGGTGCACAAACACCTCACCTGGCTCCAGCCCGGTAATCTGGTTGGCGGGCACGCGGCTGTCGCTGCAGCCAATCCACATATAGCGCGGCTTTTGCTGTTGCGACAAGTTCGTAAAAAAACCAGGCCGCTCCCGCTCCATTTGCGCAGCCCAGGCGCGGTTGTGGGCGAAGAGATCGTTAAGTGAGGACATTTCTACTTACTCCCCAATTGCTTATTTGTCCATTCAAGATTGACTTTGGCATTTTGATTCCCCTTGGCGACTGCAGACTCGAACAGTTGTTTTGCCCTGTTTAGGTCTTTGGGTACGGTATTGCCAGTCATATAAAAATATCCCAATTTGTTCTGCGCCCAAAACTCACCCAGTGTGGATGCAGCGTCATAGTCTTTGACTGCTTCTGGTAGTTGCCCGGTTTTCTCCTGTGCCCAACCGCGACGCTGGAAAGCAGAACCAGAAGCAGGATCAAGAAGTAAATACTGCGAAGTGGTTTTTTTGACCTCTGGCCAGTCCTCCAGATCGTAGGCAATGGCGATTATCCTGTTTAAAGGGGTTTTGGCCTCTGAGCACAGATTGCTTGCTGCTCGGTAGTGGACTGCAGCTTTCTTTTTTTCTTTGGTTATAGCATCGAAGTGGCTGGCCTTTTCCATCTCAACCGCGTACTCCAATCGCCTCTTTTTCGCCGCATCTAGCGACCCTCGCTTAACCATACTGACGAATGCATCCAACTCATCAAAGGAGCCACCCCAGCGGGGACTCAGCCCCGAAATCGCTTGCCATTTCGCAGAAAAATTCTTGGGGTTATTCTTTTCTGCTTCAACCAGCAACATTTTTGTGACTTCCAGCCCACCAACTGCTCGTGCAATTTGGATTAATACCGCATGCGCCATAGCTGTATTCGGATTCAACTTTATGGCTGCGGATGCCTCACTGGCGGCTTTAACAAATTCAGTCTGCATTGCTGAAACCTGTTCTGAGGAAGTTTTATCTGCAAAATCACCCCCGCGCCGCTTGTAGCCCAAATTAACGTGGTTAGACGCTTTGAGAAGTATCGCCACATACGATTTAGGGCTGTGCGCTACCCATTCAGCAAGAATTGGCTCCAACGCGGCATCTTCGGAAGCGGCCTCTTTAACTTCGGAATACAAGGTAAAGTCTTCGTACGTACCCGCATCAACTCTGCGTAATTTATCGGCTAGCTCATCTTCAACAGCGGCGAATTTTTTTTCTTTTAGTAAAGTTTGAATCCGCTTGCCAGTTGCCACACCCAAGTTCTCTTCAAACGTGGGTAAACATTGCTGACTTGTTTGAGCCTGCGCTGCCAAGGCTATCAAAGTGCCTATAAATAACAAAGTAATTCGCATATTCATGCTTCCAAAAAAGTGTAGGACTAACTAGATTGTCTCTGCAAACAATTCTCTGCCAATCAGCATGCGGCGAATTTCGCTCGTTCCCGCGCCAATTTCATAGAGCTTAGCGTCGCGCCACAAACGGCCTAGCGGGTAGTCGTTGATGTAACCGTTGCCGCCGAAAATTTGCACACCCTCGCCCGCCATCCAGGTGGCTTTTTCGGCGCACCACAAAATCACGCTGGCGCAGTCTTTGCGCACCTGGCGCACATGCTCTAGGCCGAGCAGGTCGAGGTTTTTACCCACGGTGTAGCAAAACGCCCGGCCCGCTTGCAGCACGGTGTACATATCGGCCACTTTGCCTTGAATCAACTGAAATTCGCCAATGCTTTGGCCAAACTGTTTGCGGTCATGGATGTAGGGGACGACGTTGTCCATGACCGACTGCATGATGCCAATCGGCCCGGCAGCCAGCACGGCGCGTTCGTAGTCCAGGCCACTCATCAGCACCTTGGCACCCCCGTTCAGGGCACCCAGCACATTAGCCTGCGGCACTTCCACGTTGTTAAACACCAGCTCACCCGTGTGCGAGCCGCGCATGCCCAGCTTGTCCAGCTTTTGCGCGATGCTAAAACCCTTCATGCCTTTTTCGATGATGAAGGCGGTCACGCCACGTGCGCCCATGTCGGGTTCGGTCTTGGCATAGACCACCAGGGTGTCGGCGTCTGGCCCGTTGGTGATCCACATCTTGTTGCCATTCAGCACGTAATAGCCGCCCTTGTCTTCGGCTTTCAGTTTCATGCTGATCACGTCACTGCCCGCACCGGGCTCGCTCATGGCCAGTGCGCCTACGTGGTCACCGCTGATGAGTTTGGGCAGATATTTTTGCTTTTGCGCAGCGTTGCCGTTACGCTTGAGCTGGTTAACGCACAGGTTGCTGTGCGCGCCATAACTCAGGCCTACGGATGCCGATGCACGCGATATTTCTTCCATCGCAATCATGTGCGCCAAATAGCCCATGCCTGCGCCACCGTACTCCTCGCCCACGGTAATACCCAGCACGCCCAGCTCACCCATCTTGCACCACAAGTCCATGGGGAACTGGTCGCTCTGGTCTATCTGCGCTGCGCGAGGCGCTATTTCTTTAATAGCAAACTCATACACGGCATCACGCAGCGCGTCAATGTCTTCGCCTAGTTGAAAGTTCAAGCCGGGTAGGTTCATGGTCATTCCTTTAATGGGTTACTTTGCAGGCTTTTTGTCGCCTTTGGTCAGTAGCGTTCTGGCCTCTTTTTCATGCGCTTTCACTTCGTCCAGGTTGGCTTGCAACTCAGCCATCTGACCTTCCAGTTCGATGCGGTGCTGCGCGAGTACAGTGAGAAATTTTTTGAGCTGCAAGCCTGTATCGCGCGGGCTGTCATACATGTCGATGATGTCTTTGGCCTCGGTCAAACTCAAGCCTAGGCGCTTGGCGCGCAGTGTGAGCTTGAGCCGCGTGCGGTCACGCGCCGTGTACACACGCGAGCGGCCGCCCGGCCCGCAGCGCGTGGGCGTGAGCAAGCCCATGTCTTCGTAAAAACGAATGGCACGCGTGGTCAGGTCAAACTCTTTGGCCAAGTCGCTGATGCTGTAGGTATGTGTTGCCATCGTGACAGTGCTGGAATGGGGGTTGGTTGTACTATTAGCACAGTTGACGTTTACGTAATCGTCAATCAAATGCAATGATAGCCCAAATCCCACGCGCATGAACACCCTGGAACACGAACTGCACTACCCGCTGGGCGATGCCATGCCTGCGCCTGGCGACACACTGCAGGTGGCGCAAAACCTGCACTGGATTCGCATGGACCTGCCCTTTGCGCTGAACCACATCAACCTGTGGCTGCTGCGCGACGACATAGATGGCGTACAAGGCTGGACGGTGGTGGACTGCTGCATAGACAAGCACGAGAGCCGCGCGCAGTGGCAGCAGATTTTTGACACGCAACTGCAAGGCCTGCCGATTCTGCGCGTCATCGTCACCCACATGCACCCCGACCATGTGGGCCTGGCGCACTGGTTGTGCGACAAGTGGAACGCGCCGTTGTGGATGAGTGCCACTGACTTTAATGCGGCGCGCATTGGCAGCGCCTTGGGTTTTGGTGGCGAATTGTCCGCTGCCTTTTACGCCACACACGGTCTGAGTGACCCCGATTCAGTCGCCAAAATCAAGGCCCGCACGGGTTATTACCCTGCCTTGGTGCCGGCAATGCCCAAAAGCTACCGCCGCATCATGGATGGCGATGTGATCCGCATGGGCCCGAGCGGTCAAAGGCACGCCTGGCGCTGTATCAGCGGTTACGGCCACGCGCCCGAACACATCTCGCTGTATTGCGAATCGCTCAAGGTGTTGATAGGTGGTGACATGATGTTGCCACGCATCTCGACCAATGTGAGTGTGTTTGAACTGGAACCAGAAGGCAACCCGCTGCAACTTTTTTTGCACAGTATCGACAAGTTTGCCCCGCTACCCACAGACGCGCTCACGCTGCCATCACACGGCAAGCCGTTCACCGGCCTGCACGCACGCATAGCGCAGTTGCATGCCCACCACCGCGACCGTTTGGCCGAGGTCATGGATGCGTGTCAACAAAAGCCGTGCAGCGCAACAGACATCGTCCCCATCATGTTCAAACGCGAGCTGGACTTGCATCAGATGACCTTTGCCATGGGCGAGGCGGTGGCGCATTTGAATTATTTGTGGTTTGAGGAGAAGCTACGCCGCAGTCAAGATGCAGATGGTGTTTTTCGTTTTTCTACCCGCCAGGGCATGTGAAGCGCCAAGGGCCTCGCGCGGTGGCAGTGCGTAGCGACATAAATACGGAGCCCGAAGGGCGGGTGACAGTCGCGTAGCACTG
>JAYVTG010000043.1:0-31208 GCA_043774625.1 Polaromonas sp. | reverse complement strand
ACAAAAACGATTTATATCGAGGACAAACAAAATTGACAATTTCTTCAAACAATTCATTAACTTACACGCGTTCCGTTCGGTAACGTTGGGACGCTAGTGAAAAAAAATAAAATAAATTGAATTAAAAATAATTTTTTGGTTTTAGAAGAATACGTACATGGAATAAAAGAAATGCACTCAAAGATTTTTTTGTATTCTTTTTTGCGACTTTCGCGTAACTTTCGCGCCTTTCGCGTTCAAAAATCCCCTAAGCCCTTATGAACAATACAACCCTCCCCTACCAAGGCCTGAGAATGGTCGAATTCACCCACATGGTGATGGGCCCCACCTGCGGCATGGTGCTGGCCGACCTGGGCGCCGAAGTCATCAAGGTTGAACCGCCCAAGGGCGACAACACGCGCAAGCTGCTGGGCTCTGGAGCCGGTTTTTACCCCCTGTTTAACCGCAACAAAAAATCGCTCATACTCGATCTGCAAACACCCGAAGGCCGCGAGGCGGTACTCAAACTCATCGCCACTGCCGACATCGTGAGCCACAACTTTCGCCCCGAAACCATGGCCGCGCAGGGGCTGGACTACGACAGCCTGAAAAAGCTCAACCCACGCCTGATCTACATTGCATTAAAAGGCTTTTTGCCAGGCCCTTACGAGCACCGCACGGCGCTAGACGAAGTGGTACAGATGATGGGTGGCCTGGCCTACATGACCGGCCCAGTCGGACAGCCGCTGCGTGCGGGCACCAGTGTGAACGACATCATGGGCGGCATGTTTGGCGCCATCGCTGCAATGGCCGCCTTGGCGCAACGCGAGAAGACGGGGCTGGGGCAGCAAGTGCAGGCCGCGCTGTACGAGAACAATATTTTCCTTGTCGCGCAGCACATGATGCAATACGCCGTTACCGGTGTGCCTGCCGACCCGATGCCCAGCCGCATCTCGGCCTGGGGTGTGTACGACGTGTTCACGGTGAAAGACGGTGAGCAAATATTCTTGAGCGCCGTGAGCGACAAGCAATGGGCGGTGTTTTGCGATGTGCTGGGTCTTGCAGATTTGAAAGCCGACCCCACACTGCAAACCAACAACGACCGTGTACGCGCCCGCCCCACGCTGATTGCCGATTTGCGTGAACGGTTCGAAAAATACAGCGCTGCCGAATTGACGGACATCTTCGAGAAAAACGGCCTACCCTACGCACCTATCAAAAGACCGCAAGACCTGATGGACGATCCGCACTTGCTGGCCACCGGCGGGCTGGCACCCATCACCCTGCCCAACGGTGACGTGACCAACACGGTGCTCTTTCCTTTCACGCTGGACGGCCAGCGCCTGGGCGTGCGCCACAACCCACCCAAGCTGGGCGAGCATAGCGCACAGCTGCTGAAAGAACTGGGTTACAGCGAAGAAGATGCTATAAAATTAGGAGCTACTAGCGCATAATCTGCGCTAGCGTCACTCGTTGCCCCGACGGTTGCGCGCTGTCGATGGTGTCCAACCACCACGTCATCTAGCCCAGCGTGCTCAAGTCTGTGCTGTTTGATCCGGTCAGCGACATCACACCGATAGCGGTGATCAGCGCAACACCCATAGTGCAGACATCCTGAGTGGCCGGGTGGCCGGGTGGCCAGGTGGATTGGGGCGTGGGCGCGCCGATCGTCAAGCGCTCGCATGAAGCTATTGTTGCGGCCTTTGCAACACCCGAGGCCAAAGAAGCCATGGCCAAACAGGGCAACACCATCAATATCAGCACACCCGATGCTGCGGCGTTGCACTTCAAGAATGAGCTTGTGCAGTACGCAGCGATTGTGAAGCGGGCGGGCGTGCAAAGCGCGAGACAACCTATTGGTAGCTTTATGGAGTGTCGAGAAGAGATTTAGACCGAGAAAATAGCCATTAGCCAGCGTGGTATATGCGCAAGCAGCTATGAAATTAATAGTGAATAGAGTGACTTTCTTAACTGCGACTTTACTAAACCAGACCAGACAATCACTGCTGAACAGCACCAATGTCCACCTTGGTAAAGTCGCGTGTAAACACCTTCACTTCGGTGCGTCCATTGTTCTCTAGTATCCAGGGCAGCGGCAGGTTGTCGCTTACCACGGTGATGACGTGTGGCCCGGTCGCTACGTAGGTAAAGTCGAAGCGGCCTTGCCCATCGGTTTGCACGGCATAGCGGCCATCCAGCATCACTGTCACATTCGCTGCACCGCGTTCGGCTGCGTCGCGCTTGCCGTTTTTGTTGGCATCCAAAAACACGGTGCCGGACAGTTGGCCAGCGGCAGACCCTGGGCTGCCACCCACAGGTGCACCGGCAGAACCCGCTCTGTCTTCGTAGCGCAGCGACACAAACACGCCATGGTCACGCGTGCGAGTACTGGGCACGGCAGGCAAGATGAGTGGGCTTTGCGCCAGCGAAATGTTGTTATTGGGGTTGCCCTCAATCGCATAGGCTGTGGCCTGCAAAGTCCAGTGCGGCGCCAGTCGCCAATTCACCCCCGTGTTCAGTGAATACTGCGTGCCATCGGTAGTCCAGCGGCTTTGCACACTGTGCGTCATCGACAGGTGCGGTGTCAACGCCCAGTCGGCATTGATGGCCGCACCCCACGCACGGGTGATGCCTGTAGCATTGCGGTTACGCTCTACCGACAGCGATGTAGACAAATGCATGCTCTGCACAAAACTCCAGTCATGGTCCATCTGCAAGCGCATTTGCCGTTCGCCACTGTTGGCATTAGCAGCTTCGCCTTGCACGCGTGTGCTGCCCAAAGTGTTGGCAAACTGGCTGTACAGCAACAAAGACTGCGCCTGCAACCCATAGCGGCGCAAGTTCGCGGTGCCACCAAAACTGGTCGCAGTGCTGTACTGGTAGCGCACACTTTGGCTGGCAAAAAAACCGTTGGCGGTTTGACCTGACACCGAACCCAAAGCCTCTACGCTTGATTCAAGCGACCATTGCCGCGTGCGCCAGTTGTGTCGCCAGTAAGCACCGTTCAAATCATTTGCCAGTGCATTGGCCAGCCAGCCCAGCCCTGGTTCCAGCCAAAACACGCCCCACCCGTTCTGGTGTGCGCCCTGCGCAAAGCCGCCGTCTACCCACAGCCCAGTTGCTGGCAAACCAGGCTGGCCTGTAATGTCACTGCCATTGTTGGACCCATGTACTGTGTTGACCTGCGCATAGCTTGATGCGCCCCATTCGCGCCGCAGTGCTGCATACAAGCCTTGTGCATTAACGTCGCCTTGGCCCGTGCTGGTGGCCATAAACGGCGACGACACGTTGCGAGCCTGCGAAGCTGCAGCGCTCCACTGCCACAGGCCATCGGCCACACGCTGCTGGTTTTGCAAACCCAGCATGCTGTATTGGCCATCAGACACTTTAAAGCTGGGTAGCTGATAACCTTCATAACGCCCCGACTGACCCCAGGCCGCCATCACATTCAAGCCCTCGTTTTGCCGCCAGTGGGTGCTCAGACCCCGCATGCCGGGGGTGGGCAAGGTCACACGGGCGCTGGCACGCGCCATGTCAGGCACCGGCAGATTGAGCATACCTGCCGCATTGTCAACGCGCCAGCCGCCGTCAAACGGCATGCCGATTTGTCGCAGTACAAAGCTCGAAGCGGTGTTCTGGCCTGCACTGGCTGATTGCAGATTCAATTGCCCAGAAATGCTGCCATACAGAGGGGTGTCGATGTAGCCATTGGCTTTCAGGCCGAGCGCACTGGTTTTGCTCTGCTGTGTCTTTTGCTGGTTCCACAAAGCTTCCAGGCTGTAGCCGCGCGGCAAGCCCGTTTTGTCATAGCTGTTTTGGGCCAGTTCTTGCGGGTCTTGCGTGGGCAAGCCTTCGATGACCCGATCTTGGTATGGTACTTTGTCTGCGGGCTGTGTTTGCGCTACCGCTTCACTGCCCCATGCGCACAGCAACAATGCCAGTGCGATGGACGGTGCGCGGGGTAAAAATGCAGCAGGCAAACCAGCGGCTAGTAAATTCACGGTACTTTAAAAACTTGTTCAAATGGAATACGCTTTCCATCCCATTCCACCGCACCCTTGATGTTGACCGGATAGTTGATCTGCGACACCGCTGTGCCGCCCTCCACATTGGCTGTGAAACTGATATCACGCGTCTCACCGGGCATGATGGGCAAGGTGTTGGGCGTAAATTCCAGCTTCACACCCTTGGCGTCGGTGCCAGTCAGAAAGCCGCCCAAACGGCCATGTGCCGTGCCGCTATTGCGAACTTGTAGCGTAGGTAATTTATCTGCGTCTTGACTCACACTGTGGCTGATGATTTGCAATTGCGCTGCCGTGCCTGCCATACCCGCATACACAATCACGCCAATGCGGCCAGACACTGGAAAGCTCACCCCACCGGGCGACACCTTGCTGGCGTCCAGGCCTTCAAACATGATGGCAAAGCGGCATTCGGTGGTGGGCGCATCGGCAGGCGGAGTAATTTCAAAACGAAAGCGTGCTTTGCCGTTGCCGGGCACTGTCAGTTCACGCCGTTCCAGCGCCACCCATGGGCGGCAACTGCCCGGTTGTATGTCGTCAAAAAAATCCACTCCACCGCTGGCATTCAAACGCCAGTCGTTGGTGTAGATGCGAAAGCGGCCAGCGCTAGGGCCCACTTGCGTAATCTCCAGCACCTGGCGTGTGGTTTGCGCGGGTTTTACGGCAGTCTCGACACGTGGTGGAGAAATTAGTGCTGAAAAACCTTGCGCCTGCGCGCATACACCAAACAATATGCTGAGCGCTAGCCCACTGCATTGCATCCAGAATTTCATGGCACATCCACTTCAAAATAAAAGCGCAGTAGCTGCGGGCTTGATAGCAAGCGTCCATCGGTTTGTACGGTCACTGTCATCACGTCTTCCATCAACGCGCTGGGGACGACGCCAGACCACACCAAACCGCGTTGCCCTGTATTTATTTGTCCGTTGAGCAACAGGCCTTGCGTTTTCCATATTGCAAGTACGTTGCTGTTGGGTTGCGCAGGCAGCGCCATGTACAGACGCACTGCCTTGCCTGCCCAGGCGCGCGTGTCCAGCTTGATTTGCACGCGCGTCACGCCTTCCACCATATGGTCACCGCGCGCAGGCGACAGGCTACGCCAGCGCATGGACAAGTTGCTGTCCAGCACCTGACTTTGGGAGTCGTCTACCGAAAATGTGGCAGCGAATGACGGCTGGATAAAAAGGACGACAAGCAAACAAATAGCCAGCAGGCTGCGCATGGTATTTTTCATGGCGCTGTCAGGGTGTATACAGCCTGTCCCTGGTAAGTACCCGCCGCTACCGCAGCGGTATTGGCATAGGTAAACGTATGGCAGTTTTCAACGTAGCTGTTAGCGGCAAAGTTGCGCAAGAACAGTGTGCCAGCATTGACGAAGGTTCCTGCGGGAATATCGGCTATTCCGCTATTTCCCAGCGAGGTACTGGTCCAGCTGATCTGATTGAAAGGAATAGTGTTGGCACCACTGGTCAGCCCCGCAGGCGTAGTGACTTGCAAGACGGCCGTGGTGGCAGAGGCGCTGGGCAAACGAAAGAAGCCACCAATATAGACTTGGCCTGAGGCGGGTGTGCACACCAGGTAGTTGTCGTAAGGGCTATTGGCCTGGGTGCTATTGGTGGTCAGGGGTTGCGGCACACCGCTGCCTACAGCAGCTGGCAGCAGGGTGGTGCTGACCAGATTGACTGTGGCATTGTCTGCGTTAGTCGTTGCGTTGCCCACAGCCAAATACACTGCGCGCGTGCCTGCCGTGATGTTTAGCACCCAAGCATGCGCAGATGAACATGCCGCCATGGCCAAACCCAGTACAAGCCCAGTATGCGATTTGAAAAACGACATGCGCATGATGCTAACCTTTGATACTCACAGCATTCTCACATATAAAAAAAGCGCATCTACAGTTGCCCGCAGATGCGCTTGGAGTAAGCCCTAAGGCTTAGAGGAGACAACACAAAACTGGTTGAGCCCTTGCACTTTAAGGCAATGCAGCGGTGTAAGTTACCTGGCCGTTGTATTGGCCAGAAGCCATGGCAGTACTGTTGCTGTAGCTGAAATTCCAGGTGGAAGTTTGGTCAACTATATTTGCAGCAGCGGTTAAGGCAGAAGCTGCGCCACCTATGGCGGGGTGAGGCAAGCTGCCGCCAGACGCAACAGAAACGATCTGCGACCAAGGAATGACTTGCGTGCCATTGCTCAAACCTGTACCTGAGCCAACAGCGGTAAAGCTCACATTGCCACCATTGCCTAGTACACGGGCCACTACGGGGTAGGGGCCTTGACCTGCAGCACCGGCGATAGCTGCGCCAGAGCCTACGTCTGCGGCTGTCAGATTAAAGTCAACACGGTCAATATTGGTGCCACCCAATGCGTCCGCAAAGTTGGTGCCTGTGCCTACGCGCAGAAAAATGATGCGGGGCACAACCACGCGAAAATCCAGCTTGGCAACGGCGCTCAAGCCAGCGGTTGCGCCTGTGTTGATGTCAGATTCTGCATGGGCAGAAAAAGCAGCTGCCACAGCGGCAACAGCTACAAGAGTCTTGATGTATTTCATGTCATGTCCTTTAAGTTTGCTAGCCCACGTTTTGTGGGCAGATACTTTATGTTTGCAAGCACGATGCCAAGCTATAAGGGGCTTAAAACGCGAAATGCATCACATTTCGAGCTGAATAAATGACAATTCTGGTCAATTGAGTTATTCATTTATTGCAATTTGCAATAAATGAAATGATTAAGATTTGCATTTTGCGAATTTTTGCTTTAATCTTGATGCCATGAGCGCCATCCAACTTCCCCAGCTTTTTCCAGGATTTCGTGTCCTGTTGGTGGAAGATGTAATCACGCTGGCGATCCAGTACCGCACCCTGGCAGCGCGTTTGCAGGTTCAGGTCACTACGGCAGGCACGGTGGCGCAGGCCATGCGGCATATTAAAGAGGGACCTTGGCACGCCGCCTTACTGGACTTGAACCTGCCAGACGGGAGTGGTTTTGAGGTGATGCAAGCGCTGCTGCGCGCCCACCCGGCATGTTCGGTGGTGGTCATTACTGCTGAAGACTCATTAGATAACGCTGTGCGTGCATCTGAGGCGGGGGCTTTTGACTATGTAGAAAAGCCGGTCGAGGCAGACCGCTTGCTGGTTACACTACGCAACGCCTTGCATGCAGCGCAGTTGAACCAGCGCGTGGTTGCTCTGCAAACCGAAGCGCCCACGCAGTTTGAACAGTTCACCGGCCAAAGCGCTGAAATGCAAACGGTTTACCGCATGATAGAAACCGTGGCAGCCAGCAACGCGCCGGTGTGTATCACGGGAGAGTCGGGCACTGGCAAAGAACTGGCTGCGCAGGCGATTCATGCACGCAGCCAGCGCAAAAACAAAAAAATCGTGGCGCTGAACTGCGCCGCCATTCCCAAAGAGTTGATAGAAAGCGAGCTGTTTGGACATGCGAAGGGCGCTTTTACCGGGGCAGTCAGTGACCGCCCCGGTGCGTTTATCGAAGCAGACAAGGGCACATTGTTTCTGGACGAAATTGCAGAGCTGGACCTGAGCGTGCAGGCCAAATTGCTGCGTGTGTTGCAGACCGGCGAGGTCAAGCGTCTGGGTGAAGACAAAACCCGCATCGTGGATGTGCGTATCGTCTGCGCAACGCATAACAATTTGCCAGAATGCGTGCGTGCGGGTAGCTTTAGAGAAGATTTGTTTTACCGTTTGTATGTGGTGCCCATGGAGTTACCACCGCTGCGCAGCCGGGGTGGAGATGTGGCATTGATCGCCCGTGAATTGCTCAGGCGTTATGCTAAGGAAGACGGCAAACAGTTTGAAGACTTTAGCCCAGAGGCCATGCAAGCCTTAAGCAGCTACGCATGGCCCGGCAATGTGCGCGAGCTGGTCAACGTGGTGCGAGCCGTAGTGGCCTTGCATGACGCAGACCTGGTGCGGCTGAGCATGTTACCTGCGACGGTGCGAGCACCACTTGCAGCGCGGCAGATGGACAGTAAAACCGACGCAGAAGAAATACCCTGGTTTGCTGTGCCAGATACAGATGCAGATGCAGATGCAGCTTCTAAGCCAATGGCTTCGCCAGCTGTACCTGTGGTATCCGCGCAAACTGTCATTACTTACGACCCGCAGCGGGTGCGCCCACTGGACGAACTGGAAAGAGAAGCGGTGGATTACGCCCTGCGCGCCTTTGGCGGCAACGTTGCGCAGTCGGCCAAGGCGCTGCAAATCAACCCGTCTACGCTGTACCGAAAAATCCAGTCCTGGACTGCGCAAGGCTATCTGGCCGAATTGCCATGAGCAATAATTTCGAACAAAACCTCTTGCGCCAGTTGCAGACACTGCAGCACGAAAACGAGCAATTGCGCAGCCAAGCCAGTACCGAGTCGAACAGCCGCCTGATGGCAGAAGCGGCACTGGGCCAAACGGAAGACCGCTTGCAATTGGCTCTGGACGCTGCCGAACTGGTGATGTGGGAATGGGACATTCATCACGGCACTGTTTTTGCCTCGGCACAACTGGAAGTCATTCTGCAAGGTCTTGCCCCAGAGCAAGCGGCAGGTCATGAATGGCAGCCAGAGGCATTGATGCAAAAAGTGGCGGTGCAAGACCATGCCGCTGTGCGAGATGCGTATGTGCGTGTGCTAAAGCAAATGGATGCACGCTTGGAGATAGAACTGAGATTGAACACATACAGCGGCGAGGCATGGATAGAGTGTACTGGCAAAGTAACGCAGCGTGATATGTTTGGCCGCGCCGAGCGCATGATGGGTGTGATGCGCGATGTGACGCGTCGGCACGAAATTCAACAAGAAATAGAGACTGCGCGCGCTGCTGCCGTGCAGGCTAACGCAGCCAAAGACCAGTTCTTGGCACATATCAGCCACGAAATTCGTACACCAATGAACGGTGTGATTGGCATGAACCAGTTGTTGTCGCAGACCGATTTAAATCCAGAGCAGCGTAAATATGTAGACCTGGTAGGCAGCTCGGGTAGAGCGTTGCTGGACTTGGTAAATGACGTGCTGGACTTTGCGCGCATTGAGGCGCAAGGCGTGGTGCTGGAAAAGGTGCGCTTTCCGTTGCGCCACTGGCTGCGCGACCTGGTAGAACCGCAACGTATCGCTGCACAAGCCAAGGGCCTGCAACTGGTGCTGAAAGTGGCCGAGGATTTGCCGCAAGAAGTGGTCGGCGACCCAGGCCGTTTGCGCCAAATCGCCAGCAACTTGCTAAGCAATGCTATCAAGTTCACGCACCAGGGCAAGGTGCAAATAGCCACGCGCGTAGCCAACCAAAATAGCCCTACTATGGTACTGGAGTTGCAGGTGCGCGACTCGGGTATAGGCATTGCACCGGACAAGCAAAAAACCATTTTTGATGCCTTTGTGCAAGCCGACAGTTCCACATCGCGCCATTACGGCGGTACGGGCTTGGGCTTGTCTATTTGTGCGAAGCTTGCGCAACTGATGGGCGGTACGATCGAGCTGGATAGCGTGCCCGGCGAAGGTAGCTGTTTTATCGTGTGCATACCTGTGGGTACAGCGCAAAGCGATATTGCGGCTACCCAATTTGGCTATGGCGATTTGGCTGGCGTGGACAAAACGGAAGATATTGTTTTGCCAACAGTCAGTGCGCCAGCACGGTATGCTGGCAAGCGTGCGCTGGTGGTGGATGACAACCAGGTTAACCAGTTGCTGGCGAGCAAGTTTATGCAGCGACTGGGCTTTGACGTGGTGGTGGCAGAAGATGGAGGGCAGGCCGTCCTGGCGCTGGCCAATGCTGTGTTTGATGTGGTGTTAATGGACATTCAAATGCCAGGCATGAACGGCTGGCAAGCCACGCAGGCTATTCGCCACAACGAACAAAACCAGCAGCGTAAACCTGTACCGATCATTGCACTGTCGGCCCATGCGTCTGCTGCTGACCGTGACAAGGCACTGGTCTTTGGCATGGACGGGTATTTGACCAAACCACTTACGCCAGAAGCTTTACAAGCGGCGCTAAAGTCGGCACTGCATGGGGGCGCAGTTGCAGCCAGCCCGGTAAATGAAGGCGCAAGTACGCCCAATGTGCTGGATCGCCAACAGCTACTGGCACGCCTGGGTGGCGATGAAGCGGTGGTGCATGAAATGGCGGTCGCTTTTTGCAACGATCTGCGCGAGCGGATGTCGGTGGCTTTTGATGCGCTCAAAAAACACGATTGGCCTGCGCTGGCAGCACAGTCCCATGCGCTCAAAGGTGCTTTGCTGACAATGACAGCGAATGCAGCCGCTCTGGATGCCAAGGCGTTGGAAGCGGCTGCGCAAGCGCATGACAACGCAGCCGCTGTTGCCGCTTTTCAAGCTTTGTCCGATACCAGCAAATCGGCGTTTATGGCGATCCGCGCCTGGTAGCTTCTTTTTTCGCCCTTGCTTGGTCGCCCGAGCATTGATGGGGCATGCAGCCTAGCCCTGCAGCAATTTTTCTTCAGCCAAAGCAAGCGCCTGCGGCTTGCCGCTCAGCACCAGGGTATCGCCATCTTGCAATGCACACGCCTCGCCCAGAGTTGCCAAACCACCACCGGCGCGGCGCAAGCTCACCACGCGCACGCCCACCGCATGCAAAGCTAGGTCGTTCAGCAGGGTGCCTACGGTTTTTGCTGACAGCGGCATGGTGAATGTAGAAAGCCTCTCATGATCCTGCTCGTCTGCCGTATCGTCATCTTGGCCATGAAAGTAGCCGCGCAGCAGGTTGTAGCGCGCATCACGCTGGTCTTGCACCGTGCGGATCACGCGGCGCATGGGCACGCCTACCAGTGCGAGGGCGTGGCTGGCCAGCATCAGGCTGCCTTCGATGGATTCGGGCACGACCTCGGTCGCGCCTGCTGCTTGCAGTTTTTCCAGGTCGTGGTCGTCTTGCGTGCGCACAATCACGGGCACCTGTGGCGCGTGGGCGCGGGTGTTGGCCAGTACTTTGATTGCGCCGGGCACGTCCAGATAGGTGATAACCACGGCACTGGCGCGGGCCAGGCCAGCGGCCATCATGGCTTGCAGGCGAGCAGCGTCACCAAACACGACAGAGTCGCCCGCCGCAGCGGCCTGGCGCACGCGGTCGGGGTCTAAGTCTAGCGCCATGTAGGGGATTTTCTCCTGCTCGAGCATGCGCGCCAGGTTTTGCCCGCAACGGCCATAGCCACAAATGATGACGTGCTTGCTGGTGTTGATGGACTTGCGCGCAATGGTGGTCATTTGCAGCGACTGTTGCAGCCATTCGCTGGACACCAGCTTGAGCACAATGCGGTTGCTGTACATGATGATGAAAGGCGTGGCCAGCATACTGAGCACCATGCTGGCCAAAATGGGGCTTTGCATATTGGCAGGCAAGAGGGCATTTTGTTGCGCCAGAGTGAGCAGTACAAAACCAAATTCGCCAGCCTGCGCCAAATACAAACCCGTACGCAAAGCCACACCACTGGACGCGCCCAGCAAGCGTGCCAGCGCAGTCACCAAACCGAGTTTGAAAAGCACGGGCACCACAGTCAGCAGCAGCACCAGTGGCCAGCGCTGTAAAACAATGCGCCAGTCCAGCATCATGCCGATGGTGATGAAAAACAGGCCCAGCAACACGTCGTGAAAAGGGCGAATGTCGGTCTCAACCTGGTGCTTGTATTCGGTTTCGGAAATCAGCATGCCTGCAATAAAGGCACCCAAGGCCAGCGACAGCCCCGCTGCTTCGGTTAACCACGCCAAACCGAGCGTGATGAGCAAAATGTTCAAGATAAACAGCTCATCGCTCTTGCGCCGCGCCACCAGGGTGAGCCACCAGCGCATCACACGCTGCCCGCCCGTAAGAAGTATGGCTATTAAAAAAATAGCTTTTAGCGCAGCAATAGCAAGGGCTAGCGCCAGTTTTTCGGGTGCTGAGCCGAGTGCGGGAATCAGCACCAGCAGTGGCACCACGGCCAGGTCTTGAAACAACAGCACGCCCATCACGCGCTTGCCGTGGGGGCTGTCGATTTCCAGCCGCTCTTGCATCAGCTTGACCACGACAGCCGTGCTGCTCATGGACAGCGCGCCACCCAGGGCCAGCGCGGTTTGCCAAGACATTTGCCAATACGCTTGCGCCATGCTGGAGAGCGCCAGTGAACCTGCCGTGGCCAAAAGAATCGTCAACACCACCTGTAGCAGCCCCAGGCCAAACACATGCTGGCGCATGGCGCGCAACTTGGACAGGTTAAATTCCAATCCGATCACAAACATCAAAAACACCACACCAAACTCACCCAGGTAGCGAATGTTGGCCGAGTTTTGTGCCAGCGCCAGCGCATTGGGCCCAATCAGCACACCCACCACCAGGTAACCCAGCATGGGCGGCAGCTTGAGCGAGCGGCAAGCCACCACGCCCAGCACGGCGGCCAGCAGGTACAAAAGCGTAAGTTCAAGGGACGACATAGACTGATGATACGGTGCCTACAGGGCTTTTTGGCAGACGCTATCATGCTGCCATGACGCAAGACTTGATTTGCCCACTCTGACGCACCCGTCCACCGTGGAACTAAGCGCCCTGCACATCCTCCAATTCATCAAGATGTTTTCATTCAACTTTCTCGCCCGTTCGTTTACTTGCAAGTTGCACCTGAATGCTATATTTTTAGTAGCTGCCTGCGCAGTATCTACGATGGCTTTCAGCCAAAATAGCAGTCAAACTGGCCTACAGGGCCTGCCCAGCGCTGCCAAAACGGTGGTCAGCTCACCACAGGCCAGGGCAGAGATTCTGGCTTACGCTCCGCAGGGTGTAGAACCAGGCAAACAGGTGATGGTCGGTTTGCAAATTACCCATGCACCCGAATGGCACACCTATTGGAAGAATTCGGGCGACAGCGGCCAGCCGACCGAGCTGCAGTGGACCCTGCCTGCCGGGGTGAGCGCGGGTGAGGTGCAATGGCCGATCCCCAAGAAAATTCCGATTGGGCGCCTGGCCAACTACGGCTATGAAGGAACCGTGCTGCTGGCCGTGCCGCTAGAGGTGAGCCAGCTCTTTCAGCCTGGCCTGCTGGCGCAAGACCTGCAAGTGAAACTCAAAGCCGTGTGGCTGGTATGCCGCAAGGAATGTATTCCTGAACAAGGCGACTTTGTCATCAAGATTCCACTCAAGGGGTCTACCGCACTCAGCCGTGAGGCATTTGAAGCAGCGGCTGCCGCGCAACCGCGCCCCATTGCCAACATCAGCTCGGGTGCGGGTGGGCCAGCGGGTAGCGTCACGATTGACGGACAAAACCTGCAAGTGGCGGTGCAGAGCCTGCCAGTGGAGCTGCGCGGCAAAACGCTGGAATTCTTTCCTGAAACTGCCGAGGTGATCCACACCGCAGCCGAATCCGGCAAAGACTGGACGCAGCGCTGGGACGGCGCGGTATGGAAGGCCACGGTGCCGTTGTCTGCACAGCGCAGCGCCAGTCCGCAAGCTATGCCCCTGGTGCTGGTAGCGGGTGAGGGCGCGCAACGTGTGGGCTACCGCACAGAGGCCCCGGTGCTGGGCAACTGGGCACCCGTTGCCGCCGCCGTGCAAGTGCCGCCCGCGCTGCAAGCCGCGCTCAATGCCAACGCCGCGTCGCAACTGCCGCCCGTGCTGGCTGACGGCAGCCAAGTCACCGGCCTGCTGCCCGCGCTGCTGCTGGCCCTGCTGGGCGGTTTGATTTTGAACCTGATGCCCTGCGTCTTCCCCGTGCTGGCTATCAAGGTGCTGGGTTTTGTGGATACGGCTAGCCGCAAGCAACAAGTTGCCAAAGGCGTGGCCTACACCGCTGGAGTGGTGCTGAGCTTTGCGGCCTTGGGTGCGCTGATGCTGGCCCTGCGTGCGGGGGGCGAGGCACTGGGCTGGGGCTTTCAGTTGCAGTCGCCGTGGGTGGTGGCGTCTCTTGCGGTGCTGTTCACCCTGATTGGCTTGAATTTGGCCGGTTTATTTGAATTTGCCAACGTGCTGCCCTCCAGCATCGCCACGGTTCAAGCCAAAAGCCCCAGGGTAGATGCTTTCCTGTCGGGCGTTCTGGCTGTCGCCATTGCTTCGCCCTGCACGGCCCCCTTCATGGGCGCGTCGCTAGGGTTTGCGCTGGGCCTGCCTGCCTGGCAGGCGCTGGCCGTGTTTGCCGCCATTGGCGTGGGCATGGCCCTGCCGTACCTGGCCGCCAGCCTCACACCTGCCGTTGCGCGCTGGCTACCACGCCCCGGGGCCTGGATGGACGTGTTCAGAAAGTTCATGGCCTTTCCCATGTTTGCCACCGTGGCCTGGCTGCTGTGGGTGCTGGGCCAGCAAAGCGGCATTGACGGTGCTGCGGCCCTGTTGGTGCTGCTGGTGGCGCTCTCGATGGTGGTGTGGTCGTTCACCCTGCACGGGCGCACCCGCACCACGCTTGCTACATTTTCTATAGCTGCTTGCGCACTGTTGACGCTGGCATTGGGCAAAAATGTTGTCAAAATAGCAGATGCAGAGCCTGCAAGTGCCAGCGCAGCCACATCGTCTTCCACCTGGTCTGCCTGGCAACCGGGCAAGGTAGACCAATTGCTGGCGAAAAACCAGAACGTGTTTGTGGATTTCACCGCTGCCTGGTGCGTTACCTGCCAGTTGAACAAAAAAACCACGCTGGGCAGTGACGAGGTATTGGCCGATTTTGCCGCCAAAAAAGTGCAGTTATTACGCGCCGACTGGACGCGGCGCGACCCCGCCATTACCGCCGCCCTGGCTGCCCTGGGCCGCAATGGCGTGCCGGTGTACGTGCTGTACCAGCCGGGTAAAGCCCCTGTGGTCATGTCAGAAATACTCAGTGTTTCCGATATGCGTAGCGCACTGGCTAAACTTTAAAATGGATTTGAGGCACTGGCATGCAATGTTTGTTGCAGGCGATACATAACTGTATAAAATATCAGTCAAATGAACAATGAAACCCCTTCTCTGTTTGGCATAACCAAAAGCAACCGTAATTTCTCTGATCCTTATTACTGGGGTAAAAATCAATTTAATTCGGCATTCCCAGCTGCATTGGCTTGCTACATGCGCTCATGCAAGCTCCCACTTGTATATGTGAAGTACCGCGACCAAGCAAGTACCCAAATTACGGAAATTGATGTCTCAGATGTCTTTGGTAGCTCATTGGCAAACGACGAGCTATA
Organism: Polaromonas sp.; assembly: GCA_043774625.1. Lineage (GTDB taxonomy): Bacteria > Pseudomonadota > Gammaproteobacteria > Burkholderiales > Burkholderiaceae_C > JAAFIP01. The sequence goes on along the minus strand of JAYVTG010000043.1, from coordinate 16,073 downwards.
TTTTTCATTCGAATCGCGTTTTGATGTTTTTCGCAATTTCGTGCACGATGACTTGCCTGCCATAGATTTGGTTATTTGTAACGGCACGAGCAACAAACAGATAAAGCCATTGGAAATCAAACTCACTACGCTACCCGACAATACCACTGAGTCATTGGCTGAAAGTATGTATGGGGCGGAATTGGTTATACGTAGCGCAACCTCTCGCTACATGGCACTATCAATGGTTCAAGCGGTTAGTAACCAGCACAAGCGAGTGCGTGAGATATTTGAGCCTGCATTTGCCAAAGTGCGCAACTGGGACTCTAAGCCTGAAATTCAACAAATTGCGCCCAAAGCATTAGCAGCCTTAGAGGTGTTTTTAAATGAATTTTGCGAAACGCAAACACCATTATTGTTGCAGCCCGTTTGGAAAACTATTGGCAAATCGCCGGTTCTTGCCCAGAATTGTCTCGATATATTTGTCTGGAGTGATTTTGCGCTATCGCATTTGTTTTTAGACTCGGCGCGCAACTCCATAGCTGCAGGCACTATATCTCGCCAACTACGTGCTGCGTTACGCTTATCACGCTTTATTTACGAATGCTCCCGAGGAGATAAGGTGTATCAGGCACCTATTTATGACGGCATGACCTATGACTGGCAAAACGATAAAGAGTTTGCAATTGCAGGTAACAAGACTCGCCCATTCATGGCGTGTGACCGCCTGACAAAGCCTGTAGTAACTAAAGACGAAATTAAAAATATCATTTTGGGTGGAGGTCAAAAATGCCTCAGTCCTGAACGGCGGTTTGATGCCATATTGTATTTTTCCAGTGATTTGTTTGAGGGGGTGCTATGACAATACGCGTTGTTGATTTGTTTGCGGGCGGAGGGGGGTTGAGCCTTGGCTTCGCGCGAGCGGGCTATGATGTTGTGGCCGCTGTAGAAAATTGGAAACCTGCGATTGCTGTGTACGAAAGTAACTTTACAGATCATCCCGTTATTGAGCTTGACTTGGATAATGTGATTGCCGCATCTAAAGTTATTGATGGCTACCAGCCAAATATGATTATGGGTGGGCCGCCATGCCAAGATTTTTCCAGTGCTGGCAAACGCGATGAAGGTATGGGGCGAGCCAGCTTGACGATTTCTTTTGCCAATATCATTTCGCTTTGCAAACCACAGTACTTTTTAATGGAAAACGTGTCGCGTGCCGCAACATCGGTGGCATTTAAAACTGCACTGGCTATTTTTAAACGAGCGGGTTACGGTGTCACTATTAAAGTGCTCAATGCGGCTTACTGTGGGGCACCGCAGTTGCGTAAGCGGTTGATTGTGCTCGGTGTGATGGATGAACGCGATGGATTTTTGGATGATGCTTTAGAAGAAGGATTGAGTGCAGAGCCGACAACTTTACGCAAGTATTTTCGTAATCGGCTACCTTTTGAGCATTACTATCGACACCCAAGGTCGTATGCACGCCGAGGAGTATTCAGTATTGATGAGCCTAGCCCAACGATACGCGGGGTCAATCGTCCCATCCCGCGTGGCTATCCCGGCCACGAAGGAGATTCAGCGCAACTATCAGAGCATGTTCGTAGCCTCACTACCCAAGAGAGGGCGCGGATTCAAACGTTTCCTGCGACATTTAAATTGCCAGGTACAAAAACGGATGTAGAACAGGTAATTGGTAATGCTGTCCCTGTGAAATTGGCTGAATATGTAGCTAGTAGATTCAAAACTTACATAGAAGAGGTTGCAGGGCACTCGCATAATTTGGGTGTGTCATACCAAAATCAATTGTTCGAACCTCGAAAGCTTTGGCTTGGGGTTAGCAAAAGTAATGCATGAATAATTCCACGCGACACTGCCGTTAATCAAGCCCCTGTAGTCATGTCAGAAATACTCAGTGTTTCCGATATACGTGGCGCACTGGCTAAACTGTAGATCGCTCTAAAATAGAGTTGACACTGTCGTTTTGAACTTGAAGGAGTAGCGCCATGCAACGTCGAAAGCTTTTGCAACTCTCTGGTGGCGTAGTTGCTACTAATTTTATAGCTGCTCGCGCATATGCTGCGCTGGCTGTAGGCCAAAAAGCCCCTGAATTTACTGCCAAAGACACGGCTGGCAAAAGCGTCAGTCTGGCCGACTTCAAAGGCAAAACCGTGGTGCTGGAATGGGTCAACCCAGGCTGCCCCTATGTACGAAAGCATTACAGCGTCGCCAATATGCAGGGTACGCAAAAAGAAGCCGTTGGCAAAGGCGTGGTCTGGCTGGCCATCAATTCCACCGAGCCTACCCACCCCGACTACCTGGCCCCAGCGGCACTGCAAGCCTGGATGACCGAGCAAAAAGCCGCTGCCACCCACACGCTGATGGACGAAACCGGCAAAATCGGCCAAGCCTACGACGCACGCACCACGCCGCACATGTACATCATCAACCCGCAGGGCAGCCTGATTTACGCAGGCGGCATCGACAGTATTGCCAGCGCGCGGCCTGATGACATCAAAACTGCAACCAATTACGTTAAAGTGAGCCTGAACGAGACGTTATCAGGCAAAGCGCTCAGCAATGCCACCACACGCCCCTATGGCTGCTCGGTCAAATTCAAGTCTTAAAAAACGGCGCGCCCATGTTGTTCAATCCTTTTGCCAAAACAGCTAAAACAAAAGCAGCAGAGGCCAGAATCAGCGCTCTGAACGAAGCCTTTAGCGACACCGTGCCAGACACGCAATCCGACACGTTGCCCGGTTTGCTGCCAGACACGATTCCTGTTGCCGTGATGCCTTCGTCACTGGAGATCGAAGCTTTGCTGCGCAGCGCCCGCACCATCGCCATTGTGGGCCTGAGCCCCAAGCCGCACCGTGACAGCCATGACGTCGCCAAATACCTGCAGGCTGCGGGCTACCGCATTTTGCCGGTCAACCCCGTGGTGGCGGCCTCTGACAACCCCTTTATTCTGGGTGAGCCCTGCTACCCCAGCCTGACCGAAGCGTCCTATAGCCTGGACCCTGGCGAGCATATCGACATCGTCAACATATTTCGCAAAAGCGACGATGTGCCCCCCGTGGTAGAAAAAGCCGTTGTACTGGGCGCACAGTCCATATGGCTGCAACTGGGTATTCGGCACGACCCGGTGGCCACTTTTGCCAAAGACCTGGGGCTGGTGGTCGTGCAAGACCGCTGTATCAAAATCGAACATAGCCGGGTCATGCGCTGAGCCAAGCCCCCAAGCCGCACTAAAATCGCGGCATGCAAGACAAATTTAACCCCGTTTACAACCACACAGCGGTTGAAAAGGCCGCCCACGCCACCTGGACAGCCCAAGACGCCTACCGCGTGACTGAGAACGCCCGCGACGCCCAGGGCCATCTGAAGAAAAAGTACTACGCCTGCTCCATGCTGCCCTACCCCAGCGGCAAACTGCACATGGGTCACGTGCGCAACTACACCATCAACGACATGCTGACCCGCAGCCTGCGCATGCAGGGCTACAACGTGCTCATGCCCATGGGCTGGGACGCGTTTGGTTTGCCAGCTGAAAACGCGGCGATGAAAAATAACCTGCCACCTGCACAGTGGACTCACGACAACATTGCGTACATGAAAAAGCAGATGCAGGCCATGGGCCTGGCGATTGACTGGAGCCGCGAAGTCGCCACCTGTGACCCGACGTATTACAAGTGGAACCAATGGTTGTTTTTAAAGATGCTTGAAAAAGGCATCGCCTACCGCAAAACCCAAATCGTCAACTGGGACCCGGTAGACATGACCGTGCTGGCCAATGAGCAGGTGATTGACGGCAAAGGTTGGCGCACGGGCGCGCCTGTAGAAAAGCGCGAAATTCCTGGGTACTACCTCAACATCACCCAGTATGCGCCTGAACTTCTAGATCAAGTGCAAAACGGCCTGCCCGGCTGGCCCGAGCGCGTCAAGCTGATGCAGGAAAACTGGATTGGTAAAAGCGAAGGTGTGCGCTTTGCTTTTGTACATGACATCAAAGATGCGCAAGGCAAACTGGTGCAAGACGGCAAGATGTACGTCTTCACCACGCGTGCTGACACCATCATGGGCGTCACCTTTGTAGCCGTTGCGCCAGAGCACCCAATTGCCTTGGTAGCCAGCGCCCAGTCTGCGCAGCTAGCTAGCAAAATTGAAGCACTGAAAGAAGGCGGAACGACTGAGGCAGAGCTGGCCACCAAAGAAAAAGAAGGCGTGGCAACGGGTTTATTTGTTACGCACCCGTTGACGGGTGACAAGGTGCAAGTGTGGGTTGGCAACTATGTGCTGATGAGTTATGGCGATGGTGCCGTGATGGGCGTGCCTGCGCATGATGCGCGGGACTTTGCATTTGCTAAAAAATATGGCATTCCTGCTCTTCAGGTCATTGCCGATAGACGCACTAGCGACTTGCAGGGAGTCGGATTTGGCGACGGGTCTGGGCATGGTGGTGGTTCGGGCAGTGGCGCAGGTATGGGGGATGGCAGCGGTAGTGACACCGACTACCCAAAAAACACTTTTTCTACTGATGCTTGGCAGGACTGGTATGCAACGAAAGATTTTGCGGTTTGCGTCAACTCCGGCCCTTTATCGGGTCTGAGCCATAAGGCAGCGATCAATAAAGTTGCAGAACTACTCTTGGCCAAAGGCTTGGGAGAGAAAAAAATCACCTGGCGTCTGCGCGACTGGGGTGTGAGCCGCCAGCGCTACTGGGGTACACCCATTCCCATCATCCATTGCGACGAACACGGTGCCGTGCCCGTGCCCGAAAAAGACCTGCCCGTGGTATTGCCGCAAGACTGCGTACCCGACGGCTCAGGCAATCCGCTGCACAAGCACGTAGGCTTTCATGCAGGCGTGGTCTGCCCCACCTGTGGCAAACCCGCGCGACGTGAGACGGACACGATGGACACTTTTGTGGACAGTGCTTGGTACTTTATGCGCTATTGCGACCCGACCAACGCAGACAAAATGATCGCAAGCGGCACAGACTACTGGATGGGCGCTACAGGCGCGGCGGGCCAGAGTGTGGGCGCGCGCGGCATGGACCAATACATTGGTGGCATCGAACACGCCATCTTGCATTTGCTGTACGCGCGCTTTTGGACGAAGGTGATGCGCGATCTGGGCCTGACGAAAGTGGACGAACCCTTTACCAAGCTGCTATGCCAGGGTATGGTGCTCAACCATGTGTATTCGCGCAAAGGCGCTAAAGGCGGTATCGAATACTTTTGGCCACACGAGGTGGAAAACACCCATGGAGCAGACGGTAAAGTCAACGGTGCAAAGTTAAAGGCCGACGGTAGTGCGGTCGATTACGGTGGCGTGACGACCATGAGCAAGTCGAAAAATAATGGCGTAGACCCGCAAGACCTGATCGAAAAATATGGCGCTGACACCGCGCGTTTGTACATGATGTTCACCGCCCCACCCGAAGCCACGCTGGAGTGGAACGACTCGGCAGTGGAAGGCGGCTACCGGTTTTTGAAACGGGTGTGGAGCTTTGGTGTTAAATTAAATGCTATTAAAAATATAGCTGCTTGCGCATATTCCACGCTGGCAAATGGCAAAAATAGTACTCAAAATGCGCCAGTACTGGGTAAAACGGCCAAAGCGCTGCGGCTGGAAGTGCATACGGTGCTCAAACAAATCGCCTATGACTACCAACGCATGCAATACAACACCGTGGTCAGCGGTGCGATGAAGCTGCTGAATGCGCTGGAAGACTTCAAAAGTGATGGTGGCGAGGGCGATAACGCAGCGCTGGCTGAGGGCTTTAGCATCTTGCTGCGCGTGCTGTATCCGGCCACACCGCATATTGCGCATCAAATGTGGCTGGACTTGGGTTTTGCAGCTCAGCAAGGCGACTTGCTGGATGCGCCTTGGCCTGTGGTGGACAGCAACGCGCTGGTACAAGACGAGATCGAGCTGATGTTGCAGGTCAATGGCAAATTGCGCGGTAGCATTTTGGTTGCCGCCGATGCTGCGCGCGAGGCTATTGAAAAAATAGCGACCGAGAGCGAAGCGTTCAGAAATATTGCCAATGGCGCAGCACCGAAGAAGGTGATTGTGGTGCCGGGGCGTTTGGTCAACATTGTGGTCTAGGCTGATGAAGCTCACCCGCCGCACTGCATTGGCCGCTCCTGCCGTCAGCTTCATGCTGTCCGCCTGCGGCTTCAAGCTGCGCGGCCAGCAAGACTTTGCGTTCACGTCGCTGTACAGCGGCTTTGCGGGCAGTTCTACGCTGGGTGACGAGTTTCGCCGCACGCTGGAATCGTCGGGTAATGTGAAGGTGATTGTGGATAACCGCCAGCTCGATAAAGCGCAGGTGGTGCTGGACGTGGTGACGGATCAACGCGAAAAAACGGTGGTGGGCGTGAGCGCCACCGGTGCCGTGCGCGAGTTTCAGTTGCGCCTGCGTTTCAAGTTCAAATTGCGCACTCAGTCTGGTAAAGAATTGATTGCAGAGACCGAAATCTTGCAACAGCGCGGCATCAACTTCAACGAATCGGCCGTGCTGTCCAAAGAAGCGGAAGAGAACCTGCTGTACCGCGACATGCAAAGCGACATCGTGCAGCAAATTTTGCGCCGTCTGGGTGCCGTGCGCAGTTTGTAAAGGCTATGCAACTCGCTCCTGCACAAATCGCGCAACACCTGCAACGCGGGCTCAAGTCGCTCTACACCTTGCACGGTGACGAGCCGCTGCTGATTCAAGAAGCCACAGACGCGATTCGCGCGGCAGCGCGCGAGCAGGGTTTTACCGAGCGCACGGTGCACACCGTGGCAGGCGCGCATTTTGACTGGAGCGAAGTGCTGGCTGCCGCAGGCTCGCTCAGTCTGTTTGCTGACAAGCAAATTGTGGAAGTGCGCGTGCCCAGTGGCAAGCCCGGCAAAGAGGGCAGCCCAGCCATTCAGCAAATGGCGCAGCGGTCGCAGGGTAACGACGCAACGCTGACGCTTTTTATCTTGCCCAAGCTGGACAAAATGACCAAGACTGGTGCCTGGTATGGGGCGCTGGACAGCTTTGGTGTGACGGTGCAAATCGACACCCTGGAACGCCGCGCGCTGCCGCAATGGATCGCGCAGCGCATGCAGTCGCTGGGTTTGCGCGTCAAGGCGGGCAAAGAGGGCGAGCGCACGCTCAAGTTTTTTGCCGACCGTGTAGAAGGCAATTTGCTGGCGGCGCACCAGGAGATGCAAAAGCTCTCGCTACTGCATCCAGCAGATGCGTCGCAACCGCGCGAACTCAGTTTTGATGAAGTAGAGTCTGCTGTGCTCAACGTGGCGCGCTACGATGTCTTCAAGCTCTCTGAAGCGGTATTGGCAGGCAATACGGCCCGTGTGCAGCGCATGCTGGACGGCTTGCAGGCCGAAGGCGAAGCCCAAGTGCTGGTGCACTGGGCTTTGAGCGAAGACATTCGCAACCTCAAGCGTGTGAAAGACCTGATGGACAGCGGCAAACCCCTGCCCCTGGCCCTGCAAGAGGCGCGGGTATGGGGCAATAAGCAAAAGTTGTACGAACGCATCCTGCCGCGTTTGTCGTCTACCGATGCTTCCAATTTGCTGCACTGTGCGCATCAGGTGGACGGGATTGTCAAAGGCCTTAAAGCCGAGGGCTGGCCAGCAGATAGCTGGGCGGCGTTGCACAAGCTGGCGATGATGGTGTGCGCTGTGGTGGTTTGAAGTCTTTTGCTTGCTGGATCTCCAGCAAGCTCTGGCAAACGATCTGGCCAAAAAAGCAGCGTTGCCCAAAAGTGAGAAAATGCGCCTATGAACGCTATTTCTACTACCGAGTTGATGCAAACCTTGGGTTTGCAGGCAAAAACCGCTTCTGCCAGCATGGCGCGTGCGCCAGCAGCTACTAAAAGTATAGCGTTACGCACGCTGGCCGCCTTGCTGCGCGCTAACGTGCAGGCCTTGCAAGTAGACAACGCCAAAGACATTGAGCGTGCTACGGCCAATGGCCTGAGCGAGCCGATGATTGATCGCCTCAAACTCACGCCCCAAGTGCTGGAAACCTGCGCCCAAGGCTGCGAACAGCTTGCCAGCATGCCCGACATCATTGGCGAAATCACGTCACTGCGCCAGCAACCCAGCGGCATTCGCGTGGGGCAAATGCGCGTGCCGATTGGTGTTTTCGGCATGGTCTACGAAAGCCGTCCGAATGTAACGATTGAAGCCGCGTCCCTGTCCATCAAGAGCGGTAACGCCTGCATTTTGCGCGGTGGCTCAGAGGCGATTGAGTCCAACCGCGCCTTGGCCACCCTGGTGCGCCAAGCCTTACGCGCGAGCGGTTTGCCCGAAGATGTGGTGCAACTGGTGCCCACCACGGACCGCGCGGCTGTGGACCAGCTTATCGCCATGCCGCAGTATGTGGACGTGATTATTCCGCGTGGCGGCAAGGGGTTGATTGAACGCATCAGCGCAGGTGCCAAGGTGCCTGTCATCAAGCATTTGGACGGTAACTGCCACGTGTATGTGGACGCAAACTGCGACATGGCCATGGCGGTAAAGATTGCCGACAACGCCAAGACGCAAAAATACAGCCCGTGCAACGCGATAGAAGGCTTGCTAGTAGCGCAAGATGCCGCAGCAGAATTTTTACCCCAAATTGCTGCCATCTACGCTGCCAAAGGTGTAGAAATGCGCTGCGATGCGGCTGCAGCCAGCGTGTTACATGCGCAGAAAGCTCTTAAAAATATAGCAAACATAGTGCTGGCAACCGAGCAAGACTGGTTTGAAGAATACCTCGCACCCATCATCAGCATCAAGGTGGTTGCCGGTTTGGACGAGGCCATTGCCCACATCAACCATTACTCTTCACACCACACCGACGCCATCATCACCAACAACCACCAGCATGCCCAGCGTTTTTTGCGTGAGGTCGATTCGGCCAGCGTGATGGTCAACACCAGCCCGCGCTTTGCCGACGGGTTTGAGTTTGGCCTGGGCGCTGAGATTGGCATCAGCACCGACAAGTTTCACGCACGCGGCCCTGTGGGGATAGAAGGACTCACCTCGCTCAAATATGTGGTGGTTGGTGATGGTGAAATCAGAACTTGATGCTGTTTCGCAAGAAAATAGGCTATTTGCCAGCGTGAATACTGCGTTAACAGCTATTACTTACATAGCACTGTGATATAAAAATGTGCCAACTGCTAGGAATGAACTGCAATGCGCCAACGGACATCACGTTCAGCTTTACAGGCTTTGCGCAACGTGGTGGCGTAACAGATCAGCATTCGGACGGTTGGGGCGTCGCGTTTTTTGAAGGTGGAAACAACGCTGGCGAAGAGGGCAAAGGCCTGCGCCATTTTGTAGACCACACCAGCGCGGCTACATCACCTGTGGCGCAGCTCATCAGCCGCTACCCCATCAAAAGCCGCAACGTGATTGCCCATATCCGCAAGGCGACGCAAGGCGTGGTAGCGCTGCAAAATACGCACCCTTTTGTGCGCGAGCTGTGGGGCCGCTACTGGGTGTTTGCGCACAATGGCGACTTGAAAAACTTTGCGCCACGCCTGCACGGCAGCTTTCGGCCTGTAGGTACGACCGACAGCGAGCTGGCTTTCGCTTACATCATGCAAGAACTGGCCAAGTCGCATGCAGGCGTGCCCAGCGTGCATGAGCTAACACTGACGCTGCGTGAACTGGCCGCCAAAATTGCACCGCACGGTACGTTCAACTTTTTGTTGTCCAATGGTCAGGCGCTGTGGGCATACGCCAGTACCAGTCTGTATTACGTGCAGCGTGCCCACCCCTTTGCCCATGCACAACTGACCGACGACGATGTACGGGTGAACTTTGCAGAACTAGCCCAGCCAACGGATCGTGTAGCCGTGGTGGTGACCCAGCCTCTGACAACGGATGAAGTGTGGACGGCGATGGCGGTGGGCACGCTGGAGGTATTTGTCGATGGGCAGTGCGTGAGTGCGGTGTCCGCTTCGCGCTAAGTACCGCACCCGCAGAGCTTTTCGCTAGATAAGGCGGAAAACTTGGCGATCTAATAAAAAAAGGCTGACCACCGTGCAGCAGTCAGCCTCATGGGCCTTAGAAAAAAGCGAATTACGGACGGCAGCCCAACATGCCTTTCTTGCCGTTCTCAAAATAGCTCAGGTCGCCTGGGCATTCAATGCTGGCTGCGGGTACCGCAGTACCAGGTTTAGCCATGCAAGTAAATGCTTTGGTCTTTTTGTTGACTGACTTGGCATTGAGCTTCCAGCCTGCAGGGCAGCTAGAACCAGCGGCGGTGGCTACGGCAGCGGGAGCAGCTTTGGCTACCGGGGCAGCTACAAGAGGGGCAGAGGCTGGTGCGGCAGCAGGTGCGGCGGCTACTGGTGCTGGAGCCGTCACTTTGACTACAGATGTATGGCTTTTACCAACGCATGGCAGATGTGAGGTCACTTTTTTGCCAGAAATATTGACTTTGTACTCACCTGGTTTGGCGTAAGTATGGCTTGCCTTGTAGGGCATTTGGTCGGCTTTTTCGATCTTGATATTGTCGGGTGTGCCATCACCCCAGTCCAGGCTCAGGCCGCAATTGGCGGTGGTGCCTTCAAGCCCCACAGTAGCTTGAACTGCTTGGCCGGTTTGCACGGCAGCTTTGTCTAGCTGCAGGCCGGTCAGGGTTTGGGCAAAAGCGAAGCTGCTCAACAGTAACAGGGGAACAAGAATAATTTTCTTCATGAAATCTCCAAAAAGGTTAACAAAAGGATATCTAGTGTGGCATGGATGTTACCAAATGGCTACGCAGCCACCGCATTTTCTACAGCATCTATGAAAAAGTTTGCAACATCAAAGCCCTTTTGGTCCGTAATTTCTTGAAAACAGGTCGGGCTAGTGACATTGATCTCGGTCACGCTGTCGCCAATAATGTCCAGGCCCACCAATAGCAGGCCACGTGCTGCGAGCACGGGGCCAATGGCTTCAGCAATTTCTCGATCACGCACCGACAAGGCCTGCGCCACACCTTTGCCACCCACGGCCAGATTACCGCGCACTTCGTTGCCTTGCGGAATGCGCGCCAGACAAAATGGCACAGGTTTGCCACCAATAATCAGCACGCGCTTGTCGCCATGGACGATGTCGGGCAGAAATTTTTGCACCATCACACTTTGCGCACCGTCCTTGTTCAGCGTCTCGATGATGCTGCCCAGATTCAGTCCATCGTCCTTCACGCGAAAAATACCCATGCCTCCCATGCCGTCAAGAGGTTTCAAGATAATGTCGCGGTGCTGCGCATGAAAGCGCTTGATCTCGCCCGCGTTGCGTGTCACCAGGGTGGGGCCAATGAACTGCGCAAACTCCATGATGGCGAGCTTTTCGGGGTGGTCGCGCAGGGCGCGGGGCTTGTTGTACACCCTTGCGCCTTCGCGCTCGGCTTGCTCCAGCAAGTGGGTGGCATAGAAATATTCGGAGTCAAAAGGCGGATCTTTGCGCATGATAACGACGCCAAAATCGTTGATGGCTTGCGAACGTTTTGCTGGAGAAGAAGCTTGGTACCACCCCACTTGATTGCCTGTAAGCGTGATGTCGCGCACCTGGGCAGTGACGTAACCACTTTGTTGCCAGAGGATGTCTTGAGGTTCGCACACCGACAGCGTATGCCCGCGTTTTTGCGCTTCACGCATCATCGAAAACGTGGTGTCTTTATAGATTTGGAAGGACTCTAGCGGGTCAGCAATAAAAAGAAAATGCATAAAAACAATCTGGTAGCAATGGCTGAAAATTTAAGAAACAACAGAACGCCTGAAGTTTTGCACAAAAAGCGCCAACGCGCCTGCCACTACCCCCCAAAACGCTGAACCGATACCGGCTATCACCACGCCACTGAGTGTGACGAGGAAAGTGATGATGGCGGCCTCACGGTGTGTCTCGTCTTTCAGCGCAGTGGCCAAGCCTGCGCTGATCGTGCCCAATAAAGCCAGGCCAGCAATGGCAACAATCAGTTCTTTGGGAAAGGCACCAAGCAAGCCTGTCACCACGGTACCGAATAATCCGATAGCGATGTAAATGGCTCCGCATGCAGCGGATGCCATATACCGCTTGTCCGGGTCTGGATGCGCTTCTTTGCCCATGCAGATGGCGGCGGTGATAGCGCTCAGGTTGAGTGCAAATGCGCCGAAAGGAGCCAACACCAGCGTGGCCAAACCCGTCAAGGTGATGATCTTGGACAAAGGCATGTCATAACCTGCGGCGCGTATGGCGGCAACGCCAGGAAGGTTTTGTGAGGCCATCGTTACCACGAACAAAGGCAAAGCCAGACTGATGGCGGCGCTCCAAGTGAATAGGGGAGCGGTGAATACCGGCATTGCCAAGGATAAATGCACAGTTGCCAGCGTCAATTGGCCCTTTACAGCTACAAAAATAATAGCAATCAGCAAAGTCAATGGTATCGCATAACGCGCTAAAAAGCGTTTGCACAGCAGGTAAGTAAGCAGCATTAACAGCACCAGGGGCAGGGCGCTTTGAGCAGCAGCAAAAGCCTGCAGGCCAAAACGCGCCAGCACACCAGCCAGTAATGCCGAAGCAATAGCCAAGGGAATGCGGTTCATCAGCTTTTCAAACCAGCCAGTGATGCCCAACAGGGTAATCAGCACTGCGCAAACCATGAAGGCGCCCACTGCCTCTGCCATGCTAAAACCGGTTCCCGCGACGGCCAATACCGCAGCGCCGGGCGTGCTCCATGCCACCATCACGGGTTTGCGTAACCACAAGGAGGGCAGCAAAGAACACAGACCCATGCCTAGGCCCAGCGCCCACATCCAGGAAGTGATTTGCTCTGGTGTGGCGTTAAACGCAAGCGCGGCCTGAAACACGATGGCTACTGAACTTGTAAAGCCCACCAGTACAGCGACAAAGCCTGCGCTAAAAGCGGACAACGAGAAATCTTTGGAGGGGATTTTGAGCAACTGCATATGCAAATTAAACCCGCATAGTGACAGGTTTAATTTGCATTACTAAATCTCAATCTTTGAGCCCAGCTCTACTACTGCATTGTTTGGCAGGTTCAAAAAGTCTGCCGCTGCTCTGGCGTTATGGTGCATTTGGGCAAACAATTTTTCACGCCAGTGCGACATGCCGCTGCCAATGGTCGGAATGACGGTGTCGCGTGACAAAAAGTAGCTGGTTGTCATGTCGTCCAGCTCGCAGCCGCGACCTTTGATTGTTTGCAGGGCCTCAGGAACATCGGGGTCATTTTTAAAGCCAAAGTTCAGCACTACCTGCCAGCAGTCGTGCCCCAGCGACTCAATGGATACTCGTTTCTCCAGCCCAATCCAGGGGACTTCATGGCTGCGTACCGTCACAAACAGGTTTTGGCGGTGCAGCACTTTATTGTGTTTGAGGTTATGCAGCAAGGCGTTGGGTACAGTGCCTACTTCACCGGTCAAAAATACGGCTGTGCCTTCTACGCGTGTGGGGGGCATGACAAACACAGATTCCAGAAAACTCTTGAGATCAATTGCATCTTCACGCAATTTTTTGGACAACAGATTTCTGCCTTGTTTCCAGGTCATCATCAGCACGAAGATCGCGCCGCCGATGACCAACGGAAACCATCCGCCATCAAAGAGCTTGAGCAGATTGGAAGCCCAAAAGGTGAAGTCCACAATAAAAAACCATCCCGTTGCCGCCACGCACAGCCATAGTGGGTACTTCCAGTGGAAACGAATCACAAAAAATGCCAAGATGGTGGTGATGAGCATGTCGGTCGTTACCGCAATGCCATAGGCCGCAGCCAGATTGCTGGATGACTTGAACATCACCACCGCCAACACGATGGCTACAAACAAACCCCAGTTTACGAACGGGATGTAAATTTGCCCAGTGTCGCGCACACTGGTGTGGTAAATCTGTAGCCGCGGCAGATAACCTAGCTGAATGACCTGCTTGGTGACGCTGAAAGCACCGGTGATCAAAGCCTGTGATGCGATCACGGACGCCAGGGTTGCCAGTACCACCATGGGGATGAGAGCCCATTCCGGCGCCATCAGATAAAAAGGGTTTTTAACTGCTTCCGGATTTTTGAGTAGAAGTGCACCTTGGCCGAAGTAGTTCAGAGTTAGCGCTGGCATTACCACTGTGAACCAGGCCAGTCGAATGGGGCGTTTACCAAAATGTCCCAAGTCAGCATACAAGGCCTCCGCCCCCGTCACACACAAGATAACGGCACCTAAAATAATAAAGGTCACACCCGGGTTGCGCCACATAAAGCCCAGCGCGTAGTGCGGGCTCATGGCCCACAAAATGGCTGGGTTGGTGACGATGTGTGTAATGCCTAAAACGGCAATCGAAGCGAACCACACTAAGGTGATGGGGCCAAAAAACTTGCCAATGCTTGCAGTTCCGCGTTTTTGTACTAAAAACAAGCCAAACAGGATGATCAAAGTCAGCGGCACCACATATTGTTTAAATGCTGGCGAAATAACTTCAAGCCCCTCAACTGCTGACAGTACCGTAATGGCTGGTGTGATCACGCCATCGCCATAAAACAGGCAGGTGCCAAAGATGCCAATGATCAAAAGAGCTCTACGCAAACGAGGATGTTCTTTGACCGATATGGAAGCCAGCGCCAGCATGGCAATCAGTCCCCCTTCGCCATTGTTGTCAGCGCGTAACACCAGAGCCACGTACTTGATGGACACGATAACTGTGAGTGTCCAAAAGAAGATGGAGAGTACGCCATATACGTTGTCGGGTGTGAAGGGCACATGCCCGGACCCAAAAACCTCTTTGACAGCATACAGAACACTGGTGCCAATATCTCCATAAACAACGCCAATGGCGCTAAGCGTAAGAGCAAGTAATGATGTTTTGGTGCTTTGCACTGATGGTGTCCTGTGTCGCAGATGTGCTGTGCCGTCTGTGATGAGATGATTTTGCTGGTTACAGATGCTCAGGTGCAGCGTATTGTGCTCCTAAGCCAGCTACTCTTTTATGGCTTGCATGTCGCAGTTGGTCAAAATTTTGTGCGCTGCAACAATTTGTTGCTCGACCGCAACGTGGCAGATTTCTCAAAAGCCAATTTGCTTTTAGAGGTTAGGCCTCTTTCTGTGCCACTGGCTATCGGTGTAATTTGCCTAAGTTTTGGCGCAAGATGTCAATAGCAAATGTCAAAAACAATCAAAAATAGCAAACACCGCCAACAGCTTGCAATAGAATCGCTAGGTTATACATTACAAATCGCATGCACATGTTGTCGCTAACGTGACGCTTTTCGCTATTTTGTTTCTATTTTTATTGGCATCTAGTACTTTTTAGGATATCTTCTCATTTTGGCAATAAAATGTAGTAATTGGTATTATTGTTTTCACTTTTAGGAAATATTCGTTGTCGAATATCGGGGTCTTAGACCCGGTCACTCTTTTGCAGCTGTCGATCCGTCGGGTCGTGAGTCTTTGTGTACTCGCGCTCGTGCTGCTGTTTGTCCAATTTTTTCCACAAATCGCCTCTGCTCAAACGCAAATCACCAATACGGCATCCATTACTCCTCCGGCTGCTGTCACGAATACTAACTCTACAGCGGGATGTGTGACGGGCACTTCACCTATCGTGTGTTCTTCGAGTGACGTTGATACTGTCGCAGCTAGTTTGCCGTTAGTAAGTAAGACGTTCAGTCCTGCATCAATTAACGCTGGTGGCACTACTTTGTTGGTTATTACATTTACCAACCAACATGCGCTTACGACCGCTACATTTACATCAGCATTTACAGACCTGTATCCTCTGGGACTGGTCAATGCCACCACTCCTGCTGCGGCGACAAACTGTTCTGGTGGTACGCCCGTGGCTACGGCTGGTTCGGGGCTTTTGACTTTATCCAGTGGGGCAACTATTCCGCCGGGAGGTAGTTGTTCGGTATCGGCCGTTGTAACCAATAACTCTGGCGGCTCCTTCCCTAACTCAATTCCAAGCGGTTCCTTGTCCACATCGGTGGGTTCTAACTCCGCGCCTGTTACGGCTACTTTGACCGTTAGCATCACTAACGTGAGCACCACGGTGGCCCTGCCAGCCAACGCCCAGGTGGGCACCACGGTGACCGGCACGGTGACCTTCACCAACACAACCGCGACACCGACCACGCTCAC
>JAYVTG010000042.1:0-36253 GCA_043774625.1 Polaromonas sp. | reverse complement strand
CCGCGCTTTTCAATTCGCCACGAGGGTTTCAATCAGCTCGTCAAGCTTGCGCCTTCAAGCGCTGCCGGTCTGCTGATGGATCTGGGCATCAGTTCACCGCAAATCGACAACGCAGCGCGGGGCTTTTCGTTTCGGGGCGACGGACCGCTGGATATGCGAATGGACACCACCCGTGGTCAAAGCGTAGCCGAGTGGCTGGTGGATGCATCAATAGACAGCATGACGGAGGTGATTCGTGACTATGGAGAAGAACGGTTTGCTGGGCCGATTGCAAAGGCGATTGATCGTGCAAGGCAGGAGCGGGGGAGTATCAAACGCACCCATGAGCTGGCCAGTATCGTGGCTGGCGCGGTCAAGACCCGCGAGCCGGGCAAGGACCCGGCTACGCGCACATTTCAGGCTTTTCGGATTTTCATCAACGCCGAGCTTGAAGAGCTCCAGCTCGCGTTAGAGGCATCACTTCATGTTTTGGCACCAGGAGGCAGGTTGGTCGTGATCAGTTTCCACAGTCTGGAAGACCGCATCGTTAAGCAATTTATTGCCCGCCACACGCGCGAGGTAGTAGACCGGCGCGCGCCTGACTGGATGCTGGCCAAGCCCACAGCGATGAAGCTTAAAGCGCTTGAGCGTGTCAAACCCAGCGAAGAAGAAGTCAAAGCCAACCCACGATCACGTAGCGCTGTCATGCGCGTGGCACAGCGTACCGAGGTGGTTGCATGATGCGACTCAATTTGGTTTTGTTGATGGCCGTTTTGGCCAGTGCGCTATATCTTGTTCGCACGCAGTACGAGTCGCGTCGCTTGTTTGTGGAGGTTGACAAAGCACAAGCTTTGGCGCGAAAGCATGAGAGTGAGCGTGAGCGCCTGGAGGTAGAAAAGCGTGGCCAGGCCACGCCCCTGCGGGTAGAAAAGCTGGCCAAAGAGCAACTGCAAATGCGTACGGCGACACCGGCAGTCACGCAGTATGTCAAGGTAGCGCAACTGCCCGCATCGACGGCGTCTGACGTTACAGTGGGAGGCAAGCCATGAAGAGCATTGCCTACAATTCAAGCCCTTTGCTGGTCAGCAAAACACCCGTATGGCGCAGCAAATTTATCGTTGCGGCTATCGCGTTGAGTTTTACGGGCCTGGCGGTGCGCGCTGCCTACGTGCAGGTGTTTAACAACGACTTTTTCCAGCGCCAGGGCGAAGTGCGCTTTGCACGCACGCTGGAACTGCCCGCCAACCGGGGTCGTATTTTGGACCGTAATGGTCTCATTCTGGCTTCCAGCGTGCCAGCACCCAGCATTTGGGCGATTCCTGAAGACGTGGAGCGTGACAAGCTTAAATTGGCGCAATTGGCCAAGTTGCTGGAAATGCCAGTGACTGACCTGAACAAGCGACTGGAAGATGAAGATAAAACATTCGTCTGGCTCAAGCGGCAAGTAGATGAGTCGGTGGCCTTGCAGATTAGTGCATTGGGAATCAAGGGCATTTATCAGCGCAAAGAATACAAACGCCAATATCCTGAAGGCGAAGCGGCCGCCCATGTGGTGGGATTTACCAATATTGAGGATGCGGGTCAAGAAGGTGTGGAGCTGGCCTTCAATAAGAATCTGGGTGGCAAAAGCGGCGTGCGCCATGTCATCAAAGACCGCTTGGGCCGTGTCGTGGAAGACGTGGGCGACACAGTTGCACCCGTAGATGGTAAAGACTTACAACTGAGTGTCGATAGCAAGGTGCAGTTCTTTGCATATCAAAAACTGCGCGATGCTGTCGTGGCCCATAAAGCCAAGGCAGGTAGTGTGGTGGTGTTGGACGTGCGAACGGGCGAAGTATTGGCTTTGGCGAACTACCCCAGCTATACACCGGGCAAACGCCAGAATGTAAGCCCTGCGCAAATGCGTAACCGTGCCTTGACCGATACGTTTGAACCGGGCTCCACCATGAAGCCTTTTATCGCTGCACTGGCACTTGAAAAAGGTTTGGTCAAACCGGAGACGACTATTCAAACGGCGCCAGGACGCATCACGATTGGCGGATCCACCATCACCGACGCACATCCACATGGCGTACTCACGGTCAACGAGATCATTCAAAAATCAAGCAACGTGGGCACGGTCAAGATGGCGATGCAAACCCAGCCACGTGAAATGTGGGAGTTTTATACCCAAGCTGGTTTTGGCCAAAAGCCGCAGTTGCCTTTTCCAGGCGTGGTGAGCGGCAAGCTGCGTAATCCCAAAACATGGCGACCAATTGAACAAGCCACCATGAGCTATGGCTATGGGCTGTCAGCCAGTCTGTTTCAGTTGGCGCGCGCTTACACTGTGTTTGCACACGACGGAGAATCCATTCCCGTCACATTACTCAAAAGTGATGAAGCCACGGTAGGGGTGCGCGTGATGAGCGCTAAAAATGCCATTGCCGTTCGGCACATGTTGCACCTTGTCACGGGAGAAGGGGGTACGGCACCCAAGGCACAGACCCCTGGCTATTCGGTGGGCGGTAAAACCGGTACTGCGCACAAGCAGGAAGGTAAAGGTTATGCCGAGAAAAAATACCGTAGCTGGTTTGTAGGCATTGCCCCCATCGACAACCCGCGTATCGTGGTGGCGGTGATGGTAGATGAACCCAATAACGGTGTTTACTATGGTGGCGATGTGGCCGCACCCGTGTTTAGCGAAACCGTAGCCCAAACCCTGCGCATGTTAGGAATACAGCCTGATATAGCCGTAAAGCCGCAAATTGTGGCTAAGGCCGAAGAGGAGTCGTTCTGATGCTGCAACTGCAAAGCCCTGTGCATGCCGCCGAATGGCTGCGCGGTCGCGTGCGTGGCAATGTGCACACAGATAGCCGCAAGGTGCGTGCTGGCGATGGTTTTATTGCCTGGCCGGGTGCAGCGATAGACGGACGCCAGTTTGTGAACAAGGCACTACTGGCAGGTGCCAGCGCCTGCGTGGTAGAGGCGCATGGCGTTGAAGCGTTTCATTTTGTCGATGAGCGTGTGGCGGCCTATAGCGGGTTGAAGGCGGCGTCTGGTCCGATTGCTGCGGAGATATACCAGCACCCCAGCATGCACCTGGACTTGCTGGCCGTAACGGGAACGAATGGAAAGACATCCACCACCTGGTGGTTGGCGCAAGCCTTGAATACTCTGTATCAACAAAAATCTACTGTATTGCTACAAAAAAATGAGCATCTCGCGCAATATAAATGCGGGGTAATGGGTACCTTGGGTATTGGTTCTCCGGGTAGTATCACCTTCACCGGGCTAACCACGCCAGACCCGGTCATGCTGCAGGCGCAGTTGCGGCAGATGTTGCGCCACGGTGCCGTAGCCTGCGCAATTGAAGCGTCGAGTATTGGCGTTGCAGAGCACCGTCTGGATGGTACGCGTATTCGCGTTGCGATATTCACCAACTTTACCCAAGACCATCTGGACTATCACGGCGACATGCAAGCCTATTGGTTGGCCAAACGTGCTTTGTTCGACTGGTCTGGCCTAGAGGCCGCAGTCATCAACCTGGATGACCCCAAAGGACAGGAACTGGCCGAGCATTGCTCTGAGCGTGGACTGGATGTGTGGACAGTATCGCGAATGTCAGCAAACACCGCAAGACTACTGGCCACTGACTTGCAGTGTCAAGCCACGGGTATGCAGTTTGCAGTGCATGAAGGACCAGACAAGGCGCAAGTGGATGTGCCCTTGATTGGCGACTACAACGTGTCCAATTTATTGGGCGTATTGGCTACGCTGCGCGCACTAGGCCACAGCCTGCAAGCTGCCTGCAAAGCGCTCAGCAGCCTCAGTGCCGTGCCGGGCCGCCTGGAGTGCGTGGCACTGGCTGGCCAGCCTATGGTGGCCGTGGACTATGCCCATACGCCCGATGCTCTGGACAAAGTATTAATTGCTTTGCAAACAGCAGCGCAAGCGCGGGGCGGCAAGCTGTGGTGTGTATTTGGTTGCGGTGGTGACCGCGACACTAGCAAACGCCCCTTGATGGCAGCGGCGGCAGAGCAGGGCGCTGACTATGTCGTGGTAACCAGCGATAACCCGCGCAGCGAAGCAGCAACCACGATCATCGACCAGATCATGCAAGGATTGAAAAAACCAATGGCGGCAGCAGTACAAGCCGATCGAGCATTAGCCATAGCGCAAACGATTCACCGCGCAGCACCTCATGACGTGATTGTGATTGCGGGTAAAGGCCATGAAGACTATCAGGAGATTGCTGGTGTCAAGCATCCTTTTTCTGACTTGGCGCAAGTACAAGCTGCTTTGCAGGAGCGCTCACGATGATGAATTTGCAGCTTGCGTTTGACTTGTTATCAAGCCGAGGTATTCCTGTGCAGTTGGTGGGTGACCCTACTGTGCAACTGCTGCGCGTGCATACGGACACGCGTACCCTACAAGCAGGGGACTTTTTTGTAGCACTGAAAGGCGAGCGTTTTGATGCGCACAATTTTTTGCACGGCGCGAAAGAGGTTGGTGCCAGTGCTGCTTTAGCCGAACACGGATTGCAAGAGGCGGGTCTGCATGGTTTGTTGGTGCCCGACACCAAACTGGCATTGGGTGCACTGGCCAGTGCATGGCGTGGCCGCTTTCACTTGCCTTTGATTGCGGTGACTGGCAGTAACGGAAAAACCACAGTCACGCAAATGATTGCTAGCATTTTAAGAGCTGCTGGCGCAGATTCTATGCTGGCAACCAAGGGAAATTTGAATAACGATATTGGGGTTCCGCTTACTTTGTTGGGTCTCCAAACCAAGCACCAGCATGCCGTGGTGGAACTGGGAATGAATCATCCAGGTGAAATCGCCTACCTGGCCACTTTGACCAGAGCCACGGTGGCATTGGTCAATAATGCCCAGCGCGAGCACCAAGAGTTTATGCAGACAGTAGAAGCAGTTGCGCTAGAAAATGGGGCAGTGATCAGCGCATTGCCCAAAGAGGGTGTGGCAGTGTTTCCTGCTGATGATGCCTATACCGCGATTTGGCGTGGGATGGTGCAAGGACGGCGTTGTATGACGTTTGCACTTTCAGGGCAAGCAGACGTGACTGCTCAGGCTGACTGGGAGGGCAGCGCATGGCGCGTTCGGGCAGCCACACCCCAAGGTGCTTTAGGGTTTAAGTTAGCTATTGCAGGGCGACATAACGTCAAGAACGCTTTGGCTGCCGTGGCCGCTACCTTGGCTGCGGGGTTGCCGCTGCAAACGATTGCCAACGGTCTGGAGCAATTTGAAGCGGTGAAAGGCCGTTCGCGTGCAATGACGGTTGCGCTGGGCAAGCAAGCTGACAGGCGCGTCATCACCGTGGTAGATGACACCTACAATGCCAACCCCGATTCGGTACGTGCCGCCATTGATGTTCTCGCTGACCTGCCTGGTCCTCATATGCTGGTCTTGGGTGACATGGGCGAAGTGGGCGATCAGGGGCCAGAGTTTCATGCCGAGATCGGTGAGTATGCTGCGGCGCGTGGAATAGAGACGATGCTATGCCTGGGCGAGCAAATGCGCTATGGTGCGGCTGTGTTTCCAGGGGCGCGACATTTTGGCGGTATAGAGGCGTTGAATTGCGCAATACAAACCGAATTACCGCAATACCGCAGCGTACTGGTCAAAGGTTCACGTTTTATGAAAATGGAGCGTGTGGTAGATGCCATCAGCACCTCTACAGATTCTAGTAAAACAACAACATCTCAGGAGACGGCACATGCTGCTTAGTTTGGCCGGTTGGTTGCAATCCTTATCGCCAGAGTTTGGTGTTTTTCGAGTGTTTCAGTACATCACTTTCCGCGCAGTCATGGCTGCCCTGACTGCTTTGCTGATGGGACTATTTGCGGGGCCATGGGTGATTCGCCGTTTGACAGCATTGAAGATTGATCAACCTATCCGCGAATACGCCATGCAATCGCACTTGAGTAAAAGTGGTACCCCCACCATGGGTGGTGTGTTGATACTGTTATGTATTGCAGTGTCTACCCTGCTATGGGTTGACTTGTCCAACCGCTTTGTCTGGATCGTGCTTCTAGTTACCCTGGGTTTTGGTGCCATCGGCTGGGTAGATGATTGGCGCAAAGTGGTGCACAAAGATCCAGAAGGCATGCGGTCGCGCGAAAAGTATATGTGGCAGTCCATCATTGGTTTAGTGGCAGCGTTGTACTTGGTATTCAGCATTTCTGAAAGCAACAATTTGCGCGTTATGGAGTTGTTTTTGAAATGGGTGCAATCGGGCTTTGACATCAACCTGCCGCCAAAGGCGGGTTTGCTGGTGCCCTTTGTCAAAGAAATTAGCTACCCCTTGGGTGTCTTTGGCTTTGTGATCATGACTTATCTCGTGATTGTTGGCTCCAGCAATGCAGTGAACTTGACCGATGGCCTGGACGGTTTAGCCATCATGCCCGTGGTGATGGTGGGCTCAGCCTTGGGTGTATTTGCCTATGTGACGGGTAGTTCGGTTTATTCGAAATACCTGTTCTTTCCCCACATTCCTGGCTCGGGTGAGCTGCTGATTTTTTGTTCTGCCATGGCCGGGGCGGGCTTGGCATTTTTGTGGTTTAACACCCATCCTGCGCAAGTGTTCATGGGTGATGTAGGTGCGCTGGCCCTGGGTGCTGCTTTGGGTACGGTCGCTGTGATTGTGCGACAAGAAATTGTGCTGGCCATTATGGGAGGCATCTTTGTGGTCGAAGCCTTATCGGTCATGCTGCAAGTGACGTACTTTAAGTATTCCAAAAAGAAGTTTGGTCAAGGTCGACGGCTTTTCAAAATGGCACCCCTGCACCACCATTTTGAAAAAACCGGTTGGAAAGAAACGCAGGTGGTTGTGCGTTTTTGGATCATCACCATGCTGCTGTGTCTGGTGGGCTTATCAACCTTGAAGTTACGTTAATGACCAATTTGCAAGATACTGCTGTACTCGTTTTGGGCTTGGGCCACTCTGGTCTGGCCATGGCGCGCTGGTGCGTGCGTGCGGGTGCGCGTGTGACGGTGGCTGACACTCGAAATGTGCCAGCCAATTTAGCCACACTGCAAGCGGAATTACCCAGCGTTCGATTCGTCAGCGGAGAATTTACACAAGAGTTGATTGCCGGGACTGAAATTCGCGCCGTCTTGGTTAGTCCAGGTTTGTTACCCACGCAAACCGCTACTGTTTTAGTAGCTGCTCGCGCAAGTGGGGTATGGATTAGTGGCGAATTGGGTCTATTTTCGCAAGCATTGCAGGCACTTGCAGTCGAACAAGACTACAAACCGAAGTTGCTGGCAATTACAGGCACTAATGGCAAAACGACGGTGACATCACTCACAGGGCAATTGGTCGAGCGTTCTGGCAAAACGTTTGCGGTGGCGGGTAATATCGGTCCCACCTTGCTGGACACATTGACTGAGCGTTTGAACGCCAAGACACTCCCTGAAGTTTGGGTGCTCGAACTGTCAAGTTTTCAATTGAACGGCATAGACAACTTTACGCCCTCTATGGGTACCGTGCTCAATATTAGCCAGGACCATCTGGACTGGCATGGCAGCATGCAGGCTTATGCAACTGCCAAGGCCAATGTGTTCGGAAAAGAAGCGCCCATGCTGCTAAACCGGGAAGACGCAGCCGTGATGGCGATGCTGCCTGCGCTGGTCAAGGGTAAACAGTTGCGTGAATACACGACCTTTGGTACTGACATGCCGCAGCGCTCGGGTGACTTTGGCCTGGAAACTGTAAACGGAATGACCTGGCTGGTTAAAGCCATGGAGGCAGACGAAACGCGTCGCCGTCGCAAAGATGATGCAGAAGAAATCCACATCCAACGCTTAATTCCCGCTGATGCCTTGCGTATTCGTGGGCGACACAATGCTGCGAACGCATTGGCCGCACTGGCTTTAGCGTCTGCTGCTGACTGTGCACTGGGGCCTATCCTGTACGGCCTGCGTGAATACCAGGGGGAGCCACACCGCGTAGAAGCGGTTGCCATCATCAATCAGGTGGAGTACTTTGACGATAGCAAGGGCACCAATGTGGGTGCCACGGTAGCTGCTTTGGTTGGCCTGGGGACCGAGCGCAAATTGGTCATCATTTTGGGTGGCGAGGGCAAAGGACAAGATTTTTCGCCCTTGGTCGATCCCATTGTGCGTTATGCACGCAGTGTCGTGTTGATAGGCAAAGATGCTGATGCTATTGCACAGGTTCTTGCCGATTGCGCAGTACCGATGCAGCGTGCAAGCTCGATGCTGGAAGCTGTGCGCACCGCTAACCGCAGTGCGCATGCGGGTGATGCAGTATTGATGTCGCCAGCGTGTGCAAGTTTTGACATGTTTGACAACTACGAACACCGTGCGCAAGTCTTTCGCGAGGCGGTAGCCGTGTTAGCCCATGAGGCTGGTCTCGTCATCGGAGATACGGTGTGAGCGATATGGTCATTACCAACCCGATCAGTCGAGCATGGCGGCGCATCGCCGTGGCTATTGCAGCTATTGGTCGTGACACAACACATAGCACGACCACTGATGCATTGCCAGTACGTACTGGCAGTGCCGAATTTGCGCGTACACGCAGCACCCCAGCACATGTGCTGGGTTTTGACCAGGCGCTGCTATGGACTACAGTGGCCTTGTTGGTGTTTGGCCTGATCATGGTGTATTCCGCGTCCATCGCTCTGCCTGACAACCCACGATTTTCGCGCTACGCACACACCCATTTTTTGACCCGACACATTATTTCGCTTGTGGTGGCGTTTGTAGCGGCTTTGATTGCATTCCAGATACCCACGCAAACCTGGGAAAAATGGGCTCCCTGGTTGTTTGTGCTGTCCCTGGTATTGCTCATCGCTGTACTCATTCCATTTATAGGCAAAGGGGTTAATGGAGCGCGTCGCTGGATATCCATGGGGTTTATGAATTTTCAGCCATCTGAACTGGCCAAATTTGCTGTCTTGCTATATGCCGCTGATTACATGGTGCGCAAAATGGACGTGAAAGAAAACTTCTTTCGTGCAGTGCTGCCCATGGCCGTAGCTGTAGCAGTTGTTGGCTTACTGCTTTTGGCGGAACCTGATATGGGTGCCTTCATGGTGATTGCCGTGATTGCCATGGGCATTTTGTTTTTGGGTGGTGTCAATGCCCGCATGTTTTTCTTGATTGCCACTGTGATGGTGATTGCTTTTGGTTTGATGGTGGCACTGAGTGACTGGCGTCGCGAACGCATTTTTGCCTATCTGGATCCATGGAGCGAGAAGCATGCATTGGGTAAAGGTTATCAACTTTCCCACTCACTCATTGCCATTGGACGTGGAGAAATTTTTGGTGTTGGTTTAGGCGGTAGTGTGGAAAAACTGCACTGGCTACCCGAAGCACATACTGATTTTTTATTGGCTGTGATTGGCGAAGAATTTGGATTGCTAGGTGTGCTCTGCGTGATTGGCCTGTTTTTGTGGATGACACGCCGCATCATGCACATCGGACGTCAAGCTATTGCACTAGAGCGTTTGTTTGCCGGTCTGGTGGCTCAGGGTGTGGGTGTGTGGATGGGTTTTCAGGCATTTATTAATATGGGCGTGAACCTGGGTGCACTGCCAACCAAAGGGCTGACATTGCCACTCATGAGTTATGGGGGTTCTGCCATTTTGATGAATCTGGTGGCGCTAGCCGTGGTCTTGCGCGTGGATTATGAGAACAAGCAATTGATGCGTGGAGGACGTGCATGACAAATGCGGTCACGCAACGCCAGAAAACTGCTTTGGTCATGGCAGGGGGTACAGGTGGGCATATTTTCCCGGGACTGGCTGTTGCACAAGCCTTGCGTTCGCAAGGCTGGCGTGTGCATTGGTTAGGCGCACCCAACAGTATGGAGTCACGTCTAGTTCCTCCTAAGGGCTTTGCGCTGGAGACCATTGATTTCTCAGGCGTTCGCGGTAAAGGCCTGGTAACGCTGGCGTTACTGCCACTACGTTTGTTGAAAGCATTCTGGCAAAGTATCCAGGTTATTCGCCGCGTGAGGCCTGATGTGGTGCTGGGGCTTGGGGGCTATATCAGCTTTCCAGCGGGCATGATGGCCGTGCTCTTGGGTAAGCCACTGATACTGCATGAGCAAAATTCAGTTGCAGGCATGGCCAACAAAGTGCTGTCTAAGGTTGCAGATCGTGTGTTCACGGCATTTCCCAATGTATTTGCAAAAGGCCAATGGGTGGGAAACCCCTTGCGCGCAGAATTTTTGAATCAAGCAGAGCCAGGACAACGGTTTGCACAGCGTAGTGGTCCTTTACGTTTGCTGGTGGTAGGCGGCAGTCTGGGGGCCACGGTGCTCAATGAGATGGTGCCTAAAGCGATTGCTTTGATGCCGCTGGAGCAGCGCCCCATGGTGCTGCATCAAAGCGGTCATAAGCAAATCGACGCCTTGCGAGCCAACTATGCAGCTGTAGGCGTACAAGCAGAACTCACGCCGTTCATCGACGATACCGCCAGCGCGTTTGCGCAGGCAGATCTGGTGATATGCCGGGCAGGCGCTTCAACCGTGACCGAACTTGCAGCGGTGGGCGTTGCTTCCACCTTAGTGCCATTTCCGTTTGCTGTGGATGACCACCAAACCACCAACGCCAGTTTCTTAAGCGATCAAGGTGCAGCGCAACTGGTGCGACAGTCCCAGCTCACGCCGCAATGGATTGCTGAAATGCTACAAAAAACAGAGCGATCTACGCTTATGGTTACGGCGCAAAAGGCCAAAAACATGCAAAAAATTACTGCCACAGAAAAAATAGTAGAAGCCTGCGAAGAGCTCACCGGTGGTTCAAGCGGCTCTGTCATGCAAGGAGCCGTATTGTGAAACACGCGATTCGTCATATTCACTTTATCGGTATTGGCGGCTCAGGCATGAGCGGCATTGCAGAAGTGCTGCACAACCAGGGCTATCAGGTTTCGGGTTCTGACTTGCATAGCAGTGCCACAGTGGAGCGACTACAGAGTTTGGGCATTCGTTGTCAGGTGGGGCATGCGGCAACCAATATCGCGGGTGCTGATTGCATTGTGACGTCCACCGCTGTCAAACCCGATAATCCAGAAGTTCTGGCTGCACGCGAAAAGCATATTCCTATTGTGCCGCGCGCTGTCATGCTGGCTGAATTGATGCGCATGAAGCAAGGTATTGCCATCGCAGGCACCCATGGCAAAACCACCACCACGTCGCTGGTGGCCAGCGTATTGGCACAAGGTGGTTTAGACCCTACATTTGTGATTGGTGGCCGTTTGAACAGCGCGGGGGTGAACGCACAGTTAGGCAGTGGCAATTACATCGTGGTAGAAGCCGACGAATCAGACGCTTCGTTTTTGAACCTGTTGCCCGTAATGGCCGTGGTGACCAATATCGATGCCGATCATATGGAAACTTATGGTCACAGCCTGGACAAACTCAAGTCTGCCTTTGTAGACTTTTTGCACCGTATGCCTTTTTACGGCGCTGCCATCTTGTGCACAGATGACCCTGGCGTGGCTAGCATCGTGCCGCAATTGGCGCGGCCCATTACCAGCTATGGCTTTAACGAGGGCGCTGAAGTTCGCGCTGTTAACGTGCAGGCTGTTGAAGGTCAAATGCAGTTCACGGTACAGCGGCGCAACGGCGTATCTATGCCAGATTTGCCTATTACATTGAATCTCGCAGGCAGGCACAACGTGCTTAACGCACTGGCTGCAATCGCGATTGCAGCCGAGCTGGACGTTGCAGACGAGGCTATTCAAATAGCACTGCGTGATTTCAAAGGCGTAGGCAGACGCTTCCAAAGTTACGGCAACGCATCGGCTAAAGACGGCGGTACATTTACCCTCATAGACGACTATGGACACCATCCGGTAGAGATGGCGGCCACGCTGGCTGCAGCTCGCGGGGCTTTTCCAGGTAGACGCCTGGTGCTGGCATTTCAACCCCATCGCTACAGTCGTACCCGAGATTGCTTTGAAGATTTTGTCAAAGTCATCGGGGAGGCTGATGTTGTATTGCTATCGGAAGTCTATGCCGCTGGCGAGATGCCTATAGTGGCGGCCGATGGGCGCGCCCTGACGCGCGCATTGCGCGTGGCAGGCAAAGTAGAGCCGATTTTTGTGGATGACATAACCGATATGCCGCAAGCCGTGCTGGATAACGCCAGGAGCGGCGATGTGGTGATGTGTATGGGTGCCGGTTCGATTGGTGTTGTACCTGCGAAAGTACTTGATTTGCTACAAAAAAAGGAGCATAGTTCAGCACAATGAAATTTATAGCATTGACCTGAAGCATTGAATCAACATGACGACTGATTTTGGAAAAGTAGCAGTTTTGTTCGGAGGTACATCCGCCGAAAGAGAGGTGTCGCTGATGTCGGGCAGCGGCGTGCTCAAGGCTTTGCTATCGCGTGGCGTAGATGCACATGCGTTCGATCCTTCTCAACGTGACTTGGGCGATCTCAAGCGTGAGGGCTTCGCACGTTGCTTCATAGCGCTACATGGCCGTTTTGGTGAGGACGGCACGGTGCAAGGTGCCCTTGAATTGCTGGGTATTCCCTATACGGGCTCTGGTGTCATGGCGTCTAGCGTGGCTATTGACAAAGTAATGACCAAACGTATTTGGCGAGCCGAGGGTTTGCCCACGCCGGGCTATGTACTGTTAAAGCGGGGGGTACACCAGCGGGCTCAGGTCATGAGCGTGCCTGATGAGTTGGGCCTGCCATTGATTGTCAAGCCAGCTCGTGAGGGTTCCTCCCTCGGTCTGACCAAAGTGGCAGCCTACTCCGACATGGAGCGCGCTGTTGAGTTGGCTGAACAACTGGATGCTGACGTTCTTTGCGAGCAGTTCATCAGTGGTGATGAAGTGACTTGTCCAGTGCTGGGCAGCGGTGATGAAGCACGCGCTTTGCCTGTGATTCGCATTGTTGCGCCGGACGGCAAGTATGACTACCAGAATAAATACTTTACCGACACCACCCAATACATCGTGCCGTGTGGACTGCCTACAGGCGAAGAAGCTGCTATCCAGGATATCGTCGTCAAAGCCTACCGTAGCTTGGGCTGCAAGGGTTGGGCGCGGGCAGACGTGATGATTGATGCCGCTACACGCAAACCGTATTTGCTAGAAATCAATACCTCTCCAGGCATGACCAGCCATTCACTGGTGCCCATGTCGGCCAAGGCTGCAGGCATGGGTTATGAAGAGCTGTGTATACAAGTATTAAGCACTGCCAGTTTGGAGCATGCATCGAAATGAAACCCGATTTGCCCAGACCGATGGATGTGCGACTGATGAATATCAGTACAGCGCTATTGGCTGTGGGCTTTTGTTTTGCTGCCTTATGGACAGCGACATCCTGGGCATTACGGCATCAGGTTTTTGCCATTTCTCGCATTACGGTTCAAGGCGATGTGCAGCACCACAATGAAGTAACCTTGCGTGCCAATGTTGCTCCCCGTTTGCAGGGCAATTTTTTCACCATGGATTTGAGTCAAACCCGGGCTGCTTTTGAAGCCGTGCCGTGGGTACGCCGTGCCGTAGTTCGGCGTGAATTTCCTAACCGTTTGCGAGTCACTTTAGAGGAGCATCGCAGTGCTGGTTTTTGGGGTGTTGACAGCGAGTCACGTTTGCTCAACAGCTTTGGTGAGGTATTTGAGGCTAATCCTGGCGATGCTGAATCGCAGGACTTGCCTCGACTAACGGGACCTGACGATCAGGCAGCTCAAGTACTGGCCATGTACCGCAGTTTGAACTCGTTGATGACTCCTATGGAGTCTAGTATTGACGAACTGGAACTATCAAGCCGTGGTGGCTGGCGTATGCAGCTTGACAGCGGCGCCGTAATTGAACTGGGGCGAGGGTCGGTAGATGAGTTGCGTGAGCGCACGCAGCGCTTTTTGGCTACGTTGACACAGGTGATAACCACCTACCAGCGCAAAGGCTTTGAGAGTATGGAGTCTGCCGATTTGCGGCACAACGCAGGCTACGCCATCAAACTGCGGGGAGTGAGCACAATGAGTATTGCAGCCGCAGTGGCAGAGAAAAAATAGAGGCGAAACATGGTCAAAGAATATAAAGATTTGGTAGTGGGTTTAGACATTGGCACCTCTAAAGTGATGGTGGTAGTGGCTGAAGTCATGCCTGGGGGAGAGCTAAAACTGGCAGGCTTAGGCATTGCGCCAGGCAATGGTTTAAAGCGCGGCGTCGTGGTTAATATTGATGCTACTGTGCAAAGTATCCAGCAAGCTTTGAAAGAAGCTGAGCTAATGGCGGATTGCAAAATCACCCGCGTTTACACAGGCATCACCGGTAGCCATATACGCGGCATCAACTCCAGCGGCATGGTGGCTGTGAAAGACCGCGAGGTGTCACCTGCCGATGTGGCACGTGTGGTGGAAACGGCGAAAGCCATCAACATTTCTACCGACCAGCGCTTGTTATTGGTAGAGCCGCAAGAATTCATCATTGATGGCCAGGATGTGCGTGAGCCGATTGGTATGAGCGGCATTCGCCTGGAGGCCAAGGTACACATCGTGACAGGTGCACAAAGCGCCGCAGAAAACATTATCAAGTGCGTGCGCCGCTGTGGTCTGGAGGTGGAGCAATTGATGCTCAATCCACACGCATCCAGCCAATCTGTGTTGACAGCAGACGAAAAAGAGCTGGGAGTGGCTTTGGTAGATATTGGCGCAGGCACGACGGATGTCGCTATCTTTACTGGTGGAGCTATTCGCCATACAGCGGTGATACCCATTGCGGGTGATTTGATTACCAGCGACATTGCCATGGCGCTGCGTACGCCCACCAAAGATGCTGAAGACATCAAGGTAGAAAGTGGTTGTGCCAAACAGTTATTGGCCGATCCACAAACCCAGGTAGAAGTACCTGGCCTTGGCGATCGTGTGCCGCGTATGTTGGGTAAACAAGCGTTGTCTGGCGTCATAGAGCCGCGTGTGGAGGAAATCTATTCACTGGTTCAGCAGGTGATTCGAGAGTCTGGTTACGAAGAAGTTTTGTCTTCGGGAATTGTCATCACAGGCGGCAGTTCGGTCATGGCTGGAATGATTGAGCTGGGCGAAGACATTTTCTTGAAGCCCGTGCGCCGGGGTATTCCGCAATACAGCAGTTCACTCAGCGACATGGTGGCCCAGCCACGCGCAGCGACGGTGATGGGTTTGCTGGAAGAGGCGCGTATGGCACGTTTGCGCGGCTTTAAAGTGTCGCAAAAAAGTGGCTCGGTCAAAACTGCGTTTGGTCGATTCAAAGATTTTGTCGTGGGGAACTTCTAGACATGTTTAAAAAACTTTACATGGCACGAGGTAGTCCACCACGTTGGCCGGGTGCTGGTCCCGGCCATGGCCCCGGTTCTGGGTATTTAACAAATATAGATAGCTCATAAAGAGTACGAAAATTTCGGCAACTGCACATAGATAGTTAACAAATTGAAAGAGGAAACCAAAATGGGTATTGAAATGATCGAAGTCGAAGAATTTAATCTAGGCACACAAATTAAAGTCATTGGTGTGGGCGGTGGCGGCGGTAACGCGGTCGAGCACATGATTGCGCGTAGCGTGCAAGGTGTGGAGTTCATCACTGCCAATACTGACGCGCAAGCGCTGGCTCGCAGTGCAGCGCACAAAACCATCCAGCTGGGTACCACAGGGCTGGGCGCTGGCAGTAAACCAGACAAGGGTTGTGAGGCGGCACAAAGTGCGGAAGAAGACATTCGCGCAGCGATTGAAGGTGCGCACATGCTCTTCATCACCGCAGGCATGGGTGGCGGTACGGGTACTGGTGCAGCGCCTGTGATTGCGCGCATTGCCAAGGACATGGGTATCTTGACCGTGGGCGTGGTAACCAAACCGTTTGAATGGGAAGGTGGTCGCCGCATGACCAACGCAGACAACGGTTTGGCCGAGTTGGAAGCCAATGTGGATTCCCTGATTGTCGTGCTCAACGAGAAGCTGCTGGACGTTCTGGGCGATGATATTACCCAAGATGAAGCCTTTGCCCATGCCAACGACGTGCTGAAAAATGCGGTGGGCGGTATTGCAGAAATTATCAACGTACCCGGCCATGTGAACGTCGACTTTGAAGACGTGCGTACCGTGATGGGTGAGCCTGGCAAAGCCATGATGGGCACTGCAGCAGCCAATGGCCCAGACCGTGCTCGCATTGCGGCGGAACAAGCAGTGGCGTGTCCACTGCTCGAAGGCATCGACTTGTCGGGTGCCAAGGGCGTTTTGGTGCTGATCACTGCCGCCAAAGGCTCGCTCAAACTGAGCGAGTCCAAACTGGCGATGAATACTATTCGAGCCTATGCCTCGGCAGATGCGCACGTGATTTATGGCACCGCCTACGACGATAGCCTGGGTGACGATATCCGTGTTACCGTGGTCGCTACCGGCTTATCGCGCCAGGGTATGCGCCGCACGGCACCACCATTGCAAGTGCTGCGCACGGGTACCGACAACGTGCCTTTCCATGTGCCCACCATCAATAATGTCGTTGGCCAAGGGTCTGGCGGCATGGGTACTGCAGCGCAACCAGACTACAACGGCATGGCTGTGCCCAGTGTATGGCGCACCAACCGCACCCAGGCAGCAGCCAAAGTCGATGCGTTGTCTTCGGGTGGAATGGATGATTTTGAAATTCCAGCTTTCTTGCGCAAGCAGGCTGACTAACTGCGCTGATCCCATACGCTTTGATTGGCGCAAGGGGTTAGCCTATAAGGTCTCTGGGTGTCGTGCCCAGAGGCCTTTTTGCCACAAAAGTAGAATAAGCCGTGTTACAACAAAGAACGCTTAAATCATTGACCAAAGCTGTAGGCGTCGGCGTCCATAGCGGCCAGCGTGTGGAGCTGACATTGCGTCCAGCGCAACCAGACACGGGCATCGTCTTTCGACGGGTTGATTTACCTGAGCCTGTAGATATTCCCATATCTGCGTTGTCAGTAACCGATACCCGCATGGCAACGACAGTCACAGCCAATGGTGCCAAAGTCCAAACGGTAGAACACTTGATGTCAGCCTGTTCTGGCTTGGGCATTGACAATATGTATGTAGACATTACTGCAGAAGAAGTTCCCATTTTGGACGGCTCTGCAGCTTCGTATGTGTTCCTTCTGCAAAGTGCAGGCATCGCGTTGCAAAACACCCCTAAGCGGTTTATCCGTGTGCTCAAGCCCATCGAAGTACGGGAGGGCGAGGGTATTCAATCCAAATGGGCGCGCTTGAGTCCTTATGAAGGCTACAAACTCAGTTTCGAAATCGAATTTGGTCACCCTGCGGTAGACAGCACCGGGCAAGTGGTGGACTTTGATTTGTCTACCGGAAACTATAGCCGTGATATTGCACGTGCCCGCACCTTCGGCTTCACCAAAGATGTAGAAGCCATGCGCGCCAAGGGCTTGGGGCTGGGTGGCAGCTTTGACAATGCCATCGTGATGGATGGTTACAAAGTGCTCAACAGCGAAGGTCTGCGCTATGACGACGAATTTGCCAAGCACAAAATATTAGACGCCATGGGTGACCTGTACTGTCTGGGCAAGCCCCTGCTGGCAGCCTATAGCGCTTTTCGTTCTGGCCATGCACTGAACAACCGCTTATTGCGTGAGCTGCTCTCGCAGCCAGACGCCTACGAGGTGGTGAGCTTTGACGATGCTCGCAAAGCCCCTACAGGCTTTGCGCAGCTAGTGCCTGCCTGGTAAGCGTAGGTACTAGCATGGCAACTGCGACAACTGTAAAACAGGCTAACGCTGCTGACGCACGTCTTGTTTTGCAAGATCCGCAAGCCTTGGGACAAGTCCAAGCGCCATCCTCGCGCTTAAGTACAGAATTGGCACCTGTAATCGAACCGGGCCTAGACCGGGCTACCGCACAACAAACCTGGGAAGCCTTGCAACTGCAAACCGAAGACGTAGTGGCTCTGCGTGCCCAGGCAAAGCAACAGTCACAACAAATCCTCTTGTCCAGCAAAGCAGCCAAGGACGCTCGTGCAGAGGCTACTGGCCTGCGAGCGCGGCTGGTCACCAACGAAGAGCAAAGATTCAAGCATCCGCTGGTCTACGGTCTGGGTGCCGCTGCTGCGGGTGCTGGTTTGCTATGGTTATTTGAGAGAAAAAAGCGCGTTGCCGCGCAAAACCAGGTATCACGAATACTCAAGCGCGGCACGGTGGCCTCTTTCGCTGCCCTGGTGCCTCAAAACGAGGCGCAGCCGCAAGACACCGCCAAGCTAGAAAAGCAAGGCATCAGTTTTTTGCCCCCTGACCCGTGGTGGCGGCGTGCATGGCCACAGCGCAAACCAGTTCCAGTCAAGCCGGGAGCTGCGCTATCTTCATTACCATCGACCCAGAATTCTGCGCACGTGTCCCAGTCTGCACTGGAGTCTGGGTTGTCTGAGATGCCGAGCCAAATTACTGAAACCGAATTTATTGACCCCGAATTCGCACAAATTGATTTATTTTCGCAAACCCGTTTAAAACCTACTTCTCCCGACGATGGCATGGGACATTTGCTGGAACTGCGCATGGCAGTGCAGGCTTTGTGTGCGCTGGAGCAGCCCCTCACGGCGCAACGCCTGTTGGCGCAGCATATTGATGCAGTTCCTTTGACCTCTGCCTGGGCTTATCTGGAATATTTAGACCTGTGTACGCGACTTAACCAGCGCGATGCGTTTGAGGCGATGCGCCTGCGTTACCGCACGCAGTTCAACCGGCTGGCCCCTTACTGGATGGAGCCCAATAGCAATGCATTAGGTTTTGAAAGCTACGAACGGCCACTGGCAGAATTCAGCGGCGTGTGGCCAACCGAGCGTGCCAAAACACTGGTGCAAACCTGGTTGCTGGGTAACTTGCATGCGCGCAGACTGTTTCAGCTAGCTGCTTACCATGACCTGCTGGATTTGTATGAATTGCTTGAGCACATGGATGAAAAAATGGTGACTGCGCAAGAGGCGGTAGACTTTTCAACCACCGTGAGTCTGCTGGAGCTGGACTATGAATTTTCAGAAGATGTGAAACTGTTTGCTCAGTCAGAAGAAGAACCCATCCTGGCCGTGCCCACAGTAAAAACAGGTAATTTTGCGGTGGATATCAACCTGGGGCAAGCCGCTTCACAGCCTGCGAGTCTATTCCCAACACCACTTGCTCCTTTGAGTCCCAGGCTTACATCTGAATCACCCAGCCTGTCTGGTTAACTTACTTCGTCCCATGTTTGTATTGTTTGAAGAAGGCGGAAAATTTTTCGCTGGCCGCGTATTATCTGAAGCCGAAACCTCGGTGCAACTTGAACTGGACTCGGGCAAACGCGTCAAGCTCAAGTCTGCTCTGGCATTGCTTAAATTTGATAAGCCTGCGCCTGCCGACTTGATTGCCCAGTCTGCTGCTCTGGCGCAAACTATGGACGTGAATCTGGCCTGGGAATTTGCACCCGAAGGTGAATTTGCCTTTGCTGATCTGGCGCATGAGTATTTCAGCGCTCAGGCCACGGCGACCGAACTTGCGGCATCGCTGATGTGCATGTTCAACGCGCCGCACTATTTTCGCCGTGCGGGAAAAGGCCGCTTTAAAAAGGCGGCAGCCGACGTAGTGCAGCAAGCCTTGGCTGCGATTGAGAAGAAGAAAGCAATCGCACAGCAAATCAGCACCTGGGCGCAAGACTTGGCAGGGGGAATGTGTCCAGATTCTGTGCGCCAGCAACTCTACAAAATCCTTTTCAAACCCGACAAAAATGCACCTGAATACAAAGCTGTTGTCGATGCCTCGCGCGCCACCCACATGGCCCCACTGGATTTGCTGCAAAAAGCTGGTGCCATCGGTTCTGCCTACCAGTTCCATTGGCAGCGCTTTTTGTTCGACCAGTTTCCCAAAGGTGTGGGCTTTGCGGCGCTGGACGCACCTGCAATTCAAGACGAATTGCCGTTGGCGCAAGTTAAGGCATTTTCGATAGACGACAGCAGTACGACCGAGATTGACGATGCCCTGAGTGTGCAAGGCCTGGGCACGGGAGAAGTTACTGTAGGTATACACATTGCGGCCCCAGCCCTTGCGATTAATGCGCAAGGCGCTATTGATAAAGTAGCGCGTAGCCGAATGTCTACCGTCTACATGCCTGGCAACAAAGTCACCATGCTGCCCGACGCGGTGGTGCAGGCCTACACGTTGGCTGAAGGGCGAGCTTGCCCGGCAGTGTCTTTGTACGTGGTTTTTGACGAAGCGACTTTGGAGCTGAAAAGCAGCATGACTAAGCTGGAACGCGTACCCATCGACGCCAACTTGCGCCATGACGTGCTGGACGCCGTAGTGACCGAAGCATCACTGACTGACCCTGATTATTGGAGCAAAAACCCCAATAAGCCAGCGTACTATATGCGTGAGCAGCTATCATTTTTATATCGCCTTGCTTGCCATCTGAAAGCTGCGCGCGAAGTGGTACGCGGCAAACCTGAAAACTTCAATCGACCTGATTACAACTTTTCTGTCGCCCACAAAGGGCAGGAACTGCAAGGCCATGAGCCTGTGTCCATCACCGTTCGCAAGCGCGGCGCACCGCTCGATTTGATGGTGGCCGAAACCATGATTTTGGCCAACAGCACCTGGGGCCAGTGGATGGCCAGCCTGGGCGTGCCGGGCATTTACCGCAGCCAGGCCAGCATGGCGCCGGGCGTGAAGGTGCGCATGGGTACCAAGGCGTTGCCGCACGCGGGCATAGGCGTGCCCAGCTATGCCTGGAGCACCTCGCCGCTACGCCGCTACACCGACATGGTCAACCAGTGGCAAATCATTGCCTGCGCCCGCTATGGGAAAACAGCGGCGCTGGCTGCGCCGTTCAAGCCCAAAGACGCCGAGCTGTTTGGCATCATCAGCAGTTTTGATGCCGCCTACAGTGCCTACCACGCCTTTCAGAACGGCATGGAGCGCTACTGGACACTGCAATACGTGCAGCAGCAAGGCATCACCGAGATCACGGGGCAGGTCTTCAAAGAAGGCATGGTGCGCGCCGACGACATTCCTCTGGTGCTGCCCGTACTTGGCACCAACAACCTGCCTCGCGGCAGCCGGGTGCGCGTCAAGCTGGGCAATATGGACGAAATTACGCTGGATATCCATGGCACGCTACTGGAGCGCCTGGACGAAGAACTGGCACCAGAGCCCACTGAGTCGGACGACGATGACGACACCACGGCCGGCCCGATCGCCATTGCCATGGATGTGTCCGAGGCAGAGCCAGCCGAGGGCGCTGCACCTGTAACATCTACCGAGCCCGACATTGGCGATAATCAAGGTCTGTGAAATTCTTTCAAAACCTCAGCACCTTGTCCATGGCTCTGAGCATCTCGGTGCTGGTGCATGCGGCTTTGCTGACGGTGCGCTTTGTAGACCCTGAGCGCTTTAACCGCATTTTTCAAGACACCCCGCTGGAAGTGATTTTGGTGAATGCCAAATCCAGCGAAAAACCTGACGTGGCCAAAGCCATTGCCCAGGCTTCACTCGCTGGTGGTGGTGATGCAGAAAAAGGCCGTGCCACTACACCGTTGCCGCCTAGCGCCTTGAGCGAAATTGGTGACGCGACTGAAGATGCGCAACGCAAACTGGAGGCGATGCAAGAGCAGCAAACCATGCTACTCGCACTAATCAAGCAACAGCTGGCATCCATGCCACCGCCCGATCCCAAAATGGTGGCGCACAGTCTGGACGCCAATGCGCAAGAAGAAAAGCGCCGCCAGTTGATGCGCCTGCTGGCCGAGATTGAAAGACGCATCAACGAAGAAAACGCCCGCCCCAAAAAGCGTTACATCAGCCCGGCGACTCGGGAAGAGGTGTATGCGGTGTATTACGACAGCTTGCGTCACAAAATCGAAGATCAGGGCACCCAAAACTTTCCAGAAGCCGCAGGCAACAAGCTGTATGGTGAACTGACGATGATCATCACCGTCAATTTTGATGGCCGTGTGATCGATACCCAGGTGGTTGAAACATCGGGCAGTCTCACACTGGACCGCCGTGCACAGACCATCGCCAAAAGCGCAGGCCCGTTCGGTAAATTCAACTTGGCCATGCGCGCCAAGGCAGATCAAATCGTGGTGGTATCGCGCTTTAAGTTCACGCGCGATGAAACCCTGGAAACGAAGCTCACAGCGCGATGAAGGCATGGGGGCGATGGCTATTGCTGCTGGTGCTGGCTATTCTAGGCCTGCAGCTGTATTTTGTAGGCCGCATTGCCTTGATGCGCGTGGTGGACCCACAGTCCACCGCGTTTGAACGCTCTGAGGCCTGGCGTGTGGCGACTGACCCTGAGACGACGTTTAAGTGGCGTCAGCAGTGGGTGCCTTACGAGGAAATTTCTGACAATCTCAAGCGTGCGGTGATTGCCAGTGAAGATGGAGACTTTGTCTACCACGACGGCGTGGAATGGGAAGCCATTGAAAAAGCCTGGCAAAAAAATGCCCAAGCCGAGCAGCGCGCATTAAAGCGCAATCCCAATCCCAATAACAAAAGCAAGTCCAAAACCCCCAAAATCATCGGTGGCTCGACCATTACCCAGCAATTGGCAAAAAACTTGTTTTTGTCGGGTGAACGCAATCTACTGCGCAAAGGCCAGGAATTTGTATTGACCGTGGCGTTGGAACTATTATTGCCCAAACAACGTATTTTGGAGATTTATCTCAATTCGGTAGAGTGGGGTGAGGGCGTTTTTGGGGCTGAGGCGGCAGCGCAGCGCTATTTCGCAAAATCTGCCGACAAGCTCAGCCCCTATGAGGCGGCGCGCCTGGCAGTCATGTTGCCCAGGCCCAAGTTTTTTGAGAAAGTGCCCCATTCTGCGTATGTGAGCGGCAGGGCGCAGACGATTGTGGCGCGCATGGAAGATGCGGAACTGCCTTGATTGGGCTGTGGCATATTGCCTTGTTTTGCCTTACCTTGTTGGTTGTTTGGCATTGGACTCAGTTGGTGGGATTTGGCTTTTGACTGTCTCAGTTGGCTGGCAGGCTTTGGACTCGGGGTATGCGCTGCAAAAAGTTTTTAGAAAACACGCGCGAACGGTGTTTTGTAGCATTTGACCTTCAACAACGCGCGCCTTCCTAAAAATTTTTCATCACACACCCCTCCCCCAAAGCCTTCAAAGTGTGGTCGGTTCGCTTTTGAATACCAATACCGAAAACCGAAGACCCAATACCCTTGACGCAGTACCGAAGTTCCGAAGTTCCGAAAGCCTGCACCGGCAGCCCGCAATTCGACCTGGGTAACGCTGCGCAAGATTTTTGACGCGTTTTAGCAACCAAATATGCCAGTTGCCAGCGTGGAATATGCGCGAGCAGCTATCAAATGCATAGCAAGTGCAAGATGACAAGACGGTAAAGTCACCAAGCTGCAAAGTCACAGGTTACTGAGCAGCAAAGTCGCCAGTCACAGAACGGCAAAGCTACCCAACTACCAGGCCGCACAGCTACAAAGCCAAGCCCCACGGGTTTGCGGTATTGGGTATTCGGTGTTCAAAGGCAAACCAGCCACCCAAGCAGGCGACGGGTGAGCGGGTGTGCGTTGAAAAATTTTTAGGAAGGCGCGCGTTGTTCAAGGTCGAGCAATACAAAATACCATTCGCGCGTGTTTTCTAAAAACTTTTTGCAGCGCATACCCCGAGCGCGGCGCTCGCCTTCCAACTGAGCGTATTCCTCTGCGAGCCCACCAAACTAGCGTAATCCGCTTGAGAACAGCACAGGCCCGCAAACGAGGCGCATCACCTTGAGAGCGCGACACCCACTGAGCAACTCGGCACATTCCCATTGAGCGCGGTGCTAGGCTCGCAAACCGGTCGCCGCTTTAGCCAGCTCGGTAATCAACGCCC
The DNA here is from genome assembly GCA_043774625.1 of Polaromonas sp. Lineage (GTDB taxonomy): Bacteria > Pseudomonadota > Gammaproteobacteria > Burkholderiales > Burkholderiaceae_C > JAAFIP01. Next base: position 12,476 of record JAYVTG010000042.1, on the reverse strand, counting down.
AGTCGCCGCGCGCCATAGCGTCTGCCGGTGTGAGCCATGAGCCGCCAACGCAGACCACGTTGGGCAATGACAAAAACTCTTTGGCATTCACCGTGCTCACGCCGCCTGTGGGGCAAAACTGCACGTCAAAAAACGGGCCGCTCCAGGCCTTAAGCATGGCGGGGCCACCGGCTTGCATGGCGGGGAAAAACTTGAGCTGGTTGTAGCCCGCTTCTTGCGCCATCATGATCTCGCTGCCCGTGGCCACGCCGGGCAACAACGGCAGGCCTGCGTCGCGACAGGCTGCGCTCACCGCATTGGTAAAGCCGGGGCTCACGGCAAACCTGGCACCGGCCTTGGCTGCTGCGTGTGCATCGTGAGGGTTGCGCACGGTGCCTGCGCCCACCACGGCCTCGGGTACCTCGTTGGCAATACGCTCCATGCACGCCAGCGCCTGCGGGGTGCGCAAGGTGACTTCCAGCATGCGGATACCGCCTGCCACCAAAGCGCGGGCCATCGGCACCGCATGAGCGACGTCGGTCAAAACGATGACGGGGATGACCGCTGCATCGCGCATCACGTCGATGGCTTGCAGCTTGGCGGGCAGGGGCTTGAAGGGTGTGCTCATAGTGATATTGGATTCTTTGTTTTACAACCAGGTGCAAGCACCCTCTTCTGCCGTCAGCGCGTTGCGGCGCATGCCTGCAAACAGCTCGCGACCCAAGTCGTGGCCATTGGCGGTCATCAAAGCTTGCGGCATGGTGGCTACTGGACGCGCTTGCCACTGTGCATCGCTCACCAAGGCTTGCAAAGTGCCGGTCACCGCGTCCATGCGCACCACGTCACCGTCGCGCAGCTTGGCCAGCGGGCCGCCAGCGCTGGCCTCGGGGCTGACGTGGATGGCCGCAGGCACCTTGCCCGATGCGCCGCTCATGCGTCCATCGGTCACCAAAGCCACCTTGAAGCCCTTACCTTGCAGCACGGCCAGCGGCGGCGTGAGTTTGTGCAGCTCGGGCATGCCATTGGCTTTGGGGCCTTGCCAGCGCACGACGACGACCATACCGCCCGCTTCCAGGCACTGGCGTTCCATTTCGCCCGCTTTGAACGCAGCGAGCATGGCTTCCTGGCTGTCAAAAATGCGTGCAGGCGCTTCGATGGTGTGGCAATTGTCCGGCACGGCAGACACTTTAATGACGCTGCGGCCCAGGTTGCCTTTAAGTAGTTTCAATCCGCCGGTAGCGCTGAAAGGTGCGCTGGCAGGACGCAGAACGCTATCATCTTTGCTAACTCCTGGGTCTTGCCACTGCAGTTTGGCGGCTTCGAGCAAGCGGGGTACCTGGGTGTATTCGCGGATGCTGCTGCGCACGGTGAGTACGTCTTCGTGCATGAGGCCTGCGTCCAGCAGTTCGCGCAGCACATAGCCTGGCCCGCCTGCGGCCTGGAACTGGTTCACGTCGGCACTGCCGTTGGGGTAGACGCGCGACAGCAGGGGCACCACGTCGGACAACGCAGAAAAATCGTCCCAGTCAATCACCATGCCTGCCGCCCGCGCCACAGCTACCCAGTGAATGAGATGGTTGGTAGAGCCGCCAGTTGCCAGCAGCGCGACCATGGCGTTGACGATGCATTTTTCATCCACAATTCTTCCAATCGGCGTCTTGCTGGTCACAGCGCACAGCACAGTACGTACCGCCTCACGCGTCAGGGTTTCGCGCATGCCGTCGTGCGGGTTGATAAACGCCGTGCCGGGCACATGCAGGCCCATGGCTTCCAGCAGCATCTGGTTGCTGTTGGCGGTGCCATAAAAGGTGCAGGTGCCTTCGCTGTGGTAGGCCTTGCTCTCGGCGGCCAGAAGCTCGTCGCGGCCTACCAGGCCCTGCGCTGCTTTTTCGCGCACCTTGGCTTTTTCGTTGTTGCTCAAACCGCTGGTCATGGGGCCAGCAGGTACAAACACGGTGGGCAGGTGGCCAAAATGCAGCGCTCCAATAAGCAAACCGGGCACGATCTTGTCGCACACGCCCAGCATCAGCGCGGCATCAAATACGTCGTGGCTCAAACTAATAGCCGTGGCCATGGCGATGTTGTCGCGGCTAAACAGGCTCATTTCCATGCCCGCCGTGCCCTGGGTAATACCGTCGCACATGGCAGGCACGCCGCCTGCCACCTGAGCCGTAGCGCCGTGCTTGCGGGCTTCGTCTTTCACCAGATCGGGGTAATGCTGCAGCGGCGCGTGGGCAGACAGCATGTCGTTGTAGGCGTTGACGATGCCAATGTTCAAGGCTTTTTCGGCAACGACCTTGAACTTGTCATTGGCAGGCAGCGCAGCAAAGGCATGGGCTACGTTGGCGCAGCCCAGGCGGTCGGCACCACGGTCGCGCCGGGTCATGGCGTCGATACGCGCCAAATAGGCGCTGCGGCTGGCGGCGCTGCGGGTTTTGATGCGCTGTGTAATGTGGTCAACGACGGGGTGGAGCTTCATGATTTGGTAATTAAGTTACATCATAATGATACGACGATTACACCTCTGCGTCGAGTGATAAATGGCTTCAGCAGTTACCAAATGGGTACGAAAGATGGTGACGCCAGCGTTAGCCAAGCGCCGGATCGCTGTGTTGAGGGGTGGCGAAAGAAGTTTATGTTTGCTACATATTTAGTAGCTGCTTACGCAATATTCATGCTGGCAGGCAGCACGGCCTGGTACAAGAGATTGCGTCCAGCGGGTAACACGTCAAATGCACAACCGCAAAAAAAGCCCGATGCACTCAACGCGCACCGGGCTTGCAGAAGATAAACAGGAGTTACTGCAAAGTCACTTCCACACGCCGCGCCTGTGCACCCGTGCCCGCCTTGATGTCGTCAGGCTTTTTCAGCTCCATCTTGTCTTCGGCCACGCCAGACGCCTTGAGCAAATCACCCACGGCAATAGCGCGCTTCTTACCGATTTCGGCGTTTTGGGCTGCATTGCCGGTGCTGTCTACATAGCCGCTCACTATCGCCTTCTTGCCAGCTTTGACCCCTGCAATGATGTCCGCCAGAGCCTGTTCGCCGCCTTGCCCCAGTTCTGTCTTGCCAGAGGCAAAGAAGAACTTGACCACGCCGCCTTCTACCTGGACACTAGCGCCGTCTGTAGCGGCAGGGGTTGCAGTAGTCGTGGCGTTGTCTGTCTTGGCTGCTGCGCCACCCGCGTCGGTTAGCGTGCCAGCAGCTGGGCTGGCGTCGGCAGCGGCTGGTGCCGTCACTGCCGCAGGTGCTGGCATGGCTTTTGCCGCCTTGTTCTTGGTGTAAATCGTTACACCGATAATCAGGCTGATCACCAAGGCAATCACACCAAAAATCACGCCCATCACGACGCCCAGGTTGTCATCTTCATTCGAAAACATAAAAAACTCCAATTTTGTACAACCGATATTGTAAATTGTCGCCATGACCGTCTCCCTGACTCCACTTGCTTTTCCTCCATCCATCGTTTTGCGCGACCCCGCGCCGATGCTGCAAGACACGCTGCGCCAGTGGGGCGGCAAGGAGGATTTGTGGGTATTTGGCTATGCGTCGCTCATCTGGAAGCAGGAATTTACCTATACCGAACGGCATTTGGCGCGTGTGTACGGCTGGCACCGGGCACTGCAAATGTGGAGCCGCGTGAACCGGGGCACGCCCGAATCTCCGGGTTTGGTGTTCGCTTTGCTGGCTGGCGGCTCGTGCCAGGGGGTAGCGTTCAGGATTGTGCGCGCCGATGTGCCCGCTGCGCTTGCCGACCTGTGGTACCGCGAGATGCCCACCGGCGTATATGACGCGCAGTGGCTGCGCTGTGCCACGCCAGCAGGTACCGTGAAAGCACTGGCGTTTACCTTGCCACGCAATAGTCCCAATTACACGGGGGCTTTGTCTGCAAAGCAGTATCAGCAAATTTTTAGAGGCGCTGTGGGGCGTTATGGCAGCACGCGGGATTATGCGCAACTGACTTATGAGCATTTGCTGCGTGAAGGGATACGGGACAGGGCGCTGGAAGCTTTGCTGCTTCACGCGGGTACGTGATTCGGACATGCGTTTAGGGTATCTGCTGCGGCAGAATCTTTTCTGACTACAAGACTCGTAATAGACGCTCGAACAGCGTCAAGACAAAGGAGCAACAAGCCCCGCTGTGAGCATATTCTCAGCCCGCTGCAAATCTTCCACCGTGTCAATGTCCACCACGCAACCCGCATCGCTTACTATTATTTTAGTAGCTGCTCGCGCATTAAGCACGCTGGCTGCGCCCTTATTTCCTTGCAATTTCAATAAATCAGCCAGACAGGTGCGCGCAAAACCTACCGGGTGACCGCGCTGGCCTGCGTACTCTGGGTAAACGGCACCATGGCCTTCTTGCAGTTGCGCCAAAGCGCGCGCCACTGCCAGCAAAGTAGCAGGGCTGACCAATGGCAAATCTGCGGGCAAGATGAGCCAGCCAGCAGCGTCTTGCGTGGCACGCACAGCGGCGGCAATGCTGTCGCCCATGCCGGCGTGGCCTGCGTCTTCTACATGAAAAGGCAGGCCGCTGGCACGCACGTTGGCCAGCGTTCGGTCAATGATTTTTATGCCGCCCAGCAAGGCTTGCAGTTTGTGCACCTGGCCACCCGATGCAGCAAAACGTTCGCCTCGGCCAGAGGCTAAAACCAATACGGTGGACAGTTTGAAAGTAACAGCAGACATGTGCAGGGCTATATGCTGCAAAGCGGCTAGTTTGGTCAGACGCGCAGGCTCAACCTATCGCTCAACCTATCGCGTAACCTTGTTCAGCAGGCAGCTTGGCGTGCTGCTTATTTTTCACCTGCACTATTTGCGCAATGATGGACACCGCGATCTCTGCCGGTGTTTTGGCACCCATGCGCAAACCCACGGGGCCGTGCAGGCGCGACAGTTCGGCGTCGGTCAGATCAAAATGTTCTTTGAGCCGGGCCTTGCGAGTGTCGGTGTTGCGCTGCGAACCGAGTGCACCTACGTAAAAGGCGTTGGAGCGCAGGGCTTCCAGCAAGGCCATGTCGTCCAGCTTGGGGTCGTGCGTCAGTGCTACGATGGCGGTGTGCGCGTCGGCGTGCAAGTCGCGCACGACATCGTCGGGCATGCCGTTCAAACGGGTAGCGCCAGTCACTTGCAAGGTCGCGGCGTATTCTTCGCGCGGATCGCAAACCAGTACTTCAAAATCGAGCATCACAGCCATGCTGGCTACGGCTTGGCTCAACTGCCCCGCGCCAATCAGCAACAGGCGCCATTTGGGGCCAAACAGGCTGGTCAGGTTGGTGCCATCAAAGACAAAGCTGTCGCCGCGAGCTGCTGCGCTCACCTTTACCTCGCCATTAGCCAAATGCAAGTGCCGCGCCACCAGTTCGTGCGCCTCGGTGCGTTGCAAAATTTGTTCAATCCAGTCCGTCTGCATCACCGGCTCTTGCACCAGGCGCAAGCTGCCGCCACACGGAATGCCAAAGCGCGTGGCCTCGGCCTTGGTCACGCCGTAGGCAATCATCGACGGTTTACTCGTACCTGCTTCATCAAAATTACCCGCCTTGATGCGGGCAATCAGGTCGTCTTCTACACAGCCACCGGATACGGAGCCGCTGACCACGCCATCGTCACGCACGGCCAGCAGGGCACCGGGTGGGCGAGGGGCGCTGCCCCAAGTTTCCACCACAGTGACCAAGGTAGTGCCATGACCTGCTTTTTGCCACGCCAACACGTCGGCAAGAACACGCAGATCAAGGCTCTCCATAGGTCAACTTATCAGGCTGTGCGAATCGCGTCTGCCGTCATTGGCAGTTTGCGCAGACGCTTGCCGGTCAACGCGGCCAAGGCGTTGGCGATGGCCGGGCCAATTAACGCGGTAGCAGGCTCGCCAATACCACCAGGTTTCTCGGTGCTCTTGACTAAAATAATATCAATCGCTGGCGCCTCGTTCATACGCACTACCGGGTAGTTGTTAAAGTTGGTTTGCTGCACACGGCCCTTGTCCATGGTGATCTCTTGCATCAGCGCGGGGCCCATGCCAAAGACGATACTGGACTGGATTTGTCCTTCGACAATGTCGGGGTTGACCATATAGCCCAGGTCAGCCGCCGCAGTCACCTTGTGCACTTTGATGGAGCCGCCCTCGATGCTAATCTCGGCGATTTGCGCCATGTAGGTGTCATAACCTTCCATCAACGCAATACCACGCGCACGGCCTGCGGGCAGTGCGGTGCCCCAGCCTGCCTTGTCTGCCGCCAGCTTGAGCACATTGGCAAAGCGTGGCTGGTTTCCCAGCATGCTCATGCGGTAGGCCAACGGGTCTTTGCCAGCGGCCTTGGCCATTTCGTCCACAAAGCTTTCGTTTGCAAACGCGTTCATGTTATGGCTCACGGCGCGCCAGTAACCCATGCGGAAACCCGTATCGTGGATGATCAGGTCATGCTGGGTATTGGGTATGTCGTAACCCGTCACGCCCGCTTCGGCCATGAAGGGGTCCAAGGTATCCTTGGGCAGACCAAAGGCGCGCTGGGTGACCGATTGCGAGGCCACACGGAAGTGCAACGCCACGGGCTTGCCGTCAGCGCCCAAACCTGCTTGTAAGGTGTTGACACCCAGGGGGCGGTAAAAGTCGTGTGTGGTGTCGTCTTCACGGCTCCACAGCAACTTGACGGGCTTGCCCACCGCTTTGGAAATTTCTGCCGCCTGGATGATGAAGTCCAGCTCAATACGGCGACCAAAACCGCCACCCAAGAAGGTGGTTTTGACGTCAACGTCTTCTGGCTTGATACCCAAGACCGCAGCCACTGCGCCCTGCGCACCTTGCTGGAACTGGGTAGGGCCGATCAACATGCATTTGCCGTCTTTGAAGCTGGCTGTAAAGTTTTGCGGCTCCAGTGGTGCATGTGCCTGCATCGGGCTGATGTATTCAGCCTTGACGATTTTGGCAGCGCCTTTCATGGCGGCGGCGACATCGCCTACGGGTTTGGCAATCGGCAATACTTTGCCAGTGTCTAGCGCGGCGCGTGTGCCGGCAAGCATGGACTTGTCGCTGATCGAGGCCACAGAGCCTTCGTCCCACACCACGGTTAAAGTTTCGCGGGCTTTTTTGGCGCGCCAGTAGCTGTCGGCCACCACGGCAACGCCGTCGCCGATTTGCACCACCGCGACCACGCCGGGCATGGCTTTGGCTTTGGCGCCGTCAAAGCTCTTGACCTTGCCGCCAATCACAGGGCATTGCTCCAGGCTGGCGTACACCATGCCGGGCAGTTTCACATCAATACCAAACTCTGCCGTGCCATTGGTTTTGGCAGGCGTGTCCAGGCGCTTGACGCGGGTACCGACGATGGTGAAGTCCTTGGGGTCTTTCAAGGCCACTTTTTCTGGGACCGGCACCTTGGATGCGGCAGCGGCCAGTTGACCGTAGGTGGCCTTTTTGCCGTTGGCACCCAGAATCATGCCTTTTTCAGCACGCAAAGTGCTGCGGTCTACTTTCCATTCGTCGGCGGCAGCAGTGATCAACATTTCGCGTACCTGGGCACCGGCCAGACGCAGCTTTTCCCAGCCTTCGCGCACCGAGGTGGAGCCACCAGTGATTTGAGCGCCTAGCAAAGCGTTGGTATAGGCCTTGCCGGGAGGCGCAATGGCCACGTTGACTTGCTTGATGTCGACATTGAGCTCTTCTGCAATCAGCATGGGCATGGACGTGTACACGCCCTGACCCATTTCGGAGCGAGCCGACAGTAAGGTAATGGTGTTGTCGTCGGCAATGTGCACCCAAGCATTGGGCGTGTACAGGGTGCCAGCAGCGTGGGCCGGGCCTTTGGCGGTGAGGATCAGGCCAAAAAAGCCGCCGGTAGCCAATACAGCGCTGGTGGCAGTAGATGTTTTGATGAAGCCGCGACGTGAGGTGTTAAGGGTTGTCATGTTGGTTCTCCTTAGGCCTTGCGCATCATGGTGGCAGCGTCTTTGATGGCTGCGCGGATTCGGGGGTAGGTGCCGCAGCGGCAGATATTGCCGCTCATTGCACCGTCAATATCTGCGTCGCTGGGGTTCTTGTTGGTGGACAGCAAAGCTGCTGCACTCATCAACTGGCCCGACTGGCAGTAGCCGCACTGCGGCACGTCGTGTTTGATCCACGCCACTTGCAGGGGATGGGTGTTGTCTTTGGACAGGCTTTCTATGGTAGACACTTTTTTGCCTGCAACCGACGACAATGGCGTTTGGCAGGAACGCACCGGCTGGCCGTCCAAATGTACGGTACAAGCGCCGCACAGTGCCACACCGCAACCAAATTTGGTGCCGGTCATGCCCAGTTCGTCTCGAATCACCCACAAAAGCGGCGTGTCCGCCTCGGCCTGGGCCGAAACAGCTTTGCCATTGACAGAAAAATTGGTAGCCATAGTGCATATCTCCTTGTTATGAACTTACATACGATAATCTGGCTTGTGAGACCTTGTGCTAGTAACAACCCTAATACCGACAGATTCTCTCAGTTTGATACATATTGAGTTTTACATCCATTCATGTGTCGCAAATGTGTCGGCCGCTTGTTTTACGTCCAAGCCCTACACTTGTCGCTATGCGCAATACCCATTCCCCCATCGCAGATTTACGCAAGAGCTACGAGCTGGCCGAATTGACGGAGTCTGTTGCTGCCGACAACCCTCTGGTGCAGTTTGAGCAATGGCTGCAAGCTGCCATAGAAGCCCAAATACCCGAGCCAAACGCTATGACTTTGGCTACCGTGGGCAGCAATTTACGCCCTTCTACACGCGTGGTGCTGATCAAGGGTCTGGACGCGCGCGGCATTGTTTGGTACACCAATTACGACTCGCGCAAGGGCAAGGAGCTGGCAGGCAACCCGTTTGCGGCGCTACAGTTTCACTGGGTGGAGCAAGAGCGCACGGTGCGTATCGAAGGGCGTGTAGAGAAAGTCAGTGCCGAGGAAAGTGATGCGTACTTTCACAGCCGCCCACTAGGTAGCCGCATTGGCGCGTGGGCCAGCCCGCAAAGCGACGTGGTAGCAAGCCGAGAGGCGTTGGACGCCGAGACTGCGCGCATAGAAGCACTGTACGGCGACAAACCGCCCCGCCCGCCGCACTGGGGCGGCTACCGGCTGGTACCCGACGAATGGCAGTTTTGGCAAGGACGGCGTGACCGCCTGCATGACCGGCTGCGGTATATATTGGCTGCGGACGGCACCACCTGGGTACGGCAACGCTTGGCACCTTAGGTTGAGTCTAGCGGCCAGGTTGTACGTGGCGCCATTTTCGCGCTAATTAATACTAAAATATGGCTAGAGTCAGCGTGGATATTGCGCGAGCAGCTATTAAATAAATAGCAAAATCAATGCTCAGCAATCGCTACCCGCACAGCTGCGAGCTGCCGCCGCGACACCATCAGCGATTCGTCCACTCCGCGCAACCGTACCGCCCAGCCTTCTTGCTCCACGCTACCTTCTGCGGCATCGGGGTCACGCTCAAAGTGCCGTTCCAGCGCCCGCATGGCGCGTTTGGCTACCAGGGTATTGCGGTGAATGCGTAAATACGCCGCGCCGTGGCGCTCTTCCAGTTCAGACAATGATGCGTCCAAAATATAGCTTTTGGCAACCGTGCGCACCGTCACATATTTCAGCTCGGCTTTAAAGTACAGCACCTCCGAAAGCGGCACCCGTTCGGTGCGCCCACGGTCTTGAATAATCAGCACTTCTTGTAATAAATCAGCCCCTTGCGCTTGAGTAGACTGCGCGAGCAGCTCTGTTTTTTGTAGCACCTTGACGAGGGCTTTTTGCAAACGCTCCAGCCGCACCGGCTTGGTCAGGTAGTCCACGGCTTCCAGTTCAAACGCGTTCACCGCATGTTCGGCATAGGCGGTCACAAACACCACCTGCACGTTGGGCAGCGCCGTGCGCATTTCGCGCGCCAGCTGCAAACCGTTTGCGCCGGGCATGTGGATGTCCAGCAACACCATGTCGCAGGGATTGGAGCGCAATGTAGCCATGGCCTGCATGGCGTCGCCTGCTTCTGCCACCACCTTGCAAGCAGGCTCGGTGCAGTCGCCCAGCAAGGTGCGCAGGCGCGATCGCGCCAGGGGCTCGTCGTCCACCACCATGACGCGCAAGGCCTTGGTCATGCGGGCACCTCGATACGCACCTGGTACACGCCATCAACCAGCGATGTGCGAAAGTCGGCCTGCACGTCATGCAGCAGGTACAGGCGGTCGCGCACATTGCGCAAGGCCACGCCGTGGCCGCCCTCCCCTTGGCCCGAGGGCAGCGTGTTGGTGACCTTGAGCACCACGGTGCTGCCGCGCCGCTGGGTACTGACTTTGACCTGGGCGCCCGTAGGGCTGGGCTCAACGCCGTGTTTGACGGCGTTTTCTACCAGAGGCTGCAACAGCAAGGGGGGCAGTTTGGCCAAGCTGGCCTTCTCATCTAGCGCCCATGCCACCCGCAGGCGGTCGCCAAAGCGCACCTGTTCAATTTGCAGGTAACGCTGGGCCAGCTCAATTTCTTGCTGCAAGGTCACAAAGTCGCCACGGTCCACCAGGGCACTGCGAAACAGCTCGCTCAGGTCTTCCAGCACGGCTTCGGCCCGGGCAGGCTCGGCGCGCACCAGAGCGATGGCGCTGTTGAGCGTGTTGAACAAGAAATGGGGGCGAATACGCGACTGTAGCTCGGCCAACCGGGCATTGGCCGCAGCCGGGGAGCGGCCTGCGGCGCGCCATACCAGTGCGGCCACCAAACCAGCTGCAAACAAAGCCCCCGTGGCTGCACTGGCCACCCAGGGCACGGGCTGCACATAGCCCAGCAAGGCCACCAGGCTACAGCCATACAGCCCCGCAACGGCACCCAAACCAATGCCCGCACTCCATTGGGCGGTTTTGCTGACGCGCTGCAGGCGCTTTTTGAGCGCACAGGCACTGATCAACCACGCCAGCGTGGCGGGCAAGGCCGCGCCCGTAATGACTGCCAGCCGGCTGAGCCATTCCCACCAGGTAGTGGCTCCATACATCACACCCACAGCCAGCACTGCTTGCACAAACAGCACGGCGCGCAAAATAACGCCTACGCGGCAGGCATCAAATACCAAAACCTCGGTTTTCGCGTCCTGCGGCAGTTCCAGCGGCATACCCGCTGTGCTTGGCGGGGTGAGCGTGCTCACACCCGGCGGGTTTGCGTCTAATGTAGAGGTGCCAAAACTGGTTTGCATCGTCACAGATAATATACGCAGTTACGCCTATATTGCAAAACCCTGCCCTGCCTGCCCCGACGCCATCTTATGAGCCAATTTGACAAAAAATCCCAAGCCTGGTCGGCACTGTTTTCCGAACCCATGAGCGAACTGGTCAAACGCTACACCTCGAGCGTATTTTTTGACAAGCGCCTGTGGCAAGCCGACATTACCGGTTCGCTGGCGCACGCACACATGCTGGCCAAGCAGGGCATCATCACTGCAGTAGACCATGCGTCGATTGAACAAGGCATGGCGCAAATTCGCAGCGAGATTGAGGCGGGCAGCTTTGAATGGAAGCTAGACCTGGAAGACGTGCACCTGAACATCGAAGCGCGCTTGACACAACTGGTGGGCGACGCTGGCAAGCGCCTGCACACGGGCCGCAGCCGCAACGACCAAGTAGCCACCGACGTGCGCCTGTGGCTGCGCGGCGAGATGGATGTAATCAGCGGCTTGCTCATCGACCTGCAACGCGCCCTTGTTGACATTGCCGAGAAAAATGCCGATGTGATCATGCCCGGTTTTACCCACCTGCAAGTAGCACAGCCGGTGAGCTTTGGCCACCATATGCTGGCCTATGTAGAAATGTTTGCCCGCGACGCCGAGCGCATGGCAGACGTGCGCAAACGCGTGAATCGTTTGCCTTTGGGAGCGGCTGCGCTGGCAGGCACCACCTACCCGCTAGACCGCGAACTGGTCGCCAAGACCCTGGGCATGGTGGACGACAGCGGTCAGCCCCAGGTCTGCCAAAACAGCCTGGACGCCGTAAGCGACCGCGACTTTGCGATTGAATTTACGGCTGCAGCCACACTGGCCATGGTGCACATCAGCCGCATGAGCGAAGAGCTGATTTTGTGGATGAGCCAAAGCTTTGGTTTTATCGACCTGGCCGACCGCTTTTGCACCGGCAGCTCGATCATGCCGCAGAAAAAGAACCCCGACGTGCCCGAACTGGCACGCGGAAAAACAGGGCGCGTGGTGGGCCATTTGATGGGTTTGATTACCCTGATGAAAGGCCAGCCCCTGGCTTACAACAAGGACAACCAGGAAGACAAGGAACCACTGTTTGATACGGTGGACACCTTGAAGGACACCTTGCGCATCTTTGCCGAGATGGTGGCGGGCATCACGGTGAAGCCGCAAGCGATGGAGGCCGCGGCCTTGCGCGGCTATGCCACCGCTACCGACCTGGCCGACTACCTGACCAAGAAGGGTCTGCCATTTCGCGACGCGCACGAGGCCGTGGCGCATGCGGTCAAGGCGGCCAGCGCCCAAGGTGTGGAC
>JAYVTG010000041.1:0-37270 GCA_043774625.1 Polaromonas sp. | reverse complement strand
GCACTGTGCGTGGGCGGATACCGTAGGTAAAAGGGGGAGCCAGGTACAAAAGCTGACAAGAAGCTAAGGCCTATACCCTGGCGGAGGACACGAAGGTATTCGCGCGCCCACAGTGCCTGACAACGCAAACGCTCCCAGCCCCGAAGGTATTCGCGCGCCCACAGTGCCTGACAACGCAAACGCTACATGCCCGCTGTCATAGAGCCAGAAAACCTACCCCCGCACTGGCGGGCGATTGGCGCAGGCAGTCTTGGTGCAATGCGCATACAAACTCAGCGCATGGTCGGCAATCGCAAAGCCCTTGGCCTTGGCAATCGTCTGCTGGCGTTTTTCAATTTCCGCGTCGTAAAACTCTTCGACCTTGCCGCAATCTAAGCACACCAAATGGTCGTGGTGCTGGCCTTCGTTCAGCTCGTAAATCGCCTTGCCCGACTCAAAATGGTTACGACTCAAAATACCGGCCTGCTCAAACTGCGCCAGCACCCGGTACACCGTGGCCAGGCCAATGTCAGTGCGCTCTTGCAGCACAATGCGGTACACATCCTCGGCCGTCATGTGCCGCTGCGCACCGCTTTGAAAAATCTCCATGATCTTCAGGCGTGGCAAAGTGGCTTTGAGGCCCGTGCTTTTGAGTTCGTCGATATTGGACATGGGAAGTGGGGGAAAGGCGGTAAATGCGTAACCGCTACAATGACCGAATCATAACCCTATGCGCTGGGACTTGCGTGTCCACCAGCCTTGTAATGCCTGTGTTTGTTAACCCTATTTTCCGTACTCCTGCCGCCGCGCACTGCATGCACCTAGGCGTGCTGGCATTGGCGGTTGTGCTACTGGCTGGCTGCACCAGCTTCAACGGCGCCAGCAACCGCGTTGTCAGTGTCATCGCCCCTTACAAACTGGAAGTGGTGCAGGGCAATTTTGTGTCCAAGGAACAGGTCGAGGCACTGCGCCCCGGCATGGCGCGCGCCCAGGTCAAAGAAATCTTGGGTACGCCCCTGATCACCAGTGCCTTCCACGCGGACCGCTGGGACTACGTCTTCACCATCCGCCGCCAGGGTATTGAAGCGCAAAGCCGCAAGATCACCGTGTTTTTCAAAGACGACGACTTCGAGAAGGTCGAGGGTGACAGCTTGCCGTCCGAAGCCGAATTTGTAGCCACACTGGACAGCAATCGCAAGCTGGGCAAGGTGCCTGTGCTGGAGGCGTCCGAGGCAGAACTCAACGCAGCCCAGGCCAAACAAGGTGCCGCGCCCAGCCAGCAGCCAGCGCCAGCCGTTGCTGCACCTGCCGCAAGTTACCCACCATTGGAAGCCCCCGCACGATGAGCCAGCAAGTTGTTTGTATTGCAGGTGCCAGTGGCCGCATGGGCCGCATGCTGATTGAAACGATTCACGACGCCACCGACTGCCGTTTGGGCGGTGCGCTGGACGTACCCGCCAGCCCCGGCATTGGCCTGGACGCTTCGGGCTTTTTGGGTTATGCCAGCGGTGTGAGCATCACCAGCGATATGGCACGCGGGCTTAAAGGCTGCGACGTGCTGATTGACTTTACCCGCCCCGAAGGCACCATGGCCCACCTGGCATTGTGCCGCCAAATGGGTGTGAAGATGGTGATTGGCACCACGGGTCTGAGCGACGCGCAAAAAACCGATATTACTGCCGCCAGTAAAGAGATTGCCATCATGATGGCCCCCAACATGAGCGTGGGCGTGAACGTGACGTTAAAGCTGCTGGAAATGGCGGCCAAAGCCCTGCAAACCGGCTATGACATCGAAGTGATTGAAGCGCATCACCGCCACAAGGTGGATGCACCCAGTGGCACTGCACTCAAGATGGGCGAAGTGATGGCCAGCGCCATGGGCCGTGACCTGAAGGACTGCGCCGTATACGAGCGCTACGGCCACACAGGTGAGCGCGAGCCATCGAGTATCGGCTTTGTCACCATCCGCGGCGGCGATATTGTGGGCGACCATACGGTGTTGTTTGCGGGTACGGGCGAGCGCATCGAAATCACCCACAAATCATCTAGCCGCTCCACCTACGCGCAGGGCAGCCTGCGTGCTGTGCGTTATCTTGCAGACAAACCCACTGGCATGTTTGACATGTTTGACGTGTTGGGTTTGCGTTAAGCGCCACCTATTTGAAAAGATAAAAATCCGTATGAACGCATTTCAGTCTGTTGCCCAAGGCGATGCCATCAGTCAATTTATTGCTCTGCTCTTGCTGGCCATGTCGGTCTCCAGCTGGGTGGTGATTTTGTGGAAGGCCTGGATCACCAAGCGTGCCTTGCCCGACGTGGCGCGCTCCATCACTGCTTTTTGGCAGGCAGGTGACCTGGCCCAAGCGCGCAGTACCGTGGCCGCCCTGGACCGCGAGGCCATGGTCACGCCTTTGATTGATGCTGCACATGTGGGAGCACCCGGCACACTGGCTACAGCGGGGGACAAAGCCCAGCAGCTAACCCGCGTGCTGCGCGACGCACTGCACAGTGTGTTGCACAAACTGCAGTTTGGCCAGGTACTGTTAGCTACGGTCGGTTCTACTGCGCCCTTTGTCGGTCTGCTGGGTACCGTCTGGGGCATTTACCATGCGCTCACCGGCATCGCAGGCGCAGGGCAAATTTCTATCGACAAAGTAGCAGGCCCGGTAGGCGAAGCGCTCATCATGACAGCTGCCGGTTTGGCGGTGGCCATTCCGGCAGTGCTGGCGTATAACCTGTTTGGTCGCTACGTAGGCCGCATAGAAGCCGACCTGGAAGGCTTTGCCCGCGACCTGCGCGAGCTACTGTCGCACCACAGCGTGGACAAGTAGGAGTTACCATGGGTTTTGGCCGTCTGGAACGCACCAAGGGCTCCGAGCCCATGAGCGAGATCAATGTCACGCCCCTGGTAGACGTGATGCTGGTCTTGGTGGTGATTTTCATCATCACTGCGCCTCTGTTGGCCAGTTCCATCAAGCTTGATTTACCCAAAACCGAGGCTGCCAAGCCCAGTGATGCACCCAAGTTTGTGACCATCGTGGTAGACAAAACAGCGCAGGTTTTCCTCAATGACCAGAAAATTGAGCTGCCTGCATTGGCGCAGGCTTTGCAAAAATCTGCCAAAGCCAACCCGGACACCGAAGTGCAATTGCGCGCCGACGAAACCGTGCCTTATGGCAAGGTGGTGCAAGTGATGGGTGTAGCGCAAAAAGCGGGGCTTAACCGCATTGGTTTTATTGCCGACCCCAAGGAGCCGTAGAGTGGATTAGCTGCCGGTACGCCTGCGTCAGTCAAACGCAAAATCCGCCTTGACCACCTGCCCCACACGCAGCACATGGTCAAACCCAAACCGTGTAATGGCGTTGATGCCAAAAGTCACTGCTCCATCCACACGGGCGTCTTGCCGGTACGTTTGCAACATGTCGCCCACCTCGGGGCTGGGCACGGCGGTCAGGGGGTTGATGTTGGGGATAGGGCAGCGCGGGCAGGGCTTGACCAAACCCAGTTCAACCAGACCGGCTTGCCCAGCATGGCCCGCATGTTCAGCGCTGATATGCAATACGCTCACCCTGTCTTCGTCGTGCGCCTCGATGCCAGCAAGCACAATGTTGGGCCGAAAGCGCTCGATCGTAACGTCTTCATGCCCGCCAGCGCGCAGCTTGCCGTTCAGTTCCTGCAAAGACGCTTCACTGGCAACCAGGATCGGATAACCATCACTAAACTGGTTCAAAGCCACCACGTCTTGGGTCCATTTTTTATTTGATGCGCGTTGTTGTTCCGGGTCAAAACGCACCATGCGCAGCTTCATGGCAGCCTGGCCAGCAGGTAAATCTTGCGACAAAAAATCGGTGAACCACTGCGCAGCCACGTCGCCCATGTCGTACGCGGCGCAGTCGTCGCCCCACACGTTGGCGCGGCACGGCGCTTCTACCGCGTCGATGGCAATGTGCAAGGCCAGCATGCCGGGCGCACGCAGCACCATCTCGTAGTGTTTGATCTGCGGCTTGATCAAGGCCATGCGGGGCAGTTCACGTTGGGTCACAAATTCACCTGTGGCATCCACCACCATCCAGGCGCGGTCAAACTCCAGGCCGGTTTCGGTCAATATCGCCTCCCTCACCTCTACCCCGGCGCAAGACTTGACGGGGTACACAAACAGGCGGCTGATGGTGGCATGAAGGTCAAATTCTGTAGTCATGGCTACTATTGTGCCGCCTTCTACAATCACCCCATGGCAATAGATATTTGTATTCGGGGTGCGGGCGTGGTGGGCAAGGTGCTGGCCTTGTTGCTGGCGCGCCAGCGCGTGCGCGTGGGCTTGGTACAGGGGCCAGTGCACGGTGAGCCTGATATTCGCTCCTTTGCGCTGAATGCGGCGTCTAAAACCCTGCTGGAAAGCCTGCGTGCCTGGCCTACAGATGCCGCAGACAGCTGCGCTGTGCAGCATATGCGGGTGCAGGGCGACGATGGCGGCCTGGTGCAGTTTTCTGTAGACACACATTCTGTAATGCAAGACCCATCAAAGGCTCTGGCCTGGATTGTGGACGCGGCTGCGCTCGATGCCCGCTTGACTGCCGCGTTGGAGTTTGCGCCTGAGGTGCAATTGCTTAAAAACCCTGAAAACTGCCCGCTGACAGTCATTTGCGAAGGCAAAGCCAGTGCCACGCGCGCTGCTGTGGGGGCCGAGTTTGAGCAATTTGCGTACGAGCAAACCGCCATTGCAGCGCATGTGTATACAGAGTTGCCCCACCAAAATACGGCCTGGCAATGGATGGGTGGCAAAGAACACAGTGGTGCACAAAACGGCGAAATCTGTGCCTTTTTGCCGCGTGGTGCGTCTGCACCGGGGAACTCTGTGGCACTGGTCTGGTCTGTACACCATGAGCATGCAACGCAGTTACAAAATTTGGACGACGCAGACTTTTGTGCCGCCCTGCAAGTGGTGTGTGGCAGCGCTTTGGGCACGATAAGCATGGCCAGCGCCCGCGCGCTGTGGCCGCTGCACATTACCCAGGCTACACGCTGGGTAGGTACAGGCTTGGCCGGCGACAGCAAAGCGGCCTGGGCCTTGGCGGGCGATGCCGCCCATAGCGTGCACCCGCTAGCCGGGCAAGGGCTCAATCTGGGTTTGGCCGACGCAGCCGAGTTAGCCAGGGTGATCGAAAACAAAGAGTATTTCCGCAATTACAACGACTTGCGCTTACTGCGTCGCTACGAACGCGCCCGCAAGCTGGACGCCAGCACATTGCGTCTGGCTACCGATGGCTTGCAACGCCTGTTTGCCAACGACGACGTGCGTGTGCGCGTGCTGCGCAACTGGGGCATGTCAGGCTTTGAGCGTCTAGCACCCCTGAAGACGGCAGTCATGCGCCGCGCCATGGGTGTGGGCTAGGCTGGTGGCGATAATGAACACGGTATTTGAAAGACAGAATATGAAAATGAAAACCCTCCTATCCACTGCGATGCTGCTCTGCGGCTTGGTGAGCACCGGCTTTGCGCAAGAAGCCACTATCCGCAAAAACTTGGTAGAGCGTTTGCCCAGCCTGCCCAAGATTGATGAAATCAGCAAATCACCCATGCCCGGTTTGTATGAAATTCGTGTGGGCGGCACCGAGATTTTTTACA
Source organism: Polaromonas sp. (assembly GCA_043774625.1). Taxonomy (GTDB): domain Bacteria; phylum Pseudomonadota; class Gammaproteobacteria; order Burkholderiales; family Burkholderiaceae_C; genus JAAFIP01. The sequence continues at coordinate 31,666 of JAYVTG010000041.1, read as the reverse complement.
CCGACGCTGAAGGTAATTTTCTGGTGCAAGGCAATTTGATTGATACCAAGCTGCGTCGTAATTTGACCGAAGAGCGCATCGAAAAGCTCACGGCGATTGCTTTTGAAGACTTGCCGTTGAAAGATGCTTTCACCATCGTGCGCGGCAACGGCAAACGCAAACTGGCAGTGTTTGAAGACCCAAACTGCGGTTACTGCAAACGCTTTGAAAAAGATTTGCAATCCATCAACAATGTGACCATCCATATGTTTCTGTATCCCATCCTGGGTGCTAGCTCTACAGAGCGCAGCAAGAACATCTGGTGTACCAAAGACAAAGCCAAGGCCTGGCAAGACTGGATGGTGCGCGACGCAGAAACACCCGCTGCTCCAGCCAGCTGCGACGCGAGTGCTCTGGCTCGGAACGTAGAGCTGGGTAAAAAGCACAAAATCACGGGAACGCCTACCTTGATATTCGCAGATGGCAACCGTGTGCCGGGTGCCATTCCTGCAGCGCAGGTTGAGAAGTTTTTGGCAGAGGTCAAGTAACCCACATACTGCGTGCCAAATAAAAAGGCTCTTTCTCGTCGAGAAAGAGCCTTTGAATAAAGTGAAGTTGCCGCTGCAGATTTGGGCAGAAGCAAAACGGCTTACTGCAGAGCCTGTACCCCCGCTACTAGCCAGCCACCGCCACCCGTCTTAGGTTTGGTCATGTTCCACACTTCGCGGAACGGAGCAGGGCTTTGAGATGGGTCTTCTTTGATCATGCCAGAAAATTCTACGCTGGCCATCCAGGCGTTGTCCAGTTCTTCCACTCCCAGCAGCTTGGAATCCAATGCGGCGACTTCAGTGTGGTTGGCACTGGCGCCCGTGTGCGACTCGCGTTCGGCCAATTGCGACTTAATCTCGGTCAGCATATCGTCGGTCATCATGGCGCGCAGGCTGGACACGTCGGCCTTATCCCAGGCGGCTTGCAGGGTGGTGAAATTCTTGCGGCAAGATTCCAGGAAACCATTGGTGTCAAAGTCTGCGGGAACTCCCCAATTTTGCGAACCAGACAGGCCGTTGTTATCCAGGTTCGTACCAATCATGCTGCCGGTTGTATTGGTGGAGCTTTTAAAGGCCATGCTGCTGCGCTCCCAAGGGCGTGCAGAGGCATCGTTGCCCACATGGGCTGGGTCATACGTGGCGGCGGGGCTACCTGCGCCTTGAAAGGCATAAGGGCTTTGCTGTGTCATACCGTCGTTCTTGGTCTGTGCAGCTTTGCGAGACCGCATAAACCAGCCCACAGCCATCATGATGGCCAAGGCCAGCAAGCCAAACATCAAGAATTGGCCAATGGCTCCAGCCATGCCGCCCAGGCCCAGGCTGCTAGCCAGCCAGGCCAGACCCAAACCAGCCGCAAGGCCGCCGAGCATGGCACCCCAAGGCTTCTTGGGGGCGGCAGCTGGAGGGGCGGCAGGTGCAGGCGTTGCAGGTTTGGCTGCATTTTGTGCGTTCGCAGGTGCTGCTGGCGCAGCTTGGCGCTGCGTGACGTTGCTAGACTGCTGGCCAACAGATCTGCCGCCACCCAAACGTTTGGCTTCTGCATGGGTGCCCAGTAGCAACAAGCTAGCTGCAAGAATGATGGATAAAAACTTCATGACCGTCTCCTAAATAACTAACACTTGATGCCCATATGCAAGGCGACAATGCCGCCTGTCATATTGTGGACATCCACGTGACCGAAACCATGCGCAAGCATCACCGTTTTAAGAGTTTGTTGGTCAGGATGCATACGAATGGACTCGGCCAGATACTGGTAACTTTGTTCATCGCCAGCAATCATAGAGCCTAATTTTGGCAAAACTTGAAAGGAATACCAATCGTAGGCCTTTTGCAGAGGTTGGGCCACTTTGGAAAATTCCAATACCAGGAGCTTTCCCCTGGGCTTGAGCACCCGGCACATCTCGGCCAAGGCTTTGTCTTTGTGCGTCATGTTACGCAGGCCAAACGCTACCGTCACCACATCGAAGCTGTTGTCAGCATAGGGTAGCTTTTCTGCGTCACACACCACGGTGGGCAGGTGCACACCCGCATCGACCAGTCGGTCGCGCCCCACGCGCAGCATGGCTTCGTTGATGTCGGTGTGCACCACCTGGCCGGTTTTGCCAACTTTTTTGGCAAATGCCAGAGCCAGGTCGCCGGTGCCGCCTGCAATGTCCAGCACTTTGCTGCCTTCGCTCACATTGGCCACTATCACGGCGTAAGCCTTCCAGGCGCGGTGCAAGCCGCCCGACATCACGTCGTTCATGACATCGTATTTGCTGGCAACCGAGTCGAACACGCCGCGCACACGCGTGGCTTTTTCGACTTCGTCAACGGTTTGGTAGCCAAAATGGGTGTTTGCCATTGTAAATACTGCGCGAGCTGCTATTAAATTGGTAGTGTCCAACTGGTCAAAAGCACCAGGAGCCTGACAGCCTAGTGTTGATGACTGGCACAGGAATGACCGCCCGCTTCCAGCATTGGTGCATCCCGGCTCACGCCTGCCGCAGCCAAGCGAGACTCATAGTCTTTCCATAGCTGTTCCTGGTTGGCACCCAGTTTGTACAGGTATTCCCAGGAAAACAAGCCACTTTCATGGCCATCGGTAAACACGGGTTTGACGGCGTAGTTGCCCACGGGCTCCAGTTCTTGCAAGCCCACCAGGCGTTTACCGGTTTGCAGCGTTTCCTGCCCTGGCCCGTGACCCTGCACCTCGGCAGAGGGCGAATACACGCGCATCAGTTCAAACGGAATGTTGAAGTGCGCCCCGTCCGAAAACTCAATCTCCAACGAGCGCGACTGCTGGTGCGCCGTGATGCTGGTGGGGCTGGGGGTGTCGTAGGTCAAACCTGCCATGCTGAAGCCTTTATTGAATAATCGAATTGTTACACCAAGACACGTTCAATACCACCCTGGTTTGCCCGCTCTACGTACTGCGGCATCCAGTCTTTCCCCAAAATCTGGTTGGCCATCTCTACCACGATGTAGTCGGCCTCCAGCAAGCCGCTTTTCAGGTCGTCCTGGTAGCGGTTCAGGCCCATCACACACGCGGGGCAGGCCGTCAAAATTTTGATGTTCTGTTTGGCGTCCACCGCACCCGTGGCGCGCAAGGCAGCTTCGTCTTTTTGCAATTCTTCTTCTTTGCGAAAGCGCACTTGGCTAGAGACGTCGGGCCGGGTCATGGCAAAGCCGCCGCTTTCGCCGCAGCAGCGCTCGCTTTTGAGCACGTTGTCGCCCATCAGCGCTTTCACCGTTTTCATCGGCTCTTGCAGCTTCATCGGGCTGTGGCAGGGGTCGTGGTACAGGTAGCCCGCGTTGGCGCTGCCGGAGGAGCCTCCTAACATCTCGAGGGTGATGTTCTTTTCCAGCAGGTATTCATGAATGTCGATGATGCGCGAACCAGGAAATATCTTGTCAAACTCATAACTTTGCAACTGGTCATAGCAAGTGCCGCAACTGACCACCACCGTTTTGATGTCCAGATAATTGAGCGTGTTGGCCACGCGATGAAAGAGCACGCGGTTGTCCGTGATGATCTTCTCGCCTTTGTCAAACTGGCCGCTGGCGCGTTGTGGGTAACCGCAGCACAAATAACCCGGCGGCAGCACAGTTTGCACGCCTGCATGCCATAGCATGGCCTGCGTGGCCAGACCGACCTGGCTGAACAAGCGCTCCGACCCACATCCCGGAAAATAAAACACCGCTTCGGTCTCTGCCGTGGTGGTTTTCGGGTTACGGATGATCGGCACGTAGTCCTTGTCTTCAATGTCCAGTAAGCCGCGCGCGGTCTTTTTGGGCAAGTTGCCTGGCAGTTTTTTGTTGATGAAGTGGATAACCTGCTCTTTGATGGGCGCGCGGCCCACTGTGGCTGGGGGAGCCTTGGTTTGCTTGCGGGCCACCACCTTGAGCAGATCATTGGTGATGCGCTGCGCATTGAACGCCCAACCCGTCAGGGCGTGGCCAATGTTGATGGCGCGGGCGCTGTTGGTGCCGATAAAGGCAGACTGCAAAAAGGCAGCGGGGCTGAAAGTCTTCTTGCCCATCTTGCGCAGCAGGTTGCGCATATTCATCGACACATCGCCAAAGTCGATCTTGACCGGGCAGGGCGATTCGCACTTGTGACACACTGTGCAGTGGTCTGCCACGTCTTCAAACTCTTCCCAGTGTTTGATGGAAACGCCTCGGCGGGTTTGCTCTTCATACAAAAAAGCCTCAACGAGCAACGAGGTGGCCAAAATCTTGTTGCGCGGGCTGTACAACAGGTTGGCGCGTGGCACATGGGTGGCGCACACGGGTTTGCATTTGCCGCAGCGCATGCAGTCTTTGATGCTGCCAGCGATGGCACCAATGTCCGACTGCTGCATGATGAGCGACTCGTGGCCCATCAAGCCAAATGATGGCGTATAGGCATTGGTCAAATCGGCATGCAATTTTTCGTTGATACCGTATTTACCAGTGATTTTGGCCGATTGCCAGCGTGGAATATGCGTGGACAGCTCTGAATTTGATAGCGACTGTGCTTCAGTAGTGCGCAACAGCTTGCCTTTGTTGAAGCGCCCTTCAGGGTCTACCTTGGCTTTGTAATCGGCAAACGGTTGCAATTCGGCATCCGACATAAATTCCATCTTGGTAATGCCAATACCATGCTCGCCAGAGATTACGCCGTCCAGGCTGCGCGCCAGCGCCATGATGCGCACCACCGCCTCATGGGCGGTCTGTAGCATGTCGTAGTCGTCGCTGTTGACTGGCAAGTTGGTGTGCACATTGCCGTCGCCTGCATGCATGTGCAAAGCGGCCCACACGCGGCCTTTGAGCACACGCTTGTGGATGGCGCTGCACTCTTCGCGAATAGGAGTGAAGGCGGCACCACCAAAGATTTGCGACAAGGGTGCACGCAATTGCGTCTTCCAGCTGGCGCGCAACGTATGGTCTTGCAACTGCGCAAACTTGGTGCTTACATCATGCAGCCAGCCTGCCCACAGTGTGCGCACGTCGCGTACCAAGGCAATAGCTTGTGCCACGCGATCTTCCAGCAGTTCAGCGGAGGGAATTTCACTCGCATCGTCTTGTTTGCCCAGTGGTAAATTGCCTTTGGCAAAAAATGCTTCCAGCGCGTCACACAGCGCGATTTTGTTGCGCAGGCTCAGTTCAATGTTGATGCGCTCAATGCCATCGGTATATTCGGCCATGCGCGGCAGCGGAATCACCACGTCTTCGTTGATCTTGAAGGCGTTGGTGTGTTTGCTGATCGCTGCAGTGCGTTTGCGGTCCAGCCAAAACTTCTTGCGAGCCTCGGGGCTGATCGCAATAAAGCCTTCCCCATTACGTGAATTGGCAATACGCACAATCTCGCTCGTGGCGCGGGCCACATCGTCTGCGTTGTCGCCCGCTATGTCACCCACCAAAACCATCTTGGGCAAGCCCGAGCCGCCAGCACCCAGCGCCTGAGCGCGCTTGGATTTGGTGGTGTAACCCACAGCCTTCAAATAACGGTCATCCAAATGCTCCAAACCCGCCAACAAAACGCCTGTGCGTTTTTGCTCGGCAAACATAAAATCCTTGATCTCCACAATCGAGGGCACCGCGTCTTTGGCATTGCCAAAAAACTCCAGGCACACCGTGCGGGTGTGCTGCGGCATTTTGTGCACGATCCAGCGGGCGCTGGTGATCAAACCGTCGCAGCCTTCTTTTTGAATGCCTGGCAAACCGCTCAAGAACTTGTCGGTTACGTCTTTGCCCAGGCCTTCCTTGCGGAAGGTTTTGCCGGGGATGTCCAGACGTTCGATCTTCAAAAGCTTCTTGCCGCCTGCGTCAAAGTACTTCAGTTCAAAGCTGGCTACTTCAGCGTCATGAATCTTGCCCAGGTTGTGGTTCAGGCGCGTTACCTGTAGCCACTGCGCGTCAGGCGTCACCATGCGCCATGACACCAGGTTGTCCAGCGCCGTGCCCCATAGCACGGCTTTTTTGCCGCCTGCGTTCATGGCAATGTTGCCACCGATGCACGATGCTTCGGCGCTGGTAGGGTCTACGGCAAACACATAGCCCGCACGTTCGGCGGCGTCGGCCACGCGCTGGGTGACCACGCCCGCTTCTGAATACACGGTGGCGACAGGCTCAGCCAAGCCCGGCAGAGACACCATTTCAACCTCGGACATGGCTTCCAGCTTTTCGGTGTTGATGACGGCAGACTTCCAGGTGAGCGGAATCGCGCCGCCGGTGTAACCCGTGCCGCCGCCGCGCGGAATGATGGTCAGCTCCAATTCAATACAACCCTTGACCAGGCCAGCCATCTCGGCTTCGGTATCGGGCGTGAGCACCACAAACGGGTATTCCACACGCCAGTCGGTCGCATCGGTCACATGGCTCACACGGCTCAGGCCATCAAACTTGACGTTGTCTTTGGCGGTGTATTTGAAAAGCGTTTTCTGCACCTTTTTGCGCAAGTCGTAGGCCTTGGCAAAACGTGCACCAAAATCTGTCACTGCCGTAGATGCTGCGTCCAGCAGCTCGCCTACCAAGGTATCGCGCGTCGGGTCGTCCCCAGGTGTGCGGCGCTTTTGCACCTCGGCTACGCGGTGGTGCAAGGCGTCCACCAGGGCTTTGCGCCGCTTGGGGTTGTCCAGCATGTCGTCTTGGAGGTAGGGGTTACGGTTTACCACCCAGATATCGCCCAGCACTTCATACAGCATGCGGGCCGATCGGCCAGTCATGCGTTCCTGGCGCAACGTGTCCAAAATCTCCCAGGCGCGAGAACCCAACAGACGAATGACGATCTCGCGGTCAGAAAACGAGGTGTAGTTGTAGGGAATTTCGCGCAAGCGCGGCTTTTCGGCCAGGGCGGCGGTGAGTTGGTGCAGGGTATTGGGAGCGTTCATTCTTTGGCTGTACACCTGCAACCAGCAGGCGATTTACATCTGTCACATATATTATCCTACCCGGCGCTAGTTTGCGGCGGTGCAGCAAAATGGGCTTGCCAAGCCCTATTTTTTGCACTTTACTGTAGGGTTATTTGCCATCGCCAACGAATCCACCATCAGGCTGCGTGTTTCGCACGCGCTGCCCTGTAGCGTATGCGCAGTGTGCAGTGGATGTTCCTGAGCTGAAAATTCTGGACTTGCTTACTTTGTTGGCGGGCTTTGGACTCGGGGTAGGCGCTGCAAAAAGTTTTTAGAAAACACGCGCGAATTGTGTTTTGTAGTACTCGACCTTGGACAACGCGCGCCTTCCTAAAAATTTTTCATCACCAACCCGCTCCCCCAAAGCGTGCAAGCTTGGCTACTGGCCTTTGAATACCGAATACCGGGAACTGGATGCCCGAGATCGCAGGCCAGTGCGCAAGCCGACACCCCAAGCCCGCAGCGCGGTTTGGGCAGCGTTACCGCATAGTTTTGATCAATTTTAACGCTAAAATATGCCAATTTCCAGCGTGGAATATGCGCGAACAGCTATGAAATACATAGCGTATGCATTGCAAATATATCGTGCACGCACAGGGCATGATGACTGCACAGCCGACGACAAACCGGCTGAAAAGCTACAAAACCCAGCCCCACGGGTTTGCGGTATTCGGTATTCAAAAGCCCAGTAACCCACCATGCAGGCGACGGGTGAGCGGGTGTGTGATGAAAATTTTTTGGGAAGGCGCGCGTTGTCCAAGGTCGAGCAATACAAGACGCAGTTCGCGCGTGATTTCCAAAAACATTTTGCAGCGCATACCCCGAGCGCGGCGCTCGCCCACCAACTGTGGGTATCCCCTGAGAACGGTGCCAATTCACCAAGATCGCATGCTCACCTCAACGCAATGCTCGATAAAAACTACCTGTTACCAACATAGGCGGATTCATGTACGCATTTCAACACGGCGTTATCAGATTAAAGTTTTGTCGCTTCGCAAAGCAACCGATTGAAATAATCTCACGGGCTTAGTTGACGCTGGCGTGCTAGAAAAGAAGTGTCGCACCGAACATACAAGCAGTGACCCAATAGGGTATTCTTCCATCTCTATGGCTAAAAAATCCAACCCCTCACACTCGTTAGTTGCTGCGCCTAGGCAAGCGCCTGTTCATTACCGCATAGATGCGTCCGACGTGCATGCGCACCTGTACCGCGTTACCCTCACAATAGCCAAGCCTGCCAAAAACCAGCACGTGAGTTTGCCGGTGTGGATTCCAGGCAGTTACATGGTGCGCGAATTTTCCAAGCACTTGCAAAACCTGTGTGCTGAACAGAACAATGAACCTGTCTGCATCGAACAACTGGACAAATGCAGCTGGAAGCTGACCAATACGGCCACGCAACCACTGGTGCTGCACTACGAGGTGTATGCGCTAGACAACTCTGTACGCACCGCCTGGCTCAACGCTCAGCGTGGATTTTTTAACGCCACATCGCTGTGCCTACAGGTTGCTGGAAAAGCAGATACATTGCATGTACTAGATTTAATTGCTATTAAATCAATAGCTGCTTGCGCAGTATCTACGGGCGCTACAGCCTTAAAAATAGATAAAAACGGCTTTGGAACATATCAGTTTGCCAATTACGACGAACTGGCAGATTGCCCGTTTGAGCTGGGAAACTTTTGGTGCGGCAGCTTCACGGTTCGCGGTGTGCAGCACGACTTTGTCGTTGCAGGCGCTACCCCAAGCTTTGACGCAAAGCGTTTGCTGGCAGACACGCAAAAGATTGTGCATGCAGAGATGGCGTTTTGGCACGGCAGTAAAGACAAACCGCCGTTTACCAAATACGTCTTCATGCTCAACGCGGTAGACGACGGCTACGGCGGGTTGGAACACCGCAACAGCACGGCGTTGATCTGCAACCGACGGGATTTGCCACGCGTGGGGACGGCTAAAGCCAGTGACGGTTACATCACCTTGCTGGGGCTCATCAGCCACGAATACTTCCACACCTGGAACGTCAAACGCCTGCGCCCTGTGGACTTTAAGCGCTATGACTACAGTAGCGAACAGTACACACAATTGCTGTGGTTTTTTGAAGGCTTTACCAGTTATTACGATGACCTGCTGCTGCGCCGAGCGGGGCTGGTGGACAACGCGCAGTACCTCAAGCTGCTGAATAAAACCATCAACCAGGTCATGCAAACGCCGGGTGCGCAGGTGCAGTCTGTTGCGCAATCGAGCTTTGACGCCTGGGTCAAGTACTACCGCCAGGACGAAAATACGCCCAACGCCACCGTGAGTTATTACACCAAGGGTGCGCTGGTTGCGTTGTGTTTTGACTTGACATTGCGTGCAGAGGGCAAGACCACGCTGGATGCGGTGATGCGCGAACTGTGGGTGCGCTGCAAGGCGGGCCCCATGAGCGAGAAAGGCTTTGCTGCCGTGCTGCGCCAGCTGAGTGGCCGCAGCTTTGCCAGCGAATTGGCAGCGTGGGTGCATGGCAAGGCTGATTTGCCACTACAAAATTTGCTGGAGCAACACGGCGTCAAAGTCATTGAAGACAAAGCCCAGCTTGCACAACGCCTGGGCCTGCGCGTGACCGAGTCGAACGGCGCGATACACATCAAAACCGTGCTGCGCGGTGGCGCGGCTGAGGCGGCTGGCATGGCTGCGGGCGATGAATGGTTGGCTGTGGGCGATTGGCGCTTACGCAAGCTGGAAGACTTGCCGCTGTATGTGCCGTTGACATCGGGTAAAACCAGGCGCGTGAAAGCATGGATCTCGCGCGACCAGCGCCTGCTGCGTTTGGACTTGGCATTACCCGCAGAAGATGATGGCGTGACCTGGATGTTACGCCCAGAGGACACCCTGCGTGTGAATACATGGCTGGCTGGCTAAAACTAAAACGCAGCGTCGTAACGCGGTGGGCTTGGGTCGTGCTGCTGGCCTTGCTGGGGCATGTGTTGGTACTAGACTGGTTCAGCGCCACACTGGGCAGCGCCAAGAGCATTTTGAGTCCCATGTCCAAGCCAATGCTGACGCGCGAAGTTACTTTTCTGCCACCACTGGCGGTACCAACGCCAGCAGCCGTCGCCGCGCCAAGCCCGCGGCCGCGTCGCGCTGCCAAGGCACCAACGCCCGTCACTTTGCCAGAACCCACGCTGGCACAGGCACCAGCACCCGCACCAGCACCAGCACCAGCACCCGCACCCGCACCCGCACCCGCAGCGCCTGAGCCAATACCTGCAGTTGCCACAGCGCCTGAACCCGACACGCCCGCCAGCGTAACGCCTAGCATCGTGCCCACTGCCAGTAACAGCACCGCCACCACTGGCACGGACACGTCCGCCACGCTGCCTACGTTTGCTGACGGAACGCCCGACGTTTGGCCCAGCGACACCCGCTTGTCGTACCAGCTGGGGGGTAACTTTCGGGGTGCATTACACGGCAGCGCAGATGTGTTGTGGCAACGAAAAAAACCCTTATCTGAAAACGCCTACCAAGTGCAAGTGAGTGTCGACATTGGATTGCTGGCGTCGCTCAAATTCACCAGCCAGGGTGCCGTGCAGTCTGGCGGCTTGCAACCGCAAGCTTATGAAGAGCAGGTTCGCAGCAATCGTCGTAGTGTCACCATCAAAGAGCAAAGCGTAGTGCTTCAAGATGGCACCGTACTGCCCCGACCAGACGGTGTACAGGACACGGCCAGCCAGTTTGTTGAGCTGGCTTTTCGGTTTGCAACTGGGCGCGACACATTGGCCGCGGGCAGCGTGGTGAATTTGTGGCTGGCACGCCCGGGAGGCGTTGACCAATGGGTGTACGACGTGTCAGCAGTAGAAGCGCTGCAGTTGGCAGGCACCTTGGGGACTGTGCAGGTACACCACCTCAAACCGCGCCCCATAGCCAATGCGCGCGGCACAATCACGGCAGAAATCTGGTTTGCACCAGAATTGCAGTACCTGCCAGTGCGCATTCGAATGAACGTCAATCCCGAAACGTATATCGACTTGCTGCTCAGCAAGATCGAGCAGTAATGGTCGTCACTCTGGCTTGATACCTGCTGTCTTCACCAGCTTGCCCCATTTGTCAGCCTCAGTCTTGATGAAGGTTGCAAACTGTTCGGGCGTACCACCGCCCAGTTCGTTGCCTTGACCGAGCATTTGCTCTTTGATGGTTGCGTCTTGCAGGGCTTTGTTGGTCGTTTCGTTCAGCAAGGCAATGATGGCCGCAGGCGTACCCGCTGGGGCCACAAAGCCCTGCCAGTTGAGCACTTCAAAGTTGGGCACACCCGCTTCGATCATGGTGGGAATATCGGGGAACAGCGGTGAGCGGGTCTTGCTGCTAATGCCCAAGCCGCGCAGCTTGCCAGCCTTGAGGTTGGGCGACGCAGAATACAGCTGCTCAAACATCATGTCCACCTGGCCGCCCAGCAAGTCTGTGGTGGCTGGCGCGCCGCCTTTGTAGGGAATGTGGGTAATGAACACACCCGCAAGTGACTTGAACATTTCCAGCGACAGGTGGTGCGATCCGCCCAAACCACCCGACGCGCCAGACAGTTTGCCCGGCGACGCCTTGGCCGCAGCAATCACGTCTTTGACGGTTTTGAATGGCGAGTTGGCAGGCACGGTCAAGATCAGCGGGCCGCGCTCAATCAGGGCAATCGGCATCAGCTCTTTGGCTGGGTCGTAGTTCATTTTTTTGAACATCGTGGGGTTCACCGCCAGTGGCGCAAAGTTGCCCATGCCAATCGTGTAACCGTCGGGCTTGGCTTTGGCAATAGCTTCGCTGCCAATGTTGCCGCCTGCACCGGGCTTGTTTTCTACAATCACGGGTTGACCCAAAGCCGTAGACAAAAACCGCCCAAACTGGCGCGAGCGCTGGTCAGATCCACCACCCGCAGCGTAAGGGCAGATCAGCGTAATAGCTTTGCTGGGGTACTTGTCTTGCGCATAGGCAAACCTTGGCAGCAGGATGGCGGCGCTGGTGGCTTGAATAAGGGTGCGGCGATGCATGAATCACTCCAAGATAACGATGGTATACCTTAACCCAAATTCGCAGAAATGGAATTAGCGATTTCCAGAAGGTGTAGCCGACAGCAGTCAGATTTTGCGTTACTTGCCGCGCAAATCCAGCACTCTTTTGGCTTTTCCTGCGCTGCGTTCTACGCCACCTTCGGCGCGTAACTCAATCATGGCACTGGTGCCAATAAAAGTCTTGATATCACGTGCCAAGGCCGCAGATGCCGCGCGAGCAGCTACTGAATCTATAGCGAGTCCAGGCCTGGTTTCTACCGCCACCGTCAAGCTGTCCATCGGACCGTCTTTCTTCAAGATGCACTGGTAATGCGGAGCCAAGGCGCTTTGCTTGAAGATGAGTTCTTCAATCTGCGTAGGAAACACGTTGACCCCGCGCACGATCATCATGTCGTCGCTGCGACCGGTGATCTTTTCCATGCGGCGCATGCTGCGCGCTGTGCCGGGCAGCAGGCGCGTAAGGTCGCGGGTGCGATAGCGGATGATGGGCAGGGCCTCTTTGGTCAAGCTGGTGAAGACGAGTTCTCCCATTTCGCCGCCCTGGTGTTCGTCGTATGGCAAAACCTGGCCAGTTTGCGGGTCGATGATCTCGGGGTAGAAATGGTCTTCCCAAATGGTGGGGCCGTCTTGTGTCTCGGCGCATTCGCTGGCCACACCGGGGCCGATGACTTCGCTCAAACCGTAAATGTCCACCGCCTTGATGTTCATGCGTTGCTCGATGGCGCGGCGCATGTCGTTCGTCCACGGCTCTGCGCCGAAGATGCCGATGCGCAGTGACGTGCTGCGGGGGTTGATGCCCTGTCTTTCAAGCTCGTCCGCAATCGCCAGCATGTAGCTGGGCGTGACCATGATGATGGTGGGTTTGAAGTCCATGATGAGTTGCACTTGGCGCTCGGTCTGCCCGCCGCCAAACGGCACCACCGTTAAACCGAGCTTTTCTGCACCGTAATGCGCGCCCAGCCCGCCGGTAAACAGGCCGTAGCCGTAGCTCACATGCACCATGTCGCCGGGCACGGCGCCCGCAGCGCGAATGCTGCGGGCCACGCAGTCGCTCCACATGTCAACATCGTTTTGTGTGTAGGCCACTACGGTAGGTTTGCCAGTCGTGCCGCTGGATGCATGGATGCGCACACACTGCTCGCGGGGCACGGCAAACATGCCAAACGGATAGCTGTCGCGCAGATCTTTTTTCTCGGTAAAGGGGAATTTGGCGAGGTCAGCCAGTGAGTTGCATTCGTCTGGGTGCACGCCAGCTTTGTCGAACTTGGCTTTGTAGACAGACGAGTTGGCATAAGCGTGTTGCAAGGTGGACTGCAGGCGCTTGAGCTGCAGGACGCGCAGCTCGGCTATGGGGGCTTTTTCGATGGGGTCTAAAGAAAAATGGAACATGGTTTTTCTTTTCAAAGTAAATTTATTTTTTGGCAGGAGAGGGGATTTTTGAACGCTAAAGACGCGAAAGTTACGCGAAAGTCGCGAAATGAAGAAAAAATAAATATTTGGATTTTTATCTGCGAATTTTTATTTTGGTATTCCTTTCGCGCTTTTCGCGTAACTTTCGCGTCTTTAGCGTTCAAAAATCCCCTCCCTCTCAAAGATTCACAATAACCCCAGCTATCTGTGCCGACTTGCCGCGAAATAGCGCCACCGTATCGCCGTGCTGATTACGCACGCTAATGTCGTAAATGCCGTGGCGGCCACTCAGAGTCTGCTCAACACCCTCGCTGGTCAGCACATCGCCCAGGTGCACGGGTTTTAAATACTCGATGCTGCAACCTGCTGCCAGCGTTACCTTGTTGTGCGAATTGCAGGCAAAGGCAAAGGTGCTGTCGCACAGCGTGAAGATAAAACCGCCATGGCAAATCTGGTGGCCGTTCAGGTGCAAGGGTTTCACCACCATCTGCATCACGGCGCGGCCAGGGGCGCATTCAACCAAGGTAATGCCCATGGTGTCTTTGGTGGCCACGTCCAGCGCGTACATGGCATCGCCCACTTGTTTGGCAAGTTGCATGGCCTGTGCGCTTGTTACATCGTTTGCTTTTGTATTGGTCATCAGGGTCAACTCCCTTAGGTTCTTGGCTGGGTACTTATCGCAACCAGTCTATGCGCCTTTGAAAACTGCGGGCCGCTTTTCCAAAAATGCCATCACACCTTCGATGTAGTCCTGCGTGTATCCTAACCGGCTCTGTTCGTCACGCTCAATATCCAGCTGCTGGTCTAGTGTGTGCGACTGCGCGCCGCGCAGCAGGTGACGGGTGGCGATCAATGCTTTGGTCGGCATATTGGCTAGCTTGTTTGCTAGCAAAAGCGCAGCAGCCAGCGGGTCGTCGGCTACGTCCCATACCATGCCAAACTCTTTGGCTTGCGCTGCGGTCAGCTTGTCACCCGTCATCGCCAGCGCCAGCGCGCGCGCCAGGCCCACGCGCTGCGGCAAAAACCAGGAGCCACCAGAATCGGGCACCAAACCAATCTTGCTGAAGGCCTGGATAAAGCTGGCACCGGGTGCGGCAATGGCAATGTCACAGGTCATGACCAGGGACGCGCCCGCACCTGCGGCCACACCGTTGACGGCGCAAATGGTGGGCATGCGCAGGTTAGTCACTCGGCGTGCGGTGGGGTTAAAAGCGTTGTGAATGATCGGGCCAGGGTCGGCACGTTCCATCAGGCGCGGGCCGGGCGTAAAGTCAAATTCGCTCAGGTCTGCCCCTGCGCAAAAGCCCCGCCCCGCGCCGGTAATGACCATGGCGCGGACCTGGGGGTTGGCCTCGGCTTTGTCAAAAGCCTCGCCCAGCTCGCGGTGCAGTTGTTTGGTAAAGCTGTTCAGCGCTGCGGGGCGGTTCAGCGTGATGAGGGCGACTATGGCTGCATTTTTGTCGTCGCTGCTGGGGCGTTCTTCATAGAGGACGGTCGGTGGTGTGGGGTCGCTCATAGCTTGTCTCCTGCGTCGCAATTTACCATCAAATTGAATTAGCCAACCACCGTTATCATTACGCCATGAACTACCAAAACATCCTCACCCGCAGCGAAGGCAAAGTCGCCATCGTTACCCTTAACCGCCCCAAGGCACTCAATGCGCTGAATGGCGAACTGATGAACGAACTGGGCGATGCGCTCAAGGCGTTTGACGCAGACGCGAATATCGGTTGCATCATCATCACCGGCAGCGAAAAAGCTTTTGCTGCTGGCGCTGACATTGGCGCAATGGCCACCTACAGCTTTGCCGACGTGTACAAGGGCGACTACATCACCAAAAACTGGGAAACGATTCGTAGCATTCGCAAGCCCGTGATTGCTGCGGTGAGCGGTTTTGCACTGGGTGGCGGCTGCGAGCTGGCGATGATGTGCGACTTCATCATCGCCGCAGACAACGCCAAGTTTGGCCAACCCGAAATCAAGCTGGGCATCATCCCCGGTGCGGGCGGCACCCAGCGTTTGCCGCGCGCCGTGGGCAAATCCAAAGCGATGGACATGGCGCTGACAGGCCGCATGATGGACGCTAGCGAGGCCGAACGCGCGGGCTTGGTCAGCCGCGTGGTGCCGTTAGAAAAATTGATGGAAGAAACGTTGGGCGCGGCGCTGATGATTGCTGATTATTCGCAGATCGCGGTGATGGCGGCCAAAGAGTCGGTCAACCGCGCGTTCGAGAGTGGTTTGTCTGACGGCGTGATGTTTGAGCGCCGTTTGTTCCACGCGCTGTTTGCCACGGCAGATCAAAAAGAAGGCATGGACGCGTTTGTGAACAAGCGCAAAGCCAACTTTACGCACCAGTAAAAAACAATTGTGGAAAACTGAGCGGCCAATTCAGCTTTCAATCCAACGCTCAGTTTTGCTGCAGCTTGTTTAGGCCGCTGACCAGAAGCCGCTATAATCTAGGCCTCACGGTGGTATAGCTCAGTTGGTTAGAGCGCAGCATTCATAATGCTGAAGTCGGTGGTTCAAATCCACCTACCACCACCAGACACCCCTCTTTCAGCCTCTGGATGTACACCATGAACCGCTGTTTTTCACTTCTCCATCTGCTAAACGCTATAAAATTTATAGCTGCTTGCGCATATTCCACGCTGGCAATAGCCGTTTTTCCTTCTTTTTTGGTATGTGGCAGTGCCCCAGCACTCGCCCAGTCTAACCGCGATGGCCAGACGCTGGAAGTACCGCAAAACACCGTTGGCCAGCCCGGCTTGCGCAGCTTTCCACCCAAGGCCCTGCGCGGCACTATGGTGGTGCGGCAAGCGCCAGAAATCGTGCTGGATGGCAAAGCCGACCGCTTGTCACCCGGCGCGCGTATTCGCGGTCCGCAAAACGAATTTTTGATGTCGTCTGTCTTGACGGGACAAGAATTCGTGGTCAATTACACCCGCGAGTCTTTTGGCGGTGTGCATGAGGTGTGGATTTTGACGCCTGCTGAACAAAAGCAAAAGCTCAAGTCTGCCAACACGGGTCGTAATTACCTCTTCAGTTCAGAAGAGAACAACGTCAAGGTGGATGACGGCAAAACGCCGTTTGACCAACTGCCCAAGTACAAGCAGTAGCCGCACAGGTTGGTAGGGCATGGACTGCCTTTCAAACCAGAATGAACGGGCATTTTGGCCGTTAGCCAGCGTAGATACTGCGCGAGCAGCTACTAAATAAATAGCATTCTCCCAATTGAATTGCATCACCCCAGGTCAGCACCATGAGCAAAAAAGTCTTTATCAAAACCTTCGGCTGCCAGATGAACGAGTACGACTCGGACAAGATGGCCGACGTGCTGCACGCTGCTGAAGGCTACACACCTACACAGAATGTGGAAGAGGCTGATTTGATTCTGTTTAACACCTGCTCGGTGCGCGAAAAAGCACAAGAAAAGGTGTTCAGCGACCTGGGCCGCATCAAACACCTGTCCAAAAAAGGCGTAAAGATTGGTGTGGGCGGCTGCGTCGCCAGCCAGGAGGGTGCAGCCATCATCAAGCGCGCACCCTATGTAGACGTAGTGTTTGGCCCGCAAACCCTGCACCGCTTGCCTGAGCTGCTAGCTAAAAGAGAGCGAGAAGGACGTTCGCAGGTAGACATCAGCTTTCCGGAAATTGAAAAATTCGACCACCTTCCCCCCGCGCGCGTAGAAGGTGCCAGCGCGTTTGTGAGCATCATGGAAGGCTGCAGCAAATATTGCAGCTACTGCGTGGTGCCCTACACACGTGGCGAAGAAATCAACCGCCCCATGGACGATGTACTCGTCGAAGTGGCTGGTTTGGCCGACCAGGGCGTGAAAGAAATCACGCTTTTAGGGCAAAACGTGAATGCCTATCGGGGCAAGATGGGTGACACAGCAGAAATTGCCGACTTTGCTACTTTGCTGGACTACGTGGCCGACATTCCAGGCATTGAGCGCATCCGTTACACCACCAGCCACCCCAATGAATTTACCCAGGCGCTGATCGACTGTTACGCCAAAATCCCAAAGTTGGTGAGCCACCTGCACCTGCCTGTGCAGCACGGCAGTGACAAGATTTTGATGGCCATGAAGCGTGGCTACACGGCGCTGGAATACAAAAGCACGGTGCGCAAGCTGCGCGCCATTCGGTCAAATTTGTCGATGAGCAGCGACTTTATTGTGGGCTTTCCGGGTGAAACGGAAGACGACTTCAACAAGATGATGAAGTTGATCGACGACATAGGTTACGACAACAGCTTCAGCTTTATCTATAGCCCACGCCCTGGCACACCCGCAGCCAATTTGCATGACGATACGCCGCACGACGTGAAGCTGCGCCGCCTGCAACATTTGCAAAAAGTGATTGATGACAGCACAGACGCGATCAGCAATGCGCTGGTGGGCAAAACCACCCGTATTTTGGTAGAAGGTGCTTCACGGCGCAGCAGCGATGCCGTGCCCGAACTGATGGGTCGCACCGAATGCAACCGCGTGGTCAACTTTCCGGCCAGCGCGCAAGCCAAGCGCCTGGTAGGCCAGATGATCGACATTCGGGTGACCGAGCGCATGGGTTATTCGTTGCGCGGTGAGTTGCTCTTGGCTGAGGATGCTACAGCGGCTACTGAGCCGTCACCCAGGCCCTGAAACCCATCACCGCTTCCTGGTAGAACGCAGGCGCTTCCAGGTTCAGGCTGCTGTGTGTGCCGTTGGCAATGGGCACCCATTGCTTGGGTTCATTTGCAGCGTCAAACAATTGTTTGCCTAGCACCAGGGGCACGGTGGTATCCAGTGTGCCATGCAGCATCAGCAGGGGGGCGTTGACTTTGGGGATCTTGTTGATCGACTCAAACCGCTCGGTGTTGAGGAGCGACGCCAAATAGCCCACAAAGCCCACCTGGCGCGCAATATCCGAAAAGCTGGTGAAGGCCGACTCCAGAATCAAGCCGCCATAGTCTGCCTTGGCCTGCAAACCGCTGGCCAAATCCACCGCTACGCCGCTGCCCATGGAATGGCCATAGATAAAGCGGTAGGTCGGGCGTGTTTCACGCCGCTGAAATTCTGCAAACGCCAAGCGCGCGTCTTGCATGATGCTTGCCTCTGAAGGCGTTACAGCGGTGCTTTGCCCCCAGCCTCGGTAATCCACAGCCAGCACGGCAAAACCAGCGGCTCGCAAGGCGTCTATTTTGTGTAAATTTTGATAAAGATTGCGAAACGTACCGTGCAAATAAAGCAGGGTCGGTGCGTTGGCGTCCTGGTGCGGCAGCCACCACACCTCTATCTGCTGGGGCTGTGTTTGAGCCACAGCGTTTGCCTTGCTGGCGGTTTCACACGGCGCCTGGGTATTGCAGGGCGACGGGACGGGTAAAAAATAGCGCTGATCGCCTTGGCGCAAGCCTGCAAAATTTGCGGGCACGCCAGGGGTGGGGCGGTAGGTAATGGAACGCTGTTTATTGTCCAGCCATGCACAACCTGTTAATTGTGTTGCCAGCAGGCAGACAAGAAAGGCCGAGCCGAAAAGCGGGGCGTTCCAGCGTTTGTCAAAGCGGCCACAGACTACACCGATAATGTGCACAATTTTCTTTCGTACCAATTTGCTATCCACCATATGAAATCATGTCTATTCCCGCTGCTTGGTCTATCAGCTTATTTAGCCATGGGCTGGGCGCATGCGCAACAAGCTCCTGCTGTAACCAACACTCCTGCCAAAACCCTCAGTGAAGCGGCTCCTTACAAATACAACCTGCAGCTGAGCCCCTACACCCAGCATTACAGCCCCAAAGACCCTGAAGATCGAGACGTTTTTTTGGTGGGCGTAGAACGTGAACATCCTAATGGCAAGGTTGATGGTGCCGCATTTTTCAGCAACACCTTTGGCCAGGAAAGTGTCTATCTGTTCCCGTGGGGTGGCGTCTACAAAGGTATCTTGGGCTATCCCAAGCTGTCCTTCAAATGGACGGCAGGCATTATTTACGGCTACAAGCCGCCTTATGACAAGAAAGTACCGCTGAACTACAAGGGCTTTTCGCCTGCGGCGATTCCGGCCCTGAACTATGAATTCGATTCAAAATGGTCTGCACAGGTAAATATTTTAGGCAGTGCAGGTGTGATGTTTCAGTTGAGTGTGC
The DNA here is from genome assembly GCA_043774625.1 of Polaromonas sp. GTDB lineage: Bacteria > Pseudomonadota > Gammaproteobacteria > Burkholderiales > Burkholderiaceae_C > JAAFIP01. The sequence goes on along the minus strand of JAYVTG010000041.1, from coordinate 12,199 downwards.
CCTTGAACTACTAACCAACCACGGATGCTGTTACGTGGTTTGAAGCTACGTACACCTGGGGGCTTAACGCATACCCGGAAAGCCACCACCACCCATGCCCGGCATGCCCCCCATGCCTTTCATGCCACCCATTTTCTTCATCATCTTCATCAGGCCGCCGCCCGACATTTTTTTCATCATGCCTTGCATTTGCTCAAACTCCTTGAGCAAGCGGTTCACCTCCTGCACCTGAACGCCAGAACCCGCAGCAATGCGCCGCTTGCGGGTCGCTTTGATGAGTTCGGGTTTGCGCCGCTCCAGTTTGGTCATGCTCTGGATGATGCCTTCCTTGCGTTTGATGTCTCTTTCGGCTTTGTCCATATCCACCGCCGACGCTTTGGCCGCCATTTGGGCGGGCAGCTTGTCCAGCATGCTCGATAGCCCGCCCATTTGCTGCATTTGCTGCAACTGGCTCAAAAAGTCTTCCAGGTCAAAACCGCCACCTTTTTTGAGCTTTTCGGCCATTTTTTGCGCGGCGGCCATATCGACGCCCGCAGTCACCTGTTCCACCAGGGCCACAATGTCGCCCATACCCAGAATGCGGCCCGCAAAACGCTCGGCGTCAAACACTTCCAGCCCGTCGATTTTTTCGCTGATACCGGCAAATTTGATGGGTACACCAGTGATCTGTCGCACCGACAAGGCCGCGCCACCGCGCGAGTCACCATCGGTTTTGGTCAGAATAATGCCAGTCAGGGGCAGTGTATCTTTGAAGGCTTTGGCGGTGTTGATAGCGTCCTGGCCCTGCATGGCGTCCACCACGAAGAGCGTTTCTACCGGATTCAAAATGGCGTGCAGTTCTTTGATCTCCTGCATCAACACTTCGTCAATCGCCAAGCGGCCTGCAGTGTCTACCAGCAGCACGTCAAAGTAGTATTTTCGGGCGTAATCCAGGGCAGCGCGTGCGATGTCGGCAGGCTTTTGCTCGGGTGTGCTGGGAAACCATTCCGCCCCAGCCTGGGCGGTAACGGTTTTGAGTTGTTCAATCGCCGCAGGGCGGTAGACGTCGCCAGATACGGTCAATACTTTTTTCTTGCGTTTCGTAATCAGATGCTTGGCCAGCTTGGCGGTGGTGGTGGTTTTACCAGCGCCCTGCAAGCCGGCCATCAAAATCACCGCAGGGGGTTGCGCTGCCAGGTTGATGTCAGACACGCCTTCGCCCATGGTGGCGGTCAACTCACGCTGCACGATGCCCACCAGCGCCTGGCCGGGTTTGAGTGAGCCAATCACTTCCTGACCCAACGCCTTGTCTTTCACCCGCGCAATAAAGTCGCGCACCACCGGCAGGGCTACGTCGGCTTCCAGCAGGGCCATGCGAACTTCACGCAGCATGTCTTGCACGTTGGATTCGGTGATCCGTGCCTGACCGCTGACGGTTTTAACAAGACGGGAGAGTTTTTCGGTCAGAGCAGAAGCCATGGTGGAGTGAGCGGTGAAGCTGCGCGGTACACTAAGAACCATGATTTTATCTGTTCGCCATGGGTAGCAACTTGGGCAATTCGGCATTGACCTGGATATTGGGTGCTTTGGCTGTGCTGGCCTACGCTTGGCCGGTGTTGGTGCGCAATCTGAACGCTGCCTCGGCTCGCTTGGCTGTGGTGCTGGCCTGGACGCTGCATGGGGCTACTTTATTGGTCAGTTTGCTGGGTCTGGCTGAAGGGCCCCGCTTTGGTTTTGGCCCAGCCCTGTCCGTGATGGCTTGGCTGGTGCTGACCGTGTATGCGCTGGAGAGCAGGTTGTACCCCGAGCTGCACACCAGGCGGGCCTTGGCTGGCCTGGGCGCTGTGGCGGTGCTTGTGGGCCTGGCTTTTCCCGGTGCGGCCTTGCATGCCAAGGCATCGCTGTGGTTACCACTGCACTGGGCCTTTGGTATTGCGTCCTACGGGCTATTTGCTGCAGCGGTAGTGCATGCCTGGTTGATGACGCGGACCGAGACGCAAATGCGCCGGGGTGTGCAGGCAGATGCAGGCCTGCCACTGATGACACTGGAACGCCTGATGTTTGCTTTTGTAGTGGCTGGTTTTGTGCTGCTCAGTGCTACCTTGCTGGCTGGCTGGTTTTTTGGTGAGGCACTTTACGGCGCTGCGTACGGGAACGGCAGTGGCTGGAAGTGGAACCACAAGACCATTTTCTCGGTACTGTCATGGATTATTTTTGCTGTTTTGTTAATTGGGCGCTGGCGCATGGGTTGGCGCGGTAAGCATGCCGTGCGCATGCTGTACGCAGGCGCAGCCATGCTGTTGCTGGCTTATGTAGGTTCAAGGTTTGTTTTGGAAATTATTTTGCAGCGAAATGTATGAAGTATTTACTTGTTTTGGGTGTCGTCATGTTTGGCTTTTGGCTGTGGAGAAGTAATCGCCGTGCCGATAAGGCTGAGCAAGCGAAGGCTAAACCGCAGCGTGACCCCCAAGCGCCTGTAGCGCTCAGTCCGCAGCCCATGCTGCAGTGCGCAGTCTGCGGTGTGCATTTACCGCAAGCAGACGCAGAGCAAGGTAAAAGCGGTGCTTATTGCAGTACCGCTCATCGCAAGCAGGTGGAGGGCTGATGCGCTGGCCAGGCCGGGGCCCTGCACCCCCAGAATTGGGAGCATCGACCTGGGCCGAACTTGCAATACCCGAGAGAGTGGTGGACGACGGCACAGCACGGTTATGGCGTGGTTTTATGGCTGCACGCTTGATAGTGGCAGCCATTTTGTTACTACTGTTGGTGTATTTGTATGCCCACGGACAAGTCGGGCTTGCCAATGCCGTTTTTTTGTGTGCAGGGTATTTTGCAGCCACTATGGCAGCCTGGTTACTGTCCAAACCCGAAAAATCTGACTCGCTTTCTGGCAAGCGATGGTTTTTCACTGTGGGCCTGGATGTTCTGGTATTTTCGTGCTTGCTCTTTATGCCTTTGGGCGGCATCAACTTTACGCCACTTTTTGCGCTGCCCGTACTGCTGGCGGCCGTGCTGGGGAGTTTGTTGCTGGCGTTGGGGACAGCCGCAACGGTAACCCTCGTCTTGCTCTCTGACGCATGGTGGTTGTCATTGCAAGGTTTTGCTGACCCTTCCCCACGTTACTTGCAGGCTGCGCTTACCAGTAGCGGATTGTTTCTTGTCGCCTATCTGGTCCACCAGCTCGCCCTGCGATTGGCCCGTCAAGAACGCCTGGCGCGTACCAGTGCCATGATGGCCCGAGTGCAAATTGAGGTAAACCAACTGGTCATTGATACACTGAGCGATGGATTGTTGGTTGTTGATAGCAACGGCGTGGTCCGCGCCGCTAACCCCGCGGCGCGTTCTTTGTTAGGTGTACAACGCCTTCCAGGCGATACACCCAATGGCCCCTTCCTTTTAGCTGCGCAACGCTCTTGGCACCCTCTGATAGTTTTGGCTGACGAGACTTATGCTACCCGCAGTGCGCAACAAGCCGATATAGATTTGGTGCAAGGCGGGCAAACTGTGCGCAAGCTGCATGTTCACACTCGTATGGCCGCCACAAATGCTCTGGGCGGTACGGACGATCAGCTATGTGTTTTATTTTTAGAAGATTTGCGTGAAATGGAGGCGCGGCTGCGTACCGAAAAGCTGGCGGCCATGGGCCGCATGTCGGCTGCAGTTGCGCACGAAATCCGCAATCCGTTGTCTGCCATTGCTCAGGCCAACGCATTATTAGCAGAAGATTTGCAGTCTGAGCAGCATTTGCAGTTGACGCAAATGGTGCACCAAAACACCCAACGCCTGTCTCGTATTGTGGATGATATTTTAGATGTAGCCCGTGCAAAATCCATACAAGACAGTCGTAACGTGCTGATAAATTCAGGGCAAATGGTGTTGGATATGTGTACCGACTGGGCGCAGCAAAACATGTCCTCTGCACGTTTGCTGGTTCCACAGGTCAGTGCTCAGCACAACGTCATTTTTGAGCAAGACCATCTGCACCGTGTACTGATTAATTTGCTTGATAACGCCGCCCGCTACGCCAGTCAAGATGTTCACTCCATACAGGTAACACTGCGCACTGTAAATGAAGTGGCTACACCAACGCAAGCATTGCGCCTGTCCATCTGGAGTGATGGAGCGCCCATTGAGCAAGGCGTACAGAGTCATTTGTTCGAACCCTTCTTTAGTTCCGAAAGCCGTTCCAGCGGCCTTGGCCTGTACATTTCCCGTGAACTCTGCGAGCGCCATGGGGCATCTATCCAATACCAACGCAGTCGCCGTGTAATGCCCGATGTTGGTGAACGCAGCGGCAATGAGTTCGTAGTGTTGTTGGTGCTTGCCGATACATCTGAGCAGAAGACTGTCTACGCATGAACCAGCGTAAAACCCTAAAATCAACAAAATGACATCTTCCGTAACGCCTGACCGCCCCCGTGTTCTCGTGATTGACGACGAGCCGGATTTACGTACGCTGTATGAATTTAGCCTGGTGCGTGAAGGCTATGAGGTGTATACCGCAGAGAACGTTGCACAAGGCTTGCAGGCGCTGAATAACCAGCGCTTTGATGCTGTCATTTCTGATATGCGTTTGCCTGATGGTCTTGGGTTGGAAATTGTCAAGTTCTTGACCCAGGAGCGCAGACTGGAGCGTTGCGTTGTGATTACCGCCTATGGATCCGCAGAAAACGCAGTAGAAGCACTGAAAGCAGGTGCGTTTGACTATCTGACCAAACCCGTAGATTTGAAACAGTTTCGCAGTGTGATCGCGCAAGCGGTTCGGTCACCACAAGTGCTGCCAGAAGTATCTACTGTTGCAATAACCAAGCCATCCCCGAGTCTTGCAGTCAGCGACAATCTTCCGGCGATAGCCCCTATAGTTTTATCTGTTCCTGAAGCAGCGCTAGCGCGATTGGTTGGTGGTTCTGGTGTCATGAGTGCAGTGCGTGAGCGCATCCAAAAAGTGGCACGCAGTATGGCTCCAGTACTGGTGCGCGGTGAATCGGGCACAGGTAAAGAATTGGTGGCTCGCGCTGTGCATGCGTGTAGCCATCGGGCGCTGGGGCCATTCATTGCGGTGAACTGCGGAGCTATACCCGAGAACTTGCTGGAAGCAGAGTTCTTTGGGGCACGTAAGGGTGCTTATACGGGCTCAGTTCAGGATCGAATAGGCTATTTTCAGGCTGCCCATGGGGGTACCTTGTTCCTTGACGAAATTGGTGATCTGCCTTTGCCCATGCAGGCCAAACTGCTGCGCGCCATTCAGGAACGTAGCGTGCGACCGCTGGGCTCATCACAAGAAGAGCAAATAGACACACGCATTTTGAGCGCTACCCACCATGATTTGGCTGCCTGCGTTGCACGAGGAACGTTCAGGCAAGACTTGTACTACCGCCTCAATGTGATTGAGATATTTTTGCCCGCCTTGCGAGAGCGTGCGGGTGACTTACCAGAATTGGCGCAAGCACTTTTGCAGCGTATCACGCATGAGACACAGCAAGAGACCAAGCATATCTCGCCAGCCATGTTAAGTGCCTTGCAAGACCTGCCGCTGGCAGGCAACGTACGCGAGCTGGAAAACCTGATTCACCGGGCGTTGGCCTTGTCTGATCCGCAGCATCATGAGTTGCATATGACGGTTGAAGACTTGACTCATACAGTGGTATCGTCTGCGCAGAGCCACGAGCAACAGGCACAGCCCCTGGCGACAGAGCTACCAGCAGTTACGAATGCACCAGACGTACCCTCGCATATCCCTGGCGATTTACAAGCGCATCTGGATACCCAAGAGCGAACGATTTTGATGCGTGCATTAACGGACGCGGGCTTTAACCGCACCGCAGCTGCTGCCAGGTTGGGGATGAGCCTGCGTCAAATCCGCTATCGTATGGTGCGTTTAGGTATTGAGGTGCCATCGGACCGTTCAAATCAGGATGGTGAGGCCTTGCAATGACCCCAACAGCCAGTTCCGTAGTGCAAGCGCTGTGGAACCAAGGGTGGTATCGATACGCCAAGCGACTGGATTCACCCAATTTTGGCGCCCGACCGCAAAGCGCAGATATCGACCTTGTGGTCGTGCACTCTATTAGTCTGCCGCCGGGTGAGTATGGGGGTGACCTGGTTCAGCAATTGTTTACCAATCTGCTTGATTGGGATGCTCACCCTTATTTCGATACGATCCGTGGCTTGCAGGTATCGGCTCACTTTTATGTGCGGCGTAATGGTGAACTGTGGCAATTTGTCAGCTGCGATGACCGAGCTTGGCATGCTGGAGTATCCAGCTACCGCGGGCGTGATAACTGCAATGACGATTCTGTAGGGATTGAATTGGAAGGCCTGGAGGGCCAAAGGTTCGAGGCCATGCAATATGAGACCTTGGCAACACTTTGTTCGGCCTTGCAACTCCAATACCCCATCGCCCACATTGCTGGGCATGAACATATAGCTTCAAGCCGCAAGGCCGACCCAGGACCCGGTTTTGACTGGATGCTGCTGGAGCGTGCTCTGGCTTATCCGGCAACTTATTTCCCATCCACAAGGCATAGTGGTGGTGCCGAAAGCTTAGCGTAGCCCATAGCCCGGGTTCTGCACTTGCTATATTTGGCGCGGGCTTTCATCACAAAAGCTGCTGCAAGCCCCGTGTTTGCTGCTTTAACTGTAGCGTCCTCAAGCTGACTGAGCCTGGACAGCGGTTTGTCGGTTTGAAGCCTTCCTTTGGCATTCGGGTTGACCCGAGTGAATCCACAAAGATGCGGTTTTTTACGCTTAACTTTGCACAAGCCGGTTTGTGCGTTGTACACTACCTATAGTGTCTTGCAAAGCTGTCAGACACTAGATGTAGTGTCTGGTACGTAATATTCGGTATAGCCTGAAATCGCATCAGACCCGTGAGATATCAGAAATATAGGTCAAATAATAGCCAGTCAGTTCCATGCGTAACTACGTACGAATCACAAGCGGCATACACAAGTAAAAAGAGGAAACAATGCAAACAGTGTCACATTCAGAATCCGTATCTTCAGTGCAACCAGTGCCCGCCCGCCCGGTGAGACACCAGGACGAAGCAGATACCAGCCAAGTCCAAACGCTCTCTCAATACCAGATTATTCGCCGCAACGGCGCTGTGGTGCCTTTTGAACCGGGCAAAATTGCAGTAGCCATGATGAAGGCCTTCTTGGCAGTACATGGTACGCAAGGCGCGGCATCAGCCAGTGTGCGAGAAACAGTGGATGGATTAACGCAGGGCGTAGTACGCGCTTTGATGCGTTCACGTCCAAGCGGTGGTACGTTTCATATTGAAGATGTACAAGACCAAGCAGAATTGGGACTGATGCGCGGCGGGCATCACGAGATTGCCCGCGCTTATGTACTGTACCGTGAGCGTCGTACACAAGAGCGTGCCAAACAAGCCCCAGTAGCGAGCATCGCCACGCCATCCTTGCATGTGACCGATGGCGGACAGCGCATTCCTCTGGATGTCGCCAAGCTCAGCGGATTGATCGACGCTGCGTGCGCCGGTTTGGGCAAAGATGTCAACGCTTCTCCCATTTTAGCGGAGACGTTACGAAACTTGTACGACGGTGTTCCTGTCGATGAGGTATACAAAGCGTCTATTTTGGCGGCGCGCACGCTGATTGAAAAAGATCCTGACTACACCTATGCGACCTCACGTTTGCTGATGCACACGATCCGTAAAGAAATTTTGGGTGTTGATGCGACGCATGAGGACATGCCCGCGCGCTATCCAGAATACTTCCCGTTATTCATCAAAAAAGGGGTGGACAATGAGCTGTTAGATGAGAAGCTGTTGCAGTTTGACTTAAAGCGTCTAGGTGCTGCGCTCAAGCCAGAACGTGATTTGCAGTTTGATTATCTTGGGCTGCAAACCTTGTATGACCGGTATTTTTTGCATGTGCGTAAAACCCGTATTGAAATGCCCCAGGCGTTCTTCATGCGTGTCGCTATGGGCTTGTCGCTGAACGAAATTGACCGTGAAGCAAGAGCCATCGAATTTTATGAAGTGCTATCTTCATTTGATTTCATGTCTAGCACGCCAACACTGTTTAATAGCGGTACTTTGCGTTCGCAACTGTCCAGCTGCTACCTGACGACCGTGCCCGACGATTTGGACGGTATCTACGAATCCATTAAAGAAAACGCGTTGTTGTCTAAATTTGCTGGTGGCCTAGGCAATGACTGGACGCGTGTGCGTTCTTTGGGTTCTCACATCAAGGGCACCAATGGCGAATCACAAGGTGTTGTGCCATTCTTGAAGGTGGTGAACGATACTGCTGTGGCGGTAAACCAGGGCGGTAAACGCAAAGGTGCAGTGTGTACCTATCTGGAAAGCTGGCATTTGGACATTGAAGAGTTTCTGGAGTTGCGTAAAAACACGGGCGATGACCGCCGCCGCACGCACGATATGAATACTGCTAACTGGATTCCTGATCTGTTTATGCGGCGTGTCATGGAAAAAGGTGTATGGACCTTGTTCTCGCCCTCGAATGTCCCGGACCTTCACGATAAGTTTGGGGCTGACTTTGAAAAGGCCTATGTTGCTTACGAAGCCAAAGCTGGGCGTGGCGAGATCAAGCCTTTCCGTACGGTACAGGCTGCAGACATGTGGCGCAAGATGCTGACCATGCTGTTCGAGACAGGGCATCCTTGGGTTACGTTCAAAGATGCTTGTAACATACGCTCACCACAACAACATATTGGTGTGGTGCATTCGTCTAATTTGTGTACCGAAATTACGCTCAATACCAGTGATACCGAAACGGCGGTTTGCAATTTGGGGTCTGTTAATCTATCACGCCATCTCAAAGACGGTAAGCTGGATCACGACAAACTCAAGAAAACGATCACCACTGGCATGCGTATGCTGGACAATGTGATCGACATTAATTATTACGCTGTAAAAAAAGCACGCGATTCCAATTTGCGCCATCGCCCGGTGGGCTTGGGCATCATGGCTTTCCAGGACAGTTTGTACGAACTGCGGATCCCCTACGCTAGCCAGGAAGCTGTCGAGTTTGCTGACCAGTCGATGGAAGCCGTGTGTTACTACGCTTACTGGGCATCGACGGAATTATCTAAAGAGCGGGGTAAATACTCCAGTTACAAAGGTTCACTGTGGGATCAAGGCATTCTGCCTTTAGATACGCTGGACATGCTCAGCAAAGAGCGTGGTGGTTTTGTAGAAGTAGACCGCTCAGCAACCCTGGACTGGGAAGTACTGCGAAACAAAATCGCCCAAGATGGTATGCGCAACTCCAATTGTGTAGCGATTGCTCCTACAGCTACCATCTCCAACATTATTGGTGTTGATGCGTCGATAGAGCCTTGTTTTGGTAATTTGTCAGTCAAGTCCAATTTGTCTGGTGAATTCACCGTTATCAATGGTTACTTGGTGAAAGACCTCAAACGCCTGGGTCTTTGGGATGATGTCATGGTCGTGGATTTGAAGCACTACGATGGGTCCTTGCGTCCGATTGACCGTGTACCGCAAGACATTAAAACACTGTATGCAACAGCGTTTGAAGTGGAGACGCAGTGGTTGGTAGAAGCTGCGGCGCGACGCCAAAAATGGATTGACCAAGCACAATCATTGAATATTTACATGGCTGGTGCATCTGGCAAGAAGTTGGACGACACATACAAATTGGCGTGGCTGCGCGGTTTAAAGACGACCTATTATTTGCGCACCATGGCTGCAACGCATGCTGAGAAATCAACTGTGAAGGCGGGGCGTCTCAATGCGGTGTCATCAGGTTTGGATGGTGGTGTTTCTGCATCTGCGCAAACAATTCAGCCCGTTAATGCCTTAGAGACCGCTGCAGCTACAGCGCGTTCGCAAATGGCGGCTATACCTGCAACTGATATCAAATTTTGCGGTGTAGATGATCCTACCTGTGAGTCATGCCAATAATGCCATGCAATCGATGTGCGGTGATGTGCTCTTAAAACGGTAGCGAAGCTGTACACTGCTACAACGATGTAAATGAGCAACACAAAACAGTGCGCAAAGAAGTGAATGCTTTGCTTTTTGCACAACTGCTTTCATAATATATGTATTGGAAAAAACTATGTTGACTTGGGACGAAGAAGTTAAACCCGCTTTGCAAAACGCAGTGTTCAGTGATTCAGCCTTTGATGCATCAAAGGTCAATCGCTTGAATGAATCATCTTCTGCGCTGACACAACAATCTGCGCATCGTCTGTTAGATGACGGCGCACCTGCTCCTGTAGCTATTGAGGTCATCCAACCGTTAAAAACTGTTGCCACTGACCATCGTGTGAACGCTGCAGACAAGCGCATCATTAATGGGCAAACAGACGTCAACCAGCTGGTGCCCTTCAAATACAAATGGGCTTGGGAAAAGTACTTGGCAAGCTGTGCCAACCATTGGATGCCGCAAGAAGTTAATATGACCCGAGATATTGCTTTGTGGAAAGACCCCAATGGACTTAGCGATGATGAGCGGCGTTTAATCAAGCGCAATTTAGGCTTCTTTGTTACTGCTGATTCGCTGGCAGCCAACAATATCGTGTTGGGAAGTTATCGCCACATTACTGCGCCAGAGTGCCGCCAGTTTCTACTGCGTCAGGCTTTTGAAGAGGCTATCCACACCCATGCGTATCAGTACATTGTGGAGTCGCTCGGACTGGACGAAAGCGAAATCTTCAATGCCTACAACGAGGTAGAGTCGATTCGAAACAAGGATCAGTTTTTGATCCCATTCATTGATACGCTGACCAATCCCCATTTCAAAACTGGTACACCAGAAGCTGATCAAAAACTGCTGAAATCACTGATCGTCTTCGCGTGCCTTATGGAAGGCATGTTTTTCTATGTGGGCTTCACGCAAATTTTGGCTTTAGGCAGACAAAATAAAATGGTGGGTGCGGCCGAGCAATACCAGTATATTCTGCGCGATGAGTCTATGCACTGTAATTTCGGTATCGACTTAATTAATCAGATCAAACTAGAGAATCCCCACCTCTGGACCACAGAATTTAAGACGGAAATCAACGCCTTGTTTAGACAAGCAGTTGAGTTGGAATATCGCTATGCCGAAGACACTATGCCAAGGGGTGTCTTGGGCTTGAATGCATCAATGTTCAAAGGTTACTTGCGCTATATTGCAAACCGCCGTGCCACGCAAATCGGTCTTGAAGAGCTGTTTCCCAACGAGGAAAACCCGTTCCCTTGGATGAGTGAAATGATTGATTTGAAGAAAGAGCGTAACTTCTTCGAGACACGTGTGATTGAATACCAATCGGGCGGTGCTCTATCTTGGGATTGATGTCCCACTTTATTTTATGAATGTTCGGTTTTCAAACTTCCTTGACTGCACCATAGAGTGTAGCTGGGGTGTTTGTTCCCCCGTTCAACGCGCTGTGCTTAGGCTCAACGCGTTGAATCACTTGATGCGTCCAACACGCGTAAAGTGCCTTTAGAGTTGATTGTTCAACTAGATCTAGGAGAATGAAAATGGCAACTGCGAAAAAAGCTCCAGCGAAGAAAGCTGCAGCAAAAAAATCCCCGGCTAAAAAAGCCGCTGCGAAAAAAGCTCCAGCGAAAAAAGCTGTAGCTAAGAAAGCTCCTGCGAAAAAAGCAGCGGCTAAGAAGGCTCCTGCGAAAAAAGCAGCAGCTAAAAAGGCTCCAGCCAAAAAAAAAGCAGCCGCTAAAAAAGTAGCAACTAAAAAGCCTGCTGCTAAAAAGAAGCCTGCAGCCAAGAAAGCAGCGAAAAAGCCCGCTGCGAAGAAAGCAGCGAAGGCACCCGCTGCCCCTGCTGCCCCCGCGGCTCAGACTACTCTGAACCCGCAAGCTGCATGGCCTTTCCCAACAGCTAGCAAGCCTTAAGCTTGTCAGTCTGTCAAAGGGCCCGAAGTTGAAAAGCTTCGGGCCCTTTTTCGTGAAAAATTGATTAAAGAAGAAATGGAGCTAAAAGTTTTCCTGATCAGTGACCTGCCTCAGACATGCGCAACACACGCAGCGGATGCGGTTTGGTTGTAGCCAGTGCATGCAACAAACGAGGCACCATACTGGCCAAATCAAAGCGCTGGTTAAAGCGGTAGGCAAACTCGGCCAGATAGCGATCTGCATATTTGGCATGCTTGATCGAATGGTAAGTTGCGTTCATAGCCGTCTTCAAATTACCCAGCACGGTATTGACCCAGTGAAACTGTTTGTTTTGCACCGACTTTTTGCCCCCACCGCCAATATGGCGCTCAT
>JAYVTG010000040.1:0-4463 GCA_043774625.1 Polaromonas sp. | reverse complement strand
TTAGCTGCGCTGAGTTTAGAACGTCTGTAATACCTATTTTTATCAATCATTTCAAGAAGTTAGCATGTGGTGAAGACATGTTTGCTTCCTAAGACCCTAATTTTATATCGCCAGTGCTTTCTTGAAGGCGCTGACCTGTAGGGCCAAGGTCTGCACTGACGTGTCGCGCACGCGTAAAGCGCCTAACGCACCGGTGTCTAAAATGCAGTTTTGCCACTGCTAGGCTCTCTCCACACGCCCCACACCTCATGCGTCTGATTGCTTCAACTATCCCCCAATCCCTGCACGACATCCGCCAACTGGAACAGCCAACGCTGGCCGAGGCCATGCCTTGGCAGAGCACGTACGCGCTGATTAGCGCATCGGCAGAGGCCTGCGCTGATCTTCCTGCGCTCACGTTTTTAGAGACGGGCGACGTCGGCGGCCCGGCCACCACGTGGACCTACCGGCAATTGCTGCAAGGCATTCACCAAACCGCCAACTTGCTGCACACCCTGGGCCTGGGTGCCACCGATGTGGTGGCGGTGCTGCTGCCTGGCGGCTTGGCCTACCACCTGGCACTGTGGGGTGGCGAGGCGGCGGGCATTGTGCAACCGCTCAACCCGCTGTTGAGCGATGACAAACTTTTGTCTTTGCTGCAAGCCAGCGGTGCCAAAGTGTTGATTGCCCACGGACTGGATGACGACTCGCAACTCCGCGCCAAAGCGCTGCGGCTGCAAGCCCAATGCCCCGCGTTGGCCACCGTCCTACTTGTACGCCCAGACGGCGGCCCATTGCCGGTTGACGACGCGCTACCCGCCGGTGTGCATGACTTTCATGCCCGCCGCGCCTTGCAAGCGGCAGACAGACTCATCAGCGCGCGCGTGTTTGACGCCCAAGACATTGCTGCCTACTTTCACACCGGCGGCACCACCGGTGCGCCCAAGTTGGCACGGCACAGCCATGGTGCGCAAATTTTTACAGCATGGGCCAATGCCCAGATGCAAGGCTTTTTGCAGGGCGACGTGACGATCAATGGCTACCCGCTGTTCCATGTCGCGGGGGTGTTGCCGGGGGCTTTGTGTTCACTGGCGGTAGGTATGCACATCATCATTCCCACAGCCAGCTTGTTTCGCAACCGCGCGGTGATTCAAAACTACTGGCGGCTGGCCGCGCACCACCGCTGCACGCTGATGTCGGGCGTGCCCACGGTGCTGGCCGCTTTGGCTACGGTGCCTGTTGATGGTGCTGATATTTCACGGCTGCGCTCTGTGCGCACGGGCGCGGCACCGCTGCCGCCCGAGCTGGCACAGCGCTTTGCGCAAACCCTGGGTTTGCAAATCAATGAGAGCCTAGGCATGACCGAAACGGCGGGCCTGAGCACCGTAGCTCCGCCGGGTTTGCCAGCGCCTGCGGGCTGCGTGGGCTGGCCCCTGCCACACGCCAAGGTGCGCATCGTGGCGCTTAGCAATGACGACCAAATCATCGACCAAGCCACCAGCCAAGACGTGCCCGACGGCGACAAAGGCATGGTGCTTTACAAAGGGCCTAACCTGTTTTCAGGCTACCTGGACACCACTGAGACCGCCAGCAGCTTCACGCCCGATGGCTGGCTCATCACCGGCGACGTGGGATTTTTGGACGAGCAGGGCCGCCTGCACCTGACGGGTCGCGCCAAAGACCTGATCATCCGTGGCGGCCACAACATCGACCCCAAAGTGATAGAAGACGCGCTGGGTGCACACCCGGACGTGGCGCTCTGCGCTGCCGTGGGCGCACCCGACGCATACGCGGGCGAGCTGCCCGTGGCCTTTGCCACGCTCAAGCCCGGGGCGCATGTGAGCGCCGCAGAGCTGCTGGCTTTTACCGCCTTGCGGGTGGACGAGGCCCCTGCAAAGCCCAAATCCATCACCGTGATTGACCACATGCCCATGACCAATGTGGGCAAGATCTACAAACCCGAGTTGCGCGCACTGGCCACAGGTGCTGTTGTGCAGGCATTGGTTGACCAGGTCTGCGAGCCGCTGAACATCGCTCTGCACCTGCGCCCGCAGGTGATCGTACACGGCGATGCACCAGTTCGTGTGGAGACACCCCTTGCCTCTTGGGCGCAAGTCGGAGCACCACTACAGGCGCTGATTGCCGCGCTACCCGCGAAGGTGGATGTGACTCACACCGACTGAGGCAGGCCCGCTGCACAGTGACCTGATCCGCCGTTTAGTCGAGCTTGATCCCCAGGTCCGTCGCCTGCTTGATCCAAACGGGCACGTCGCTTTCCCAGTCGCGGCGCATATCCGCCAGTTTTTTAGGTTTGCTAGGGATGGCAAAGGTCTCGCGCAACTTGGCAGCGCGTTCGGTGTTGGCACCCTCTACCGCCACTTGCGACAGCATTTGCAACACCGCCTCTGGCGTGCCTGTAGGGGCCATCACCGGTAGCGCACCTTCAAGCTGAACCAGCCGGCCTTGGATGCCTTGCTGGCTCAAAGTGGGCAAATCTGGCAGTTTGGGCGAACGGTACAGGCCAGTGACCCCAATGGCCCGCACCCGGCTTTGCACCGCAGCAAAAGACTGGTAGCTGCCAATGGCGATGTCAATCTGGCCCGAGGCCAGGTCTACCCACATCGGCGCTTCACCACGGTAGTGCACCGACACTATTTTGCTGCCCTCTACCCGGTTGATCTGGTCTGCCACCATGTGCGGGTAAGAACCTGGGGCGTAGGTACCCATGTTGGCCTGGTTTTTCTTGGCGTAGCCAATAAACTCACGCATATTGCGTGCCGGCACCTTCTCTGACACAGCCACCACCAGCGGGCCGGACGGAAACACCACCACGGGCGTCAAGTCTTTGTCCAGGTTGTAAGGCAGCTTGGAATACAGCACCCGGTTTTGCCATACCGTGCCCGATGTGGTGATCAACAAGGTGTGGCCATCGGGCGGCGACTTGGCCACCGCATCAATGGCGATGATGGCACCCGCACCGGGCTTGTTTTCCACCACCACAGACTGGCCAAATTTGGCCGTCAGTTGCTCAGCATACATGCGGGCGTAGGCATCGGTCAGCCCGCCAGCGGGGAAGGCCACCACGATGCGGATGGGCTTGCTCGGCCACTTGGCGGCTTGCGCGCTGGCCATGGGAGCAGCAGCAGCGGCACCCAATGCGCCAACGGCGGCGATAAAGTTACGGCGTGTGGGGTCGGTAAATGCGCTCACTTGGCTCCTAGATTGGCAGATTGCGTTGACGAATATAAGACTAAGCAAAGTCTAGTTTTGCGACCACCCCCCGCCTGTCACCCTGAAGACAGCCTGCACGGCAACATCGCAGGCGCTCACCATCGCACTGGAGCGCATGATTGCCCAAAAAGCTGCTGAAACGCTCAAAATGATGTAAAAAACGCAAAATAGGGGTCAAATATGCTTCTAGCCGGCGTATTTGTTGCATCAATAGCTATTAAATATATAGCAAATTACAGCTTTAATGATCGCCGTCTTCATTCCCCTTCACTGTGAAGGGGTGCCCAACGGGCGGGGTAGCCCTGCACAGCGCGGCAACTACCCTGTCGCTTCGCGCCTCCCCTTCAGACTGAAGGGGAATTTAGGCCCTAAACCGCCGCCGCGTCAGCGCCAATGCCAATGCCAGCCAGAAGCCGAATACAGCGTAGACGGCTAAGACGGCTATGTGTTTTCTATAGCTCTCAAAAGAAAAGTGTTTGGCAGCGGTGCGTGATGCCCGAAACCTCTAGCAATTGACCTTTGATTCCGCTATCAGACCAATGCCTCGCCACGGTGCACGACATGCAGTGCGCGAGTGACGAATGTCTTAAGCTCGGATGCCACTACCGCAACGGAGTCTGCGCCACCAGGGTTAGTGTCATGATGAAATTGCCCAACGTAGTCGTTTATCTCGTTTAGTTCCACGACCAAGTTTTGCGCATGAACGAGCGGACTTGGAGAAGCTGCATCACGAATCTGGGTTACAACCATGCCGAATAAATGTGACTTCGGTACAAGTCCGGGAAATCGTCGATGCAGGTAACCCTCCAGCATTGGTCGGACCGTCTTTGCGACCGCACGGTGATCGCCCGGAACGCCATTGCAAAAATCGTTCAGCAGACGATGGTGCTGGAAATAGGGAGACTCGCATTCTTTATCGATGTCGAGGGATCCGAAACTTGTGTAGTCGTTAGTAGCGAGACTGAGTTGGAACAAGCTGATCGGAGTCGTTGAATCTGCCTTTAAGAATGCGTCGCGGAGATCGCGAAGAAAGTATGGGTCATGCGCGAGCACAACGAGCTGTGCCGAGCCAGCGAGGAGGCTCTTTAGAACAGTCTTGGTATGCTGCTTTCGATTGATGTCCAAGCTGCACATGGGGTCATCGATCACCACGATTCTCGTCGAGAGTTTGCTATCCGCAAGCGTACTAGCAACGAAGAATGCAAATGCCAAGGTTCGCTTGTCGCCCTCGCTGAGCGCGGTTGCAAAGGATG
>JAYVTG010000039.1:0-6666 GCA_043774625.1 Polaromonas sp. | reverse complement strand
CACTTTCGAGAATACTGTTGTCACTCAGCCACTCGATGAGGGCTCAAAGGCCTAAAAAACTGGGTATAGTCGCTCACACAGCTTGTCATGATTTACCACTTCTTTTCTCACACCGACCCAGGCTTGGCCAGGGACAACAACGAAGACTCGGTTGCCTTCGACGCACCCACCCAATTGGCGGTGCTTGCCGATGGCATGGGTGGGTATAACGCAGGCGAGGTAGCCAGCGGCATGGCTACGGCATTTATTAGGTCTGAAATGAGCCGCTGGCTGGACCAGGCTGGCAAAACAGCCAATGCCCGCGAAGTGCGCCGCGCTCTTGAGATTTGCGTAGACAACGCCAACCGCTCCATTTTCAACGCCGCCAATTCCAACCCCCAATACGCGGGAATGGGCACCACCCTGGTGATGGGCGTTTACCACGATAGTCGCCTGATGCTAGGGCATATCGGAGATTCCCGTTGTTATCGGTTACGAGACGACGAACTTACCCAAATCACCAAAGACCACTCCTTGCTTCAAGAACAGATGGACGCTGGCCTGATTACACCAGAGCAGGCAGCTACATCATTAAACAAAAACCTTGTTACCCGTGCCCTAGGGGTAGAAGACACGGTGCTACTGGAAGTGAATGAACACCGTGTAGAACCCGATGATATATACGTGATGTGCTCTGATGGTTTGTCTGATATGGTGAGCGATGAAGGCATCGCCCATCTGCTCAAGGCACAGGGCACCCTGGAAAACAAGGCGCAGTCGTTGATTGCGGCTGCAAATGAAGCTGGTGGACGTGACAATATTTCCGTGTTGATTATCCAGGCCCAAGAGGGTGCGGTTAAACGCGGATTGATGAAACGCCTATTAGGTAAGTAAAATCTCTCAATACAGCAATATCTACAGGAGTCGGCCATGCCGAAAATGATCGTATCGATCGACGGTGTCGTCATAAAAGAAGTTCAACTTACCAAGGACCGAACCACTCTGGGGCGTCGGCCTTATAACGACATTGTGATCGACAATCTGGCGGTCAGTGGCGAGCATGCTGTCATGCAGATGTCGGGCAATGAGGTGTACCTAGAAGATCTGAACAGCACAAACGGCACCTACATCAATGGCAAGGCCGCCAAAAAGCAGCTTTTGCAGAACAACGACACGGTTGAAATTGGCAAATATAAGATCAAGTTTATCAACGAAGCCGCAAACTCCGGTTTTGAGAAAACCATGGTCATCAAGCCAGGGGCGGCTGCTTTAACTCAGCCACCTTCGTCCACGCCCGCTGGAGGTGCTCCAGGAGCGGGGCAACCTGCAATTAAAGTGCTTTCTGGTGCGGCTGCGGGCCGCGAGGTACCGCTAGTAAAGGTTGTTACTACGATTGGCAAGCCCGGTGTAGCGGTTGCCGCCATCACCAAGCGTCCACATGGTTTTGTTGTCGCCCATGTAGAAGGCGTCAACAAGCCAACCTTGAACGGCACTCCTATTGGCACTGAGCCAGTCACCTTAAAAAATATGGACGTACTGGAACTTGCTGGCACCCAAATGCAGTTTGTGCAAGGCTGATTCGCTCCGTTCGCTGCACCTGAATAGTTAGGCGCATTCATCGTCAAAAATTCAGCAAAAAAAGTCCAGGAAGCAGCACTAGCATGGCGGCCTTGTCGAAACACTGGGCACGCATTGCCGTTACCCTCATACCGTTGTTGTTTGCCCTGTTGCATGCCTCGGACATTTTTCCGCTAGCTGTCTTCAAGCGTTTAGACGATATCATTTACGATGCCCGCTTGCGGGCCACGATGCCCAAAACGCTGGACAATCGCGTCGTGATTGTGGATATTGATGAAAAAAGCCTTGCAGAAATAGGCCGCTGGCCCTGGGGCCGCAATAAGCTGGCGGCATTGATGGACGAGTTGTTTGACCGTCAAAAAATTGCTCTGTTGGGCTTTGACGTGGTATTTGCCGAGGCAGATGACAGCTCCGGTCTCAAACGTCTGCAGCAGCTTGCCAGCAATGAGTTGCGCGACCAGGCTGGCTTTGCTGAACGTCTCAGCCAAATTCAGTCCTCTTTGGACTATGACAACGCTTTTGCCAAGTCGCTGGAAAATCGCCCGGTGGTAATGGGGTACTTTTTTACTGGCGACGGCGAGGGTCGCACCAATGGCGTGCTGCCACCGCCAGTCATGCAAAAAGAAGCCTTGCAGGGCAGGCCCATCCGATTTATCGGTTGGAGTGGTTTTGGCTCCAATATCGACCCGCTGGCCAAAGCAGCCCCGTCAGGCGGTTTTTTCAACTCAATCACCGATCTGGACGGCGTGGTGCGCTCCATTCCCTTGGTGGCAGAGTACAAGGGGCAGTATTACGAGTCTTTGGCGCTGGCGATGTTTCGCATGCTGATAGGTTTGCCCAAAATAGAGCCGGGCTTTCCGCAAGAACGTTTTCTGTCGCGCAGCTATCAGGGGTTAGAGAGCATTTTGCTCAAACAAGATGGCAAATCTTTGGCTATCCCCGTGGATGAAAAAGTTGCCGCCCTGGTGCCGTATCGTGGGCGTGGCAACGTGTCTGGGGGCTCATTTCAATACTATTCTGCCGCAGATTTATTGGCAAAAAAAATACCGGCCAACGGCTTGAAAGACAAAATAGTGTTACTGGGAACTACGGCGCAAGGCTTGCTGGATTTGCGGGTTACACCTGTGGGCGAGACTTATCCCGGCGTGGAGGTACACGCCAACGTCATTTCTGGCCTGCTGGATGGCCGCCTTCATGTGCGTCCCGACTATGCCATGGGTTTCGAAGTGGTGGTACTCGTACTGGCCGGATTAACCTTGGCCTTGACCCTGCCCTTGCTTTCCGCACCCAAGGCTGTAGCGCTCAGTCTGGTGGTAGTCAGCTCGTTGATTGGTTTGAACTTCTGGATGTATCTGGGCTATGGCCTGGTCTTGCCATTGGCCTCTGCCTTGGTCATGGCTTTTACAGCGTTTGCTCTGAATATGAGTTATGGCTATTTTGTAGAAAGCAAGTCCAGACGCGACTTGGCCAACCTATTTCGTGGTTACATCCCCCCCGAGCTGGTGGACGAAATGGAAGAAAACCCACAAAACTACAACATGAAGGCCATCAACAAAGAGCTGACCGTGATGTTTTGCGATATGCGCGGTTTTACCAAAATGTCTGAAAAAATGGGGCCCACCGAACTGCAAGCCCTGCTTAACGACTTGTTTAGCCGCCTGACATCCGTTATCCAAAGCAACCGTGGCACGACCGACAAATTTATGGGCGACTGCGTCATGGCCTTTTGGGGGGCACCTGTAGACACCCCCAACCATGCCCCGCTGGCAGTGAAAGCTGCACTCGAGATGTCGCAAGCCGTTCGCCAAATCAATACAGAAAATCGAAGCAAAGGCATCGAAGAAATCGGCATTGGTATCGGCATCAACACGGGCATCATGTGTGTGGGCAACATGGGGTCCACCATTCGGCATAGCTACACCGTCATTGGCGATGCGGTTAATTTAGGTTCGCGCCTGGAAGGTTTGTCCAAAAACTATGGCGTAGAAATTGTGGTGAGCGAGTCCACACGCAAACTGGCACCAGAGTTTGCCTGGCAAGAACTCGACAGGGTACGCGTCAAAGGCAAAGAACAAGCTGTGTCCATTTTCTGCCCCCTGGCGCAGGCAGAAAACTTACCCAAAGACCAAGCCGGCGAGCTAAAACTATGGAATGCGTTGTTAAAAGCCTACCGCCAGCAAGACTGGGAACAATGCGAAGTGCAAATTTTGAACTTACAGCGGTTTAGTGCCAAAAAGTACCTTTACGAACTCTACGCCGAGCGGGTAGCCTCTATGCGTAGGTTGCCATTTGACCCCACTTGGGATGGGGCAACCAGTTTTGAGACGAAATAGACAAGAGTAATTGAATGAAAGTACGGGTTTTAGGCTGCTCCGGCGCCATTGCTAAAGACTGCCGCACAACGTCTTTTTTGATAGACGGTGACTTGCTGGTAGACGCAGGCACGGGCGTAGGCGATCTTACGTTGCAAGAAATGGCGGGCATCAACGACGTGTTGCTGACCCATTCGCACCTGGACCATATTGCGTCCTTGCCGTTAATGGTGGATTCGGTCGCCGCCATGCGTACCGCTCCACTGCGTGTGCACGCCCTGCCCGAGACGCTTGCCAGCCTGCAGACGCATATTTTCAATAACGTCATTTGGCCCGATTTCAGCAAAATTCCGTCTGTAGAAGCCCCCTTCATCAGCTTTCACCCCCTGCACACCGGCCAAACCTTGACCATTGCGAACAAACTGGTAGAAGCACTGCCCGCCGTGCACACCGTGCCCGCCGTGGGTTATGCAGTAACAGGTGCGCAAGGCGGTGGGTGCTGGGTGTTTTCTGGCGACACCGAACGCAACCCCGCCTTTTGGCAGCGCGTCAACCAGCTCAACGTGGCCATGCTGGTCATAGAAACCGCTTTCAGCAACCGCGAAAAAGACCTGGCCCAGCGCAGCCTGCACCTGTCCCCCACCGTGTTGGCCGACGAGCTGGACTTTATAGCTAGAGACAAACGCTTCCCCATCTACATCACCCACACCAAACCCGCCGAAACCACGCTGATCATGCAAGAAATTCAGCGTTTTGACCAAACCAACCCGCAGGGCCTAGACGTGAGCCATGACATTCGCTGGCTGCGGGCGGGGCAGGAGCTTGAGGTGTAACTTCGTCTGGGCGCAATACCGGCGCTCGTAGCTTTCTGCCAGTTGCATATAAACTTAGCACCATGCAGATTTCGTTGAATCAACTCGAAAAATCACTCTTGGCATTGCAAAAGGCCCAAGTGATTTGGCTGCGTTGCTCCCAAGGTACAGACGCAGACTTGACCGAGATTGCCCGCTCTGGCCTGATCCAAAACTTTGAAGTAGCCTACGAACAAAGCTGGAAACTGCTCAAACGCTGGATGGTGCATTACGGCGGCATTGCAGAGTCAGAGATTGCTTTCAGACGTCACCTGTTTCGCCTTGCCGCCAAGAACGGCCTGATCGACGATATGCAAGCCTGGTGGAACTTTAACGAGGCGCGCAACAAAAGTTCACACACCTACCAAGAAGCTGTGGCCATAGAGGTTTGCCAAGCCGCGCAAGGCTTTATACCCGCCTGCGGGCAGCTTTTGGCCCTGCTGAAATCTCACATGGATGACAACCATGAGTAGCATGCCCAGCCCCACCGACATGAGCGCCAAACTCAGCTTGAGCAACCAACAGAGGCAACTTGTACTGGCTATTTTGCACAAGCAATTGCCAGATTACCCCGTGTGGGCCTTTGGGTCACGGGTTACGGGCCGTGCCCGCAAATACTCGGACCTGGACTTGGCTGTGTTTCCACCCAGCCCCTTGCGCCTGAAAGACTATGGCCAACTGCGCGAGGCGTTTGAAGAGTCTGACCTGGACATTTGCGTTGACATTGTGGACTGGCCCCAAGCCAGCCCCGAGTTTCGCCGCTGCGTGGAGCAGGACGGCATGGTGCGTTTACAGTAATACTCGCCCTCAGTTCACTATAAATTTAGTAGCTGCTCGCGCATACCCCATGCTGGCTACTGGCCTATTTAACCTAAAAATGCATGCCTATGGAAGTTGAAGCACACGAAAAGCCGCAGACGCTTTCGCATGGTGTTTCGCGGTCTAGGCTCAGCGATGCCATGTAGCGCACCGGAGCTTTGGCACACGCCACTTAGCGACCATCTTCGTCACAGTTTGACAATTTTGTCACCCCACATAGCCCTGATTTGTCACACCAACCCGTTTGAAACGCAGTAGCGTGAACAATTTCGCATTACATGGTCAGTTTAGTAGCCAAAACGGGTTGGCACACGCCTTGCAAGTTAAGTTGGCTTTCTCAACCTTTCTTATTTTTTAACTGGAGTTATTTATGAAGAGCAAATTGCAAAAGGGTTTTACCCTGATCGAATTGATGATCGTTGTGGCGATTATCGGTATTTTGGCTGCTGTGGCATTGCCTGCTTACCAGGACTACACCATCCGTGCCCGTGTTACTGAAGGTTTAAGTTTGGCCGGCACTGCCAAGCAAGCTATTGCTACTGATGGTGCTACTTCCGGTGCCGATTTGCAGCGCACTGCTGCCGTTTGGAACGCACAGTCAACTAACACAGGCGCAAACAGCAAGTTTGTGCAATCGGTTTTGATGAACAGCACGACTGGCGTCATTACTGTTGTGTACAACGCAACAACTGTTGGCGGTATTGCTGCTAACAGTACTCTACTGATCCTCCCCTACATCCGCGATTTGGCCGGTTCTGCAGGTGTTGCCAGCGTGGCAACATCACTCGACGCCGCCCAAGCTGCCACCCCACCTAAAACTGGTGCTGTCGATTGGCTGTGTACATCCGCCGCAGGCGTGGGCACTGGTACAAACACAGATACAGGTAAATTCACCGGCGGTACAACTGCAATTGCTGGCACGATGTTGGCTAAGTATGCACCTGCACAATGCCGCTAATTGATTGCTAAACTCACAAAAAAGAGCGCCAAGGCGCTCTTTTTTCATCATTCAATACTTAGACCTGAAGTTAGTAGTGTCCCAACGTTCTTCACAGGAGAGGCAGCTGTTTAGCCGCCAAATCCCGATTGAAATTCGCAGGGGTTGATGTAAGTAGTTGATTTATCGG
>JAYVTG010000038.1:0-2131 GCA_043774625.1 Polaromonas sp. | reverse complement strand
ACTTCGGCGGCGTTATTGTTTTGCAGCGGCTTTACCAGCAGCTCTGCCAGGGTGACATCTCCCGTCAAGCCAAGTAGCTTTCGGTCAGCGCAAGCCTGTAGCAATGACAAGCAGGCGGTTGCATAGCGCGGGCTATTGCCCAACAGATAAATAAAGATGTTGGTGTCAAAGTAAACCCGTTGCCCAGCGTGGCGCTGCAACAAGGCTTGCGTGTCGAGCATCAGGCGCTACCAAGCATCGCGATGCTTACGAACACAGTTGTTTAAAGCAGCGTCGTCTGTGCCATAGCTGGCGCCAGCGCTACCCAAAAAGCGCCCCATGTCACCGCGCCGCGCCAGGCTGTGCGTAGGCACCAGCTGAATCACGCCGTTCAAATAACTGGCTTTCAGCATGTCGTCTGTCTGTAGACTTGCAGCCGCCACGATCTCGCTTGGCAGGGTAATTTGGCGACGGTCATGGATGGAAAGGGTAAAAGGCATATTTTCTGATTTCTGCTAGTTTTTCAGACCTGTGAATTGTATTGCCCGCTTACGCCTGACTCTGTCCTTAAAGCCGTTCCTAAAAGCCGTTTTGCTCCGAATACTCCTGAGCCAAGGAGCAGAGTAGGTATCAGGTAGCGCCAACGAGGTATTTTTTACCCGCAGGGTTAGGCCCAGCAGAGCCGGGCGCCGGTATTAACAACCAATTGATTGAAGCAGTCGTCTTGGGGCTGACGGCCCCAGTACCTGTCACATCAGAAATATTCTGTTTTCCTGACAGACGAATAAAAAACTTCGCTGTCAGATCGTTGGGATTGTCTGTAACAGCGACTGGCACGCCGTTCTTGTCAGTCACCTTCACCACCACCGATACATTTTCAATCAGGCCACTGTCCGTCGTGTTGTTGATGCGCATTTCTGCATCAAAAGCCTGCCGCTCTAGCGTCAGCTCTTGCTTGATCTCGATCTTGACCGGCGCGCAAACTGTTTCTTGTGCATAGGCACCTGACGCAAAGAAGCAGAGAGCCAAAAAAACCAGCCAGAAACTACGCGCCATGCGCGACACAGAGTTACAAACAAGCCCAAACAAATTTTCAGCAAGCATACAGGGTCCAGCATACAGGGTCAGGTCCAGCATACAGGGTCAGGTCTCCCGCTTCCTGAAATCTTTCTGCACGTTTCATTTTTGACTCTCATTTTCATACTCCTTGATCACCCGGCTGACTGTAGAGCTTGATAGCTCAAACGCCAACGCGATTGCCGTTTGGCTATGCCCACCTTGGTAAAAGGCGTTAGCTATGTTTTGGTTTCGCTCAGCTTTGGAGTGATGCTTTAGGCTGGCAAAGCGCTTGATGTTGCTGTCTAGTGGCGGGGCGCTTGACTGAATTTTGCTAACGTTTGCTTTACGCGGTGTGTTGGGCATATTTGATTCTTGCGCTTGAAGCCCAGCAAGCTTTTGCATGCGATTGATGAAGTCGTCGTTTCCCAAATAAATTTGCTGCTTGAGGTGATTGCTCCATAACTCGACACCTTTGCCTTGGGATACGAATTCTTCGTATTTTTTGGCAGCTTGTATGGCGCTTTTGCCGGGTGCTACTTGCTCGTAGACTGATTGCGAGTCAAGCCAGTGCGGTTTGTCTGCCAGACCAGTCAAAGCTCGGTAGCTGCTCCAAGGGTAGGCATCAGGGCTGTCGACCATATTGGCGCGAACGGGGTTAAGGTCAACATAACGGCACACTTCCAACAGATAGCTGTCGCTATCAACCAATATAGCTTTGAAGCGGCCTTGAAAGAGGTGCCCTGTGAGCTGGTGGCGGCGGTTGAAGGTTTGGGTGTACACGCCGTTGATGTGGCGCATGAGGCGCGATAAGTTCGCTTCACGGGTAAGGATGACCAGGTGGTAGTGGTTGCCCATCAGGCAGTAGGCCAAAGCGTGTGCATCAAAGCGTTCAAAGGCTTGAGCCAAGATTGCAAAAAACGCAGCTCGATCAACATCGTCGACAGCGATGGGCTCGCGCCTGTCGCCGCGTGATGTGACGTGATAAACGGCTCCGGGGTATTCAATGCGCAGAGGTCTAACCATTGACAAAGATTAACCCAAGGTGAATTATTTTGCAAGATGGGAGACCTGACCCTTAATGTGCTTAATGTGA
>JAYVTG010000037.1:0-2234 GCA_043774625.1 Polaromonas sp. | reverse complement strand
CTTTAGACGATGATGCCGCCAGGCTGCGGGCACATTGCGCTATGCGCCCTCTGCGCCCTCATCAGCGGCAGGTAGCATGCTGAGTTACAGCGGCGTCTAGCACACCACCGTGCCAACCCCGGCGAGCCGGGCGTCGATCTGGATCAGTTGAAGGAAAAAATTGCGCACAGCACGGCACTGAGCACCCGTTTTCAGCTTATTTTCAAGCCCTTGGCCCAGGCCGATGTGCGCTGCGCACACCTGAACCGCTTTCCCTATTCGCTGTTTTATGGGATCGATGGGGATACGATCAACGTGCCGGCATGCTTTCACCCACCGCGACGCAAAACTCAGGCCGGTTTTTTGATGTTGCCATGCAGCCTGCGCTGTCGGGTGAAAGCCAATGCGCCCAGTGCGACGAGGGTGAGGGCGATGGATTCTGGTTCTGGGATTGGGTTGTCAGTTGAAGCAGGAAGGCTGAAGTCGTTTCCACTTGCAAAGCTCAAAATCGCGTCTGAGCCGATGATTTCAAAATAGCTGTGCGCAGAGTGGAAGGCATCCACTGAAGAGCGTCCAGAACTGACCCCTTGCCCCGTTCCAAATCCGGCAGCTTCATTTAAGCCACCGGCGAATGCAGCGAGTGAGCTTTGGGCGGTATAAGTTTGACCGACAAGAATATCCGTTTCATATTCAATCATATTCAGACCGAAGATCAAAGGGTGGTATTGACTGCTAACGGCAGAACATGGGTCTTGCCCGTAAACACTCCCACTCGCCAAGCAATAGAAGCTCGCACCGCCTGTCCCAGCAAAACTAGAACCGAAAATCAAATAGGAGTAAGCCCAATTGGATGGACCCAAAGTGCGAAATGATTGCAAATCCTGAACATCAATTTGATAGTGAACCTTTGCTCTGACTGTCGCGCCATTTGCAAGCGTTGAACTTTGAACAACAAACGAGTCAGCCCAAGTTCCTGATGCTGTAACCTGTAGATCACGTGTTTGAGACAGGTTGCCCGGCAAGTCTGTGGCATTTTGAAAGGTTTGGTAAACGCTTACGCCCAAGTTACCGAAATTTGCACGGGCGTTGCCCTCCAGTGCATAGGCGTTTTGATTGGGGTCTGACAAATTGCCTGAGGACAGTTGCGCATTTAAAGGGGGAACCTGGGGTATAAGAGTTATCAGTGCTGATACCTCCTGGGTCAACACAACGGGTAACCGCATTGGATCCGGTGACCTGCTGTGAACAAGTCACGCTGGCAAAAACGTGCGTCGCCTGCGCTGCTGGTGCAAAGACTGCTAAAAACCCA
Organism: Polaromonas sp.; assembly: GCA_043774625.1. GTDB lineage: Bacteria > Pseudomonadota > Gammaproteobacteria > Burkholderiales > Burkholderiaceae_C > JAAFIP01. Next base: position 946 of record JAYVTG010000037.1, on the reverse strand, counting down.
ACAAACCAGACCAATGCGGCCAATTTGATTTTTACTGCCATTTTTACTCCCTTGTTTTCGGGCTGCGGCAATACGCGCGTTTACCCATCTGCTACAAAAAGCAACAATCGTGCCGAACTGCGCAAAAGGCCTTTTAGTTGATAAAAATCAATGGCTTAGCAAGGCAAGGCAAGGCAAGGCAGTAGATGTCAAATTTTTCGACACTTCAAGACCCGAATAAACCCTTGGTTTCTCCGTCTCGAAATAACCTTATTGGGCCTGTTTCAGTCGTCCGCGCCAATAATTCGGTTGCCGATGTTGATGGGCAAAAGCTAGCACAACAGGCCTATCCACTTGACCGGTGTAGATGACTGCGTAGGGGAATCGGTTCAACCGCTTTTGGCGAATCCGTTTGGTCAACGGATGCCAAGCCCGCGGGAACTGTTCAATCAGGCTGAGGGCGTGGGTTAACTCTTGCAGGAGCCGCTCACTCAAACCGTCTTGTTGGGCATCGTACCAGGCGATGGCCTGCGCCAGTTCGGCATCTGCGGCTGGTAGCCAGCGCAGGTTCATGCACGGCGCGCTCTGAAATCGCGCAGCACCTGAGGTTCATCTTGCGTCTGGATTTCACCGCGCTCCAGGGCATCAAGGCGGTCTTCTGCCTCCAGTGCCCATGCCTGTTGAATGCCTGTGTCACTGACCTCAAGCGACTCCTGCAAGGACTCAATCAGGCGGACACGGTCCATTGGCGGTAGCAACGCTGCTTGCATTTTGAGGGTGGTGATGTCAGCTTGCATGGATGCTCCTGGGTCGATTGAGGTATAGCACAGGACGAGTTTAATCCTGTGGAACGCTTCTTGGTGCGCACTCAAGGCCGCAACACCCCAATCACCTGCCGCCCGTTCTTGCGATAGACCGAAAAGTCGTTGTCCAGTGTCATGACCAGGCTTTGCGGGCGGAGTTCGGC
>JAYVTG010000036.1:0-58749 GCA_043774625.1 Polaromonas sp. | reverse complement strand
CTGCACCAGCGCCTGCACCAGCGCCTGCACCAGCGCCTGCACCAGCGCCTGCACCAGCGCCTGCACCAGCGCCTGCACCAGCGCCTGCACCAGCACCAGTACCAGCACCAGTACCAGCACCAGTACCAGCACCAGTACCAGCACCAGTACCAGCACCAGCACCAGTACCAGCACCAGTACCAGTACCAGCACCAGTACCAGCACCAGCACCAGTACCAGTACCAGCACCAGTACCAGCACCAGCACCAGCACCAGTAACAATTCCGCTGGCTTTCGTACCTAACAGTATGGACGCTGCGTCTTCGTTTGGAATGGGTCCTATTTTTGTGGGTGCGCAGATTTCCCCGATCGCCTACGCTTTCGATCTACAAGGACGATTAATTGGGTTTTCTGCGTCTGTACCGGGATACGGCACTGTTATAGCAACTACTGCTAGCAGCAACGTCGTTGATTTTGGATCCGACGGTATCGTGGCTTGGGGACGCTGGACAGCTGGTACGGGTAGTAATCTTAATAAATCTGGACCGTTAGACTCCCTGATCTATGCGACCGGGGTACCAGGTGCTACCGTGCCGATTACTGGTGCATTTGTCAGTTTTTCTTCAACCGCGCCACTACTTATAAATGGCACCACCGGAGCGGTTATAGCAACGGGGACTAAAGATACCGTTACGGGTACTTTGAATTTTACATTTCCAGGTGCAACTGGAGGCACGATGTCTTACAGGTTGGCTAATGTGACAGTAAACGGTCAAACATTCAGCCTCACTGGTACAGGTGTACAAGGTGGCACCACAGGTACACTTTTTTCTGGGCCTGGCACTACCGGCACCATTACCGGGACTGGAACGTCCTGCGCACCGGCTTGCACAGGCGGTACGCTTGTGGGTGGTAACACGGTCTCGGGCTTTGTTGCTGGTACTGGCAATACACGGGCCGGCTTGCAATATGGCTTTAAATCTTCACTGGGCCTTGTCAATGGCGTAGTGGTTTTTAAACGGTAGATTCGGCAAAGCAATAAAGCCTACTGACTTCGTATCGCGCTTACAAGCTCAATTCAAGGTATTGTGATAGTGATGCGTATCGGTGCGGTAGTACCCGCGCCGAAGTTCCATCGGCACGTCTTTATACGTGTAAGCGATGCGCTCTACACTGAGCAGAGGTGTGCCGCGCTCTACTTTTAATAGCTGCTCACGCCCATTCTGCGCTGGCTCTGCGCGTATTTTCTCTTCAGCACGCACCATGCGGACGTTGAATTCGGTTTCAAACAGCGCGTACATGGGGCCGTGGTACTGGGCCAGACGCTCGGCGGTTAAACCTTTGAAGGGTGCAGCGGGGAGCCAGATGTCTTCCAAAATCGTGGGTACACCTGCAAAGCTTAAAACGCGGGTGGCTTGCAGCACGGCGTCACCGGTTTTGAGCGCCAGTGCGCGGGCTATGTCGGCGCTGGCACGGGTTTTGCGGCATTCGATGATGTCGCGCTGCGCGGGGCCTTCGCTACCGGGGCTGCCGGTGTCGGGCACCAGTTTTAAAAAACGAAACTGCACATGCTGCTCGGCATGGGTGGCCACAAAGGTGCCCTTGCCTTGGCGGCGCACCACCAGGTTGTCTGTGGCCAGCTCGTCAATGGCTTTGCGCACGGTGCCCTGGCTCACGCGGTAGCGGGCGGCCAGGTCCATCTCGCTGGGAATGGCTTCGCCCGGCTTCCATTCGCCCGACTGCAGGCTTTGCAAGATCAGACCTTTGATTTGCTGGTACAGCGGGCTGAAAGCGGGCGTAGCAGTGCCCAGATCATCAGGGTTGGAGGCGAGGGCGGTGGCCATAAAGCGGTCTTGGTTTGGGCAGAAAGCAGGGGTAGGCGGCTCAAAAAAGGAACTGAAAAGACAATTGGTTTATCATATCTTATATAAGACATAAGACAAGTTGACCCTAAGGGCTTTTCGAGGGTAAACTCTAGGGCTTATTTGTAATTTGCGAGGCCCGTGTTGTTGCCATGTCACTCGTGCAGGCCTCATCAGCGCGGCGCTTTTAGTTGCTTAGTTTTCTGTCTCTTTATCTTCTCTTTATCTGGAGCCTTTCATGAGTAAAAAACCCGTTCGCGTTGCCGTTACCGGTGCCGCTGGTCAAATCGGCTACGCCCTGCTGTTTCGTATTGCTTCTGGCGAAATGCTGGGCAAAGACCAGCCCGTGATTTTGCAACTGCTGGAAGTACCGGTTGAAGGTCCACAAAAAGCCCTGAAGGGCGTGATGATGGAGCTGCAAGACTGCGCTTTCCCGCTGCTGGTGGGTATGGAAGCGTATGACGACCCGATGAAGGCATTTAAAGACACCGACTACGCACTGCTGGTCGGCTCGCGCCCACGCGGCCCCGGCATGGAACGTGCCGAATTGCTGGCCGTGAACGGCGCGATTTTTACCGCACAAGGCAAGGCATTGAATGCAGTGGCAAGCCGCAACGTGAAGGTGCTGGTGGTGGGCAACCCTGCCAACACCAACGCGTACATCGCCATGAAGAGCGCGCCCGATCTGCCGCGCAAAAACTTCACCGCCATGCTGCGCCTGGACCACAACCGTGCGGCCTCGCAAATTGCCGCCAAAACCGGCAAAGCCGTGGCTGATATCGAAAAACTCACTGTGTGGGGCAACCATTCGCCCACTATGTACGCCGACTACCGTTTCGCTACTATCAAGGGCGAAAGCGTGGCCAAGATGATCAACGACCAGGTGTGGAACAAAGACGTGTTCTTGCCAACCGTGGGCAAGCGCGGCGCGGCGATTATTGAAGCGCGCGGCTTGTCGTCTGCAGCATCTGCAGCCAATGCCGCTATCGACCACATGCGCGACTGGGCGCTGGGCACCAACGGCAAGTGGGTGACCATGGGCATTGCGTCAGACGGCCAATACGGCATTCCCAAAGACACGATGTTCGGCTTTCCAGTTACTTGCGACAACGGCGACTACAAACTCGTGGAAGGTCTGGAAATAGACGCGTTCTCACAAGAATGCATCAGCAAGACACTGGCCGAACTCGAAGGCGAAAAAGACGGCGTCAAGCATTTGCTGTAAGCAGACCATGCATCCACGCGAAGTTCTATTGGGGTCTCAAGCTGGGAGCATCACGCTTCCGGTTTGCGACCACTACAGCGGCGTCGAGGCGCGTATTAAAAAGTCACTCGCACTGCAAGCCGAGATGACCCAAGAGTTTGGTGCCTGCGTATTTGACGCCACACTGGACTGCGAAGACGGCGCGCCCGTGGGTGGCGAGCTTGACCATGCAAATATGGTTCTAGCCAGCGCCAATAGTGCGTGGGCAGCTACTGAAAATATAGCAAATACAAATAAGGCACAGGGTCAGCAAGCACGCAAACAAGCGCGTATTGGCGTGCGTGTGCACCCAGTTGACCACGCCGCGTTTGAGCAAGATGTGGATCTGCTGGTCAAAGGCTCCCAAAAGTGGTCCCACATCATGGTGCCCAAAGTAGAGAGCGTTGCAGATGTGCAGCGTGCGGTCAACGCGGTGAACGCAGCTGGCGGGCATCACATTCCTTTGCATGCACTGGTTGAATCATCCGGCGCAGTGCACCGCGTGTTTGACATTGCCGCGCATCCACGTGTCGAATCCGTCAGCTTCGGTTTGTTGGATTTTGTGTCAAGCCATGGTGGGGCGATTCCGTCCGACGCCATGACCAGCACGGGGCAATTTAGCCACCCCCTAGTCGTGCGCGCCAAAACCGAAATCAGCGCTGCCTGCCACGCTTTTGGCAAGGTGCCATCGCATTGTGTAGTGACAGAATTTGCAGACATGCAGGCCATGCACATGGCGGCTGCCAAAGCCAGCACCACACTGGGCTACACGCGCATGTGGAGCATTCACCCGGCGCAGATTCGCCCCATCATTGCGGCGTTTGCACCAGCAGAAAGAGAAATCGAAGACGCTACAAAAATAATAGCTGCTGGCGCATTAGCTGCCTGGGCTCCCACGAGTTTTAATGGCCAGCTACACGACCGTGCCAGCTACCGTTATTACTGGCAAGTGCTAGAACGTGCACACCGCACGGGCCGCGCCATGTCACCAGAAGTTCGAATGTATTTTTAGCAACACACTGGAGAACAACATGCATGCTATTTTTTCCCAAGTTTTACTTGCTCTATGCGCCACGCTGCTGGCTTTTTCTGCAACTGCGCAAACGACGCAAACTGCGCCCCAAAAACCTGTTACCAAGCATACGAGCAAGCCAGCGCACAAGGTTGCAACCCCAGCCCCTGCGGTGGCACCGGTCGCTCTGACTCCCGAACAATTGTCGATTGCGCAAATTGTGCACACAGGCCGGGTGCAATGCAGTGAAGGGCGTAGTGTCACCATCACGCCAGACGCTAAAATCAATGGCGCATTTGACCTACAATTTTCTGGGGTTAAATACGATGTCGTTCCCGTACCCGCCAAGTCGGGTGCCATTCGTCTGGAAGACAGCAAAACCGGCGTGGTCTACATGCAATTGGCCAATAAATCCATGCTGTTCAACGAGCGCCAGGGGCGTCGCCTGGCGGATGACTGCATCAGCCCAGAGCAAAAATTGGTGGCGGACGCGATGAAGGCGAACCCACCTGTCTCGGTGCTGGACGCACCTGGACAAGAGAAGTAAACGCAAGAAAGTTAGAACGACATGCGGTGAGGTTCAGTAACATTACGCTATAAGTTTTATAGCTGCTTGCGCAGTATTGGCGCTGGCATTTGACACTTTTTATTGATATTTTGTATTTAGACCAGGAGAAAACCATGGCATCCGCATTCATGCAAACCTACCAGGCCCACGTGGCCGAGCGCGCCACTTTGGGCATCCCGCCGCTGCCGCTGTCAGCCAAGCAAACGGGCGAGTTGGTGGAACAACTCAAAGCCCCGCAAGCGGGCGAAGAAAAAGCTTTGGTCGAGCTGATTACCTACCGCGTTCCCGCAGGCGTGGATGACGCTGCCAAGGTCAAAGCCTCTTACCTTGCTGCGGTGGCGCACGGCACCGAAAAGTGCAGCCTGATTACGCGCGAACATGCCACCAAGCTTTTGGGCACCATGCTGGGCGGCTATAACCTCACGCCATTGATCGACCTGCTGGACGACGCGACTTGCGCTGCCACCGCAGCAGAAGCATTGAAGAAAACCTTGCTGATGTTTGACCAGTTTCACGACGTGCGCGAGAAAGCTTCGGGCGGCAATGCCCACGCCAAGGCCGTGATGCAAAGCTGGGCTGATGGCGAGTGGTTTACCTCGCGCCCCGAGGTGCCCCAGAGCATCACCATCAGCGTGTTCAAGGTCACAGGCGAGACGAATACCGACGACCTGTCCCCCGCGCCCGACGCCTGGAGCCGCCCCGACATGCCGCTGCACGCCCTGGCGATGCTGAAGAACAAGCGCGATGGCCAGCCAGCAGAAGCCGCCCCCGAAGAAGATGGCAAGCGCGGCCCCATCAAGTTCATTGAAGACCTGCGCGAAAAATCTGACAAATCAGGCAACCTGGTTGCCTACGTAGGCGACGTGGTCGGCACCGGCTCGTCCCGCAAGTCCGCCACCAATTCAGTGTTGTGGTTCACGGGCGAAGACATTCCCTTCGTGCCGAACAAGCGCTTTGGCGGCGTTTGCCTGGGCACCAAGATCGCCCCGATTTTCTACAACACCATGGAAGACTCTGGCGCATTGCCGATCGAGCTGGACGTGAGCCAGATGAACATGGGCGACGTGGTCGAGCTGCGTCCGTACGACGGCAAGGCGCTGAAGGGCGGCAAGGTGATCGCTGAATTCACGGTGAAAAGCGAGGTGCTGTTTGACGAAGTGCGCGCTGGTGGACGCATACCTTTGATCGTGGGCCGTGGCTTGACCACCAAGGCGCGCGAGGCATTGGGCCTGCCAACCTCCGCCCTGTTTCGCCTGCCGACTGCACCTGCAGCCAGCAACAAAGGCTTCACCCTTGCGCAAAAAATGGTCGGCCGCGCCTGCGGTTTGCCTGAAGTGAATGGGCAACAGGTGGGCATTCGCCCCGGCACCTACTGCGAACCCAAGATGACCAGCGTCGGCTCCCAAGACACCACCGGCCCGATGACCCGAGACGAGCTGAAAGACCTGGCCTGCCTGGGCTTTAGTTCTGACCTGGTGATGCAAAGCTTTTGCCACACCGCCGCCTACCCCAAGCCCGTGGACGTGAAAATGCACCACGAGCTGCCCGACTTCATCAGCACGCGCGGCGGCATCAGCCTGCGCCCGGGCGACGGCATTATTCATTCATGGCTCAACCGCATGTTGTTGCCCGATACTGTGGGCACGGGCGGCGACAGCCACACCCGTTTCCCCATCGGCATCAGTTTCCCCGCGGGTTCCGGCCTGGTCGCCTTCGGCGCTGCCACTGGCGTGATGCCACTGGACATGCCCGAGAGCGTGCTGGTACGCTTTAAGGGCACGATGCAACCCGGCGTTACATTGCGCGATTTGGTGCACGCCATTCCGCTGTACGCCATCAAGGCGGGGCACTTGACTGTTGCCAAGCAAGGCAAGATCAACGTCTTCTCTGGCCGCATTCTGGAAATTGAAGGCTTGCCAGATTTGAAGGTCGAGCAAGCCTTTGAGTTGGCCGACGCGAGTGCCGAACGTTCAGCCGCCGGTTGCACCGTGGCCCTGAACAACGCGCCGGTGCAGGAATACCTCAAATCCAACATCGTGCTGCTCAAAAGCATGATCGCCAATGGCTATGCAGACGCACGCACCATCACACGCCGCGTCAAGGAGATGGAAAAGTGGCTCGCCAATCCGTCCTTGCTCAAGGCCGACAAAGACGCTGAGTACCACACCGTCATCGAGATTGACCTGAACGCCATCACCGAGCCTATCGTCTGCTGCCCCAATGACCCAGACGATGCCAAGACGCTGAGCGACGTAGCAGGCAGCAAGATTGACGAAGTGTTTATTGGCAGCTGCATGACCAATATCGGGCATTTTCGCGCAGCGTCCAAGCTGCTGGAAGGCAAAAAAGACATCCCCGTCAAACTGTGGATGGCCCCACCCACCAAGATGGATGCGCAGCAACTGACCGAAGAAGGCCACTACGGAGTGTTTGGCGCTGCCGGTGCGCGCATGGAAATGCCAGGCTGCAGCCTGTGCATGGGCAACCAGGCGCAGGTGAAAGAAGGCGCAACCGTCATGTCTACCAGCACCCGCAACTTCCCCAACCGCCTAGGCAAGAACACCTTCGTCTATTTGGGCAGCGCAGAACTATCTGCCATCTGCTCCAAGCTGGGCCGCATTCCGACCAAGCAAGAGTATTTGAGCGACATCAGCGCTATCAACAAAGACGGTGCCAAGATCTACAAATACCTGAACTTTGACCAGATGCCAGAGTTTGTGGAGCGGGCGCAGACGGTGGCAGCGTAAGCACCGGTAATGACGGTCAGGCAGTCAATGCCCGCCCCACATCTTTTACCTTAGCCCCAGCCGCCAACATTGCATGCATCATTAAGTCGATGGACACCGAGGGGTCCGCTGCTTCAATTTTTGCTACCCGCGATTGACTCGACCGCATCAGCTTGGCCAGTTCAGTTTGCGAGAGGTCGTGCTGCAAGCGCGCTTTTTTGGCTGCATCCGCCAAAGCCAGGCGAATCTCGACCATCGCGGCTTCTTGCGGGCTAAGCTGCAGTAAGTCGCTAGCGCCGCCTACTTGCCAGTCGGTGCCTTTCAGTTTCTTTTCCAGTTTGCTTTTCATCACTTAGTCCTTATCAACAAGGGATTCAAATTCATGCAGGCGCTGCTTACACAGCGCTATAGCGTCTTTGGGCGTTTGCTGCGTGGTTTTAGCAAACACATGCAGCACCACAATCGCCTGGCTATGGATGCAATACACCACTCGCCAGGTCTTGTTGTCGTCAACGATGCGCAGTTCGTGGCATACCTTGCCAATGCTGGGCATTGGGCGTGACTGCGTCGTCGGTATCAGTTCACCTCTTTGTAAGCGGCGCAGCAGCATGCCTGCTTCAAGCCGAGCGTTGGCAGACAACGGCGGTGTTTTTACCGCTGTGCGTAACCAGACTAGCGGCTTGTTGTAAGAAGTCATTGCATTTATTTTAAGTCAAATTCGACATAATTTTAAAATAATCAGACCAGGCGGCAAATAGCATTGCGTCGTGCATAGGCGGTGGCAAAAACAATACCTGCGTCAATCTTGGTGCGGACTAGGCAAGTATCAATGGGTGTAAAGATAAATGCTACAAAAATAATAGCTGCTCGCGCATATTCCACGATGGCTGTGGGAACTTTTTCTTGTCACAACCTATAAAAATAGCCCTTTGGGGCCGTTTTTATGGGTTCTGTAAGTTTCTGTTTTGCAGATACGCACTGAACCCACGTAAAATCCGTCACAAAATCGTCACATTACAAAGGCTGCGCTATGTTCTTCGGCAAACTCCTTCCGCGCGAAGGCAACTTCTTCGAATTGTTTAACCAGCATGCAGACCGCATTGTGGAAGCAGCGCGGGCGTTTGGACAGTTGGTACAAAACTACAACGACCCGCACCTGCGTGAGCAGTACAACCGCGATGTAGACAACGCCGAACGGGCGGCAGACCGCATCACGCATGAGGTGAACCGCATGCTGCACAAAACCTTCATCACACCCATCGACCGTGAGCAGATTCACAAGCTGATCAACACCATGGACGACGTGGCGGACTTGATTCAAGACTCTGCCGAGACGATGGCTCTGTATGACGTGAAGTTCATGACCGAAGACATCAAACGCCTGACAGACGTGAGCGTGAAATGCTGCGAACGACTGAACTCCGCCGTGAAGATGCTGGCCAATGTGAACGACCACGCTACGGCAGAGGCAGCCTTGAAAACCTGCGAAGAAATTGACAAGCTGGAAAGCGATGCCGACCGCGTGATGCGCAGCGCCATGAGTAAGCTGTTTCGTGAGGAACCCGATGTGCGCGAGGTGATCAAGCTCAAGGCGATATACGAGCTGCTGGAAACCATTACCGACAAGTGTGAGGACGTAGCCAATTTGATCGAGGGCGTGGTCCTCGAAAATTCTTAAATCTGGCGCGCACCCCCACAATGGATACCGCTACCGCACAAACGGCGCTTTGGGTTGTCTTTTTGCTGATTGCCTTGGCATTGGCATTTGACTTTATGAACGGCTTTCACGACGCAGCCAATTCAATTGCGACTGTCGTGTCTACGGGCGTTCTTAAACCCGGCCAGGCTGTTTTATTTGCTGCATTTTTTAACTTTGTAGCGTACTTTGTTTTCCATCTGAGCGTTGCTGCAACGATTGGCAAAGGCATTGTCATGCCCAGTATTGTCGATACCCATGTGGTGTTTGGCGCGCTGATAGGTGCCATTACCTGGAATATTCTCACCTGGTACTACGGCATACCCAGCAGTTCATCGCACGCCCTGATTGGCGGTATTGTGGGCGCGGTGATTGCCAAGGCTGGGGCCAGCGCCCTGATTGCAGCGGGCGTTCTGAAAATTGTGGCGTTTATCTTTGTCTCACCTATGCTGGGTTTTTTGCTGGGCTCTTTGATGATGGTGCTTGTGGCCTGGGTGTGCCGCCGTGCTACGCCTTCGCAAACAGACCGCTGGTTTCGCAGGCTACAGCTCGCATCGGCGGCCGCTTACAGCCTGGGTCACGGTGGTAATGATGCACAAAAAACGGCAGGTATTATCTGGCTGCTATTGATTGCAGCCACCACTGCGGGCGTGCAGGGCTTGCCCACCTGGATGAAGGCTACAGCCGCTGCAGACGGTTTGCCGGTCTGGGTGGTGATTGCCTGTTATGTCACCATCAGTGCCGGCACCATGTTTGGTGGCTGGCGTATTGTTAAAACCATGGGCCAAAAAATTACCAAGCTTAAACCTGTTGGCGGTTTTTGCGCAGAAACGGGGGGTGCTATTACATTATTCACCGCTACTGCCATGGGCATTCCGGTGTCCACCACGCATACCATCACGGGTGCCATTGTGGGCGTGGGCAGTACGCAGCGCGCCAGTGCAGTGCGCTGGGGTGTGGCAGGTAATATTGTGTGGGCCTGGATTTTCACTATTCCCGCCAGCGCGTTTGTCGCGGCTATTGCATACTGGGTTAGTTTGCAGGTTTTCTAGTTCCGGGCGTGGCAAGCGCCCGCCCATTCACCTTGATTCTTCATGTCCGATTCTCCCGTTCTTCAAGTTCGTCCTGCCGCTTTGCGCGACGCCAAAGCGATTGCTGAAATTCATACCAAGGTTAGCCAGGCTGCCAATCAGGGTATCTTGCCCGACGATTATTTACGCAGCCAGTCCGTAGAAAAACGCCAGACTTTCTGGCGCGAAGCTATTGAGTACAGCGAACCGCAAGTACTGGTGGCCACAGACGGTGACAAGCTGGTGGGATTTGTTGGTTTTGACCGCTCGCGTGATCCCAAAACACCACCTACTACGGGCGAGATCTGGGCCATCTATGTCGTGCAGTCGTATTGGGGGCGGGGCGCAGGCCTGGCCTTGTGGGACGCTGCCCATGAAGGACTGAAAGAAGAGGGCTGCACCAAAGTCAGCATATGGTTACCACTGGCAAATGAGCGTGCATTGCGCTTTCATGAACTGGCGGGCTTTAAACGAGAAATGTCTTCGGCCAAAACCGTGCCCATTGGTGCGGTGCGCATCGAAGAAATCAGGCTCAGTCGCATGGTCAGCTAATTTCTTCTGAGCCCTTATTGAGAGAGTTTTTTCGACTCTTCGATCTGGTATTCAAAATAACGCTGAAAGCTGAACACAATGCTGCTCATCAGGGTGGTAGCACCAATCAGCAGTGCCAAAACGATCGCGCCAATGGTGAGCCAGTTGGTTAGTCCGCCAGATGCTTGCAGGTCTGACTGGGGGTTGAACCTGGCGTTCCACTTCTCGGGCGTGCTCAGGCCGTAGACGATGGCTGTCAGCGCGCAGCCCGCAATCGTGAACCCCAACAGCGGTATCAGCACCCAGCTCAATGTATCGTCCTGGCCAAACTGTTGCACTCGCTGCACACCGTACAGCCCCAGCGCCGTGGGGACGGGTAGCAACCAACCCAGCCAATCGCCCAGCCCATGCAGGTAAAAGCGGTGCAAGCCCAACGGGCCACCCAGAAATGCCAGCCATGCAGCGATAGTTTTATTTTTAATCATGCGGCTATTGTCGCGCCAGTAGATATGCGAAATCTGAAGCCGAAAAAATTTAAGCAGATCAGGGTGATGTGCTGATACCGTCGGGGGATGTTGTATCGCCAGCGCCCAAGATTTTTTCCATCATCACAATATCGCGCCATTGCCCAAACTTCCAGCCGCAGGACTTGACGATACCAATCTGCGTAAAGCCGCAACTGCGATGTACGCCCACCGAGCCCAGGTTTTGCGAATCGCCAATCACCGCCATCACCTTGCGAATGCCCCCACGCTCCAGTTGGGCGCAAAGTTCAATTAAAAGCAGCTTGCCCAAGCCTTTTCCAGCCGCGCTCGGATCCATGTAAATCGAATCTTCCACGCTAAAACGGTAGGCAGGGCGGGGTTTGAACCAGTTACCGTAAGCGTAGCCGGTGATTTTGCCGGCATCTTCCATCACAAGGTAAGGCAGGTTTTTACCCAATACGTCAGCGCGGCGTGTGGTCATGTCGGCCGCTGTGGGCGGTTCGGTCTCAAAGGTGCCAGTACCGTGCAAAACGTGGTGGGCGTAAATAGCCTGAATGGCGGGAATATCGGCTTCAGTACTGGGGCGAATCAGGGGCATAAGGAGGTCTCAAACAAAGAATTAACATGAGAGCAGGGTATGGCGTTATAATAGAAAGCTTTGCAGCGTGTCGCTGGCCGGGTGGTCATGTCGCGTGTCTCAAACGCAGCAAAATATTTCACTCCACCCGAAGGAACATATTATGGTCGTCATTCGACTCTCACGCGGCGGCGCAAAAGCCCGTCCGTTTTACAACATCGTGGTTGCTGACAAGCGCACACGTCGCGACGGTCATTTCATTGAGCGTCTGGGTTTTTACAACCCTATAGCTATTGATGGCGAAGAAGGTCTGCGCATTTCTGCTGACCGTATGACTTACTGGAAAAGCGTGGGCGCACAAGCCTCGCCAACCGTTGAGCGTTTGCTCGCTCAGGCTGCCAAAAAACCAGCCTAAATGACCCCCACGCTTGCTACTTCGTGTGCTGCGCTGCCCCCCAAAGGGGCCGCAGTCGCCTTGGGGCGGCCCGGCGGCACCTGAGCCGCGCACGCGAGCATGCACCCTGGTCTGGAATCGGCGGCCTTGCCCGCAGATGCTATCGAAGTCGGGCGTATCGCAGAAGCATGGGGATTAAAAGGCTTTTTCAAAGTCATCCCCTATAGCGCCTCTCCCGAGGCGCTTTTTTCTTCCAAGCGCTGGTATTTGCAAACGCCGCAGGCGCGCGCGGGCATGCCCCGCCCCCAAGACCATGTCGTGCAAGGTACGCAAATGCTGCGCATTCGCTCATCCAAAGAACATGGCGATGGCATGGTTGCGCAGGCCGATGGTTTTGATGACCGCGACGCCGCCGAGTTATTGCGGGGTGCTCGTATTTTTATAGCACGTTCTTCTTTCCCGACGCCGACAACAGATGAATACTATTGGGTAGACCTGATGGGCTTGGCGGTGGTCAACCGTGAAGGCCTGGCTTTGGGCAACGTCAAGGATTTACTGTCTACCGGCCCACAAACCGTGCTGGTGATAGAGGCTGACCAGGTGGGCGAGGATGGTAAGAAAGTCGAAACCCTGATCCCCTTCGTGGCAGCTTATGTGGATAAGGTGAGCCTTGAAGAAAAGCGCATCACCGTGGACTGGCAGCCAGATTATTGAAGCGGAGTTAGCTGGGGCTGCACGCAGATGTGTTGTCAAACTCCAGCGCACACAACTTTGGCATTCCATGCGCTACGATAGAAACCATGCGCTTTGACATCATCACCCTGTTCCCCGAACTGTTTGCGCCGTTTATGCAAAGCGGCATTAACCGCCGTGCATTTGTAGCGCGGGACGATGGCAGCAAGTTGGTGGATCTGCGTTTTTGCAATCCGCGTGACTTTGCCGATGGCAACTACCGCCGAGTAGATGATCGCCCCTTTGGTGGCGGCCCCGGCATGCTGATGATGGCCGAACCCTTGGCGCGTTGCATGGAAGCGGTGCAGGCAGAAAGGGCGGATCGAGCACCTGTGGTGTTGTTTTCTCCCATCGGTCGCTCGCTGAATCACGCATTGGTGGAACATTTTGCAGAAGTTAACACTAACAACACGGGTGCTATTTTGATCTGTGGCCGTTACGAAGGCATTGACCAGCGCTTTATTGACATGTTTGTTACCGAGCAAATCAGCCTGGGCGATTTTGTGCTTTCGGGTGGCGAAATTGCCGCCATCGCCATGCTGGACGCCATTGCCCGCCTGCAACCTGGTGTGCTGGGGGATACCGATAGTTACCAGCAAGATAGTTTTAACCCCGCTGTAGGGGGTCTGCTGGACTGCCCACATTACACCCGCCCCGAAGAATGGCGCGGGCGCAACGTGCCGCCAGTGTTGTTATCTGGTAACCACGCACAGATAGAGCGCTGGCGTACGGAACAACGCCAAAAACTCACCCAGCAGTTGCGGCCAGACCTCTCGCCAAAGTCGTAACCTGCGCACCGCAGAGGCTATGCGCCTAAAATACGCCCTAAAAGGCTATAATAGAAAGCTTTTCGATCCTCTACCCGCCGCGACACATCTGAACCTAAACGGGTTCAAAAACGATGAAAAACGTCGCCCCTAGCGTAGCCGGCATGATCTAAAAGACGTGAAAGAAGATTATGAATCTGTTGGAAACTCTTGAGCAAGAAGAAATTGCTCGCTTGAACAAAACCATTCCTGCGTTTGCACCTGGCGACACCGTCATCGTGAACGTGAACGTGGTCGAAGGTACCCGCAAGCGTGTCCAGGCATACGAAGGTGTGGTGATTGCCAAGCGCAACCGTGGCCTCAATAGCAGCTTTATCGTGCGCAAAATCTCCAGTGGCGAAGGTGTTGAGCGTACATTCCAGATGTACAGCCCCATCATTGCCAGCATCGAAATCAAGCGCCGTGGCGACGTTCGCCGCGCCAAGCTGTACTACCTGCGTGACCGTTCCGGCAAGTCTGCACGTATCAAGGAAAAACTGTCGCGTAAAGGTGCTGCAGTAGCTCCACCAGCAGTAGCGGCTTAAAGCCAGCTGCCATTGACGGCTAAAGAGCCGCCCGGCCCAGGCCGAGGCGGCTTTTTTTCATGGCAAATTGCTTGTCGAATTACGCGATCACATCACCCGCATATGGCTTTCGTTTCTTTGTCCACGATCCCCAATTTTGATCCACGCAAGGTGCCCGTAGTGGCAGTGGATGCCCACTTGCCTGCGGTAGCCTTGCATGTACTCACGCCTGTCGCGCTACGCGAGCGTTTTGCACAACCGCCTGTGTGGACACCAGAAATACGCGAAGAGCCACGCTTTACAGACCGTGCACCGGCGCAAGCCGCCGTGCTGGTGGCCATCGTCATGCACGAGCGCCCCACCGTGCTGCTTACCCAGCGCACGGCCCATATGACTACCCATTCTGGCCAGATAGCTTTTGCAGGCGGCAAGATAGACAAGTGCGATACGGATGCCGCTGCGGCTGCCTTGCGTGAAGCGCACGAAGAAATCGCTCTGGAGCCAGGTCACTGCGAAGTGTTGGGCAACTTGCCACACTACGTCACAGGCACAGCGTTCACCATCACCCCCGTGGTCGCCCTGGTGCGGCCAGGCTTCGCGTTGCATGCAAATCCCGGTGAAGTTGCTGATGTGTTTGAAGTACCGCTGGACTTTTTAATGAATCCCGCCCACCACGCGCGCCATCAGATTACGTGGCAAAACCAGCAACGCGAATGGTTTTCGATGACCTGGCAGGATGCGCAGCAAGAGAGATTTATTTGGGGTGCCACCGCCGGCATGTTGCGCAATTTGTACCGGTTTTTGATTGCCTGATACGCAGATATGTGCTTGATTACACATACGTTTGCATAAGCGCCACGTTTGCGCACTATTGCAGCGCCAATGCTTGGGATAGCATTGGCATGGGCGCTATCATTGCACCATGAGCTTTCTCGCCATACTCTTTGCCTTGTTGATGGAGCAGGTGCGCCCGCTGCTTTTAAACAACCCGGTGTATGAAGCTGCGCGCTCCTGGGCGCGCTGGTGTAGCCGTACGCTGGACGCTGGCGCCGCGCCGCATGGCTGGGTGGCCTGGAGTGCCGTGGTTTTACTGCCGTCTTTGGCAGTTTTGGTGTTGCATTGGCTATTAGTGTGGGGCTTGGGCTGGCCGGGGGTGCTATTGGCCTTTGTGTTGCACGCAGCAGTGCTGTATGTCACGCTGGGTTTTCGGCAATTTAGCCACCACTTTACTACCATACGCGATGCCCTGGATGCCGGTGACGAGCCTGCTGCCCGCATGGCCCTGGCTGCGTGGAAGCAAGTAGACACTGGCGATTTGCCGCGCAGTGAAATTGTGCGCCATGTCATTGAACATTCTGTACTGGCTGCGCACCGCCATGTGTTTGCTGTCTTGGGCTGGTACGCTCTTTTGGCTGGCTTTGGTTTGGGCCCTGCAGGTGCGGTTCTGTACCGCATGACAGAGTTTGCCCGGCGCTATTTCGCCCACCGCAAGCAGACTGAGACCGGTGCCATCAGGTTTCGTGGCAGTGACTCGCTGATTGCAGCAGCTCAACAAGCTTGGTATGTGGTTGATTATTTGCCTGCGCGCTTGTCTGCACTGGGTTTTGCCATCGTAGGCAATTTTGAAGATGCGGTGGATAGCTGGCGCAACTTTGCGCAGCGTTTAAGTCGCAACGGCATGGACGGCGGCATGAATGAAAACGATGGTGTCATTTTGGCTGCTACCTCGGGTGCCATCAATGTGCGCTTGGGTGGCGAGGCGTTGAAAGAGGTTTTCTCGCCGCTGGCGACACAAAGCTTTCAGACTTCTGCAGAGACTGCAATGCCTTTGCCTAGCCAAGACGCTGCTACCGCCGGGCGTGAGCCGCAAACCGCACACCTGCGCGCCGTCGTGGGTCTGGTGTGGCGCTGCGTGGTGCTGTGGATGCTGCTGTTGGCGTTGTTGACGTTGGCGCGCTTGTTGGGTTAGAGCCCAGCACGCTTGCTGCATTGCTGGCGCATTACTGTTCTGGTAGCTGTTTGAACATGATAATAGTAGCTAAAACCACCCAATACCAGCGTAGAATATGCGCGAGCAGCTATTAAATAAATAGCAATTGACTACTCGGCAACCGCCGTACTTTCAATCTCCTGCGTAGCATCTGCCTGCGCCACCACATATTCCACACCCGCCTGGGTCATCAATGTTGCAAATTCTGGCGGCGGATGCGCGTCGGTAAACAGCAAGTCAATATCTTGCATTGGTGCCAGCTGCACAATCGCGGGCCGGTTAAATTTGCCTTGGTCTGCAGCCAGCCACACCTGGCGCGAATGGTCCATGATGGCCCGTGCTACTTTTACTTCGCGGTAATCAAAGTCGCGCAGCGTGCCATCAAGCTCAATACCGCTGATGCCGATCAACCCGATATCAACCTTGAACTGCTTGATAAAGTCAACCGTGGCTTCGCCAACGATGCCACGGTCGCCGGGGCGCACCACGCCGCCAGCGACGATGACTTCACTGTTGGGGTTGTCGCTCAAAATAGCGGCCACATTCAGGTTATTGGTAATCACCCGCAGGCCCCGGTGGCGCAACAGTTCGCGTGCGACCGCTTCCATGGTGGTGCCGATATTGATGATCAGAGAACAACCCTCGGGAATGCGTTTGGCAATCGCTCGCGCAATGGCGGCCTTGCCTTGGGCGTTGAGTGCCTGACGCTGGCGATAGGCAATGTTTTCGGTAGTGGAGCTGGGCATGCGCACGCCGCCATGAAAGCGGGCCAGGTGACCATCTTCCGTCAGCTTTTGTACATCGCGCCGTACCGTTTGCAAAGTTACGCCAAATAGCTCGGCCAAAAACTCGATACTAGCCGACCCGTGCCGACGGACTTCTTCCATCAACTTGGCTTGCCGGGGGTTGGTGATGGTGTGCATATCTGGGGCAAAAACGGTTTTTTTCAATTGCAGCGCAGTAATGCAATATATACATAAAAATCATAAAACGCGCAATTAAAACCAACTAAGGGAAAACACCAGCAATGAAAAGAAAAAATTACGGTGTAATTCGAACATGAAAAGAATCAAAACGAACAATAAATTACAAACAGCAGTATTTGCTTACGTCATCAACTAACAGGTGTTTAGAACGTGGTTAAGGCGACACAATGAAGCTTGCAATGCAAGATATAAGCAAGACCGTGGGCCCCATGGTCCATCTGTATCCGATGAGTCTGGAGTTACAGCAAAGGGTGGTGACGGTATTGCTAGGTGCCACACAAGCGGGCAAAACCACCCTGATGCGGCTCATGGCGGGGTTGGATGCGCCCACCGCAGGCCGCGTGTCTGTAGACGGGAATGACGTCACGCGGGTACCCGTGCGCCGACGTAACGTGTCCATGGTGTACCAGCAGTTCATCAACTACCCGTCCATGACGGTATTTGACAATATTGCTTCACCGCTCAAGCTACGCGGGCAAAAAGATTTGGCCGATGTGGTCCACCAAGTGGCCGAGCGTTTGCATATTGTGCCTTTTCTACAGCGCTTGCCAGCAGAACTATCGGGTGGTCAGCAGCAGCGCGTGGCTCTGGCTCGCGCGCTGGTGAAAAAAGCGCCCCTCATGCTGCTGGACGAACCACTGGTCAATCTGGACTACAAGCTGCGTGAAGAATTACGAGAGGAGCTTTCCTCTCTTTTTGCGGTTGGCGACTCTACGGTGGTATACGCCACCACAGAGCCCAGTGAGGCCTTGCTTCTGGGTGGCTACACCGCCGTGATGGACGCTGGTGAGCTGCTGCAATATGGCCCTACGAGCGAGGTATTCCATTCGCCCGCCTCGGTGCGTGTGGCGCGCGCGTTTAGCGACCCGCCGATGAATTTCTTGCTTGCAGACCGCGCGGCCAATGGCGCAGTGCTGCGTACGGGCGATGTGTTGCCTATGGTGTTGCCTGATGTTTTGGCCCAGCAAGGCGCGCAAGACAAGGCTCTCACGATTGGCATACGCGCCAGCGCCCTGCGCCTGCAGCGTTTGGAAGGCGACGTGGAAATAACGGGCGAGGTAGAGCTGGCAGAAATATCAGGTTCCGATACCTTTGTGCACGTGCAAACACCGCTGGGTGAGTTGGTGGCGCAGGTGGTGGGTGTGCATTTCTTTGAACTGGGGCAGGCCATCAAGCTGTATTTGCGCCCTGGCAGCGTCTATGTGTTTGATGCGCAGGGGTTGTTGTTGCGTGCACCTGAGCGCATGGCAAAAGGAGGGCGCTAACCATGGCACGCATTGACCTACAACTGGCGCACAGCTACAAGAAAAACCCGCAGGGTGAGGACGACTATGCATTGCTGCCGCTCACCATGAGTTTTCGTGATGGTGGCGCGTACGCCCTGTTGGGGCCGTCCGGCTGTGGCAAAACCACCATGTTGAATGTGATTTCAGGCTTGTTGCAACCATCAGAAGGCAGCATAAGCTTTGATGGCAAAGACGTGACAAGGCTGAGCCCGCAAGAGCGCAACATTGCCCAGGTTTTTCAGTTCCCGGTGATCTATGACACCATGACGGTGGAGCAAAATTTGGCCTTTCCATTGCGCAATCGCCGTATGCCTGAAGATCAGATCAAAAAGCGCGTGGGTGAAATTGCTGAAATGCTGGAACTGAGCGGCCAGCTCAACCACCGCGCTGCCAACTTGTCTGCAGATGCAAAACAAAAAATATCGTTGGGCCGCGGCCTGGTGCGCCCCGATGTGTCGGCAGTACTGTTTGATGAACCACTGACCGTGATTGACCCGCACCTGAAATGGCAGCTTCGTCGCAAGCTCAAGCAGATTCACCACGAGCTAAAATTGACTTTGATCTATGTCACGCATGACCAGATTGAAGCGCTGACGTTTGCGCAAGAGGTGGTGGTGATGACGCGCGGTAAAGCCGTGCAAATTGCTAGCCCCGATGCTCTGTTTGAGCGCCCTGCGCACACCTTTGTGGGGCATTTCATTGGCTCACCCGGCATGAACTTTTTGCCTGCTGTGTGTGCCGATGGCAGCGTTCTGGTGGTTGGCCAAAACCTGCCTTTGCCTGATGGCACCAGCCTGGATCTACAGGTTGCGGGTGACATCAAGATCGGAATACGACCAGAATATGTCACACTGAGTCATGCGCAAGACCCGCATGCTGTACCAGCCAAAGTGCTGCGCTGGCAAGATTGTGGCACCTGTCAGTTGTTGACGGTGCAGTGCGGTGCAAGCTCTTTGAAAGTACGTTTGCGGCCCGATGTGCAGGCTTTAGAGGTGGGCGAAGCGGTATGGGTAGGTGTCATTGGCAAACACACCTGCTTTTATAAAAACGAGGAGCTGTTGGCATGAAGCCCGTCAATCAAAAAGCTTGGTGGCTGATTTTGCCGGTGATCATCTGTGTGGCGTTCTCTGCCATATTGCCACTGATGACCGTGGTGAACTACTCTGTGCAAGACATCATTTCGCCTGAGCGTCGAATATTTGTAGGGACTGAATGGTTTGCCAATGTGATGCGTGACAGCGACTTGCATGCGGCGCTGGCAAGGCAGTTGGTGTTCTCACTGTCAGTGTTGCTGATTGAAATTCCGCTGGGCATTGCGTTGGCGTTATCGATGCCTGCGGATGGTTGGCCAGCTTCGGTGGTCTTGGTGCTGGTGGCTTTGTCTTTACTGATACCGTGGAATGTGGTGGGTACCATTTGGCAAATTTTTGGTCGTGCCGACATTGGACTCATGGGTGCTGCGCTACAAAAAATGGGTATCAACTACAACTACACCGGCAACGCACGAGACGCCTGGCTTACAGTGCTTCTGGTAGATGTGTGGCATTGGACGCCCTTGGTTGCGTTGCTGTGCTATGCAGGTTTGCGCAGTATTCCAGACGCCTACTACCAAGCCGCTAGCATTGACGGAGCCAGCAAGATGGCGGTGCTGCGCTATATCCAGTTGCCCAAGATGCGTGGCGTGCTAGTGATTGCTGTGCTGCTGCGTTTTATGGACAGCTTCATGATCTACACCGAACCATTTGTACTCACGGGCGGTGGTCCCGGCAACTCCACAACTTTCCTGAGCCAGTACCTCACGCAAAAAGCGGTGGGGCAGTTTGATCTGGGGCCAGCCGCCGCTTTCTCGTTGATCTACTTCCTCATCATCTTGCTGTTATGTTTCATTCTGTACAACTGGATGCAGCGTGTCGGCACCAGTGATGACAGCACACCGGAGAGCGGTCATGCATGAGAAGCGTTTTCGTAAGCGTAGTATTTTCCTGCTCTTGTATCTTGCGTTCGCCATTTTGCCCATTTACTGGATGGTGAACATGAGTTTCAAGACCAATGTGGAAATACTGTCCAGTTTTTCTTTATGGCCCCAAAACTTTACGCTTGCTAATTACAAAACCATATTCACCGATGCGTCCTGGTACTCAGGTTACATCAATTCCCTGATTTACGTAGGCATCAACATGGTGATCGCCATTACGGTGGCACTGCCAGCAGCGTATGCGTTTTCACGCTATTCATTTTTGGGGGACAAGCATGTGTTTTTCTGGCTACTCACCAACCGCATGACACCACCTGCCGTTTTTTTGTTGCCATTTTTTCAGCTTTACAGCACCTTGGGCATGATGGACACACACATCGCGGTGGCGTTGGCGCATTTGCTGTTCAACGTGCCGTTGGCAGTGTGGATTTTGGAAGGTTTTATGAGTGGTATTCCGCGTGAAATCGACGAAACGGCCTATATCGACGGTTATTCGTTCCCGCGTTTTTTCATCACCATCTTTTTGCCCTTGATCAAAGCGGGCGTTGGCGTGACAGCATTCTTTTGCTTCATGTTCAGTTGGGTGGAACTGCTGCTGGCTCGCACATTGACCAGTGTGAATGCAAAGCCGATTGTGGCCACCATGACGCGCACCGTGTCTGCGTCAGGCATGGACTGGGCAACCTTGGCAGCTGCTGGTGTGCTCACGATTGTGCCTGGCGCGATTGTGATCTGGTTTGTGCGGCATTACATTGCCAAAGGCTTTGCGATGGGCCGCGTTTAAAAAGGATTAACACCATGTTTGGCTGGATGGCGTGGACACTGCCTGTGGCGGTATTTTTTATCTGCATCGTGCTGATACTGGCGGGCATGACGGTTTGGGAGATCAAATCGCCCACCATGTTGCGCAAAGGTTTTTTGCCGATCCCCACTACGCGCGGTGATCGCTTGTTTATGGGTTTGCTTGGTGCAGGTTATATCAATCTGATTTTTATTGGTCTGGCTGGGCGTTTGAAGGATTGGTTAAGCCTGGGTAGTGAGCCCAGCATCTGGATCAGTTTTGTGCTCAGCGTGGTGTGGCTGTTATGGGTCATGCGAAAGGGCTGAACGCAATAGCACAGCATTAATTTTCAAAAAATCTGGCCCAGACACTTCCCCAGGGCCGATAACTTTTGTCAGAGGGGAAGCGATACAAAAGGAGATAGCAATGAAACGTTCGATGTATGCGCTTACCGCGATCAGCGCCATTGTCATAGGCCTGGGTGCTTGTGGCAAGAAAGTAGAACCTGCAGCACCGGCAGCGGCTCCAGCTGCTGCGCCAGCCATCACGGCGGGTGCCAGTGCAGCCAAGAAATGGGTAGACACTGAGTTCACGCCGTCCACGCTGTCTAAAGAGCAGCAGTTGGCCGAGTTGCAGTGGTTTATAGATGCTGCTGCCAAGCTCAAGGCCAAGGGTGTGGCTGAAGTGGCTGTGGTGTCAGAGACGATTACCACGCACGAGTATGAGTCCAAGACTCTTGCCAAGGCGTTTGAAGAAATCACGGGTATTAAAGTCAAACACGACATCATCCAGGAAGGTGACGTGGTGGAAAAGCTTCAAACCTCCATGCAGTCAGGCAAGTCCATTTACGACGGCTGGATTTCAGATTCTGATTTGATCGGTACCCACTATCGCTACGGCAAAATTCTGGCTTTGTCCGACTACATGGCGGCAGACGGCAAAGAATATACCAATCCGGGTCTAGATTTGAAAGACTTTATTGGCACCAGCTTTACGACTGCACCAGACGGGAAACTGTATCAGCTGCCTGACCAGCAGTTTGCCAACTTGTACTGGTTCCGCGCAGACTTGTTCGCCAAGCCTGAGCTGAAAGAAGAGTTCAAGAAAAAGTATGGCTATGACCTGGGTGTGCCACTGAACTGGAGCGCCTACGAAGACATTGCAGCGTTCTTTACCAACGATGTGAAAAACATCGACGGCAAGCCTGTCTATGGCCACATGGACTACGGCAAGAAAGATCCATCATTGGGCTGGCGCTTTACCGACGCGTGGTTATCGATGGCAGGCACGGCTGACGTGGGCATTCCCAACGGTTTGCCTGTGGATGAATGGGGCATTCGCGTAGCAGACGACAAGTGCACGCCCGTGGGTGCATCGGTTGCTCGCGGTGGCGCTACCAACTCTCCAGCGGCGGTTTACGCACTCACCAAGTATGTCGATTGGATGAAAAAATTTGCACCCAAAGAGGCTACTGGCATGACCTTTGGTGAAGCTGGCCCCGTGCCTGCACAGGGGCAGATTGCGCAACAAATCTTCTGGTACACCGCCTTTACCGCCGACATGGTCAAACCTGGCTTGCCTGTGGTCAATGCGGATGGCACTCCTAAGTGGCGCATGGCTCCTGGCCCCAACGGCCCCTACTGGAAGCAAGGCATGCAAAACGGCTACCAGGACGTAGGCTCATGGACTTTCTTTAAAGACCACGATCCAGACAAGCGTGCCGCAGCTTGGCTGTATGCGCAGTTCATCACGTCCAAAACCGTGTCGCTCAAAAAGTCCATCACGGGTTTAACCTTCATCCGCGACAGCGATATCAAGCATGACTACTTCACGCAAAATGCGGCTAAGTATGGTGGCTTGATCGAGTTTTACCGCAGCCCTGCGCGCGTGGCCTGGACGCCAACTGGCACAAATGTGCCTGACTATCCAAAGCTCGCACAGCTGTGGTGGAAGAACGTGGCTGTAGCGGTGACGGGAGAGAAAACTCCGCAGCAAGCCATGGACACACTGGCTGATGAGATGGACGACGTGATGGGCCGCCTAGAGCGTGCCGGTATGGCCAACTGCCCGCCCAAGCTCAACCCCAAGGGCGACCCCAACAAGTACTTGTCGGACAAAGGCGCTCCGTGGAAAAAACTGGCCAATGAAAAACCAAAGGGCGAAACCATTGCCTACGACACGCTCTTGACCGCATGGAAGGAAGGTCGCGTTCGTTAAGGTGACAGTTCAGTGCCTTGAAGAAGACGACCCGGTCCGTGATCGGGTCGTCTCCCTGTTAACCTCATCACCATGAAATACATCCTCGCGCTCGATCAGGGCACCACCAGTTCTCGCGCCATTGCGTTTGACAACACGGGCAGCATCAGCGCCAGTGCTGCGCAAGAGTTCCGGCAAATATTTCCGCACCCGGGATGGGTAGAACATGACGCCAACGAGCTATGGGCATCGCAGCTCGCCGTAGCGAAGTTATGTATACAAAAAATGGCTAATGCCAGCGTAGATATTGCGCGAGCAGCTACTAATATTGTAGCAATAGGCATTACCAACCAGCGTGAAACCACGGTGCTGTGGGACCGTACCACTGGCGAGCCCCTGGCCAATGCCATCGTCTGGCAAGACCGCCGCACGGCCGCATTTTGTGACGGACTGAAAAATGCTGGCAAGGCGGGGCTGATTCAACGCAAGACCGGTTTGGTGATCGACTCCTACTTTAGCGGTACCAAGCTTGCGTGGCTGTTGGACAACGTGCCCGGTGCACGCAAGCGCGCTGCCAATGGCGAGCTGTGCTTTGGCACGGTGGACTCGTGGCTCATCTACAAATTGACGGCTGGCAAGACGCATGTGGTGGACGCCAGCAACGCGTCGCGCACGCTCTTGTTTAACCTGCACACCATGGCCTGGGACGACGAGCTGCTGCGGCTTTTGAACATCCCCCGCTCCGTGTTGCCTACTGTTGTGCCGTCCTGCGGCGTCGTGGGTGTGACCGATGCGAGCTTGTTTGGCGTGGAAATCCCCATCGCAGGCATTGCGGGTGACCAGCAGGCCGCCACGTTCGGCCAAGCCTGCTTTGCACCTGGCATGGCCAAGAACACCTACGGCACGGGTTGCTTCATGCTGATGAACACGGGTGCCAAGCCGGTCACCAGTAAGAACAAGCTGCTCACCACCGTGGGCTGGCAAGGGCCCGCAGATCAACAACACAAGACAGCCTATTGCCTGGAAGGTTCAGTTTTTATGGGCGGCGCTACCATCCAGTGGCTGCGCGATGGTTTGCAAATCATCCGGTCTGCACAGGAAGTCGAAGCGCTGGCCGCCAGCGTGCCCGACAGCGGCGACGTGTACCTGGTGCCCGCCTTCGCCGGGCTGGGCACGCCGTATTGGGATTCGTTTGCCAGGGCCGCCCTGGTGGGCATGACACGCGGCACAGGCAAGGCGCATATTGCGCGAGCAGCTATGGAATCCATAGCGCTACAGTCTGCAGACGTGTTTGAAGCCATGCGCGCAGATTCGGGTATTGGCCTGAAAGAACTGCGGGTAGACGGTGGTGCCAGTCGCAACAACTTGCTGATGCAAATGCAGGCAGACTTTTTGGGCGCACCGGTGGTGCGCCCACGCATTACCGAAACGACAGCCCTGGGCGCTGCCTACCTGGCGGGTTTGGCCACAGGCTTTTGGCAGAGCGGCAACGAGATTGCAAGCCAGTGGCAAGTAGAAAAACGCTTTGAACCGCAAATGAAGGCGAGTGAACGCAGCGCCAAACTGAGCCGCTGGCGCGAAGCCGTGCAGCGCTCTACCCGCTGGGCCAAAGGGTAACCATGCTGCGGCAAGAACTTCTTCACCGACTTGCGCAAGACAAGATGTATGACATCGCCATCATCGGCGGTGGTGCCACCGGCTTGGGCGCGGCGCTGGACGCAGCCGCGCGTGGCTACAGCGTCGTGCTGCTGGAAAGCCATGATTTTGCCAAAGGCAGCAGTTCACGCGCCACCAAGCTGGTGCACGGCGGCGTGCGCTATCTGGCGCAGGGCAATATCGCCCTGGTCAAAGAAGCCCTGCACGAGCGCGCCAACCTGCTCACCAACGCACCGCATATTGCGCAGCCGCTACCATTTGTGATGCCCAGCTACAAGTGGTGGGAAACGCCGTTTTACGGTATTGGCCTGAAGTTATACGACGCCCTGGGTGGCAAAATTTCCAATGATGCAGGCTTGGGCGACACCGAGTTTTTGAGCGCCGCAGAAACAGTCAAGCTCATGCCCACGATACAGACGAAAGGCTTGAATAGTGGCGTGAAGTACTGGGATGGCCAGTTTGACGATGCGCGCCTGGCCCTCACACTGGCGCGCACGGCTGCCGAAAAAGGTGCTTTGCTGGTCAATTACTGCGCAGTCGAAAGTCTGGTGCACGAAGACGGCAAGCTGGTGGGTGTGATGGCCCGCGACAGCGAAACCAAACAAAGCTACCGCGTCAAGGCGCGCTGCACCATCAACGCTACTGGCGTGTGGGTAGACCAGTTGCGCCAGCAAGACGGTCAGGCCATTGGTCGCGTGGTCAAAGACATGGTGGCGCCCAGTCAGGGCGTTCATGTAGTGGTCGATAGGTCGTTTTGGCCCACCGACCATGCCTTGCTGGTACCCAAGACAGAAGACGGGCGTGTGCTGTTTGCAGTGCCATGGCTGGGTAAAACCATTTTGGGCACGACCGACACACCGCGTCACGATCTGGCCCGCGAACCCACACCGTTCGCAGAGGAGCTGGCTTTCATTTTGCGCGAGGCCGCAAAGTACCTGACCACAGCGCCGCAGCGCAGCGATGTGAAATCCATCTGGGTGGGCTTGCGCCCTCTGGTCAAACCACCGAGTGACGAAGGCAGCAATACCAAGCAACTCAGCCGTGAACACACGATTTTGATCAGCAAGTCTGGCTTGGTGACGGTCACAGGTGGCAAGTGGACGACCTACCGCGCCATGGCTGAGGACGTGCTGGCGCGTTGCATGGAGTCGCATCTGATTCGTCAAACCAGCGCAGGCATTACCGCGCACATGCTTTTGTCGGGCGCGCAAACGGGTGGCTTGCGTGTCAGTGCAGCACCGGGTTTGCATTTGTATGGCAGTCACGCCGCTCAAGTGCAGAGTCTGCCAGGCGCAGACCGAGAACTGGGTGCGCCTGAAAATAGTGGTTTGACTGAAGCCATGGTGCGTTATGCCGTGCGCTTTGAATATGCTCGCACGGTAGAGGATGTGCTGGCGCGCCGTTCTCGCTTGTTGTTTTTAGATGCCAAACTGGCTAGTACTCTGGCCGACGAGGTGTCGAGTATTTTGCAACAAGAGATTGGGCAGGATGGTGACCCGCAGGCGTTCAAATTGCTGGCTGCACAGTACACGCACTTGCCTGCTTGAATTATTAGTAGTTTTTGGGTGCAGATAATTCTGCAAATAATTCACTATAAATTCGATAGCGGCTAGCGCTTATTCCTTGCTGGCTCTCAGCTTCTTTGGTTTTTAAAATAACGCCACACCCTGGTTCATGCAAGTGCGTGCAGTTATAAAACTTGCAGTTGCCAGCGTGCGCGGCCAAATCGGGCATTAAGCCTGCGAGTTGCATCGGTTCTATGTGGTGCAGGCCAAATTCCTGAAAACCCGGTGAATCGATCAGCGCCGTGCGATTTTCTTCAGCAGTGCCAGCATCAATCCAGTACAGCGTGGTACTGGTGGTAGTGTGTTTGCCTGAATTGAGCGCTTGCGATATTTCATTCGTTGCCACACGTGCACCAGGCGCCAGCAGGTTGATGAGCGTGCTTTTGCCAGTGCCGCTGGGGCCCAGGACCAAGGTCGTTTTGCCTTGCAGTAGCTTCATCAAATGCGCTTTGTCTGTATCGCCCGACATGCGCAGGCACAGTGGCAACACGCCGTAGTGCATGTGCCGATAAGGCGTCAGCCTTTGCCAAGCACGCTCAAAGGGTTCGATCAAATCGCTTTTGTTCAATGCAATGATAGGCGTGATATGCTGCACTTCGCAAGCAATGAGCGCGCGCGTGAGCTGGTGCTCTGAAAACTCGGGCTCAGCGGCTATCAAGATCAGCACCTGGTCCAGATTGGCCGCAAAAGCCTTGGTGCGAATCTCGTCTTGGCGGTATAGCAGGTTGCGCCGCTCGTCTATTTTCTCTATCGTGCCTTCATCGGTAGTGGGCAACCACTGCACGTTGTCACCCACCACAGCCTGGGATTTTTTACCACGCGGGTGGCACAAGGTTCTTGTTCCGTCTGGCGCCTCGACCATGAAGTGGCGGCCAAAGCTGGCAATGATGAGGCCAGGTTGGTTCTTCAACGCAGTGCTCAACGAACTTGTACCAAGGCGTCTACCTCGGTAGCGCAGGCAAAGTCTGTCGCAGAAATGCCGCCTACGTCGTGCGTGTTAAAGCGCACCACACAGCGGTTGTAATGCACGTTCATGTCGGGGTGGTGGTTATACCGCTCGGCAACAAAGGCTACGGCATTCACAAAGCTGATGGTTTCCAGATAGTTGGCAAAGTTGAATGTCTTTTGAATGGCAACAGCTATGCCGTCGCCGTCCAGCAGCCAACCCGGATATTCCACCAGTTTTGCTATGATTTGCGTAGCTGTTAGCGCAGTACGGGCGGTGGTTTTCCAGTCTTTTTTATGCAAAACAGAGTTCATGATGCCATTTTGGCCAAACGCTCAGACGCGGGCGGGTGCGAGTAATAAAACTTCACAAACAACGGGTCAGGTGTCAGGGTGGAAGCATTGTCTTCATACAGTTTGAGCAGTGCGTTTTTCAGATCAACGCTATTGGTTTGCGCCACGGCATAGGCGTCAGCTTCAAATTCATGCTTGCGAGAAAACTGCGCCATGATGGGTGAAATAAAAACGGTGAACAAGGGCACAGCCATCATGAACAACAACAAGGCCAGCGCATCGCTGGGGCCGCCTGCCACCGGGCGAACGCCCAGCCCCAGAAAGAACCATGCCTGCTGAGACAAATAACCCAGCAGCGCAAACCCCACCAGACTGATCGCAAACATGCTGATGATGCGCTTGATGACGTGCTTGTGTTTGAAATGCCCCAGTTCATGCGCCAGCACCGCATCGACTTCTCCCGGATTGAGTTGTTTAAGTAGAGTGTCGAAAAACACCACGCGCTTGCTGGCTCCAAAGCCGGTGAAATAGGCGTTGGCATGCGCACTGCGTCTGCTGCCGTCCATGACAAACAAACCCTTGGCGGTGAAACCGCAGCGTTGCATCAGGGCCGTCACGCGCTCCTTCAGGGCCACGTCTTCCAAAGGCAAGAACTTGTTGAACAGCGGTGCAATAAACGTGGGGTAGACAACGAGCAGGAGCAGGTTAAAACCCATCCAGAACAACCATGCATACAGCCACCACAGGCTGCCAGCAGCACCCATCAGCCACAGGATCAGCGCAGCAATGGGCAGACCCATCAGCGCGCCAATTACGGACGATTTGATCAAATCCGCCAGCCACAGCTTGAATGTCATTTTGTTAAAACCAAAGCGCTCTTCAATCACAAAGGTTCGGTACAGGGTGAATGGCAGGTCAATGGCACCACCAATCAGCACAAAGCTGCCCAGCAAAGCCAGTTGTTGCCACATGCCGGGGCTCATGGTCTTGAGCAAGGACTGGTTCAACCAGTCCAGCCCGCCAAGCAGTGTCCAGCCCAGCAAAACGGCAGTGCCAAAGGCCATTTCCATAATGCCAAAGCGCGATTTGGTTACCGTGTAGTCAGCGGCTTTTTGGTGGGCAACCAGAGGAATACGCTCTGCAAACGCGGCAGGCACGGCGGCGCGGTGCTCGGCCACATGGCGAATTTGGCGGGTAGCCAGCCAAAGTTTGAGTAGCAGACCCACAACCAGTGCGGTTGCGAAGGCGAGGGTAAAAGTAAATGGTGTCATGGCGTGATTTTAGGGCTGGAATGCCAAGCGTGCAGATTAAGGGGCGGATTAGGTCAAAATACGTAGTATGACTATCCATACCCATTTGCCCAAGCCAAGCCTTGCACTCAAAAAATCTGACCAAAATCTCGTCTGGTTGGACTGCGAAATGACCGGTCTGGACTGTGTAGAAAACCGTTTGCTGGAAATTGCAGTGGTGGTCACCAATTCTGACCTGAGCGTGCGGGTGGAAGGCCCGGTGCTGGTACTAAAAACCAGCGAGATTCAACTGGCCAAAATGGACAAGTGGAATACCAGCACACATGGCAAAAGCGGCCTCACAGACAAGGCTCGAGCCAGCAAGCTCACCGCAGCCCAGGCTGAGGCGCAACTGCTGGAATTTTTGAAAACTTATGTGCCCAAGCAAACCAGCCCGATGTGCGGCAACACCATTGGGCAAGACCGCAAGTTTTTAGCGCGCTACATGCCCAAGCTGGAAGCGTTTTTTCATTACCGCAATCTAGATGTGAGTACGCTCAAAGAACTGGCCAAACGCTGGCAGCCCGATGTGTACAAGGGCTTTAAAAAGCAGCAAAAGCACACGGCGCTGGCGGATGTGCATGAGTCGATTGATGAGATGCTGTACTACCGGGTTAGTTTTCTCAAGCCTCCGCGAGTCTAGATTTTTGCACTTAGCGTGCTCTGGGCGGGTATGTGATTGAGAGCTTTAGAGATTGAAAGAAATTGAAAGTCACCTCTTGTACGCAGGGTGAGCGTATGCTGCAGCCCCTCATGTAGGAGTACCTAAAATCGGGTCAACAGCATAAGCTCACCCTGCTGCGTTTGCGGTGACTATTCGGAGGGTCACGACCTCAGCGTCTGCGGTATTCAACGGTTGCGCGCCCACCATTTCAAGGCTTGGCTAGGTGTTTGCGGGCTCCGCGATTTATGCGTATGCCGCATCATGAGCGGAACCGCAAACACCTAGCCAAGCCCGTACAAAAGCAAAAGAGTTCGCTAACCGTCGCTCATACCCGAATGAAACTGTAACTCTCGGGTAAACCCTAAATCGGCCTCAAAGTATGCGATAATTAAAGGCTTCGCGGAAATCAAAGCGAAGTTATTGTGCATCTGCCACACACTCTAGGCCTCCTGAAGATGATCGGGGCCGTCGCGTTACAAACATAATCCTTCGGGATTGCCAAAAGCCTCCGGGCCTGTACACGCTGAACTTGTTGGTTGGTTGATGTTCTTGTGATCAACCTGTCTTGCCCAACAAGACTTATTATTGAAAGAATGGCATTCGCCACGAACATACTGTGTGTATGTGGGTGTGCGCGTGCATGACTGCCCATGAACGAAGAATTTAGCTCCTCTGCTATTGCCGCAGACACTGTTTTGCAATCATTTGATGCTGTTGCCAGCGTAGATACTGCGCAAGCAGCTACTGAAACTGTAGCAAATGATGCGCACATCTTAAACGATGCCCAGCAACACGCAGCTCAAGACGAAGCAAGTCTAGCGCTCGCTGAAGCTGCGCAAACGTCCAGCGAACCCAATCCATTTGCGCTGTTGGGCCTCACCCCGCCGCTGGTACAAGCCTGTATCGACCTGGGCTTTACTACGCCGACCTCCGTGCAATTGAAGACCATTCCGCTGGCCATGAAATCGCAAGCAGAGGGTGCCAAATTCAACGACCTGATGGTGTCCAGCCAAACCGGCAGCGGCAAAACCGCCGCCTTCTTGCTGCCTGTGTTGCACACCCTGGAAGCCGACATGATGGCCAAAGAGCAAAACGAGCAGGATCAGTGGGACCAAACCGTGGCGGCGGCCAAAGCCAACGGCCAGGAAGTACCCAAGCGTACCAAACGCAAAGACCCGACCAACCCGCGCAACTTCAAGGCCGCTACCCCCGGCGCGCTGATCTTGTGCCCCACCCGCGAACTGGCCCAGCAAGTGTCTAACGACGCGATTGACCTGGTGCGCCACATGCGCGGTGTGCGCATTGCCACCGTCATTGGCGGCATGCCTTACCAGTTGCAAGTCGCCAAGCTGCAAAACGCGTCCCTGGTAGTGGCAACGCCAGGCCGTCTGCTTGACCTGCAGCGCGGCGGCCAGATCAAAATGGAAGAGGTGAAGTTTTTGGTGGTGGATGAAGCCGACCGCATGCTCGATTTGGGCTTTAGCGACGACTTGGCTGACATCAACCAACTGACGATTAAACGCCAGCAAACCATGATGTTCAGCGCCACGTTTGAGGCCCGCATTCAGCAACTGGCGGGCCGCGTGATGCGCGAACCCCAGCGCGTGACGATTGATACCCCGCAAGAGCGCCACAGCAACATCAAGCAAGCCCTGTTTTGGGCCGACAACATGGTGCACAAACGCAAGTTGCTAGACCACTGGATGCGCGATGAATCTATTGAACAAGCCATCGTTTTTGCATCTACGCAAGTGGAATGTGACGGCTTGGCCAACGACCTGGCCGACGCGGGCTTTAGCGCCGCTGCCTTGCACGGCGCCTTGAGCCAGGCGCTGCGTAACCGCCGCCTGAACATGCTGCGCGAAGGTCGTATTCAATTTCTGGTAGCCACCGACGTGGCCGCACGTGGCATTGACGTGCGCAGCATCAGCCACGTGTTCAACTACGGCTTGCCCATGAAGGCAGAAGACTACGTGCACCGCATTGGCCGCACAGGCCGCGCAGGCCGCAACGGCGTGGCCGTGACGATTGCCGAAGTGCGCGACCGCCGAAAGATTGGCGACATCGAACATTACACCAAGCAGCGTTTGACGGCTGAAGTCATTCCCGGCCTGGAGCCCACCGTGCGCGAGCGCTCATTTGCACCGCGTGGCGATGACCGCAGTGGCAACCGTGGTGGTCGCTTTGGCGGCGGCGAGCGTTCTTACGCGCCGCGCGAAGGCGGCTTTAACTCGCGCAATAGCGGCAGTGGCTGGGGCGGTGCTAACCGTGACAATAACCGTGGCGGCGACAATCGCGGCTTTGGTGGCGGTCAGCGTGAGCAAGGCCAAGGCCAAGGCTTTGGCGACCGCACCCGCAGTTTCAGCGATGGTGGCTACGGTGGCCGTCCACCGCGCGACAGCCGTGATGCACGCGACGACTCACAGCCACCCCGCAATTTCAACCCCGGCCAAGGCTTGCACAGCCGTGACCAGGAACGCCCGGCCCCGCGCGCACCCCAGCGCGACTTCGGTGGCAGCAACAACGACGCTTTTGGTGGCGGCACCTTTGACCAGAATCGTCGTTCGGCACCTCCTCGTCAGGACGCACGCCCTGCGTTTGACCGTGCCGAACGCGCACCCCGCCCGCAAGGTGACCGCGACTTTGGTGCTCCCAAAAAGGCATTCGCACCCAAGAGCGGCCCCGGCGGCTATGCCAAAACCAACAAGCCCAAAGTAGTGCGCGTGGTAGGCCGTTAATACTGCCCGCAAACAGTCAAAGCCCCGCACGCAGATGCTGTGTGCGGGGCTTTTTCGTTTTTAGATCCTTGCTAGCTCGCAGATAATTTTGCGCATAATGTACCAATTTTGTAGGTTGGCAACCAAGCCCCGATGTTGATTACTGTACAAATAAGTAGTTATAGTTACAATTAGTAATATGTCAGACGACGATCTCTACTTTACCCACGCTATTGTGGGTGCGCCACAAACCGTTTTTTTGGGAGACAGGGTGGCCATGTCCAACGTATCCATGGCGGGAATGCAAGTCAATCTGGATACCGGCAAAAGCCACATCTCTGAAGGCTGGCAAACCTGGATGGCCCTATACCGCCATGACTCGGCCAGTGGCCTGCCCGTGCGCAGGCCTAGTCGTTTGCAACGCTGGTTGCTGCGCCACACCGTGTTAATAAGCATGGTGGTATTTGTTTTAGGAGTGACGGCTTTGATCGCTTCTATCGTGGTTCATTACCTATGAAGCCTACCGAAGACATCCTCACCATTGACCCGGTGGCCATGAATGTGATCAACCGGGTGGCAGCGGGCAGCAACTTCTCGGGCCAGCTTACTTTTGAAGGTGGCGTGCTGGTGCAGGGCGAGATATCCGGCAATATAGAGGTGCGGGGTCGGCTGATTGTGTGGGCAGGTGGCCTGGTGCATGGAAACATCCATGTCTGGGGTGATTTGTACTTGTTTGGCCAAATAGGCCAGGCGCAAGCACTGGCTGCAGATACGGTCGTTACCTGCATGGGCACTGCTTTTGTAGCGCATACTGGCGTTTCCACAGGCATGCTGACTGCGCAGCGTTTGCGTTTGTATGAAGGGGCCGATTTGCAAGGCCCTTTCAGAACGCTCAAACCTGGTGAAGGTTTGCCCGTACTGACGGAGCACAATCTGTAGACGGCATATGGCTTATTTTTTTGACTAACGATTGGAGAATGCAATGCAACAGCATCCCTACAAATCTCACAAACCGTTCACGCCCACAGCGCCAGCACCTGCGGTGTCAGCCGGTTTGGGAAGCACCATGCCCAGTCAGGCCAAAGATATTCCCGTGTTGAACCCGGAAAGCCACAGCCCCCCAGCAACCAGGGCAGCAGAAGCACCAGACCAGCAGCCACGCAGCGAAATTGCCGATGGCATGCACTTTGTGGGCAATGCACAACTTATTGGCATGTGCACCGTGGCGGGATACATCCAGGGTAACCTGAAGCAAGCGCCCAGCACCAAAATAGCGGTCGTAGTAACCGAAACGGGCCATGTAAAGGGCGACATTTTGGCGGACCAAATTTCTGTCATGGGGCGTACTGAGGGAACGATTGATGCCGCTGGTGGTGCAGTCACTCTGCATGACTCGGCCATCGTCTCGGGCCATGTGCGCTATAGCCGCCTACAGGTCAATGGTGCAGACTTGAACGCTACGCTGGAGCGCTCGCCCGCCGTGGCCAATGCAAAATCAAAACCTCCCGTAACTGCGCCAGCACACGCTGCCAGTGCTGGCACTAGCGCAACCGCAACCGTGCCCGCTGCTGCACCTTCTGTTGAGACGCCCCCTTGATGGGCCTGTACTGTGCTTTTTCGACGATCAGCGGCACCCGTGCGGTTGCCAGAACTACCTCAGCCTGCTTTACCCAGCACCGATATGCTGCGTCGGGCTGCGCTGTCCAAAAGCTGGCAACGCGATCTGTGGATAGGAACGCGGCGCGAGTATTGGCGCTGGTTGGTGTGGGCCCTGCCACGCTTTATCCTGCCTATATTCGCCGTGGTCTTGCTGACGCTTTCCATGGTGTACCCGTTCTGGCAGACCAACCTGCCAATAGCAGAGCCGGTGCTACCCGCCGTGGCGCCCAAATTTTTTCGCCTGGATACACAGTGGGGAACGCAGCAGGCTGCACCACAGACAGCGCCCGATCTGATCGACGACACCACCCCCACCCCCACCCCCATTCTTATTCCCGATGATTGGTTGCATAGCAAGGAGCCTTGAAAAATGAAAACTGACCCCACCAACCCACGCCTCGTACCCGCAGAGCGGCTCACCTCCATTTCCAGCTTGATTGCGGATGGTGCCGTGTTTGACGGACATTTCCAAACCACCAAAGATCTGGGCATCAAGGTCGATGGCGTGCTCAAAGGCAATATCTTGTTTGACACGGGCGGCTGCGTGCATGTGGGCGCGTCCGGGGTGATTGAAAACACCCGGATCGAGGCCGACTATATTTTTATCGAAGGCAAAGTGGTGGGTGCTGTGGTGGCGCGCAAGTCGCTGGAGCTGACAGGTTCTGCCACCGTGCTGGGCGACATCAGCTACGACGAGACGATGGACATGCACCCCCGCGCCCGCGTGCGCGGCAAGATCGAATACCGTGGCGACATTGAAGGCCACAAGCAGGGCCTGCCCGCCCCCGCACCCCACGCCAAACACGGCTAATCGGCAACTGCCTCAACCCGTATTGCGCAACCCTGCTGCAATACCGTTGATGCTGATGTGAATGCCGCGCTGCACGCGCTCGTCGCGGTCTTGCTCGCGTTTGCCAGCGCGAAAACGGCGAATCAGTTCTACCTGCAAATGGTGCAGCGGGTCGATGTACGGAAAGCGGTGTTCAATACTGCGCGCCAGTGCCGGGTTGTTGGCCAAACGGCTTTTCTCACCGGTGATGAGGGCCAGCGCCTTGTCGGTGCGGTGCCATTCCGCTTCGATCTGTTCAAGCACCTTTTTGCGTAGCTTGGCATCAGGCACCAGTTCTGCGTATCGCGCGGCCAGGCCCAGGTCTGACTTGGCAATCACCATGTCCATGTTGGACAACAGGGTTTTGAAGAAAGGCCAGTCGCGCTGCATTTTTTGTAGCAGCTTGCGCATATCCTGCGCTGGCGTTAGGCTGTTTTGTTCAATAAATTGCTCTACTGCACTGCCAAAACCGTACCAGCCTGGCAGGGTCAGGCGGCACTGGCCCCAGCTAAAACCCCAGGGGATGGCGCGCAGGTCTTCAATGCGTTGTGTCGCTTTGCGTGACGCGGGGCGCGAGCCGATGTTCAAGCCTGCGATCTCGCGAATCGGCGTGGCGGCGAAGAAGTAGTCTGCAAAACCGGGGGTGTCGTACACGAGTGAGCGATACGCCTTCATCGACAGGGCGGACAGGTCGCTGGCGGCGTCCAGAAAGCTTTGTGGCGCAGCCTTGGTGGGTGTGAGCAGGGTGGCTTCCAGTGTGGCCGCCACCAAGGTTTCCAGGTTGCGGCGGCCAATCTCGGGGTTGGCGTATTTGGATGCGATCACCTCGCCTTGCTCGGTCACGCGAATTTGCCCACGCACGGTGCCTGGAGGTTGCGCCAGGATGGCTTGGTAGCTGGGGCCACCGCCACGGCCCACGGTGCCGCCACGGCCATGGAACATGCGCAGGGTAATGCCGTGCGAAGCTTTCAGTTCATCAAACAACTCGACTAGCGCAATCTCGGCGCGGTACAGCTCCCAGTTGCTGGTAAAAATACCGCCATCTTTGTTGCTGTCGCTGTAACCCAGCATGATGTCTTGTTCGGGCGAATCGGGCAGGGCACCTTCCGATGCACTGCGTTGGACCATCGCCGCAATGCCCGGCAGCTCGTAAAACTCGCGCATGATGGACGCCGCGCTGCGCAGGTCTTCAATGGTTTCAAAGAGCGGCACGACGATCAGCTCTGCCTGCGCTTCACGGTCCAGCGTGCCGTGCATCAGGCCCACTTCTTTTTGCAACAGCAACACTTCCAGCAAGTCGCTCACGCTTTCGGTGTGGCTGATGATGTAGTGGATGATGGACTGCGAGCCAAAGCGCGCTCGTGCGTCACGCGCGGCCTCAAAAATCGCCAACTCACTGAGTGAGTGGGCGTTGTAAGTGCCGCCCACCACGCGTAATGGGCGTGCGTCGTTCAATAACTTGAGCAAGAGCGACCGTTTGGCGGTTTCGTTCAGCGCGCTGTAATTGGCTTCAATGCGCGCAGTCGCCAGCAGTTCTACCACCACTTCTTCATGCTTGTCTGAGCTTTGGCGCAGGTCAATCGTGGCCAAATGGAAGCCAAACACCTGCACGGCGCGCATCAGCGCAGTCAGGCGCATGCCCACCAGGTGGGCGCCATTGGTGGCGTTCAGCGACGCTTCTATGGTTTGCAAGTCTGCCAAAAAGTCTTCACAGCGCACGTAGGCGTTTTGCGGGGCCACGGCATGGCGCGCGGCCTCGGTGCCCGTTAGCGCCAGCAAAGTAGCAGCCAGGCGGGCGTAGATGCCGATCAGGGCGCGGCGGTAGGGCTCGTCCTTGCGGTGCTCGTTGGTGTCGGGGCTGCCGTCTGCCAGTGCCTGCATGTTGGGCGTGACGCCCACCAGCATGAGCGAGACGGACAGTTCTGCGCCCAGGTGGTGCACTTCGGTCAAATAGTGGCGCAGCGCGACTTCGGCCTGGCGGCGCAGGGCGTGTTGTAAGGTAAGCGCGGTCACGTTGGGGTTGCCGTCGCGGTCGCCGCCAATCCAGTTGCCCATGCGAAAGAAGGCTTCATCGACCTTGCCCACGCGGTCTTCCACGTCGGCGTACAGCTTGGGGATTTCGCGTAAAAAGGTGGCTTCGTAATAACTGAGCGCGTTTTCAATTTCATCAGCCACGGTGAGTTTGGTGTAGCGCAACAGGCGCGTTTGCCACAGTTGCGTGACGCGGGCGCGCAGTTGTGTGTCCAGCTTTTGTTTGTCTCGCGGTATCAAATCTATAGCGTCTCGCGCAACCAGTACGCTGGCAATCGCCCGTTCTGCATCCAAAATGCTTTTGCGTTGCACCTCGGTAGGGTGGGCGGTGAGCACGGGGGAGATGAAGGCGGTAGACAGGGTTTTGGCAACCGACCGGGCGGTGTGACCACTGGCGCGCAGGCGGGCCAGTGCTGCGTCCAGGCTTCCGTCTTGCACGTCGCCACGCTGCTCGTGCACAGCGCGGCGGCGAATGTGGTGGCGGTCTTCGGCCAAATTGGCCAGGTGGCTAAAGTAGGTAAAGGCGCGAATCACGCTCACGGTTTGGTCATTGCTCAGGGACTTGAGCAGAGTTTTGAGCGCTTTGTCAGCGGCCGCGTCGGCATGGCGGCGAAAGGCGACGCTGAGTTTGCGGATTTTCTCGACCAGTTCGTAGGCGGCGGCGCCCTCTTGTTCGCGAATCACATCGCCTAGTATCCGGCCCAGCAGGCGAATGTCTTCGACCAGGGGACGGTCTTTGTCTTTTTTGCTGGTGGCGGGGACGGGGTTTTGAGAGGGAGTAGCGGCTGGTTTCATAGGAATTACATCCTACCATTCAGTAGAGCGTAAGGATTACCTGGCGGTTACCGGGGCTGTGCCGCTTCAGCCAATCAAGTGTGAGCAGCGAAACCAAGAAATCTAGCCCTCCAACTCCCCAGCCCGGCGCAACAAATCATTCGTCACAGCAGGTGCTACAAAGTACCCATGTGCTTGCCAAGCCGCCAACGCGGGCGCAATCTCAGCAATGTGCCCGCTGGCTTTCAATGCCAGCAACACTGCACCGCTGCCCACAGTTCGCACTTGCATCAACGCAGCTATCTTGCGGGCTTTGCGGTCATCTACCAGGGCGATGTGTTGATGTTGCGCGGCGTAGCTGATGACGGCTGCTTCGCCGGTGCCCAGGCCTAGTGCGTAGGCTGCGTCTAGCGGGGCGATGTCTGTGTGGGGGATGGTGCGTATGCCTGGCGTGCGCAGCGCTTTGCGTATGGCAGACGCGCCGGGTGCGTGGGATGTCGCTAAACACTCGTCGATGACGGCTTGCGGTATCCACAGGGTTTGGTAGAGATGGATGGTTTGCGGCAATACGTCTGCCACGGCCAAGGCTATCAGCGGGCCCGCATCTACGATCAATAAAGGCTGCACCATGGTTGCGAAAGTGAAGTGCGCGGGGTTTAAACGGCTTGCTGCAAATGATTCAGTTCTTCGTCCAGATCGCCGTCATCCAGCATGCTGTAGCCCATGCCACCCAGGTGCTGCAAGTACGCGGCATAGGGCATGGCCGCAAGTTTGGCGCCAGCGCCTACCGACAGTTCGCCGTTTTGCACCATCTTGTCGGCCAGTGCCACGTTCACGCCTGCTTGCAGCAAGGCGTCGTCAAACGGCAAGGCGATGAATAAAGGCTTGCCGTGCTTGGAGACGACGGAATACTGACCACTCTCGGCGTTGCGCACCAGGTCGCCCGTGTGTTCGCGCAGGTCGCGTACGGCAAATGATTGCATGGCGTTTCCTTTGTAGATCCATTTTCAAGATTAAATTATGCCATCATTTGATGGCACAAATATTTATGGGCAAGTTGCTCTGATACCATCGGCGCAAAGGAAATCGTGTGAAATGAAAATTGTGATTGCAACGCGTGAAAGCCGCTTGGCGCTGTGGCAGGCGGAGCATGTCAAGGCGCGTTTGCAGGCGCTGGGGCATGTGGTGGATTTGTTGCCGATGACCACGCAGGGCGACCAGATTTTGGACCGGTCGCTGTCCAAGGTGGGGGGTAAGGGCTTGTTTGTGAAGGAGCTGGAAACGGCGCTGGCCAATGGCCGGGCTGACCTGGCGGTGCATAGCCTGAAAGACGTGCCGATGGAGCTGCCAGCAGGCTTTGCGCTGGCGTGCGTGATGCAGCGCGAAGACCCCCACGATGCGTTGGTGTTACCGCAGCACGCCGCAACGCTGTCGCCCCAAACCAAAAGCCTGCAAGACCTGCCCCATGGCGCTGTCGTGGGCACGTCCAGCCTGCGCCGTGTGGCGTTGCTCAAAGCCTTGCGCCCCGACCTGCAGATTGAACCCCTGCGCGGCAACCTGGACACGCGTTTGCGCAAGCTGGACGAGGGGCACTATGCGGCCATCGTGCTGGCGGCTGCGGGCTTGAAGCGGCTGGGGCTTGGGCACCGCATTGCGCAAACTTTTGACTCGGCGCACCTACTGCCAGCGGCCGGGCAGGGTGCGTTGGGCATTGAAATTTGCACCGGGCGAGGCGACCTGGTGCAAGCTTTGTTGCCGTTGGCACACACGCCCACCTGGCAGGCCGTGGCGGCTGAACGGGAAGTCAGCCGCTGTATGGGCGGCAGTTGTTCCATGCCGCTGGCCGCGTTTGCCGTCTGGCAGGGGGACGAACTGCACCTGCGCGCCGCCTATGGCGAGCTGGGTGACGAGCCGCAGGGCAGCGTGACCTTGGCGCGCTCTGAAGGCAGGGCTGGCGTGCGCAGCCTGGATGACGCGCAGGCCCTGGGTGCACGGGTGGCAGCGGCTTTGCAATTGCAGGTCAAAGCGATTTCGCAGCCGAGATAGCAGGCGCAATGCAAGCCAAGACATCATTCAAACTGTATTGCAAACCGTAATGCAACAGGTAAAGCAAACTGCAACCGCATATTCTGCACAACCCGGTTGAGCCCATGAGCACCCCGCGCGCCATCATCACCCGGCCTGCAGCCCAAGCACTGGCATGGGTGCAGGCGCTGCAGGCGCAGGGCCTGGCCGCCGTAGCGCTGCCGCTGATCGACATTGGCCCGGTGAACGACACACAAGCCTTGCAAACGTTGTGGCAGCATGTGGCCGACTTTGATGCCTGCATGTTTGTCAGCAGCAATGCCGTGCGTTACTTTTTCGAGCAAAAAATGCCTGATGCCAGCGTGGAATATGCGCAAGCAGCTACTAAAAGTATAGCAAATGTAAATCTTGCAAAACCTCGCTATTGGGCTACGGGTGCAGGCACCGTGCGTGCACTGCGTGACTGTGGCCTAGACCCGCAGCAGATCGACGCCCCTGCCCAAAACGCCGCGCAGTGGGATTCTGAGCATCTGTGGCAGCGGGTGCAGCCGCAAATCAAACCTGGCAAGCGCGTGCTGATTTTGCGCGGCCAAGACGTGGGTACGCCCAATGCCAGCCGCGACTGGCTGGCCAAGCAGATCGTGTCTGCCGGTGGCCAGGTAGAGCTGGCCAGCGCTTACCAACGCAGCGCCCCGCAGTGGGACGCAGACCGCTGCGCCGCCGCCGTGCAGTTGGCTGCCCCGGCGCATGTGTGGGTGTTCAGCAGCGCGCAGGCCATTGGGCATTTGCACCAGCTTTTGCCGCAGCAAAACTGGTCGCTGTTCCGCTGCCTGGCCACGCACCCGCGCATCGCGCAGGCGGCGCAGGCGGCGGGTTTTGGTGTTGTTTGCACGTCACGCCCCGGTTTGGACGATGTGGCTATCACCCTAAAATCACTGCATGCATGATGCCGCTTCGCCCAATCACCCAACGCCTACAGTAGCGTTGCAGGCAGCGCCTGACACCAGCCGCGCAGTGGCAGAGTCAGCAGGCATTACCATGCTGGAACCAGCGCCTGCCACAAGTAAGCTTACTATCTATTTAATAGCTGCTTGCGCACTATCTATGCTGGCAACTGGCACTTTATGGTTTAAATTGTCCAATATTCAGGAAGCCTTGGCACGCCAAAGTGCCGACACGGCTGCCCAGTCTGTAGAAGCGCGCCTGCTTGCCAAAACCGCGCAAGACCTGGCGCAGCAAACGGCTGCCCGCCAAGCCACCATGGAGGCGCGCTTGTCCGAAGTGGCCCTGCAACGCACCCAAATCGACGAGCTGATGCAAAGCCTGTCGCGTTCACGAGACGAAAACCTGGTGGTAGACATTGACTCGGCTCTGCGTTTGGCACAGCAGCAAGCCCAGCTCACAGGCAGTGTGGAGCCATTGCTGGCCGCATTGAAAAGCGCCGACCAGCGCCTGGTGCGCGCCGCCTATCCGCGCCTGAACCCCCTGCTGCGCGCCATCGCCAAAGACATTGACCGCGTGAAAGCGGCTTCACTGGCAGACACGCCGGGCCTGTTGGTCAAGCTGGACGAACTGGCCCGCCTGGTAGACGAGGCTCCGCTGGGCAACAAGGTGGGCAATGCTGCAAGCACCCCAGCGCCATCGGGTGCGGGTGCGGTTGCGGTTGCGGCTGCGGCTGCGGCAACCAGTGCAGCAACTGCCAGTGCTGCCAAAAAATCCAAGCCACATGCCAAGTCAACGGACGCAACGCCCGAAGATGCTACTAAAACAGAAGCGCCCAGCGCAGTCACCACCTGGGCCTGGGGCTTTTTAACTGCTTTTAAAGACGAAGCACGCAACCTGATTCGCGTCAGCCGCATTGAATCTCCCGAAGCCGCCTTGCTCACGCCCGAGCAAGGTTACTTTGCGCGAGAAAACCTCAAACTGCGTGTGCTCAACGCCCGCTTGGGCTTGCTGGCCCGCCAAACCGAGGCCAGCCGTGCAGACCTGGCCAGCGCTGCTGTTGTACTGGACAAATATTTTGACGCCAACGCCCGCGTCACCCAGCAAGCCAGCGCCCTGGTACAACAACTGCAAAGCCAGTTGCGCGCCACCGAGCTGCCCCGCATCGACGACACCCTGGCCGCGCTCACTACGGCAGCAGCGGGGCGTTAACCTGCCTATAACCTGTACCTAACCAGTTTTTTGACATGCGCGCCACACTTTGGCTTTTGGCAATCTTTGCAGCCGCTGTGGGCCTGGCTTTGTTTGTCACGCAGCCCAGCGGCACCATCGCCCTGTTTTGGCCCCCGCACCGAATAGACCTGTCGCTCAACCTGGCCCTGATCTTGTTGACAGCCTTGTTTGCGGCCTTTTACGTGGCACTGCGCGCCATATTTACCCTGCTTGAACTGCCCCAGCGCGCCAAAGCCTGGCGCGCCCAGCAACGCGAACGCGCCATGCACACAGCCCTGCGTGATGGTGTGGGCCATTTGCTGGCGGGCCGTTTTAGCCGCGCACGCAAGCTGGCTCTG
This sequence comes from Polaromonas sp., assembly GCA_043774625.1. Taxonomy (GTDB): domain Bacteria; phylum Pseudomonadota; class Gammaproteobacteria; order Burkholderiales; family Burkholderiaceae_C; genus JAAFIP01. The sequence continues at coordinate 16,369 of JAYVTG010000036.1, read as the reverse complement.
TTGTGTGTGGACTACGCGCAAGCCGCGCAGGCCACTACGCCCCACGCCACTGAAACACGCGTTCTGGCCCATCTGCTAACCGCAGAGGCGGCGCAATCGCTGCAAGACCCTGCGCTGCGTGATGCCCAGCTCAAAGCCGCGCTGGCTACCGACCTGCCGCTGGGCGCTGTGCACCTGCGCGAAGCTGCCCAGTTGCGTGCCGCCCGCTGGGCGCTGGAGGAGCGTGATGCCAGTAGTGCACTGTCATGGCTGTCGCAGTTGTCGCAAGGCGCGCAGCGGCGCACCCTGTCGCTGCGCCTCAAGCTGCGTGCGGCCCGGCTGGGGGCCAGGCAATCGACGGCTCTGGAAACCGCGCGCTTATTGGCCAAGCATGGCGGTTTTTCCAGTGCTGCAGCGCACAGCCTGGTGCGCAGTTTGGCCGTGGCCACCTTGAACGAAGCGCATGATGCAGAGCAACTGCACCGCGCCTGGGCGTCGCTCAGCGATGCCGAACGCACACTGCCCGAGGTGGCCACACTGGCCGCCAAGCGTTTGATCAATGTATCGGCTGCCAATACCTCGCCAGACAGCACCGAACGGCTGGCGCAGCACACGACAGCCCGCAGTTGGCTGCAACCGGTGTGGAAGCAGTACCCGCAACTGACAGAACAGCAACAAGAGAGCGTGGTTGCGGCGCTGGAGTCCTCGCTACAGACCATCGACACCACCTGGCTGGCCCAGATGGAAGAAGCCCAGCGCACCTATCCGCGTGACGCACGGCTGCAATACCTGGCCGGCATGGCCTGCATGCAACGCAACCTGTGGGGCAAGGCCCAGCAAATGCTGACCCCCGCCGCGCGCGACCTGCGCAGCGCAGAACTGCAGCGCCGCGCCTGGCGTGCACTGGCCACGTTGGCAGAGCAGCGCGGGGACGCAGATGCTGCACTGGCGGCTTGGAAGAAAGCGGCTTTGATTTAGTGCCTTCTTGTTTGACGGCTTGGCGCGTGATCCACAAAAAAAGGGCTTGCTAAGCTATTGCTAGCCTAGCAAGCCCTCATAGGGCGGAAGTATTTTGAACTTACTGCTGTTGTTGTGCAGACTGCTCAAACGGCAACGTCATCTCGCGCAAGTCGCGCTTGGTTTCTACCAAAATCAGCGGGCCATCGTCTAGCACCACAGGGGCGGGGCGGGGGCGGGGCACGTGCATGGGCTTGGCTTCTGCAGCTATCTGCGCTTGCACGGCTGCGATTTTCTCCGGGTTGGAGCCGACCCATTGCAAACCAGCAGTGCTGGCCACTTGGGCCATGTCAGCTTCGGGCAGGCTGTATGACGTAATGGCGGGCATGCTGGTGCGCATGACGTTACTGCTGGCAGCCTTGGGGGCTGTTGCGGCAACAGGCGCGGCGGCTACGGGCGCAGTCACGTAAGCAGCCGGATGTACAACTGGATGTGCAACTGGATGTGCAGCAGGTACGTCGTTTGCTACAAAATCAGGAGCTGCTCGCGCATATTCTGCGCTGGCTGAAGGCTGATTTGCGTAGTTATTTGCTTCAGTATTGCCGTTCTCATTACCGTTACCGTTCGCTGGCTGGTCAGAACGCTCGCGGCGCTCACCACGGTCACGGCCATAACGGTCACGCGAACGGCGCTCGCGCTGTTCGCCTTCAGGGCCTCGGCGCTCGCGCTGTTCGCCGTCGCCATTAATGCGCTCGCCAGGTTCGACCTGGCGCTCATCGTGTTCGCTGTTCGCATGTGGGTGTTCACCTCGGCTGGCATCTGCACCCATCGCCATGGCCGCACCAGCGGCCGCAACGCCGACTGCGCCTGCAGCCAACAGGGCATTGTTGTCTGAGCCACTGTCTGCATCGCGCGTGGCATGCTCGCCGTCGCTGCGCTCAGCACGCTCAGCACGCTCAGCACGGTCACCACGGTCGCGGCCTCGGCCCCTACCTCTGCCCTCACGTCCCCCTTCGCGTCCACTTTCGAGGCCACCTTCACGTGGCTCGCGTGGTGCACGCTCGGCGCGGTTGCCTTGGTCGGCGGTTGGTTCGCTGCCCGGCGTGGGTGCTGCACCTGGTGCCAGATTGTCAGCGCTGGCAGGGTTGGGTGTGAATGCTGCGTCGCCGCGTGGTGCACGGTCACCGCGTTCGCCACGGCCTCGGCCACCTCGCTCACCACGTCCGCCCTCGCGTCCACCTTCACGTCCACCCTCACGTCCACCCTCACGCGGGGCGCGCTCAGCGGCTTCGCCTTCACGCACCGGGCGCTCGGCGCGGCTGCCGTCACGCTGTTCAACGCGGCCCTCACCGCGTTGTTCGCTACGCGGTGCACGGTCGCCACGCTCTGGGCGATCGCCGCTGCGTTCACTACGCTCACCACCTCGACCACCCCTTGCACGACTACCGTCACGGCGACCCTCGCGGCTGTCGCTGCGGCCTGGGCGATCTGCACTGCGCTCTGATCCAGCTTCTTTTTTGGCTTGTGTGGTTGCAGCGGCTGCGGAAGTCGCCGGCTCGGCGGCAGACCCGCCAAACAGGCTCTTGATCCAGCCAAAAAAGCCTTTTTCAGCAGGCTTTTGAGCTGTGGCCAACGCAGAATCTGCGTGAGCAGCTACTAAATTAGTAGCAACCACAGCTTCTGCAGGCGCAGCAGCACGCGGTTGCGCAGCGGGCGCGGGTGCATCGGGCAGCACACCTTTGATGACCGGCGTTTGCTTGTTGGTAGGCTCCTGGCTGCGGCGCGTCACGGCCACAGGGTCTTCAATTTCTTCGGCCATCTTGTAGCTGGCGTCCATATTGTCCAGGCGCGGGTCGTCGTGTTTCAGGCGTTCCAGCTTGTAGTTGGGTGTTTCCAAAGTCTTGTTTGGAATCAACACCACGCTGATGCGCTGCTTGAGCTCAATCTTGGCGACTTCGGTCCGCTTTTCGTTCAGCAAGAAGCTGGCAACCTCCACCGGCACTTGCGCCCACACGGCGGCGGTGTTTTCCTTGATCGACTCTTCCTGAATAATCCGCAAAATTTGCAGTGCACTGCTTTCGGTGTCGCGCACATGGCCAGAGCCACCGCAGCGCGGGCAGGGGATAGACGCACCCTCGCTCAAGGTGGGGCGCAAGCGCTGGCGGCTCATTTCCATCAAGCCAAATTTGCTGATGGTGCCAAACTGCACACGGGCGCGGTCTTGGCGCAGCGCGTCGCGCAGGCGGTTTTCCACGTCGCGGCGGTTGCGCGATTCGTCCATGTCGATAAAGTCGATCACCACCAGGCCACCCAAATCGCGCAGGCGCATCTGGCGGGCTACCTCGTCGGCGGCTTCCAGGTTGGTGCGGGTGGCGGTTTCTTCAATGTCGCCGCCCTTGATGGCGCGGGCGCTGTTCACGTCCACGCTCACCAGCGCTTCGGTCTGGTCAATCACAATCGCGCCGCCGCTGGGCAGGGTCACCGTGCGGGCGTAGGCGGTTTCAATCTGGTGCTCGATCTGAAAGCGGCTAAACAGCGCCACGTCGTCGCGGTAACGCTTGACCTTGCTGGCATGCTCGGGCATCACGTGCGCCATGAACTGCTGGGCTTGCTCGTAAATGTCGTCGGTGTCGACCAAAATGTCGCCCACGTCAGAGTGGAAGTAATCGCGAATCGCGCGAATGACCAGTGACGATTCTTGGTAAATCAGAAAAGCGCCTTTGCCGCCTTTGCCCGCTTCGTCAATCGCGCTCCACAATTTCAGCAGGTAGTTCAGGTCCCACTGCAACTCAGCCGCGCTGCGGCCAATACCGGCAGTGCGGGCAATGATGCTGCAACCCTGCGGGTATTGCAGTTGGTCCATCGCTTCTTTCAGCTCGGCGCGGTCTTCGCCTTCAATACGGCGGCTCACGCCACCGCCGCGCGGGTTGTTGGGCATCAGCACCACATAGCGGCCAGCCAGGCTGATAAAGGTGGTGAGCGCCGCGCCCTTGTTGCCACGCTCTTCTTTTTCTACCTGAACAAACAAGTCCTGGCCTTCACGAATCACGTCTTGAATGCGCGCCTGGCTGGGCGACACATTGCCGTTGAAGTACTGTTTAGAAATTTCTTTAAACGGCAAAAAGCCGTGGCGATCTTCGCCGTAATCCACAAAACAGGCTTCTAGCGACGGTTCTACACGCGTCACCACCGCTTTGTAAATGTTGCCTTTGCGTTGTTCTCGGCCTTCGATCTCAATCTCGTAGTCCAGCAGTTTTTGGCCGTCTACGATGGCCAGGCGTTTTTCTTCTACTTGCGTAGCGTTAATCAGCATGCGTTTCATGCAATATCTCCTTGTCGTGCTGCGCTTTTTTGGGTAGCAAGCAGCAACGCGTTCACAGGTTCATTTCGAACCAACAGGACACCTTCGAGGACGCTGACGAAACGAATGGAATTGCCGAAGGGCTGCGAAAGCTACTTTTGCGTTACCAAAGCGGTAACGCGCGTAGCCGCAGCACAGGCGCAGGGTGAAGAATGATGGCGCGTAGAGCGTAGGGTGCTACTAAAAAAGTAGCTGCTCGCGCAATAACCATACTGGTAAATGACCGATAGCACGCGCCAACCGCAGCAAAAAGCTGCGTCAGGCAAGTGAGAATCAGGGCCAGCAAGTAAATCATGTCTATCAGTCCGGCAATAAGCGGGGCACCGTGTTGGGTGGTGCGTCAACTTACTGCTTTAAGTATTCCGTTACAGTGTTTCTACATCAACGTCGGCTCGCCTGGTACTGCATATGCGCCGTAGGTAGCTTGGGCTACACAACCTGCGCGCACGCCGTGCCAGTGGCATCGACCTCTGGCTATTGCGTTGTTTGCGGGGTGTCAGAGTCGTCTAAACTCCAATAAATCAACCACTTAAACGTAATAGCTAGTGAAAAGATTATAGGCGGTAAACCGCCAGTTCCGTCTGGGCTGCCCGCTCCTAGCGTGCCAAAAGTCAGTTTGGTGACAGTTGGCGGCAAAGCCTCTGTTACATCTGCTCAGCCCGGTAACAAAAGCCGTGCAGGAAGCGGGGCGGGAGAAATGATACAGACGCACCAAAGAAGAGCCGACATGCAAATCGAAACCAGAACCAACCACCATGGAGTCACTATGAATTCAGTTGCTGCCCGCGCATATTTTATCTGGGCCAACGGCCGATTTGGCACTCAAAACACCAATCCATGCCGTACACAGGGTGCATCAAACCCGCAGACCTGTGCGCAGGTACGCCAGCGCGCGGCGCATGAACCCAAATACTATCAAAACAGGAGCTGCTCGCGCATATTTGGCGCTGGCTACAGCCATAAAGTAGGGGAAAGTACCAGGACGCGCTTTCGCCCGACTCGGCGGCGATTTGTAGCTCCCCTTCCCACAATGTGCACAACCTGCGATGCGCAGAGTTGATTTGTTCAGCAAAGAGCTGGGCCGCGAAAGCAATGAATAGGTGCTCGCTGCCAAGCGGCTCAATGCGCTGGACGCGCAGGATGCCAGCTTGACAGCGCAGACAGACGATTGGCTGCACGCGGGTTTGACGCGGCAATATTTACGCAGCAGTTTGCAGCAGTCCAACAAGCCCCCAAACCTCGCTTTGAACGATGAAGACATGGCAGCCATAGAAACAGCGCTGCGACGCATTTTGCGATTGGCTTTATAATCTAGCCTGTCTAGCTGAATTGGAGGTGCTTGTGAGTGCTGTGTTTCAACCCGAATGGCAGTTGCAAGATGCCAAAAACAAACTTAGTCAGGTGGTTAAGGCGGCGGGCGAGGGCGTGCCGCAGTGGGTGACGGTGCATGGCAAGCGTGCGGCGGTGCTGATTTCGGTGGCTGAGTACGCCAAATTGAAAAGCACACCCGACAAGCCCTGGCCAGGCGATTTGCTCTGCCCCGGCCTGTTTGATGACGCTGAAGCGGACACGCTGTTTGGGCGCAATCGCAGCCTGGAAGGCCATCGAAAGCTGGACGCATGAACTATCTGCTGGACACCTGCGTGCTGAGCGAGCTTGGCAAGCAGCGGCCCAATACGGGGGTCGTGGATTGGTTAGAGATGCAAAACCCGCAAAGCTTGTATATCAGCCAGGTGACTAAGGCCGAACTGGAAGCAGGCCAGATCAAGCTGCGTGTAAAAGATGCTGCGCGCGCTGACAAGCTGGCGACGTGGATAAATGCAATGGCTATGCGTTTTGCAGACCAAACCTTGCCCACCGATACCGCCGTGTGGAGCATTTGGTCGCAGTTGTGCGGGGCGGCAGATGCACGGGGCGCAAGCATTGCACCTCTGGACGGATTGTTGATGGCAACCGCACAGCAGCATGGCCTGACGGTGGTGACGCGCAATGTGGCGGACTTCGTGGCCTACCCGCAGGTTTTGAACCCCTGGACGGCTGTGGCATGAGCTGCATGCCACAGCGGTAAGGACAGGCGTATGGCTGAAACTATCGTTATTACTGGTACACCCAAGGTAAGACTTGTCACCATCGACGAATCTTACGCAGGCCAGCGGCTAGACAACTTTTTGCTGCGCGAACTAAAAGGCGTGCCCAAAACCCATGTGTACCGCATCATCCGTGCGGGCGAGGTGCGGGTGAACAAGGGCAGGGCGCAGGCGGACACGCGGCTGGCGGCGGGAGACGTGGTGCGCGTGCCGCCCGTGCGGGTGAGTGAGCGCATGGAACAGAAGGCGGCGACCATGGCGGCGGCTGTCGCGTTGGGAACGGCAGAATTGAACCAGCGCCCCGCCCCCGCGCGCAGTTTCCCTGTTCTTTTTGAAGACGACCACTTTTTAGCCATCAACAAACCCGCAGGCGTAGCCGTACACGGCGGCAGCGGCGTGAGCTTTGGCGTGATCGAGCAACTGCGCATGGCGCGGCCCGATGCGAAGTTTCTGGAACTGGTGCATAGGCTAGACCGCGAAACCAGCGGCATTTTGCTGATTGCCAAACGCCGTAGCGCCCTGGTCCACATGCAAAACCAGTTCAAAGAGCGTGAGACCGGCAAAACCTATCTGGCCTTGGTCAAAGGCGCCTGGCCTGCGAATAAGAAGGTGCTGGACCAGCCGCTGTACAAATACTTGGTGAACGGCGGCGAGGACGACGGCGAACGGCGCGTCAAAGTGGTGGCCAAAGACGACCCGGACGGTATGCGGGCGATAACGCTGGTGAAAGTGGTCAAAACTATCCCCGTTCGCGCCGAGCTTGCTGAAGTGCTCAAAAGACCTTCAACTGGCGTGGACCGAACCGATGCGTTTACTCTGCTCGAAGTCACCATCAAAACCGGCCGCACCCACCAAATTCGCGTGCACCTGGCCAGTAACGGCCATGTCATCGTGGGAGACGATAAATACGGGGACTTTGAACTGAACAAAGCCATGCACAAACAGGGTTTAAAGCGCATGTTTTTGCACGCCTGGCGGCTGCGTTTGCAGCACCCGTCTACAGGCGAGGAAATGACGCTGAGCTGCGACTTGCCACCCGAGCTATCCAATTTAGCAGCAGCCTAAAGCCAAGATGCACATGAAGTACGTGTCCCTTGCGTGCCTGCACGTTTTCGATTCTCGCTACCCGATAAAATCACCACATGACAACACCTACCCGCACGCGCCGCTTTGATTTAATCGTCTTCGACTGGGACGGCACTTTGTTTGACAGCACGGGCTTGATTGTGCGCTGCATTCAGGCGGCGGTGCGTGACGTGGGCGGCACGGTGCCAACTGACGAGGCGGCCAGCTATGTGATTGGCCTGGGCCTGATGCAGGCGCTGGCGCATGCCGCGCCCGACGTACCAAAAGAAAAATACCCTGCGCTGGGCGAGGCCTACCGCCAGCATTACAACCTGCACCAGCACGACATCAGTTTGTTTAACAACACCTTGCCCATGCTGCAAGCGCTGCGCGCACGTGGCCATTTACTCAGCGTGGCCACCGGCAAGTCGCGCAGGGGGCTGGACGACGTGCTGCAACGCACGGTTGACGGCGTGGTGCTGGGCCATTTGTTTGAAGCCAGCCGCACGGCTGACCAAACCGCTGGCAAACCCGACCCCCAGATGCTGCACGAACTGATGGCCGAGCTGAGTGTGCCGCCCGAACGCACCTTGATGATTGGCGACACCACGCATGACCTGGCACTGGCACGCAACGCAGGTGTACAGCGTGTTGGAGTGAGTTTTGGGGCGCATGCCATCGCCGTATTTGAAGAGTATGCTCCACTTTTTGTAGCGCACAGCACGGCGCAATTGCACGACTGGTTGCTGAGCAATGCCTGAAACCATTCCGTTGTGCCACAGCGCCGACCTGCAAAACGCGGGTGCTGCCGTGCCATTTGACGTGGTGTACGCGGGCCAAACCTGCCGCGCGTTTGCGATTCGTTACCAAGGCAGTGTGCATGCTTATCTGAACCGCTGCACCCATGTGGCCATGGAACTGGACTGGCAGCCCAACCAGTTTTTTGACGACACCGGCCAGTGGCTGCTGTGCTCCACCCACGGCGCGGCCTATCTGCCCGCCACCGGAGAATGCGCAGGCGGCCCCTGCAAGGGCGGGTTGGTAAAAATTATCCTCAGTGAAGCAGATGGCGTGGTCTGCTGGCATACTGACTGGAACCTATCGCCTTTGGAGTTTTGATATGCACGAGAATGACCCAGTCAACAAACCCGCCCCTTATTTAGATGAAAATAAGCCGCTAGCCAGCGCAGAATATGCGCAGGCAGCTACTAAAAACGGAGCAGGTACAAACCCCACAGACAAACCCGGCTGGGAACGCGCCACGCTGGAAAAGCTCGTATTTGCATCGCTGAATGAGCAAAAAGCAGCCCGCCGCTGGAAGACCTTTGTGCGCCTGGCCTGGTTGGCGTTTTTTATCGCCATGGCCTGGTTGATCTTGGGTAAAGGCAATACCGGCATCAACACAGACATGTCTACCAGTCACACCGCCCTGGTCGAAATTAAAGGCGAAATTGGCGCGGGCATGGACGCCAGTGCCGAAAACACCATCGCTGCCTTGCGCGCTGCGTTCAAAGACGAATCCGCCCAGGCCGTGGTGCTTTTGCTCAACTCCCCCGGTGGCAGCCCTGTGCAAGCAGGCATCATTAATGACGAAATTTACCGCCTCAAAGGCATCCACAAAAAACCGGTTTATGCGGTGGTGGAAGAGGCTTGCGCCTCGGCGGCGTACTACATCGCCGTGGCTGCCGACGACATTTATGTGGACAAAGCCAGCATTGTGGGCAGCATTGGCGTGCTGATGGATGGCTTTGGTTTTACGGGCCTGATGGAAAAAGCAGGCGTAGAGCGCCGCTTGCTGACCGCTGGTGCCAACAAGGGCTTTTTAGACCCCTTCAGCCCGCAAACTGACACGCAAAAAGCTTATGCACAAACCATGCTGAACCAGATTCACAAACAGTTTATCGACGTGGTGAAAAAAGGCCGTGGCCAGCGCCTGAAAGAAACGCCCGACACCTTCAGCGGCCTTTTCTGGAGCGGCCAGCAAGCTATTGAATTAGGACTGGCCGACAAGCTGGGTAACCTGGACTTTGTGGCCCGCGAAGTGGTGAAAGCCGAAGATATCATCGACTACACCCGTCGTGAGAATGTGGCCGAAAAGTTGGCCAAACGCTTTGGTGCGGCCATGGGCGAGGGGGCTGTGCGGGCTTTGAAAGTGATTCCTCAATTGAAGTAGGTTTTGCTGGGTTTCGTTGCGCCTTGCACACGCTAGCTCTTGTACGTAGATCGGGCCGCCGGGTTGCTCTGCTACGCGACTGTCACCCGCCCTTCGGGCTCCTTCTTTATGTCGCTTCGCAAAGCAACCCATCAGTCCGATCTGGCTGGCGTGCTTTGCTCGCTTGGCTGAAAAACCGCTGCATGTGCGGGTGAACCAAGTACTGCTCAGGTCTGCACCATGCACATTCCTATACCGAACACGCAAGGTGCGTTCAATGCCGCTGGGGTGGCGTCTTGCTTGTGCTCACTTACGCGCTTGCTCAGTACCTGGACCGATGCCAAGGTCAATCCGCTAGCTACGGTCAAGGTTGTTTGAGGCTGCAGGCTGGCCAGCAAAGCGCCCCACAACGCTGCATTGCGGTAAGGCGTTTCAATAAACAGCTGGGATTGACCCGTTTTATGCGCCAGTGCTTCCAGTTCGCGAATGCGTTTTTGGCGCTCTGCGGTGTCGGTGGGCAAATAGCCGACAAAAGCAAAGTTTTGCCCGTTCAGGCCACTGGCGGCTAAAGCCAGCAGCAATGAACAGGGGCCGACCAGGGGCACCACGGTGATGCCCAATGCATGGGCAGCGCGTACCACCGAGCTGCCGGGGTCGGCCACGGCGGGCATGCCGGCTTCGCTGATCAGGCCGATGTCGTGGCCTTGTAGGGCAGCGTTCAACAGGGGGCGGGCATCAAAATTGCTGCCCACATGGTCGCCTTTTTTATGCACGTCGCGCGGCAACTCGGTGATCGTGTGTGCCTGAATCGGTGTGGCCAGCGGCACCACGTCGCCCACACGTTTAAGCACGGCGCGCGTGGTTTTGGCGTTTTCGCACACCCAGTGTTGCAGGCGCGCTGCCACTTGCAGCGTGCCTTGCGGCAACACGTCGGTGATGGGCGAAAGTTCGTCGCAACCAAAGTCCAGCGGAGCCGGGACGAGGTAGAGCTTGCCTTTGAGGCTGGAAGTGTTGGAAATCATTTTCAGCAGTAATATATGCCCATTGCCAGCGTGGAATATGCGCAAGCAGCTATTAAAATTATAGTAACTTGATTCCTGCAGCGCGCATCATGCGGGCGGTGCGGATCAAGGGCAGGCCGATCAGGGCGGTGGGGTCGTCGTTGTCGATACGCTCCAAAATAGCGATTCCCAAGCCCTCGCTTTTGGCGCTGCCTGCGCAGTCATAGGGCTCTTCGGCCACCAGATAGGCCTCAATCTCGGCGTCGCTCAAATCTCTAAAAACCACCTTGACAGCGGCCACGTCTTGCTGAACAAAACCCGTCTCGTGGCAGACCACCGCCACTGCGGTGTGAAAGACCACCGTGTGCCCACGCATGCGGCGCAGTTGCGCTACCGCGTTGGCGTGGGTGCCGGGTTTGCCCAGCGGCTGGCCGTGCAGGTCAGCCACCTGGTCGCTGCCAATCACCACGGCTTGCGGGTGCTGCGCGGCCACGGCATGGGCCTTGGCCAAAGCCAGCCGAATGGCTAGCTGCAAGGGCAGTTCACCGGGCAAGGGTGTTTCGTCAACGTCCGGGGCGGCCAAGGTAAAGGGCACACGCAGGCGTTCGAGCAGTTCGCGGCGATAACGGGACGTGGAGCCGAGCACCAGGGGGCGGGAAAGTGTGGTTGTCATCCTGGCATTGTCGCGCATGGCCGTGCTCCAAGCCGTACACTAGAGGTCATGTCAGATTCAGCCTCCAACCACTTCAACGCAGCCCGCCTGGACGTGCGCGCTTTTGCGCAATCTGCTGCTACCCTTACAGGCAGCGATCTGCTATCGAAATACGAGCGTTTGATGCACGACCTGCGCGGGTTGACAGTTGACTGGGCAGACAGAAAAGTGTCCTGGCAGTTGCGTGGCGAGGCGGTGACGCCCACAGGTGGTCCCATGCAGGTGTGGTTGCATCTGCAAGCCCACGCCGAGCTGCCCGTGACTTGCCAGCGTTGCATGGGCGCGGTAGACGTGCCCGTGACCATCGACGGGCACTACCGCTTTGTGGCCAACGAAGAAGCGGCATTGGCAGAAGACGAAGTGTCTGAAGAAGATGTGTTGGTGCTGTCCAAGCAATTTGACGCGCAAGAACTGATGGAGGATGAGCTGCTGATGGCCATGCCCATTGTGCCCAAGCATGATGTCTGCCCTCAGCCAGTGAAGTTAGCGTCCACTGACGAGGAATTCAAGGCTGCGCTTACGCAAAAGCCCAATGCGTTTGCAGCGTTGGGTAGCTTGAAGAAGTCGGGTTCCTGATTCGGCTGGCTGCTATGCCAATGGCAGGCACGCGCAACGCAATAGCAAAATAGCCAATTTCAGCCTATAATCAGAGGCTTAGCGTTTTGGCTGTAACCAGTGTACATACCCAGAACACCAACAAATTCCAACCATTTTTTACCGTTCGCCTCCGTGAGGTGAGCCCTGCAAGCAGGGTGCCAGCACCACGAGCAAACGACTTTAGGAGCCCACCATGGCCGTTCAACAGAACAAAAAATCTCCTTCCAAGCGCGGCATGCACCGTGCGCACTACTCGCTGGTCGCCCCTGGCACGGCAGTAGAAGCCACCACGGGTGAAACGCATTTGCGTCACCACATTAGCCCCAACGGTTTTTACCGTGGTCGCCAGGTAATCAAGTCCAAGTCAGCCGAATAAATCGCTGATTTCGCTGGCCGCAGTCAATTTCAGCAAGTCATACACTGGGGCGGCAAGGGGGCGGCAGACAAGCACCCCTGCAACTCGGTAAAAAGTCATCAAAAGCCCGTCGCTACTGCTGTAGCATCGGGCTTTTGGCTTTTTAAAGCTGCACTTTTTAGTAATTAACGTTGTCGCCTACCACGCACGCCAGCATGTCTACCAGTTCCCCTCCTGTTACCGGCGCAACCACGATTGCAGTGGACTGCATGGGCGGCGACCATGGCGTGTCGGTCACCTTGCCTGCGGTGCAAGCCTTTTTAGAGGCGCACCCACAAGCGCAGGCCATTTTGGTGGGTTTGCCAGATGCCCTTAAAGGTTTTAGCCACCCGCGTGCCAGCATCGTGCCCGCCAGTGAGGTGGTTGCCATGGACGACCCCATCGAGATAGCGCTGCGCAGAAAGAAAGACTCGTCCATGCGCGTGGCCATTGAGCAGGTCAAGGCAGGTGCCGCGCAGGCAGTGGTGTCAGCAGGCAATACTGGCGCACTGATGGCCATTGCCCGTTATGTGCTCAAAACACTGCAAGGCATCGACCGCCCGGCCATTGCCGTACAAATGCCCAACGCTAAAGGCCGCGCCACCACCGTGCTGGACATGGGTGCCAACGTAGACTGCACGCCCGAGCATTTGTTTGAGTTTGCGGTGATGGGTTCGGCCCTGGTCTCTGTACTCAATAATGACGAAAACCCATCCGTTGGACTGCTCAATATTGGTGAAGAAGTCATTAAAGGCAACGAAATCATCAAAAAAACAGGCGAATTGCTGCGATCTGCTGCTAAAAGCGGCGATATGAATTTTTATGGCAATGTCGAAGGCAATGACATTTTTACCGGCGTGGCCGACATCGTGGTGTGTGATGGTTTTGTGGGCAATGTGGCCTTAAAAACCAGTGAAGGCTTGGCGGGCATGATTGTGGGTTTTATGAAGGCGGAGTTTTCACGCAATATCTTCACCAAAATAGCAGCCATCATCGCTTATCCGGTCTTAAAAGCGTTTAAGTCGCGTTTAGACCATCGCCGCTACAACGGTGCAGCCTTTTTGGGTTTGCGCGGCCTGGTGTTTAAAAGCCATGGTTCAGCCGATGCCTATGCTTTTGAACAGGCTCTGAACAAGGCTTATGATGCAGCCAGTCACGGGTTGTTGGCCAAAGTGCAGGCGCGCATTGCGCACGCTGCACCGCTGCTGGCCCCCGCGAATGAAAGCCCTGTTCAACCCCATATTGAGCTACCGATTCAGCCATTGACCCAGGCCAGCCCGGCTAGCGTTACTGCTTAAATTGCCCCCTGCACTGGACTGTGCTGCGCGGTGCGGTTATTTGAGCGCTGACAGCAAGTTGTGACAATTAGAGACTATGAGCGCATTACTTTCCTCCACCTATTCCAAAATTACCGGCACAGGCAGCTACCTGCCCCCGCGCCGGGTTAGCAACGAAGACCTGGCTGCTGAACTGGCTGCCAAGGGCGTAGAAACCTCCAGCGACTGGATCATCGAACGCACCGGCATTCACGCACGCCATTTTGCCGCGCCCGACGTAGCCGCCAGCGACCTGGCTTTGCCCGCTTGCCTGCAGGCTTTGCAAGCCGCTGGCCGCAGTGTGGACGACGTGGATTTGATCATCGTCGCTACGTCCACGCCCGACATGGTGTTTCCGTCCACGGCGGCTATTCTGCAGCACAAACTGGCGGTTTCAGTACAAAATAATGCTGTAGCCAGCGTGGATAGTGCGCAAGCAGCTACCAAAAAAATAGCAAAAAGAACTATTGCAGGATGCCCGGCTTTTGACGTGCAAGCCGTGTGCAGCGGCTTTGTCTACGCGCTGACCGTGGCCGATAGCATGATCAAAACCGGCGCGGCCCGATGCGCCTTGGTCGTCGGGTCAGAGGTATTTAGCCGCATTCTGGACTTTAATGACCGCACCACCTGCGTGCTGTTTGGCGATGGCGCGGGAGCCGTGGTTTTGGAGGCATCCGACCAACCCGGCATCTTGGCGACTGAACTGCATGCCGACGGCAAACACGTGGGCGTGCTGTGCGTACCCGGCAACGTGAGCGGCGGGCAGATTTTGGGCGATCCAACCCTCAAAATGGACGGCCAGGCGGTGTTCAAGTTGGCTGTGGGCGTGCTGGCCGATGTAGCCCGTTCGGTGCTGGCCAAAGCGGGCAAAACCGAGGCCGACATTGACTGGCTCATCCCCCACCAGGCCAATATCCGCATCATGCTGGGCACCGCCAAAAAGCTCAAATTGGCTGAAGAAAAAGTCATCGTCACGGTCGATCAGCACGGCAACACGTCCGCCGCGTCCATCCCCCTGGCCATGGACGTAGCCGTGCGCAGCGGCAAAGTCAAACCGGGCGATACCGTCATGCTGGAAGGCGTGGGCGGTGGGTTCACCTGGGGTGCGGTGCTGCTAGAGTTTTGAGTTGCGTTTTACCGCTGAGTAACCCGTTTTCTGATGCACACAACGACAGCACATAACGACAAGCCATGAGAAAAATTGTCAACGACGACCTGCGCGGCGCGGCCATCCAGGCTTTGCTACAGGAGCACTTGCGCGACATGCGGGCCTGGTCGCCTCCTGAGAGCGTGCATGCGCTTGACCTGGACGCACTGCGCCAACCAGAGATAACTTTTTGGACGCTGTGGGACGACGATGCCTTGCTGGGCTGCGGTGCGCTTAAGGCGCTGGATGCACAGCATGGTGAAATCAAATCCATGCGCACGGCCCTTGCACACCGTGGCAAAGGCGTGGGGGCCGACGTGCTGCGGCATATTTTGCTAGAGGCCAAGGCACGTGGTTATGCCCGGCTGAGCCTGGAGACAGGCACGCAGACACAGTTTGCGCCCGCCCGTGTGCTGTATGCCCGCCATGGTTTTACCGAGTGCGCCCCGTTTGCTACCTACGCGCCCGACGTCTACAGTTGTTTTATGAGCCTGGCCCTGAACTAAAAATCGTAAATCTGAAAAAAACCATGAAACCATTTGCATTTATCTTCCCCGGTCAAGGCTCGCAGTCGGTGGGCATGCTCGACGCTTGGGGTGACCATCCGGCTGTCATAGAGGTGTTGAAAACCGCCTCTGATGCGCTAAACGAAGACGTTGCCAAACTCATCAAGGAAGGGCCGAAAGAGGCGCTGGGGCTGACGACCAATACGCAGCCCGTCATGCTGGTGGCGGGCGTGGCGGCTTACCGGGCATGGTTGGCTGAGGGTGGCGCTCAGCCAGCTGTGGTGGCTGGGCATTCGCTGGGTGAATATTCGGCTCTGGTGGCCTCGGGTGTGCTCAGCCTGCACGACGCGGTGCAAACCGTACGCCTGCGCGCAGCTGCCATGCAAGAGGCGGTGCCTGTGGGAACGGGCGCGATGGCAGCTATTTTGGGGCTGAGCGCTACAGAAGTGATAGCTGCCTGCGCACAATCTACGCTGGCTACTGGCGAAATTGCCGAAGCAGTCAACTTCAACGACCCAGCCCAGACAGTGATTGCGGGTAGCAAGTTGGGCGTAGAAAAAGCCAGCGAATTGCTCAAAACTAAAGGTGCCAAGCGCTGCCTGCCGCTGCCAGTGAGTGCGCCTTTTCACAGCAGCCTGATGAAGCCGGCTGCAGAAAAACTGCGCGAAAAACTGGCAACATTGACTTTTAACGCGCCGCAAATCCCGGTCATCAACAATATCGACGTTGCTGTGGTGAACGATGCGGCGCACATCAAGGACGCCCTTTACCGCCAGGCCTTTGGCCCCGTGCGCTGGGTGGAATGTGTAGCGGCCATCAAGGCGCGCGGCATCACCCATTTGGTAGAGTGCGGGCCGGGCAGAGTGCTGGCAGGCATGTGCAAACGTATTGATGCGCAGCTGGTGGGTGCTAGTGTGTATGACCCGGCGACATTGGCAGAGGCTAAGGCTCTATTGGGCTGAGGGATGGAGAAAAGAGTTTGAACGCGAAAGGTGCGAAAGTTACGCGAAAATCGCGAAAGTAAGAAAATTAAAAAATTAAAAAATTAAAAAATTAAAAAATTAAAAAATTAAAAAATTAAAAAATTAAAAAATT
>JAYVTG010000035.1:0-2675 GCA_043774625.1 Polaromonas sp. | reverse complement strand
GAATTGGGCCAAGGCGGCGCTTGAGACGGTTGCCTTGGCTGTGCAGCCACCAAAAAATAGTGTTCTTGCGCTTGACTTTCAAGACGGTATCTGACCCTAGATTTTGTACTTATTGCAACAAACTTGTGAACAAGTGCTCAGCACCAGAATCTGCTGAGATTGGGTAGTTAGCCAGCTTTGGCATAATCACAGCTTTGGCATAATCAAATCCAAAGGCGCGCACAATGCCACAGCGCCTACCACGTGCTCAGTGAAGTTGAATTAAAGGGTATCTTATGGCGCTTGCATCTGCTCAAAATATATTTGCTGCACTCAGCTTGATGGTTTTGTTGGGCTGCGGGGGGGGCGGCTCTAGCAGTGTAGTTACTCCCGCTCAGTCGGCTTATACCGTTGGTGGCTCAGTCTCTGGGCTCAATAGCGGCGAGAGCCTTGTTCTGCAGCTCAATGCCGGTAACGATTTAAACTTCAGAGCCAACAGCGCATTTAATTTCGCCAATACCTTATCTACTGGCTCGGCGTACACCGTCACAGTCAAAACGCAGCCCGTCAATCAACTGTGCACTGTCAGTCTGGGTACTGGGGTGGTAAGCAATGCGGCGGTAGGCAATATCAGCGTCAATTGCGCCATCATTCCTAACAACTCATTGGGGCTTTCTCCCGCACCCGTATTTGTCGCCAGCTCAAAGCAGGTCAATTACAACGATTGTTTTATCGCTCACACCGATGTGCTGGTGGGCGATGTTGCCACCGATCGAATTGAGCAGTACAACGTGGCAACAAACAGCATAAGCAGTTACGACACAATTACTCGTATCACCGCCCGTGCGCTCTACACCTTTGGATCGCGTTCGGGCTTTCAAGTGACGGCCACGCTGGACAACCCATCTCCGGGTTTGGCAACTGGCGGCAGAGCCGCTTTATTTCAAGGTGCGTTCCAAGGTTTATATACTTTTAATCGAAATGCACTGACGCTCATCAATGAAGACACAACAACGCCCATAGCCCTTGGTGACTTTTCAACCGGGCGAATCAGCAGCACCTACCAAGTCGGCGATAGCATGACCCAACAGTATTCAGTGTCCTCCGGCAATTATGTGATCAATCAAACCACGACCGTACAAGTTTCTGAGTATTGGACATTTCTAGGGACTGAGGTCAACACTTCAGTGGTTGCAGGATCTTTTTCATACGCCTGCGTGTTCCGTCGTCAAGTGACGATGACGTCCAATGGTCAATCCAGCGTTTCAAATTATGACGTTTACCAGCACAAAGCAAGTGGCGTGAAAACGCTTGAATATTTGAGCGGTGCACCGCGCCCATTGCTACGGCAACTCGTCTCCAATACCGCCATTGCACGTAGAGGCGGTATTCAATAAATTTTGCCCATTTTTTATTCACTCACTCGATCTTCGTCCTCTTTATGAAACCCACACAATCTCACTCATTGACAATCACTGCCTTTGCAATATGCACTCTATGCGCACTGAGCGTCCAAGCCCAAACGGCCTCGGGCAGTCAAAACGGGACGATTGAAAAATGCGAGCGCAACTTTGGCACGTTAGCGGTGGTTGAAAATTCAGCTACCACCTCGCAATTGGCGCAATACAAGCTCGGCTCGCCTAGCACCATGTTGCGCATGATCGTGCAGGAATCAGGCTGCTTTACAGTGGTTGAACGCGGCGCAGGCTTACAAGTGATGCAGCAAGAGCGTGCCTTGGCTGGCAGCGGCATGATGCAGCAAAGTTCGAATGTGGGCGGCGGTCAAATGCAAGCGGCTGATTTTGTGCTCACGCCTAATGTGCAATTCGCTGCCGATACAGGCGGCGTGGGCGGCGCTATTGGCGGCATGCTCGGACGTATGGGCGGAGTGTTAGGCAAAATCGGCGGTTTGGCAGGTGGCGTAAGCTTCAAAGAAGCGGAAACGACCATTTTGGTCTCTGACGTGCGGGCAGGAATTCAAGTAGCCAGCGCCGAAGGCCAAGCCAGCAAAATGAACTTTATTTTAGGCGGCTGGGGTTGGGGCGACATGGGCTGGGCATCTGCCGGCGGTTACAGCAAAACGCCCGAAGGCAAGCTCGTGGCAGCCAGCTTGCTGGACAACTACAACCGTATCGTGCTGCAAGTGCGCAATCGAGCCTCACTTATTCAAGCCAGTTCTGCCAGCTCGCAAGCTAACGCGGCCCAATCAATTCAAGCGACTGCGTTGGCCCCCCCTGCGCAAGTGATTGTTACTCACGCACCGGTGGTCCTTGCGCCTGCTCCCGTCGCCATGCCAAATCCGGGACCAAGCGCAGTCATGCAAAGCGGTTTCATTCCCATCGATTTCACGGGGCGATTTTTCTGCACCATTTCTGGCGCTGCGCAAGGCACCCTCAATTTGTTTGTGGCGCGCAACGGCGCAATGCAAGGCATAGGCAACGTAGTTGGCGCGCCCGGCGCGGTCACAGTCTCTGGAGATGTGAACACGTCAGGTCAAGTCCTCGCCTCCTCCAGCCACGGCATGGCGCGCGGACAAATGGATGCGAGCGGAAAGATGAAGGGTCTCTGGGCGGGCGTTCAAAACACCCAAGGCGACATGAATTGTGAACGGCGCTAAAAAATGATCTTATGAGCGGTTTTGGCTCTGTCGCAGTAAGCCATGTTGCAAAATGCCCGCATGACCACGACAACCCAAT
>JAYVTG010000034.1:0-14526 GCA_043774625.1 Polaromonas sp. | reverse complement strand
TTCAAGACCAGGACGTTGATAGGTCAGGTGTGGAAGCGCAGTAATGCGTTAAGCTAACTGATACTAATTGCTCGTGAGGCTTGACCCTATAACTTTGATGATTGTAAGATCACAAGGTTGTTATGCCAAGTTGACGCATTCAGAAATCCTTCGATCATTTATTTGACCAAGGTAGGTGAAAGCCTAAGCTGATTTACTTTATGAATTCGTTATTTTGAGTTTTGTGAAATGCTCCAATGCATGAAACATAGTCAAGATGACAAAAAGTTATGCCTGATGACCATAGCGAGTTGGTCCCACTCCTTCCCATCCCGAACAGGAAAGTGAAACGACTCAGCGCCGATGATAGTGCGGGTTCCCGTGTGAAAGTAGGACATTGTCAGGCTCTTATGCCAGAAACGCCCAACCGAAAGGTTGGGCGTTTTTCTTTGTGTGACAGAAAAACACACTGGAGTTTTATGGAGTGTGCACCAGCACGCAAGATGCAACAATAATCGGATAACAGGGCATTCGATTATTGTCAGTTGTAATGCGGTGACTTTAAACCTCGTAAGGAGTGCGCATGAAATCAGAGTCTACTCATCGTGGAATATGCGTGAGCAGCTGCGGAATATATAGCGCTTCTATTTTGTAGAGCGCAACTCTCTGCGCAGGATTTTTCCAACGTTTGATTTGGGTAACTCATCACGAAATTCAATGTATTTTGGAATTTTGTAGCCGGTGAGACTTTGACGGCAGTATTTGGCAACATCATCTTCAGTCAATGTTGATTCACTTTTTACGACAAATACCTTGATGGCTTCGCCCTGTTTGTTGTCAGCGACGCCGATAGCAGCGCATTCAACAACACCTGGACATAAAGAGATCACGTTTTCTAATTCGTTCGGAAATACGTTGAAGCCGCTCACAATAATCATGTCCTTCTTGCGATCAACAATCTTGGTGTAGCCCTGCGCATCCATAATGCCGACATCTCCCGTGCGCATGAAGCCATCTTCGGTAAAAGCCTTTTTATTTTCTTCAGGTTGGTTGTAATAGCCCATCATCACATTGGGCCCCCTGATACAAATTTCGCCAGACTCACCAACTGGCAGTGAACGACCCCCGTCATCTTTGATTGCAATCACAATTCCTGGCAGAGGTAAGCCAATGGTGCCTGTGAAAATCTTATTGATGGGTGGGTTATTGGTGCCAAGTGCACAGGTTTCGCTCATGCCCCATCCTTCGATCATTGGGCAACCAGTCGCTTCGAGCCAGTGCTTGGCAGTTCCTTCTGATGCGGCCATGCCTCCGGCCTGCGATATTCGAAGCTGTGAAAAATCGACGGTTTTAAACTGTGGATGTTGAAGCAGGGCATTGAATAGGGTATTCACGGCGGGCAGCATATGGAATGGGCGTTTTTTTAGCACCTCGATGAACTTGCCAAAATCGCGAGGGTTTGGAATAAGCGTCATGTACGATCCCCAACGAATCGCTAGCAAGCTCAGGCTGAGTGCAAAAATATGGTAGAGCGGCAGTGCAGCAATGCTATTGGTATTGCGAATGTCGCCAACATCTGCCAATGCAGGTGAAAACCAGGCCTCGGCCTGCAACACTGCGGCAACAACATTGCGGTGGGTTAGCACTGCACCCTTGCTCAGGCCAGTCGTACCGCCGGTATATTGCAAAAAAGCAATCGAATCCATACTGGCCGTAGACGGTTTGAGCGTCTTGGATGTGCCCTGCGCAACCGCACTTTTAAATGTTGTTACTGCCAACCCACCATCCAGAGGTAATTTATAGGCGGGAACCATTTTGGCCAGGTGCCGCACGGCGAAAGTCAGCCACGTGCCATACCAAAAACCAAGCAAATCACCCATAGATGCCATGACGATATGTTTGATTTGCGTTTTCTGAACGACTTCAGTCAACGTGTTTGCAAAATTTTCTAAAATGATAATGGCAGTAGCGCCAGAGTCTTTGAGCTGATGCTCTAGCTCGCGCGCAGTGTAGAGTGGATTGACGTTCACGCATGTGTAGCCTGCGCGTAAGACGGCACTCATAGTGACGGGGAATTGCGGAATGTTGGGTAGCATGATGGCTACCCGAGCACCAGCTTCCAGTCCCTGTGCTTGCAGCCACGTACCTAGCGCGGATGACAAACTGTCCAATTCACCATAAGTCATCCAGCGGTCCATGCATACGGTATAGGGATTGCGAGCGTGCTTTTTAAAACTTTCGTCGAGCAGTGCACTCAGCGAGCGGTACTGATCAGGATTGACGTCAGTTGGGGTGTTTGCCGGGTAGTTCTTCAGCCAAATCTTTTCCATGAATATCTCCATCATTACTTGAAAATCATTCTAGTTCAGGCCAGTCAGTGCTTGCATACTGGAAAACGCCGATTGCTGGTGCAGAGACCTCAAAGAGACGCTCAATCCAGATGCTCTCGCGCTCAGAAATGATGCGCAAAAACTCAGCAGCGCCTTGAGGGCTGCGGTGCATGGCGGCAAAAGTGTCAAAACCACGCTCTAAAAAAGTTTGTAATTGCGACAGACCCGCGGCAGATGCGGGCTTGCGCATCATGCGTAGCAAGATTCGCAGGCCAGGAATACGGGTAAGCTGGTCTAACTCTGCGCCCAGTTGCAATGCCAATGCAAGTTGACGCGCACGGGCATCGCGCTGACCCACAGCACGCCACAAATGAACATACAAGGGCAATGGATGGGTGTGTTGTCTGCTGGCATGTAAAGATGCTGCCAGCATAGCAACGCCCATTGCATGGTCCAGTTGCTCAGAAAGTGCATGCAGTCGCGCCAGTGCCAAAGCGGTTGCAGAAACTTGTTGTGGAAAGAATTTCGATACACCGCCCGCTATTTTTGCAAATTGGGCGTCACGCTCAGAAAAGTCTTTGTCGCTGTACAACTCAGATAAAAAGAATTGTGCGGCTGGGCCCATATGGGGGCTTTTCAGTACATCGGCATAGCTGTAAGCAAAGCGTGCAGATTGCTGGCGTTTGATGCTGCGCACCGCAGCCGCCAAAGCTGCATTTTGTGTTTGCGCAGCGCGGATACGAGCTACCTCGGCAAATGCTGTACCAATTGAATCAAATTCCATAGTAAATACTAAGTGTATCTAGGCAAATAGCTCTAGGCAAAACCAAAGCTGTTGTGCGACTATGCAAAGATATGGCTTTCATGCTCGATTTTTAATAAGGAAGCGTTGGCGGATGCAGCGCAGAACTTGGCTCAAACTAGGTGTTGGCAGTGCAACCATTTTGGCACTGGCTGGTGGTGGCTTGGCATTGGTGGTTCCTGGTTTGGACAAGCTGGGGCGTTTGTCAGACACGGGGCGGTTAGTATTTTCTGCCGTGGGTCGCGCCGTGCTCCAGGGCAGCTTGCCTGCAGAAGTTGGTACACAGACCAGTGTAGTCCAGGGTTTGCTGGATCGCATCAGCGTACTCACTACCAATTTGCCACCCCATGCACAAGACGAGTTGTCTCAGCTACTTAGCTTGCTGGCCACCAGTGCAGGGCGATGGAGTTTGGCAGGTTTGACCAAGCACCGGACAGATGCATCGGTATCAGACATACAAACCGCTCTGCAGTCTATGCGGGTATCGGCCATGGAGATTAAACGTCAAGCTTACCAAGGGTTGCACGATATCGTCGGGGCGGCCTATTTTTCTGAAACATCGACCTGGGCGTAAATTGGCTACCCAGGACCGATGAAAATCTAAGACAACTGGTCGCGTAAAAACCATAGCAGCAAGGCCATAGAAAACAACACCCATGAGCAGTTTGCAAGACCCCATACGTGACGGTATAGCCCGAGGATGGAAGATATTTGGTGGTACGCCGGGTAATTCGCCAGCGGGAACGCACCAACCTATGCCACAAAGTATTACCTGCGACGTGGCCATTATTGGGTCTGGTGCGGGTGCGGGTATCAGCGCGGAATTATGGAGCAAAGCAGGTTTGCAAGTCGTCATCATCGAAGAAGGCCCACTCAAATCCAGCAGCGACTTTAACCAGAAAGAGTCTGAGGCTTACCCCAGCTTGTACCAAGAAAGCGCAGCCCGCAAAACGGCGGACAAAGGTGTCAATATTTTGCAAGGCCGTTGCGTAGGCGGCTCTACCACGGTGAACTGGACGAGCTCGTTTCGTACGCCCGCCTCTACCCTCAAATTTTGGCAAAATCAATATGGGCTGGCAGATTACCAGGTAGATACATTGGCACCCTATTTTCAGCAGGCAGAAACGCGCCTGAACATTGGCCCGTGGTTAACGCCACCTAACGAAAATAACGACCTGCTGCGCCGAGGGGCACTCAAGCTGGGTATACCGGCAGCTGCCATTTTGCGCAATGTGAAAGGTTGCTGGAACCGGGGTTCGTGTGGCATGGGCTGCCCAACCAATGCCAAACAATCTATGCTGGTCACCACGATTCCTGCTGCGCTGGACGCAGGAGCGCGCCTATTGGTACAAACGTGTGCGGTCAAGTTTGATCTGGCCAACGGGCGAGTGCAATCGTTGCAGTGTTTTCCCGTAAAACCCAATGCAACCAGCGTGAATATTGCGCAAGCAGCTACTAAAATTGTAGCAAAACACTACATTCTGGCAGGCGGCACCATCAACTCACCTGCCGTGTTGTTGCGCAACCAGGCGACCGACCCGCATGGTAATTTAGGCAAACGTACCTTCCTCCACCCGGTCGTAGCTTCTGCCGCTGTACTGGAGCAAAAAGTCGAAGCCTGGACAGGAGCACCCCAAACCATTTGCAGTGACCATTTTCTGGAAACACAGGCCATTGATGGCCCCATTGGCTACAAGCTGGAAGCGCCGCCCTTGCACCCGGTCATATTCGCGTCTACCGTACAAGGCTATGGCAAAGAGCAGGCTGACATGCTGAACCAGTTTCCGCATGCCCACGTGTTGCTGGCACTGATGCGCGACGGCTTTCACCCAGAATCACCTGGCGGCGCAGTCAGTCTGCGGGGCGATGGATCAGCCAGCCTGGACTACCCGCTCAACAGCTTCATCATGAATGGCGCACGCCGCGCCTTGTTCAGTAAGATCGAAATCCAGTTTGCTGTAGGCGCGAAGCAAGTGCTGCCAGTCCACGAAATGGCGCAACCCTATACCGCCTGGACGCAGGCCAAAGCGGCTGTAGAGGCGCTACCCATGGAACCGCTGCTGACCAAGATGGTCAGCGCCCACGTGATGGGGGGCTGCGGCATGAGTGCATCAGACAAAACCGGTGTAACCCGCCCAGACGGTGTGCACTGGCAAATTGATAACCTGTCCATCCATGACGGCTCACTCTTTCCCACCAGCATTGGTGCCAACCCGCAACTTTCGGTCTATGGCGTGGTAACCCGGCTGGCGCAGACCCTGGTGGCCACACTGGGTGCTACCGCACAAGCCTTGGCGTAAGAAGCTATGACCAACGCCAACATCCAGCGCTTTCTCACCCTCAGTTTGCTGCTGTTTTGGTGGACGCTGGCCTGGCGCTACGTACCAGGTCAACCTTGGGTTGCATTAGTATGTTTTTTGGCTCCTGCCAGCGTCACGCCTACATTGTTAGCTATGCAATGTATAGCGTCATCCGTTTTTAATCGCCATGACCCCGCGCCACAACCCGGCTTCTCGGGCTGGTTGCTAGCCTGGGCGCGTGAGGCGCTGGCAGCCTGGCGAGTGTTTAGCTGGTGGCAACCGTTCTTGCGTACCGCCATACCCAACAATCTCACTGCTACGGCTTCTGGCAAACGCGGCATGGTTTTGGTTCATGGCTTCTTTTGCAACCGGGCTTTATGGACGCTGTGGATGCGCCGCCTGCAAGCACAGGGCCACGTCTTTGTAGCCGTTGACCTGGAGCCTGCGTTTGGCTCTATAGACGACTACGCCACTACGGTAGATGCCGCAGTGCGCCAGGTAACCGAAGCCACAGGCATGCCACCCGTGGTCGTGGGCCACAGCATGGGGGGCTTGGCCTTGCGCGGCTGGCTGGCCAGGCTGGGCAGTCTGGACCGGGTGCACAAGCTTATTACCATCGGCACGCCGCACCATGGCACTGCATTGGCGCGCTTTGCACACAGCATCAATGGTCGCCAAATGCAACGCGGCAGCCGCTGGCTGGCAGCGCTTGAGCCGCTGGGCCATGTGCAACCCCGCGACAAATTTGTGTGCTTTTACTCCAACTGCGACAATATAGTTTTTCCGGTGTCGTCCGCTACCCTTGCAGGAGCGGACAATCGAATGGTAGCCAACCGTGGCCATGTAGACCTGATTTTTGCTGCACAGGTGCAAACAGCTTGCTGGGGAGCACTGAACTAAATCGAATGGTGGGGGCTTAAGCCCTCCAGAATTCGGATGTCAAATAATGGATGAGAGACTTTTATGCCTTTAATTGTGGTGATGGACGATGACCCTGGTACCCTCATGCTGGTCAGTCAGGTACTGAAAAAAGAAGGCTATGACATCATGGTTGCCACAGGTGGAGCCAAAGGCCTGCACCTGATTCGACAATTCAAACCCGACCTGGTGGTCAGCGATGTGCAAATGCCTCAGCTGGATGGTTTTGCCGTGCTGGACCTGGTGCGCAATGACGAAGATTTGGCTACCACGCCCATCATTTTGCTCACATCGTTGCAAGACCGTATCCACATGCGCCAGGGCATGACCACCGGAGCCGATGATTATTTAACCAAGCCCTTTGCACCGCAAGAACTGCGCGAAGCCGTAGCTGCCCAGCTCAATAAGCTGATTCGTGCCGATGCCATGCGTGCGTATGTGGTAGACAAGGCCGTGCAAGGCGCGCTGCAAGAGCAACGCCAGAAAATCGGTAAGCTGTATGAACAGCGCATGGCCAAGTCACTGAGCCAGCAGTGGCCCGATGGTGGCTTGGTGAGCGAGAATGAAAAATTCAACAGCGCTACGGTGCTATTTGCCGACATACTCGACTACAACCAGTGGACGCAGCGATTGTCCAGTGTGGAGCTGAGCGGCATAGTGCAGCAGCTGTATGCGAACGTGGGTGATACCGTGCATTTGTTTGGTGCGCATTACATGCAGTTTGTGGGTGATGGCATGTTGTGCGTGTTTGTGGATGCAGGCGACACCCAGTCGGTCAACCATGGCCTGCGGGCGGTGCGCGCTGCGTTGGGCTTGTCCGATGCCACCACACGTATCGACGCCTATGTGCAAAAAAACTTTAGTGATCGGGGTTTACCCAAATTTTCTCTGGGTATCTGTTTAAATAGCGGTCCCGTAGCATTTGCGCGTTTGGACGGCTTGCTGGGTAGTACAGGTCAGACAGTCCCTGTGGGCGACACGGTGGCCATAGCCATGAAGTTGTTTCAAGGTCAGCCAGAGCTGGGCTGGGCCATTGCTGCTACGGTGCAGGCTGCGCGCACGGTCACCGGTGCTGTGCGCGCTGGCCGGCGCGCGCTGATACAAGTGCCAGGGCGCAACACGCCCATAGATACCGTGGAAATTGTGGGGCTGATTTGATGCTGAGTGAAATAGGTGGTGCGACGCGCCGCTTGACGGGCCACGCATGGTCATTGCGGTCAGTGCTGGTAACCAGCTTGTTGGTATTTTCTATCGTGCCTGCGGCCATGGTGGGATGGTCGTTGTACCAAAGCAACCTGCAAACTGCGGACTCTCTGACCGATAAAGTGTTAGAAGATACCGCCAATCGGGTGCAAGCCGATGCCGAAAACCACCTGACAGAAGCGCACACCATATTCAACGGCCTGGTGCACCAGTATCCCAGCGAAGCGGGATTGGCACGCGCACGCCAGCTCATACAAAAGCCAGAGGCGTTCGAACAAGCCGCCTTTGCCATGACACGCATGACACCCAATGTGTCCTACCTGTACATGGGTACCCAACTTGGTGAGTTTATGGGTGTGGAAGCACAGTCGCAAGATGTCAACAGCCCCCTGCGGGTGCCCGTACGCAAAGTGGGTGACGAAGGACGGCACCAGTACGCAGCGCAGTTTGCAGGCGACCGTAGCAGTCTCACCCTGGTTGAAACTGTGAGCTATGAACCCCGCAGCCGCCCGTGGTACCAAGCCGCCATGGAACACAAAGGCCGGGTTTTCACACCGATCTATCCGTCTACCTATAACCAACAACTGGTGATCACATTGGCGCAACCTGTTTACGGACCAGACGGTAGCGGCCTGGGTGTTTTTGCCATTGACGTTTATTTGAAGCGCATCAGTGAGCTGGTGCAACGCATGTCAATCAGCGCCCATGGGGCCGCTTTCATTGTGGACGAGCAGGGATTTTTAGTCGCCAGCTCGGCTGGCGACACCTTGTTTGCTCAAGTTGACGGCAAGCTGGAGCGCTATAAACCCAACGCCAGCCACAATCCGGTTATACGCAGTGCGTACAACGAAGTGCTGCCCAGTCTAGGCGCGAAGAGCGAGCGTGGTGCGCAGCGCAAGTCGTTTCTGCGCAGGGTGGGCGAGGGGGACGATACCCTTTTGGTGGCGCTCAAGCCTTTTGGCGAGCCTTTGGGTTTGCGCTGGACCTTGGTGGTGGCCACACCAGAGAGCGATTTTGCTGGTGCAAGCCAAGCTGCGTTGAAAAAGACCGCCCTGATCGTGGCAGCCTTGGTGCTATTGGCGGCAGGGCTTGCACTTTGGTTAGCCTACCGGCTTAGCAGAAGCTTTCACGCCTTGGGGCACGCCGCCATGCAATTGGCTTTGGGCGGTGTACCCCAAGTGCAAACTGGTAGCCACCTGGTAGAAGTGCGCCGCCTGTCACAAATCATGCGTGACAGTGCACAGGAAATTGTGCACAACCGGTCTGCCATTCAAGCCCAGGCCGTTTCGCTGCGCGACGCCAACGAAACTCTGGAATACCGCGTCGCCAGCCGCACGGCCGAACTTGAAAGCTCGCGCGAAGAAGCGCTAAGTTCCGCT
Organism: Polaromonas sp.; assembly: GCA_043774625.1. Taxonomy (GTDB): domain Bacteria; phylum Pseudomonadota; class Gammaproteobacteria; order Burkholderiales; family Burkholderiaceae_C; genus JAAFIP01. The sequence goes on along the minus strand of JAYVTG010000034.1, from coordinate 5,615 downwards.
CGTGTCAAAGCCTCGTTTTTGGCCACCATGAGCCACGAAATCCGCACACCCCTTAACGGCGTAGTGGGCATGACGACGCTGCTGGCAGACACCGCACTGAACTCCGAACAGCAGGACTATGTGCAGACCATGCGCGTGTCCAGCGACCAATTGCTGGGCGTGATCAACGATATATTGGATTTTTCCAAAATCGATTCGGGCAAGCTGGAGCTGGAAAATGAAGCCCTCAGTTTGCGATCCACGATCGAGGAGGCCTGCGACATGGCCGCACCACGGGCACGCGAAAAAGGGCTGGAGATCTTGGTGGATATGGACGAAGGCATGCCAAGTTGGGTGCGCGGTGACGTGACGCGACTGCGCCAAGTCTTGCTGAACTTCATCAATAATGCCGTGAAATTTACCGAGCATGGCCAGGTGGTAGTGTCTGCCCACCTGCAGGAGGATTTTCAGCCGGGTGGGCATTTCGGCAATGGTGCTCTGGTTGAATTTCGCGTCAAAGACACAGGCATTGGCATTCCGGCAGACCGGCAATCGGCATTGTTTCAGTCATTCACGCAAGTAGATACCGGTACGACCCGTAAATACGGTGGTACCGGCTTGGGCTTGGCTATTTGCAAGCGCCTGGCACACCTGATGGGCGGCAGCGTGGGTCTGTCATCCGAGCCTGGTCAAGGCGCTACGTTTTGGTTTACCGCGCGCATGGGCTATGCCGACACACCGGATTTGTCCCAGTCTTCCATGTACCAGATGGCGAATTTGTCCAACAAAAAAGCCTTGATCGTGGACGACACTGCGCTGAACTTGCGTATATTGGACAAGCAGCTCAGGCGCTGGGGCATGCAGACCACACTGTTTGAGCGTGCCCAACCAGCGCTGGACTGGCTGCAGACGAACAGCGTAGATGTGATCGTGACCGACATGCATATGCCGGACATGGATGGCCAAACCTTTGCACAGACTATCCGCAAAACGACGCCAGGCGCACACATTGTGTTGCTCACTTCAGGCACCATGCCTACCGGCGAGGCGGCCAAGGTGTTTGACTCACGCATGCTCAAGCCTTACCGTCAATCAAAGCTTTTTGATGCGCTGTCCAGAGTCGTCACTGCGCAAAGTGCTAATAAAATTCAAACTCCTGTTGAAGATGCACCGAGCCGAAACCAGTTGATTCTGGTGGCCGACGACAACCCGATCAACCTGAAGGTGGCGCTGGCCATGCTGACCAAGCTGGGTTATGAGGCATCTACCGCCGTCAATGGCCGTGAAGCCGTAGACCGCGTGGCCGAGTCGCTGCGCACCGGCACAGGCCAAACGCCCCGGCCCTACGCCGCCGTGCTGATGGACGCCAACATGCCCGTGATGGACGGTTTTGAGGCGTCGCGCCAGATTCTGGCAACGCACCCCAATGCGCCACCGATCATTGCCCTGACTGCCTCGGTGCAGGATGAAGACCGCCAGCGCTGCCTGGCCGCCGGCATGATGGGCTTTTTGCCCAAGCCGCTGCAAATTGACGAGCTGGCAGAAGTACTGGCGCGCTTTGCACAGGAGCCACAAGAGGAGCATGTCAGTCGGCTGGATGCTACAGAATTAGTAGCTGCTCACGCACTATCCACGCTGACAATGGGCCAAAACGAGACTAAAAACTCCCTGGTACTGATGGACTGGAACCGCCTGGAGCAGTTCAAGGAATTTGATGATACTGAGCGCACTATGACGCGCGAAGTCATTACCCTGTTCGCCCACGATGCCCCGGTGCGCATGAACGACATCCACACCGCGTACCGTGCCAGCGACAGTGCTGCCCTGTCGCGCGCCGCGCATGTCCTAAAGGGGGCTGCGTCAAACGTAGGTGCGCAGGCACTGAGTGACGCTTGCTTCACTCTTGAGCAGGCGTGTCAGCAAGGTCTATGGCCGGCGGATGCCGGCCCTCTGGTTGGAGTGATTGCCGAACTGGCGGCCAGGACTTTGACAGCGTTAGACGAGTGGACGGTTTAGACGCGGCCTGATGGTTCGCGGGGGTTTGCTTTTGCCAGCTGGCGATACAGCGGCGTGAAGTCTGGCGCGGTGAGCGCCAGCAACGCAGCAAAACTGTCGATCACAAAATACTGCTGCTGGTAGCTGTCTATCTTGTACCTGCTGTCCATGCAGCGCAATAAATCGGCCTCCAGGCGCAGTGGCACACGTGCAGGCGTTGGCGATGTCACACTGTAGTGCAGCTCGTCGCTGCTGCTGAGTATGCCGGCACCATAAGCTCTAGGTTGGCCATGTTCCAGCAGCAAGCCAAATTCAATCGTGTACCAATACAACCGCGACAGCATTTCTACTGCGCCCTTGATTTGCTGCGGCCCGTGCTCTAGTGCATGCGCTTTCAATGCCCCTAGACCATAGGCCTGAATATGGTCCGCATAGGCTTTATCAAACAACAGTGGCACATGCCCAAACAAGTCGTGAAAAACATCGGGTTCCACAATGTAGTCCAACTCTGCGGGTGTACGAATCCAGTCGGTCACCGGAAATTTGCGCTGTGACAGCAGAGTAAAGAACGGCACTTCTGGAATCAGGCCCGGCACCGCCACCAGTTGCCAGCCCGTGGCGCTTAGCAAGCGTGCGTTGATGTCTTCAAAGCGTGGAATGGCGTCCACTGCCCCCAGCATGGGCAGCGCGTTAATGAAGGCCTGGCACGCCAAACCGGGCAGCAGTGCAGCTTGACGTGCATAGAGTTGGCGGTAGGTGCCATGGTCAGCAGGCGTATAGGCGGTGTAGTTTTGCGCGCAGGTGTAATCGGCTTTCGCACGGCTATAGTCACCGCGTGGGGGCCGGTCACTTGCACCGTAAATGACGGGTTTCACACCTTTGGGTGAGTTCATTGCCATCGCGCAACCCCTGCTACACCAGCACACCCCGGCGCATTTGGTCCAGTTCAATGCTTTCAAACAGCGCCTTGAAGTTGCCTTCGCCAAAGCCTTCGTTGCCCTTGCGTTGAATGAACTCAAAAAAGATCGGGCCGAGCTGGTTCTCGCTGAAGATTTGCAACAGCAATTCGCCGTGTGTGCCGTCCATCAGGATGTTGCGGCTTTGCAGCGCCGCCACGCTTTCACCGTGGCCTTCAATGCGTTTGTCCAGCAGCTCGTAGTAGGTGTCGCCTGTGGTCAGGAGCTTCATGCCGCTCATTTGCAGCGCGTCCACGCTGGCCAGCAGGTCGCTAGAGCCCAAGGCAATGTGCTGAATGCCCTCGCCGTGGTAACGGTCCAGGTACTCCTGAATTTGCCCGGCTTTTTCATTGCCTTCTTCGTTGATGGGAATGCGGATCTTGCCGCAGGGGCTGGTCATGGCTTTGCTTTTGACGCCTGTGGCCTGGCCTTCAAAGTCAAAGTAGCGCACTTCCCTGAAGTTAAACAGCCGTTCATAAAAGCCGGCCCACTCTTGCATCCGGCCCCGGTGCACGTTGTGCGTCAGGTGGTCGATGTAGGTCAGGCCGTGGCCGACCGGGCTTAAGTCAGCGGCGGTCACTCCCGGCAGGGGTACGAAGTCGACATCAAAAAAACTGATGTTGCCGATGTCGCCCGGAAGCGCGCCGTTTTTACCGCGCCACTGGTCAATGAAGTAAATGATCGAGTCACCCACGCCCTTGATGGCCGGAATATTCAACTCCCCCGGCCCCGCCGTATCGGCATAGCCCCAGGCACCGAGCGAGATGGCGCGCTCATACGCCGCCTTGGCATCCTGCAGGCGAAAGGCAATGGCGCAAACGCTGGGGCCATGCTGGCGTGCAAAGCGCTGTGCAAACGAGTCAGGCTCGGCGTTGATGATGAAGTTGATGCCGCCCTGGCGGTACAGCGTCACGTCCTTGTGGCGATGTTTGGCGAGTGCCGTGAAACCCATTTGACGAAACACCTCGCCCATGGCTTTGGGGTCTGGCGCTGCGTATTCAATGAATTCGAAACCGTCAGTGCCCATGGGGTTGGCTGTGTTCATGGTTATCTCCAATAAGTATTCGTCAACTGTACTCAAGCATCCCAGCGTACAAGACTGCAAAACAAGCTTTGTGCTCGATCGCGTCAAGGCAACCACGGCCCTACCGGTCTGGGCGACGCTTGTTTTTGCGCCTTTGACGGGGCTTAATGGTGCTGAAATCAGGGCTGATAGGGGTCTGAATTAGAGGTTGGCCTCAGCTTTTAAGTTAATTTTTGCCAGGCGAAACCACAACTTATCTTGTTTTGCTATATTTTTAATAGCTGCTTACGCCCGTATTTATTGAGCTACAGGCGCTTATAGTTCTCAAGATAGCATCAAGGCACGACTCCGAAGGAAAAAGCCTGAGATATGGAAAATCTAGGGAAAACCCTTATATTTGATGCATGGCAAGTCCAAGTGCAATCCTCAAAGCCTGGTTCAGTGCGAGCAGGACATTTTTTCGTCCGCCTGCGAACGAGAATTTTCCGCGCCCGCCCACCGCTCCTCATCTGCCTCCGGTAATGGTGCCCATCCGCTCGATTGGCCCCAGCCACACCGGACGCATCGCCGCGCATCTGCTGGCCCTGAGCCCGCACGACCGGTACTTGCGCTTTGGATATACCGCCAATGACGAGCAGATTGGCCGTTACGTGGCCAGCCTTAACTTTGAGCGTGACGAAATCTTTGGCATTTACAACCGTCGCCTTGAGCTGATTGCCATGGCGCACCTGGCCTATTCAACCGACCCGCAGCTAAAGAGCTGCGCCGAATTTGGCGTGTCGGTACTGGCCAAGGCGCGTGGCCGGCGTTACGGAACGCGGCTGTTTGACCGCGCCGTCATGCACGCCCGCAATGACGGTGTCGACATGATGTTCATCCACGCGCTGAGTGAAAACTCGGCCATGCTCAGTATTGCGCTCAAGGCCGGTGCAACGATTGAGCGTGACGGCTCCGAGAGCGAGGCTTATCTCAAGGTGCCCCCGGCCGACCTCGATTCGCGCATGACCGAAATGGTGGAAGAGCGAATAGCCCAGACCGATTACCGCCTTAAAGTGCAGGCCAAGCAGTTCTGGGATTTGCTGGCCCTTGTGCAGGAAGTGCGCCGAGGCGTAAGGGAGATCAAGCCCCCACGGTCGCTCTACTAGCGTGTAGCTTCCTGCCCCCGAGGGGGCCGCTGCGCCTGCGGCCTGGCAAAGCCATCTCCACGGCCCCTGCTGGGTTTAATGCAGGTCGGCCTCTGCAACTTAATTACGTTATCCTTGAGCGCTTGTTCACTACCGACAGCCCATGTGTCAGACGTTCCCCCCAGTAGGCCTTCACGGGACTTTAAGGCTGCCAAACCTGAAGGCAAGCGCGGCTTTTTGCAAAAGCTTGCCGAGATGCTTCATCCCGGCCCGGACTCCAAAGACGAGCTGATCGAAACCCTGGTCGAAGCGCAAGACAACGAAGTCATAGGCGCGCAAAGTCGCGAAATGCTGGAGGGTGTGATCCGCATGGCCGACATGACGGCGGGTGACGTGATGGTCGCCGCCCCGCGCATGGACCTTGTCAATATTGACGCTCCGTTTGACGAGCTGCTGCACCTGGTGATTGACACCGCCCACTCACGCTTTCCGGTGTATGAGGGTGAAAAAGAAAACATCCTCGGCATCCTCATGGCC
>JAYVTG010000033.1:0-24841 GCA_043774625.1 Polaromonas sp. | reverse complement strand
CCGTAAGCGCCCAAGGCAAAAAAGGCGGCATGGCCAAAACTCACCAGACCACCCAGCGCCATCACCGCCTGCAGGCTGATGCCAAAAATGAGCAGAATCAAGGCGTCCATCACCAGGGACTGCCAGTATTCACCGGCAAACCAGAACGCAGCAAGGCAAACAGCCATGGCCAGCAGCGCCAAGGCCATGGACGGTGTTGACGTGGGCGTCAGCACAAAACGCTGTGGCAGTTCACGCGGCGCGGCGTCGGCCGGCTGCCCCATCAGTCCTGAAGGCCGTACTGCGAGCACTACACCCATGGTCAAAAACACCAGCACCAAGGTGGACTGCGGAAAATACGCCGTACCCAAAGCGTGAATCAGGCCAATCAGGAGCGCTGCGACAAAAGCGCCCGCCACGCTGCCCAATCCCCCCGTGACGACCACCACAAAGGTCTCCACCACCACATTCACATCCATCTGCAGGGTGGCTGGTTCACGCGGCAATTGCAAAGCGCCGCCCAGGCCGGCCAAAAAGCAGCCCAGCACCACCACCGCCAGCATCAGCGGTGCCGGGTTGACCCCCAGGGCGGCCAGCATGTCGCGGTCCAGGGTGGCGGCCCGCAGGCGCTGGCCAAACCGTGTCTTGGACAGCAGCAGGTGCAAACCCAGCCAGGCCAATGGCCCCAATGCCAGCGTCAGCAACTGGTATTGCGGAAAAAACTCGCCCGCCAATTCGATCGATCCCTTGAGCCCCGGAAACCGCGGCGCAAACACCTCGCCCGGTCCAAAAGCAAAACGCATGGCGTCGGACATCGCCAGCGTCAAGCCAAAGGTGGCCACCAGCTGGTACAGCTCGGGCACGCCGTACATGCGGCGCAACAGCAGCAGCTCGGCCAAAGCCCCCACCCCACCGGCGCACAAGGCCCCCAGCAACATGGCGGCGGCATACAACCAGGGGCTTTCACCCCAGGCCGGGAACCATTGGGTAACCCAATACGCCGTGAACAAAGCCCCCAGCATGTAAAAGCTGCCATGCGCAAAATTGACGATGCGCGTAACGCCAAAAATCAGCGTCAACCCCGCCGCCATGAGAAACAGCGTGGTGGCGTGCGACAGGCCGTTAAAGAGTTGGATAGCGAAAAAACCCATCGGTTACCAAGCTATAAATGTTGGGGGTATATGGGACATGCTCGAATTGCTTCGCGGTTAATGAACGGTCACATCAAAAGCCAAATTCAAGCGCTGCGCCAGTGCGTGCAGACGTTTGTCCAGGGTGTACAGGCATGCGTGTGGGCTGAGCTGCGCAGCGGTCAGCAAATGTATGTCTACATAGCCAATGCCCGCGCTGAACAGTTGGTGCTGGTCCAGCATCGCCATCACTTCTGCATGGTCTGCTGCGCGGATAGACCGCAAGCTTTGCAGCGTTTGCAAAGTATCAGCGCGGTTTTTCAAACTGCCGCAGGCCAGCTCGCCCACAATCATGTCGTGCATCAGCACTTTGTCGGCCTGTAATAGCTGCACCAGCGCAGAGTCGCCACTGCGCAAATGCTGCACCCATACAGAAGTGTCTACCAACACCAGGCGGCCCTTGGTCATCGTTCAACGTGCCTTGGCAGCGGGTTCGCTGCGACGACGTGGAATGTCTGCCAATGTGGGCATGCTGGCACCCAAGCGTGCCAGCCGCAATGCACTTTCTCGGGCAATGAGGGCTTTGAGACTTTCGCGCAAAAGCGGCGTGCGGTCGCTGATACCAGTCAAAAAAGCGGCACGTTCCAGCAAGTCGTCGTCCAGGTTCACGGTAGTACGCATCACAACTCCAGTTGTTGTTGGTAGTGGTGCATTTTATATCATCAATTGATGATACGTGTGACGCTAAAAATCAGCGTGGCTGGCTTGTGTACGTCAGGTGAGCGTGTGCTCTTGCCGCTCATGATGGGCATACCATAAATCGCGTCAACAGCACACGCTCACCTTCCTTCCAGCGGTGTTTGTGTGCCAAAAGACATGCAAGAAATACTAGCCCAACTCGCCCCAAAGCATCATCGCGTCACGCCCTTGCACATGCAGGCTGAGCTTGGCACCCACGGGCAGGCACACCTTGGTGGGCACGTGGCCAAAGGGCAGGCCGTTGAAGATGGGCACTTTGATGAGAGTGCGCAGGCGGTCCACCACGGCTTGCAGGGTGTAGCCGCTGTCGTAACCCTTGACCAGTTTGTAGTTGCTAAATTGCCCCAGAACAATCGCCTTTTGCTTTTGCAAAATGCCTGCATTCAACCAGGTGGTGAGCATGCGTTCGATGCGGTAGGGGTGTTCGCTCACATCTTCAAAAAACAAAATGCCTTTGTCTATTTTGGGCAAATAGGGCGTGCCGACGAGTGCCGTCAGCACGCACAGGTTGCCACCCCATAAAATCGCGTTTTTAACAGTAAATTCGTCTGATGCCATCGTGGAATATGCGCGAGCAGCTACTGATTTAGTAGCACCCGTTTTGCTGGCTGATGCAGCAATCGTGCGCTTTTCTAGTGGCATGCGCCAGCCCGTGCCCTCGCCAATGCCGCACACCAGATCATCAAAACAGGCCTCCATAATGTCGTCTGGCTCGCTGTTTGCACCACTTGCACCACTTGCACCACTTGTATCGCCAGCGCCCGCATAGCCGCAGCCAAAGTCTTCCGCTACCGCCGGGCCTGCCCAGGTGATGGCACCGGTTTTGGCAAGCAAGGCTGCTTGCAGGGTGCCAAAGTCGCTCAGGCCCACCCACTTTGTGCCTTTGTCTATGGACTTGGCGATGGCTTTGTAGTCAATGTCTTGCAAAATGCGCGTCAACCCGTAGCCGCCGCGCGCTGTCAACACCACGTCGGCACCACTGGCAGCAGCGCGGCCAATAGCAGCCACGCGCGTCGCGTCGTCACCCGCAAAACGCATGTGCTTGGCCAAAGCGGCTTCGTCCAAGTCAACCGTGTGCCCTAAAGCCTTGAGCCTTTTCACGCCGCGCTTGAAAGCAGCCTTGTCGCGCACGGTGCTGCTGGGGGAATAAATGTAAATGCTTGCCATGGGTTGAGTGTAGCGAATGGCTGTGATCACTACGAGCCAAACACCTGAACCGCCTGCCGCGCAACCGCTTCCCCATGCTCTTGCACAAAATGGCCTGCATCCGGCAGCAGCATGGGTTCGGGGCAGTTGCGAATGAGCTTGTGCAGCCCGCGCATGACTTTTTCGCCCAACACCGGGTCTTGCGTGCCGATGGCCATCAGGCTTTTGCCCTGCCAGTCGTTGTGCCAAAAATCGCGGGCACGGCGGCTGGTGGCTGCGCCTTCGGACTCGGCAAACTCGGGCACCATGGGCGGAAAGGCGCGTGTCGCTGCGCGGTGGCCGCTGTCTGGATAGGGGGCCATGTAGGCAGCAGCTTCTTGCGGGCTCATTTGCGGATTGCTGCGTGCAAACAGGCGGGCAATGTCAAAGTCGGGCTTGGCAGCGCACATCTCGCGCCAGGCCTTGAAGCCGGGGCTCAAAGGTGCATCGCCCGTGGCCAGGGCCGTGTTCATCACCACCAGGCCTTTGTAACGATTGGGGGCGTCGATGGGCAGCGTCAGGCCCAGCAGGCCGCCCCAGTCTTGCACCACCAAGACCACGTTGTGCAAATCCAACTTTTCAACCAATTCCAACAAAGTTTGGCGATGCCAGGTAAAGCGGTGAAACGCCTCTTTTTTGGGTTTGTCGGACTTGCCAAAACCGATGAGATCGGGTGCCACCACGCGCGCGCCGCTGCGCAAAAACACCGGCATCATTTTGCGGTACAGATAGCTCCAGGCAGGGTTGCCGTGCAGGCACAGGTAGGTGGTTTGCTGCGCATGGGCCAAGCTGCCTTCGCTGTGGCCTTCTTTCATGCCTTCGTCCAGATAATGCATGCGCAAACCGTTCAAGGCTGGCAGGTCGCTCACGTAGTGTGCTGTCCAGGGGTAATCGGGCAGGTTGGCAAACTGTGCGTCAGGTGTACGTAGGGCATCGTCGCGCAAGGGGTAGACTTGCGCTTTTTGCAGTTGCCGCTTTTGCACAAAGAATTCTTGCAGTAATTGGCCACTAGCCAGCGCCACATCTGCGCAAGCAGCTCCTAATTGTGTAGCATCTACCATCTCGGTCTGATGGTTCAGTTGCGGGTTGGCAAACACATTGTGCACCGACCCTGCCGCCCCGGTTTTGGGTTCTGGCGCGGCAAACACCACGCGGCGCACCCGCGCGTTCAGCATGGCACCCGCGCACATGGTGCAAGGCTCCAGCGTGACATACACGTCGCAGTCGTCCAGGCGGTAGTTGCCCAGCTTGGCAGCCGCTGCGCGCATGGCCTGCATTTCGGCATGGGCGCTGGGGTCATGCAGGGCAATGGGAGCGTTGCGGCCCGTGGCAATCACCTGGCCTCTGCAAACCACCACGGCACCCACCGGCACCTCCCCCGCCGCGCCTGCGGCACGCGCCTCGCGCAGGGCCAGGCCCAAATAGTAAGCGTCCGGGTTTTCAGTGGGGTTACCTGTGGCGTTCATAGCGCACACAGTTTACAGTGGTGGCATGAAGCGTTTAGTTGCATTGCTGGCGTTCTTTGTTACGAAAGTGCAATTACACAAGTTGCCCACTGGGCTGCAGGTTTTTTGATACCTTAGGACAGCCTTTTCGCATTGGCACACGCACCATGATTGACTATGACCCCCAGCGCACCAGCTTGTACAGCCCGGCTCTGCGCCCCACGGTCTTTAGCAGCCCTGTGCCGCTCAGCGTTTTGCCCTGGATGTGTGCAGAAATGAGCCGCCTGGTGTACGCGCCATTTGAGAAAGACCCCACGCAGTTACAGCGCTTGAGCAGTGAATTGCGCAGTGCTGACTTTACGCTGTTGCACACTTTTAACCACGATGGCACGCAGGCCATGGCGGTGCGCCATGGTGCCACAGACCAACTGGTGGTGGTTTTTAGGGGCACCGAGCCTGACCTGGCCGATTTTGCTACCGACTTGAATGGCTGGAGCACGCCGTGGCCGCAAGGTGGCGACGTGCATGCAGGGTTTTGCAAGGCTTTGGATGCCGTATGGCCACAAATGACGGTGGCACTGGGACGCTCTGCACTGGAGCTGGCCATTTTTGCCGGCCACAGCCTGGGTGCGGCCTTGGCACAATTGGCCGCCAGCAGGGTGCAGTCATCGCTGGCGCAGTTGATCACGATAGGTTCGCCTGCAGCGGGCGACGATGCTTTTGTGGCCACCTTGGCGCAGCTTACCCAACTGCACTTTGTCAACTGCTGCGACGTGGTAACGCGGCTGCCGCCCGATTTTTTGGGCTTTGCACACGCGGGGCCAGTGCATTACATTGACCGCAGCGGCCAGGTGCATACACCTGCGCATCCATTGGCTAAAGAGGACATCGCTACAGACCAAAACACGGCGCGAGTGGAGTACAACCAGCACTATGCCTGGCAGCTGGGCACGGTTATTTTGCGTGACCTGGCAGACCACTCGCCCATCAACTATGTGCGCGCCTTGATGTGAGAGTAGCCAGTGGGCTTGCGCAAAGGCACTTAGTTGGCCGCTGCTACCAGGCGCTGCGTGTATGGGTGCACGGGGGCGTCCAGCACGGCGAGCACGCTGCCCGCCTCGACAATGTCACCATCCTTCATTACCACCACGTCATGTGCCATTGCGCGAATCACGTCTACGTCATGGGTGATCAGCAGATAGCTTAAGCCGCGCTCTTTTTGCAGTTTTTGCAGCAGGCTGAGTACCTGTTTTTGAATGGTCACATCCAGCGCGCTGGTAGGTTCATCAAGAACCAAGGTTTGCGGCTCTACGATCAACGCGCGTGCAATGGCAATGCGCTGGCGCTGACCGCCCGAAAATTCATGCGGGTAGCGCTGCAGCAGGTTGGGAAAGGCTTGCAGGCTTAACCCTACTTCGCTCAGCACTTGGATGACGCGCTGCTGACGCTGTGCCTGGTCAATACCTGGCGCATGCACGCGCAGGCCTTCGCCGACAATTTCTTCCACCGTCATACGCGGCGACAAAGACGAGAACGGGTCCTGAAAAACCACCTGGATGGTTTTGCGCAAGCGAGCGTCAAAGTTGATAGACGCTATGCTTTTAGTAGCTGCTCGCGCAGTATCTACGCTGGCATCTGGCTCAAAACCCTGGTAGAATACATTTCCATGAGCCTTGGTCAACCCCAGCATGGCCAAGGCCAGTGTGGACTTGCCCGAACCTGACTCGCCAATCACGCCCAGGGTCTGGCTCTCTTTCAAATCAAAAGCGGCTTGTTTGACTGCTACAAACTCGCCCTTTTTAAACCAGCCTTTAAAACCTGCCATCGGCACCGGGTAGCCCACACGCAACTGCTGGGCTGCCAGTACAGTGGGTGCGCGTGCGTTGGCAGGTGGCACATCGCGCACAGGCTTGCTGTCCAGCAGCTTGCGCGTGTAGGTATGCTGCGGGTTGGCAAACACATCTTTCACCACGCCCTGCTCCACGATCAGGCCGTTTTCCATTACCGCAATACGGTCGGCAAACTTGCGCACCAGATTCAGGTCGTGGGTGATTAGCAGTACCGCCATGTCGTGGTCTTTTTGCAAAGCACCCAGCAAGTCCAAAATCTGCCCGCGCAGGGTGACATCCAGCGCGGTGGTGGGTTCATCAGCCAACAGCAGTTTGGGCTTGCAGGCCAGTGCCATGGCGATCATGGCGCGCTGGCGCTGGCCGCCGCTGAGTTGGTGTGGGTAGCTTTGGGCGCGGCGTTCGGGTTCTGCAATGCCTGTCTCGGCCAACAACTCTATCGCTCTGGCCCACGCTGCTTTTTTGCTCTGCGCCTGCTTGGTTTCCAGCACCTCGGCAATCTGGTCGCCAATGGTGAACAGCGGGTTCAGCGCGGTCATCGGTTCCTGAAAGATCATGGCAATGTCGTCACCTCGCAGGCCACGCAGTTCTTGCTCTGACATTTGTAGCGTGTCACGCCCGTTGAACAAGGCTTGGCCACTGATGTGTGCGTTTTGCACGAGCTTGAGGATGCTGAGCGCTGCGACGGATTTACCAGAGCCCGATTCACCCACCAGAGCCAGCTTTTCACCTGCGTTGATGGAAAAGTTGATGCCGTGTACGACGTCTTTTCCGCCAAAGCCAATGCGTAGATTGTGAACGTCTAAAAGGCTCATTTGTCTGCCTTTCGCGGAGATGGCTCGGGTACTTGATCCGCCTTGCGCGGATCAAGGGCATCCCTGAGCGCGTCGCCCATAAAGGTCAGCAACAAGAGTGTAATGACCAGCACCGCAAAAGTTGACAATGAAATCCACCAGGCGTCGATATTGTTTTTGCCTTGGGCCAGCATTTCGCCCAGGCTGGGCGTGCCGGGTGGAACACCCAGGCCCAAAAAGTCGAGCGAGGTGAGCGCAAGAATAGCGGCGCTCATGCGAAAGGGTAAAAACGTGACCACGGGCGTCAGGCTATTGGGCAGCACATGGCGGGTGATGATTTGCCAGTGCGACAAACCCAGCGCTCGCGCAGCACGCACATAGTCCATCTGGCGGTTGCGCAAAAATTCTGCCCGTACGTAATCACTCAAACCCATCCAGCCAAACAGGCTGAGCAACACCAGCAGCAGGGTAATACTCGGGTCAAACACAGCAGCAAAAATGATGAGCAAATACAGCTCGGGCATGGAGCCCCATATCTCGATGAAGCGCTGAAAAGCCAGGTCGGTCTTGCCCGCAAAATAGCCCTGCACAGCGCCCGTGATCACGCCCAAAATAACGCCGATGATGGTGAGCGCCAAAGCAAACAAAGCCGAGACGCGAAAACCATAGAGGAGCCGCGCTACAACGTCACGCCCTCTGTCGTCCGTGCCCAACCAGTTCTCGGCAGAGGGGCCCGAAGGGTTGGGCTCTTGGGCAAAGTAGTTGAGTGTGCCGTGGTGGTAATGGTTGATCGGAAAAACTGCAAAGTTACCCGGCTTGGCGAACTGCTCTTTGATAAACGGATCCAGATAATCGGTATGGGTTTGAAAGTCGCCACCAAAAGTTGTCTCGGGCACGTTATGCACAAAGGGCATATACCACTGGCCGTTGTAGCGTGCTATGAGCGGCTTGTCATTCGACACGACTTCTGCAAACAGGCTCAGAATCAGCAGCGCACAAAATATGACCAGACTGTAAAAACCCAAACGGTTGCGCTTGAAGCGCAGCCACGCACGGCGCGATGGTGACAGTGAAACGCTATTGTTGTCCATATCAGTCAAACTTCACCCGTGGGTCTATCCACACATAACACAAGTCAGAAATCAGCTTGGTCACCAAACCGATCAAGGTAAACAAATACAGGGTTCCCAGCACCACGGGGTAGTCGCGCCGAATCACACTCTCGTACCCCAAAAGGCCCAGACCGTCGAGCGAAAACAGCGTTTCTATAAGCAGCGACCCTGCAAAAAAAGCACCGACAAACGCCGCCGGAAAACCCGTGATGATGGGCAGCAAGGCGTTGCGAAACACATGCTTGTACAGCACCCGCTTTTCGTCCAGCCCCTTGGCGCGCGCAGTCAGCACGTACTGCTTGCGAATTTCTTCCAGAAAAGCATTCTTGGTGAGCATGGTGATCACGGCAAAACTGCCCAACACACTGGCGGTGACCGGCATGGCGATGTGCCATAAATAATCTGTCACTTTGGAAAACCAGCTCAAATTTTCCCAGTTGGCAGACGTCAGGCCACGCAGAGGGAACCACTGCAACTGCCCACCAAAAATAACCAGCAAGGCCACGCCCAAAACAAAACCGGGAATAGCGTAGCCGACCAATACGAGCAAGGTGGTCCACAAGTCAAAGTTGCTACCGCTGCGCACGGCCTTGGCCACGCCCAGCGGAATCGACATAAAGTAGCTGATAAAAAACGCCCATAACCCCAGGCTGATCGACACAGGCAATTTTTCCTTGATCAAAGTCCAGACACTTTTATTCTGAAAAAAGCTTTTTCCCAAATCAAACGACAGGTACGACTTGAGCATGAGCCAAAAGCGCTCGGGAGCGGGTTTGTCAAAGCCATACAGCGCTTTGATTTCGGCCAAACGCTTTTCTTCTACGCCTTTGCCACCACGGTAACTAAAGGCACCCTCAACGCCCGCCGCGCCCGCCTTGGCTTCTGCCAGGTACTGTTCTACTGGCCCGCCGGGTACAAACTGGATCACCGCAAACGTGATCACCAACACGCCAAACAGCGTGGGCACCATCAGCAATAGTCGTTTGAGGATATAGCTCAGCATGGTGTCGTGTGTCCGCTTATTTGGTCCACCAGGTGTCCATCATCCATGCGTCGGCCCGATAGTACGGTGGCACGACATCTGGCTTGGCCAGCTTCTTGGGGTTGTAGGCCACATTGTGCTGGCCGCTGTACCATTGGGGCACAAAAATATGGCTATGCGCGATCACGCGGTCTAGTGCGCGACAGGCGGGCACCAGGTCTGCCTTGGTATCTGCCGTCACCATGCGGTCTACGATGGCATCTATTGCTTTGTTTTTGACGCCTGCAAAGTTGCTGGAGTCTTCGGTATCTGCCGACTTTGAACCGAAAAGTTCTGCGTAGTCTGCCCCAGGACTTTGTGTGCCCTGAAAGTTGATGGTGATCATGTCAAAGTCAAACTTGGCCAGGCGTTGCTGGTACAGCGCAAAGTCGTTGAAGCGAAATTTAAGCTCAATGCCCAGTTTGGCCAGGTTGCGTTGAAAGGCGCTGTAGGTGCCTTGGCGTGTCTCTTGGCTGTCCAGATATTCCAGAACAAAGGGCTCACCTTGGGCGTTTTTCAACACGCCGTCTTGCACCGTCCAGCCAGCGTCCTTCAGTAGCGTGAGTGCGCGTTTCAAGTTGGCGCGCAAATTGTCTTGCCCGTCACTGTTGGGCGGTATGGTCATGGGGCCAAAAGACGCGTTGGGAATGTCGGCCTTGTACGGCTCCATCAGCGCCAATTCTTGCGGGCTGGGCATGCCAGAGGCGGCGCAGTCGGTGTTGCCAAACAAACCATTGACGCGCTTGTATTGGCCATAGAACATCAGGCGGCTCATCCAGTCAAAGTCCATCGCCATGCCAATGGCCTCGCGCACGCGCGCATCGGCAAACTTGGCGCGGCGCGTGTTGAAGATAAAGCTTTGAAAACCTGTAGGCTGCTTGTGTTGAAACTCGCCTTTGACCAGGTCACCACTGTTAAAGCGTTTGCCGTTGGCGCGGCGCGCCCAGTCGCCCGCAGAATAAAACTGCATGAAGTCAAATTCACCCGCTTTCAAGCCTTCCAGCCGCGCCACATTGTCTTTATAAATTTTGACGGTCATCCGTTCAAAGTTGCTACTGCCTTTGCGTACGTTCAGGTCTTTGCCCCAGTATTGTGGGTCGCGTAGGTAGGTAATGTCTTTGCCAAAATTGACGAGGCCTATTTTGTACGGGCCGCTGCCAATGGGGATGTCCATCACCACTTGGTCAAAGCTTTTGCCAGCGCCCCAGGCACGGCTAAAAACGGGAATGCCGCCCACCGTCAACGGCAGCTCACGGTTTTTGCGCTTGAAGTCAAAGCGCACGCTCAAAGGGTCTACCACCACCGCGCCAGCCACGTCTTCAAACGCGGTTTTGTAGCCTGGCTTGGTGAACTTGCCCATCAGTGTGTCAAAGCTGTGCTTCACGTCTGCCGCCTGCACGGGTTGGCCATCATGAAACCGGGCTTGCGGGCGAATCTTGAACACCGCGCTCAGGCCATCTGCAGCCACGGTCACGTCTTCGGCCAGCAGCCCGTAGGCAGTGGCAGCCTCGTCCAAAGAGCTGGTTAACAGCGTTTCAAATAGCAGGCCGCTCAAATACGCAGGCTCGTTGCCTTTGATGGTGAAGGGGTTATATTTGTCAAAGGTAGACACCCGCAAGTTGCTCACCAGGACCAGTTCACCGCCCTTGGGGGCGCTGGGGTTCACATAGTCAAAATGCGCAAACCCCGCAGGGTATTTGATGTCACCCCACAATGAATAGGCATGCGCTGCCCAGAGGGTTGGGGTGGTCAGCACCATCGCTAAAAATAAAAAGTACGACTTCAAACGCATGTAATGATTGTGCAACATTTAACATACCGTATGCAAAACACACTTTAGCGCGCTGCGCACCACGCGGGTTTGCCACCGGCCACTGGGTCACGGTGGAGCAACCCGAGGCGTTTAACCAGTGTGTAGGCGAATGGCTGGCCACGGTTTGAGAGTAGATACTTACTATTACTTTTGTAGCTGCTTGCGCATATTCCACGCTGGTATTGCGGCTTTTTGATGGCTAAATCACGCAAAAATGCCTGAATCGGGGCTTTGTAAGCAAATTCAGCAGCGTGGGGGGCTTAAAACGAGGGTTTTGCCTAGTTACAATCAGAAGATGGGGTCAACCCCCAAGCAGTTCACCCCGTTATAGTGCTGCGACCTCGGAATTATCCGGGCTTCTATTGAACCATTCACTTTTCCTTTTAGGAGTTTCTGTATGTTGAAAAAACTGATTACTATTTTCGCAATGTTGTATGCAGCCATGGCTTTTGCCGCTGTTGACGCGAACAAAGCCACCGCCGCTGAGCTGGATGGCATCAAGGGTATCGGCCCTGCTATTTCTGCCAAGATCTTGGACGAGCGGAAAAAAGGCGAGTTCAAGAACTGGGACGACATGATCAAGCGCGTCAACGGCATTGGCGAAGGTAATGCTGCCAAGTTTTCTGCTGAAGGCATGACAGTGGGTGGTTCTGCCTACAAAGGCGTAGCTGCTGCTGCCGCTTCTACCAAGAAAGACGACAAGCCAGCCGCTAAAGCCGAAGAGAAAAAGGGCGACGCCAAGCCAGCCGCTACTGCTGCTGCCGCACCTGCAAAAGATGCAGCCAAGGATGCCAAACCAGCTGCCGATGCGAAAGCTGACCCAAAAGCCGCCGCCAAAATGAAGGCCGACGAAGAGAAGAAAGCCAAGGCTGACGCAAAAGCCAAAGCTGCTGACGAGAAAAAAGCAAAAGCTGAAGCTGACAAGAAAGCCAAAGCCGATGACAAAGCTGCCAAGGACAAGCCAGCTGCCAAAGATGCCAAGCCAGCCGCTAAAGCTGACGAAGCCAAGCCAGCTGCAAGTGCTGCCAAGAAGTAATTCGTTTTGATGTTTTGGTAAGGTGTCTGGCACCTTACCCCAAAAGCCCGGTTCGATCCGGGCTTTTTTTATTCTTGCTCAAGGTTGTGTGCTTCTAAAGCCAGTCCACATTGCTAATAGGATCGGGCCGATGGGTTGCTCGTAGCGAAATAAAGGGGGAGCCGCAGATGGAGGACATTCGCGTAGCAGAGCAACACGGCGGCCCGATCCCTGTGCGAAACGTAGCATGTAGTCTGCGACAAGCAAATATCTTTCAACGCTCACATCAGGAATAAAAAACCCTAATTGTCAGCGTAAATACTGCGCAAGCAGCTACTAAAATAATAGCAACACATACAACTAAAGCACGTTTTTATCCCGCCAGCTAGTCACAGCAGCCACAGCCGCATCGCGCGAAACAAGGGGCATGAAAGAAGCGCGGGCTGCGGCCAGCGTCATATCGGTCAGTTGTGCCACCGTCAGCCCCAAGTGTGTATGCACCTGCTCCATCTCCTGGCTCATGGTCACCATCGACATCAGGCGGTTATCGGTATGCACCGAGGCAGACAACCCGGCCTGCAGCATACGCCCCAGCGGATGCTGCGCCATCGTCTGCACCACGCCCGTGTGCAGGTTGCTTGTGGGGCAGACTTCAAAATGCACCTTGGTGCCGCTCAATTCCATAGCCGCCACCTGCGCCATGCGCTGCTGTGCGCCCTGCCCCAAGGCAATATGCACACCGTGGCCAATGCGGTTGGCTCCCAAGGCAATCGCCTCCAGGACGCGCTCGCCGCTATCGGCTTCGCCTGCATGCAGGGTAATCCCCAGTCCAGCGCCACGAGCGATGCCGATGGCGCGGCGGTGTGGCGTGGCGGGAAAGCCGCGTTCTGCACCGGCCAGGTCAAAGCCCACTACGCCATAACCCGCGTAGCGCGCAGCCAGACGGGCGGCGCGTTCTATCTTTTCCACAGAGTCCATGCGCATGGCACACACAATCAGGCCGCAGGGCATGCCGCTGGCATTGCTGCCGCGCTGCAAGCCTGCCAGCAGGGCCTGTACCGTTGCATCGGGGCTTAAACCCAAAGGCTCCAGCAGCAGGGGGGCGATGCGAAACTCGGCCAGCACGCAGCCATCTGCCTGCGCATCTACGGCCGCTTCATATGCCACGCGCTCACACGAGGCGGCGTCGCCCATGGCCGCTACGGTCAGACCAAAACCTGCCAGATACCGTTCCAAGCTGCCCGAATTGGCGTTGGCGCTCACCCACCGGCCGAGGGCCTGGGCGTTGTCCGCAGGCACGGCTATGCCTTTGGCGCGGCATAAGTCCAACAAAGTGGCGGGTCGCAGGCCACCGTCCAGATGCTCGTGCAGCATCACTTTGGGCATGCTGCGCCAAAATTCTTGCTTGTCAGTCATATGTTGCTTGTTTATGATGGAGTGCTCTGCGAACAACCTGCGCGCGAGTCAACTGTTTAATACCTGGGAACCAACTATGAAAAATGTGAATTTACACCTGTTTGCTGTCTCTGCCTTATTGGCTGCAACTCTAGTCGCCTGTGGCAAAAAAGAAGCCCCACCGGCTGCTGCGCCTGCAGCACCGGCTGCTGGCGCCGAGGTAGCCGCTGGCTTGCCAGCCGTAGTTTTTGACATGGGCGGCAAGTTTGACAAGTCTTTCAACGAAGCGGCCTACAACGGTGCCGAGCAGTACAAGAAAGAAACCGGCAAAGCCTATGCCGAATTTGAAGTAACCAACCCCACCCAACGCGAACAAGCCATTCGCCGCATGGCCGAAAAAGGTGCCACGCCCATTATTGGTATTGGCTTTGCGCAGGCTGATGCCATTGGCAAGGTTGCCAAAGAATTCCCTGCACTCAAATTTGCCATCGTCGATATGGTGGTGGAAGCGCCTAACGTGCAGTCGGTGGTATTCAAAGAGCAAGAAGGCAGCTTTTTGGTCGGCATGATGGCCGCCAGCGCCAGCAAAACCGGCAAAGTAGGCTTTGTGGGCGGCATGGACATTCCGCTGATTCGCAAGTTTCAGTGCGGCTTTGAGCAAGGTGCCAAGTTTGCCAACCCCAAGGTTGAAACCTTTGCCAACATGACCGGCACCACAGGCGCTGCCTGGAACGACCCCGCACGCGGCGGCGAACTGACCAAGGCCCAGTTTGCCAAGGGCGCTGATGTCGTGTTTGCAGCCGCTGGCGGCACAGGCATGGGCGTATACCAGGCTGCCAAAGACGCTGGCAAGCTGGCCATTGGTGTAGACAGCAACCAAAACCACATTCAGCCAGGCACCATGCTCACGTCCATGCTCAAGCGTGTAGACGTAGCCGTGTACAACGCGATGAAAGACCACAAGCCAGGCGTGACCGTGCTGGGCCTGAAAGAAGATGGCGTGGGTTATGCCATGGACAGCAACAACGAAAAGCTGGTGTCTGCCGAAATGCGCACCAAAGTAGACGCTGCCAAAGCCGACATCATCAGCGGCAAAATCAAGGTGGTGGACTACATGGCCGCCAACAAGTGTGAATGATCAAAGCCGCGCAGCACCTGCTGCTGTGCGGCTTTCGCGCATTTGCAAACGCTTTGGCGCGGTGTTGGCCAATAGCGATGTGGACCTGACAGTTTCCAGCGGTACCATCCACGGCCTGGTGGGCGAAAATGGCGCGGGCAAAAGCACACTGATGTCGATCCTGTATGGTTTTTACACCGCCGACAGTGGCGAGATAGAGGTGGAGGGCAAACCGGTTCGCATCAGCAATTCTTTTGCAGCCATTGCCCTGGGCGTGGGCATGGTTCACCAACACTTTATGCTGGTAGACAACCTGAGCGCACTGGACAATGTGCTACTGGGCGTGGAGCCGCACTTTAGCCTGCCTCGCTCGCAAGCTAAGGCACGCGCCCAGCTTGATACGCTGATGCAAGACACCAGCCTGAAAGTGCCCTTGGACACCTTGGTAGAAGACCTGAGCGTGGGTGACTGTCAGCGGCTGGAAATTTTGAAGGCCTTGCACCGTGGTGCACGTATTTTGATTCTGGACGAACCCACGGCCGTGCTGACCGCGCAAGAAACCGAGCAGTTGTTTGACGTGCTGCGCCGCCTGCGCGCGCAGGGAAAAACCATTATTTTGATTACCCACAAGTTGCGCGAGGTGCTGGCCTTGTGCGACACCGTGACCGTGATGCGTGCTGGCAAGGTCGTGCATGAATGCCCGGTAGCAGGAGCCACGGTAGAACAATTAGCCGAAGCCATGGTGGGGCGCAAGCTGCGCCCGCCCCCAGCACGCACCGGCGTGCGCGCGAATGCGCCCGTGCTGCTGCGCGTACAGAACCTCACTTGCACCGACGCACATGGTGTGCCGCGTCTGCGCGGCGTGTCTTTGCAAGTTGCAGCCGGAGAAATTGTGGGTGTGGCGGGCGTTGCAGGCAACGGCCAAACCGAGTTGCTGGAGATTTTGAGCGGCATACACAAACCGCAGTCTGGCACCCTGGAAGTGTGTGGCCAGCAGTTCACCGCCAAACACTGGCTGGACCCGCAGACTGCACGCCATTTAGGCATGGCCCATGTGCCAGAAGACCGGCACGAGCGCGGCTTGGTGATGCCTTTTGCAGCCTGGGAATCTGCCGTGCTGGGTTATGAGCGTTTGGCACAGTATTGCAAAGGCCAGTGGATGAAAACACGAACCATGCTGAGCGACACCAACACCTTGATGCAGCGCTTTGATGTGCGCCCGTCCAATCCACTGCTGGGTTCATCTAAATTTTCAGGCGGCAATCAGCAAAAACTGATCCTGGCACGCGAATTTAACCAGTCGCCCAAGGTGCTGCTGGTAGGCCAGCCCACGCGCGGGGTGGACATTGGCGCAATTGAATTTATCCACGGCCAACTGCGCCGCTTGCGTGACGCTGGCTGCGCCGTGCTGGTGGTGTCCAGCGAACTGGAAGAAATTTTGGCTTTGTCTGACCGCGTGATTGTGGTGAACCATGGGCACATTACCGGCGAACTGCCCGTGCAAGAGTGCAATGAAAATAACCTGGGCCTGCTGATGGTGTCGCAAAACTCGTCGCAAGGTTCATCACAAAATTTGCAAGAACTGCCGCATAAAGAAGCGGAGCATGCAGCATGAGCCGCAGCGTGCATGAGATTCCGCGCTGGCTGGATGTTGGCCTCATTCCCCTGGTCAATCTGTTGATAGCCTTATTTGCCACGGGCGTCGTGATTGCCTTGATCGGCCAAAACCCGCTGGAAGTGCTTAGTGCGCTCATCAAAGGCTCGGTGGGCACATTGAGGGGTTTGAGCTACACACTGTATTACGCGACCACTTTTGTTTTTACCGGCCTTGCCGTGGCGGTGGCCTTTCATACCGGTTTGTTCAATATCGGCGGCGAAGGTCAGGCCATGATGGGTGGGCTGGGTGCTGGCTTGGTAGCCTTGTGGCTCGCCCCCATGCTGCCATCAGGCATCATGCTGCCGCTGATGCTGGTTGCCTCTGTGGTTTTTGGCGCGGTGTGGGCGCTGGTACCTGCTTATTTGCAGGCCTATCGGGGTAGCCACATCGTCATCACCACCATCATGTTCAACTTTTTGGCCAGCTCGCTGGTGGTGTATTTATTGGTGAATGTTTTAAAGCCCGCTGGTGAAATGGCACCCGAGAGCGCAGCCTTTGCAGCATCGGCCCGCATGCCGCGCATGCATGAAGCATTGGCCGCGATAGGCATCACCTGGCCGTCATCACCCTTGAACGTCAGCATCGTGATCGCCATATTCTGTCTGGTCGGCGTCTATATTTTGCTATGGCGCACCCGCTTTGGTTACCAAATTCGCGCCAGTGGAGCCAGCCCTGGGGGTGCTGAATATGCAGGTATCAGCCCCAAGCGTCAAATCTTGATTGCCATGGGTGTGAGCGGCGCCATGGCAGGCATGGTAGCTATGAATGAAGTAGCAGGTGTGCACAACAAGCTACTCAACGACTTTGTGGCCGGTGCCGGTTTTACCGGCATAGCCGTAGCACTGATGGGGCGCAACCACCCGGCAGGCATTGCGCTGTCGAGCATTTTGTTTGGCATGATTTTTCAGGGCGGTGCCGAAGTGGCTTTTGAAGTGCGCGGTTTTAGCAAAGATATGGTGGTCATGCTGCAAGGTTTTATCGTGCTGTTCTCGGGTGCGTTAGCCTATGCCATTGCACCTGTGGTGGGCAAGTTGTATGTGCGCTTGAGCAAGGCCAAAGGCAGCCAAGATAAGGCGCTAGCACATGGATAGTATTTTCTTGCTCGACATCATCGCTTCGTCATTGCGCCTGGCTACGCCACTCATCTTCTGCGCGTTGGCTGGCGTGCTGGCCGAGCGTGCGGGTGTGATTGACATTGGGCTGGAAGGCAAAATGCTGTTTGCCGCCTTTGCCGCAGCCGCTGTGGGAGTCGCGACCCAGTCGCTGGCGTGGGCTATGCTGGCTGCAGTTGCCGTGGCTATTGCCTTGTCGTGCCTGCACGGCTTGGCCTGCATCACTTACCACGGCGACCAGGTCATCAGCGGACTTGCTATCAACATCATAGCTGCTGGCGTAACCGTGGTGCTGGGCATAGCCTGGTTTTCGCAAGGTGGGCAAACACCGCAGGTGCCCGACAGTGTGCGCCTCAAAGCCATAACCACGTTGCCACTGCTGGCACACAATATTTTGGTGTATGTATCGTTGGTACTGGTGTTTGCCGTATGGTGGTTGCTGTTTAAAACCCGCTTTGGCCTGCGTCTGCGCGCCGTAGGCGAAAACCCGGCCATGGTAGACGCAGCGGGTGTGTCGGTTTCTGGCACGCGTTATTTGGCCCTGGTGGGTAATGGTGCCCTGTGCGGCTTGGCTGGTTGTTATCTGGTGCTAGCGCAAAACGCGGCTTTTGCGCCGCACATGACGGCAGGCCGCGGCTTTATGGCACTGGCCGCAATGATCTTTGGCAAGTGGCACCCTGTAGGTGCCTTGTGGGCTTGTTTACTGTTTGGTTTTTTGGACGCAGTGTCGATTCGCTTGCAAGGTGCCATCGTGCCAGGCATTGGCGAAGTGCCTGTGCAATTGGTACAGGCGTTGCCATATTTGCTCACCGTGATTTTGCTCGCTGGCTTTATTGGCAAGGCTACCGCACCTAAAGCGCTTGGCAGTCCGTATATCAAGAGTCGCTGAATTTTCTCTGTAGCACTTTTTATGAGCCAGAGCCAGCACTAACGCCAGCATCAGTCAAGCGCCGGAGCGCTGTGCTGACGCTAGCAGGATCGGGCCGACGTGTTGCTTTGCGTAGCGAAATAAAGAAGGAGGCCTCGAGGCCGGATGACATTCGCGTAGCAGAGCAACACGGCGACACGATCTCGCTACAAGACGCAGCGCGCAATCTTCGAAGATAGAAAATCACCGATAACCAGCGCCACATATGCGCAAGCAGCTATTTATTTTGCAGCAATCCAAATCCACCACCACCTGGTGTGTGGATCTCAAATGTATCCCCAGCCTGCATCTCAGCCTGGCCAATGTGCGCCAACTCTTCCACACGACCATCTGCCCGTACCACTCGGTTAATGCCCGGTGCACCCGCACAACCGCCAGCCATGCCAAAAGCCGGATGCACACGGCCATTGGACAAAATACTGGCCGTCATGGGTTCCAGAAACTTGATGCGCCGCACACCACCGTTGCCGCCTGGCCATTTACCTGCACCACCTGAACCACTGCGAATTTCATAGCTGTCCAGTCTGACAGGAAAACGCCATTCCAGCACTTCTGGGTCAGTCAGGCGTGAATTAGTCATATGCGTTTGCACCACGCTGGTACCTGCAAAGCCATCAATGCATTGGCCCTGCGCATCCCACACGCCACCCGCACCACTGCCACCCGAAATGGTTTCGTAATACTGGTAGCGCGCATTGCCAAAGGTAAAGTTGTTCATCGTCGGCTGGCTGCCCGCCATTACGCCCAGCGCGCCAAACAGGGCATTGGTAATACAGGTGGACGTTTCTACATTGCCCGCCACGACCGATGCAGGCGGGTTGGGGTTGAGCATGCTGCCCGGTGGAATGATGACCTTGAGCGGTTTGAGGCAACCCGCGTTGAGCGGAATGTCGTCATCTACCAGTGTGCGAAAGACGTACAACACAGCAGCCATACACACCGCGGTAGGTGCATTGAAGTTGTTGCGCTGCTGAGGCGATGTGCCGGTAAAGTCAATCTCGGCGCTACGCGCTTGCGCATTTACGCGGATGGCGACCTTGATCTGCGCGCCGTTGTCCAGCGGCAGGGTAAACGTCCCGTCTTTGAGCCGTGTGATGACGCGGCGCACCGACTCTTCGGCATTGTCTTGAACATGACACATATAGGCCAGCACGGTGTCCAGGCCAAAGCTGTCCACCATCTTGCGCAACTCTTGCACACCCTTTTCATTGGCGGCGATTTGCTCTTTCAGGTCGGCCATGTTTTGGTAGGAGTTGCGGCTGGGGTATTCACCGCTTTCCAGCAGGGCCACCATGTCCGCTTCGCGCAGCACGCCATGTTCAACCAGCAAGAAGTTGTTGATCTGCACGCCCTCTTCTTCAATACGCGTAGAAAACGGCGGCATGGAGCCGGGCGTGGTGCCACCGATGTCGGCCTGGTGCCCGCGTGAACCCACGTAGAAGATGGGCACTTCCGTTCGCACTGAGCTTGCCCCAGTGCCAGCGCCAGTACTGGCTGCGACAGGCTCAGCCCGAACGGACTGACTCAGGTATACCGGCGTGATCACCGTCACATCAGGCAAATGCGTGCCGCCATGGTAGGGGTCATTCAGCGCATACACATTACCCGGCTGCATGCTGCCAGCGTTGTCACGAATGACGGTTTTGATGCTCTCGCCCATTGACCCCAGATGCACGGGCATATGGGGTGCATTGGCAATCAGGTTGCCATCGGTGTCAAACAGCGCGCAACTAAAATCCAGCCGCTCTTTGATGTTGACCGAGTACGCCGTGTTTTGCAACTGCACACCCATTTGCTCAGCGATATTCATGAACAGGTTGTTAAATACCTCTAAAAGTACAGGGTTTACCGTGGTTCCCGCTGCATATTTAATAGCGCGTTGCGCACGTCTGTCAAGGACAAGATGGTCTAACGCAGTCACAGCCGCTTCCCATCCAGGCTCCACTACCGTCGTTGCATTTTTCTCGGCGATGATGGCTGGGCCCGCCAGCACATCGCCTGGGCGCATGTCTTCGCGCACGACCAAGGCAGCGTCATACCACTGGCCACCCGAATACATGCGCACAGTCTCGCGCACAGGCACGGCACGCTGTGCGTGTAAGGCGTGGAGTTGCTCCGCAGGGGCGTCGCCACTGACCAGGGCTTCTACAGAAACAGCTTCCACCACCAGGCCTTTGCCTTGCATCAAAAAGGCAAAGCGTTGCTGGTAAGCCTTTTCGAATGCGGCTTCAATACTGGTCAGTGTGCCAAACGGCACGATCAATGCCGTATCTGTTCCTTCATATTTCACATGCACGCGCTGGTGCAACTTTACCGCCCCCTGGGCCACTGCTTGCCTGGTCAGTTCAGCGCAGGCAGCATCAGCCAGTTTCTGTAAAGTGCTGGCGATAGCTGGTAATTGTGCATCCGTCAATTTGGCTTCTACTGCGTGTTCACGAATTACGTTTTGATCTGCCAGACCCATGCCGTAGGCGCTGAGCACGCCGGCAAGAGGGTGTACAAACACACGTGTCATGCCCAGTGCATCAGCTACCAGACAGGCATGCTGTCCGCCTGCACCACCAAAGCACTGCAGGGTGTAACGGGTCACGTCGTAGCCGCGGGCCACCGAAATCTTTTTGATCGCGTTAGCCATTTGCTGCACCGCGATGCTGATAAAACCTTCTGCCACCACCGCTACGCTGCGCCCCGTCTTGTCTGCAAGTGCATTGAACTGGGTCTGCACTGCTTCAAAGCTCAGCGCTTCGTCTGCGTTGGGGCCAAACACTTTTGGAAAATAGCGCGGCTGGATTTTCCCCAACATCACGTTCGCGTCTGTCAGTGCCAGTGCACCACCACGGCGGTAGCACGCGGGGCCAGGGTTGGCACCGGCGCTTTGCGGCCCTACGCGAAAACGCGCACCATCAAAGCCCAAAAGTGAACCGCCGCCAGCCGCCACCGTGTGAATGCTCATTGTCGGTGCACGCATGCGCACACCCGCCACCTGGGTCTCAAACTCGCGTTCAAACTCACCGGCAAAGTGGCTCACGTCGGTAGACGTACCGCCCATGTCAAAACCAATCACCTTCTCGTGTCCAGCCAAAATAGCCGTGCGCGCCATGCCTACAATACCGCCTGCCGGACCACTCAAGATAGCGTCTTTGCCCTGAAAGGCATGCGCATCCGCCAAGCCCCCTGACGATTGCATAAAGAACACTTTGACCCCAGGCATTTCGTCTGCCACTTGGCTTACATAGCGACGCAAGATGGGCGACAAGTACGCGTCCACCACCGTGGTGTCGCCGCGACTTACCAACTTCATCATGGGACTGGTTTTATGGCTGACGCTGATCTGCGTGAAACCTACTTCTTTGGCAATGCGCTCAGCCGCCAGTTCATGCGCGGTAAAACGGTATCCGTGCATAAATACAATAGAAACGGACCGTAGCCCGCCTAAATACTGCGCAAGCAGCTCCTTTTTTAATAGCGACTCATCCAGCTCTTGCATAATCTCACCCTGCGCACTCATTCTTTCCTGCGCTTCAATCACATGGCTGTAGAGCAGTTCAGGCAGCACAATACGCCGGTCAAACAGGCGCGGGCGGTTTTGGTAAGCAATGCGCAATGCATCTCTAAAACCGCGTGTAATCACCAAGACCGTGGGCTCGCCTTTGCGTTCTAGCAGTGCGTTGGTAGCCACGGTGGTGCCCATCTTCACGCATTCCACCTGCGCAGGCGTTACGCTCTCGCCAGCTTTGAGGCCCAGCAGATGGCGAATACCCGCCACAGCAGCATCTTTGTACTGCTCAGGATTTTCGCTCAGTAGTTTGTAGGTAACCAGCGTGCCATCGGGCCGCTTGCCCACTACGTCGGTGAACGTGCCGCCACGGTCAATCCAGAACTGCCAGCGTGTAGTATGAGGCGATGTGTACAGCATATGCAATTGAATCAAAAATCTGCCGTCTTGAATACCCCAAGCTGGGGAATGCCCGAAGATATTGGTGCGGGAATTGCTTGCATCCTACAACGACTTGTTATCTATCTTTTTTTATATGGAGATTGGCGAAGTGTTAATTTCCAACTTCAGTAACGAATGGCAATTGTTTGGCACGGACGCACTGCCGATTTGAAGGGCATGAAATGGCGTGTCTACAACCCGAAAACTTCGCGCATTGCTGAACTGATGGGTGCGCAGCCCATCACCGTGAAAGCCAGCGTCAGCCAAGCGCTGAGCGGCTGTGCTGTACTCCGCGACTGTCCTCCGCCTTCGGCTCCCCCTTTATGTCGCTGCGTACAACACAGCCGCTCAGCGCTTGGCTGACGCTGGCTTTCACGGGGTGAGGGTAATAAGCTGAGTTTGTAGTTGCTACATATTTCGTAGCTGCTTGCGCATATTCTGCGCTGGCGATTGACTGTTTTTGCAATAAAATGTGCATACGCCGCTGCAAAGCATCACAAAACTCCGCTTCACGGGTTTTCACCTCCAGCCAGTCAACCAGGACAGCCGGATCGAGGTTGACTGTTAAGCTAAAGGCTGCATTTGCACCCAAGTCTTTAGCTGCATAGAGTAAATTCGATCTGCCATTGCAATGGCGTCTGGCCGGTGTGCGCTCATCACGATGGTAATGCCCAGGGCTTTGAGGTTGTGCAACACCAATTTCTCGGTTGCCACATCTAAATGGCTCGTCGCTTCGTCTAGTACCAAGAGCGACGGTTGCCGGTACAAAGCACGTGCTATCAGCATGCGCTGACGCTGCCCGCCTGACAACCCGGCACCTTGTTCGGCAAGACGAGTTTTATAGCCTTGGGGAAACGCAGCTATGTCCTGCCCTATGGCAGCAAGTAGTGCGCATTGTTCTACACGCGCACGATCGGGCTGCGGCTCAAAGAACGCAATATTGTCTTCAATCGAGCCTTCAAACAACTCGTCGTTTTGAAACACAAAAGCCACGCGCTTACGCAAGCTGGTAGCGTTAGCCTGGGTAACGCGCTCATTGTCGTAGGCCAGCGTACCTTCGTTGGGCAGGTAAATACCGCCTAATACGCACAGCAATGTCGTTTTGCCACAGCCCGATGGGCCTACCAGTGCCACTGTTTCGCCTGGACTCACCGCCAGTGTGACTGCTTTAAAAACCAAAGGGTCAGATTGGGTGTAGCGGTAACCCAAACCCACTATGTCTACACTGCTGGCTTTGGGTTGCGGTACTTTACTTTTCAGCTCGGCCAAAGGCTCAGTAGCGGCAAACACAATATCGCCCACGCGGCCAAAATGCACCTTCATGGTACGCAGCCACATAATGCGGTCGGCAAAAGCCGACGCTCGGCCCGCAAAATTGCCTTGGTACGCCATAAAGGCAAATAACATTCCCACCGACAATTGGTTAGCCAAAATCATTTGAGCTGCAAAATAAATCACCACAATATGCGCTGCACCTGTGGTGACGGTTTGCACCAAAGTGCTAGCTAGAGTAATCCGCTCATTGGCCGCATCTTTGTCCATTACGCGACGCGTTTGGGTAGTCCACTGCTGTGACCGTAGTACCTCGGCTTGCGCCATTTTGACCGCGTGGATACCGCGCAAACTTTCGATCAAGTGCGACTTGCGTTTAGCATCTAAAAAAGTGCGTTCTGCCACTACGCGTTGTGACGACGAAAACACTATGATTTTGACAACCAGCATCAAGGTAAATGTACCTATCGCAATCCACGCCAGCGTAGCGCTGTATAAAAACATCATCGCTACTGTACCTATACTAATCAGTGCATCCAGCGTAATCTCAATACTGGTGCGCGTTAGTGAATGCGCAAGCTGCCCCAGCGAGTCAAACCTAGACACCAGATCGCCCGCCTGCCGCCGTACAAAATAAGTAACTGGCAGCCTGAATAAATGCCGAATAACGTGGGCATACAACTGGTAGCCCACATTTTGCGACAGCACCACCCCTGCCCAGCCACGTATAGCCGTAAACATAGTTTGAAACACCAACAAAAATCCTGTCGCCAGCGCCACAATAGTCAATAAATCGCGGTCGCCGGTGACCAGCACGTGGTCCATCACAATTTGGGTGTAGTACGGCGTAAGCAGCGCAATGATCTCTAGCACAATAGACACCGCCATCAACTGCAAAGCCGCTGTTCCCAACCCAGGAAAGCTACGCAGTAGCGTCATGAACTGCAGCTTGGGTTCGGGAGGCGTTCGCTCTAGCCGCGCGCGCGGCACAAAGTCTGCCGCAAATCCGCTGAACTTGGCTCTAGCCTCTACCCAGCCCACCCAGCGCTCGCCCAGCGATGGGTCGTTTAACTGCAAACCTTTAGCTGATGTTTTTTTAACCACTACCCAGTGGTTGCCCTCCCAGTGCAGCACAGCAGGCAAGCGCAGGTGGCCTATTTCATCAGCTGACAGTTCAACACAGCGCGCATTCAGGCTAATTTGGTCTGCCATATTAGCCAGGTCTTGCAGCGATGTACCTCGCACCGACACATCAAACTTAGCCCGCAGCTCTTCTAGGCCCAAAGTTGACCCATAGTGCCCCGCCACCATAGCCAAACAGGC
>JAYVTG010000032.1:0-18802 GCA_043774625.1 Polaromonas sp. | reverse complement strand
CTGCGCAAAAACCTGGAGCTGGCGCTAAGCCCCGAAGACAAAGCAAAGATCGAAAAAATGGGCTGGGACGAGCTGATGGAAACGCTTAAAAAACGTTTTGAGGAACAAAAAGAACGCCACGAAGGCGGCAGCAAAATGATTGGGACGGGCGGTACATCGCCGTTTGGTGCCAACGGCTACAACCCGCAAGGCATTCGCATCGGGCAAGAAAAAAGCCGCAATAAAAGCGCGGTCAAAGTGTGGGACCAGCGCGCCTACAAAGACTACGACGACACGCAAGAGCTGGGCACGCGCAACATCAAAATGGCCATGCGCCGCTTGCGCAAGTTTGCACGCGACGGCGCGGACGAAGAGCTGGATCTGGACGACACCATCCACTGCACAGCGGCCAATGCGGGGTATTTGGACATCAAGATGCGGCCTGAGCGGCACAACAAGGTCAAGGTGCTGCTGCTGATGGACGTGGGCGGCACGATGGATGAGCATATCCACCGTGTGGAAGAAATGTTTTCTGCTGCCAAAAGCGAGTTCAAACACCTGGAGTTTTATTACTTTCACAACTGCGTGTACGACTTTATGTGGAAGAACAACCGCCGCCGCTTTGCCGAAAAATTCCCCACGCTGGACATCATCCGCAAGTACAACAAAGACTACAAACTGATTTTTGTCGGCGATGCCACGATGAGCCCGTATGAGATTTTGCAACCCGGCGGCTCGGTGGAATACAACAACGAAGAAGCGGGCGTGGAGTGGCTGCAGCGCCTCACCAACGCCTTTCCCAAATTCGCCTGGATTAACCCTGAACCGCAGGGTGTGTGGCAGTACCGCCAAAGCATCAGCATCATGCAGCAGATCATGAGCCAGCGCATGTATCCGCTCACGGTGAAAGGCCTGGAAGAGTCGATGCGATTGCTGTCGAAATAAGACGCACCGCGCATACAATTGCACCATTGCCGCCATAGTTCAATGGATAGAACGAGTGCCTCCTAAGCGCTAGATACAGGTTCGATTCCTGTTGGAGGTACCATCTCCCCAGCCCACCCTCTCTCCAAAATTCTGCTGCCAACGCGGTTTGCAAATTGCGCCAATTTAGTTAATGCGAATCGTTATCATTTGAGTTATACTGGCGTCAGTTGTTTGTTTTTATTCTTTTGATTGAAGGGATTTTTGCCATGTCTCCACGTTTCGCCCTCACCACTTTGACTTTGGCCTGCGCTGCGCTGGCTCCAGTGCACACCAGCTTTGCGCAAGAACAAGTCATCAATATTTATTCTGCTCGCCACTACCCCGGCGACGACTTGCTGTACAACGGTTTTACCAAGGCTACAGGTGTGAAGATCAACCGCGTGGACGCTGACGACGCGGGCATTTTGCAGCGCCTAAAGGCCGAGGGCGCTGCGTCGCCTGCAGACGTGATCTTGCTGGTAGACGCGTCACGCTTGTGGAAAGCCGAGGTAGACGGTCTGTTTGCACCCGTCAAATCCAAAGTGCTGGACGCAGCCATCCCCGAACAATACCGTGGCAAGGCAACAGCCGAGGGCACGCCCTGGTTTGGCTACAGCACCCGCGCCCGCGTGGTGGTGTACGACAAGGCGCGCGTGAAGCGTGATGATGTAGACGCTTACGAAAAGCTGGGAGAGGCGAAAAACAAAGGCATGCTGTGCACCCGTTCGGGCTCACACCCTTACAACCTGTCGCTCTTTGGTGCTGTGACGGAGCATGTGGGCGCTGCAAAAGCAGAGGTGTGGCTCAAGGGCATGGTAGTCAACATGGCACGCGCCCCTAAGGGCGGCGACACCGATCAGATCAAGGCCGTGGCCTCTGGCGAATGCGGCATTGCGATCAGCAACACCTACTACATCGCGCGTTTGCTGCGCTCTGACAAGCCAGAAGACAAGGCGGTGATGGACAAGGTGGGCATCGTCTTCCCGAACCAGTCTAGCTGGGGCACGCATGTGAACATTGCGGGCGGCGGCATGGCCAAGAACGCCAAGAACCAGGCGAATGCGGTGAAGTTTCTGGAATATTTGGCAAGTGCCGAGGCGCAAAACTACTTTGCCAACGGCAACAACGAGTGGCCCATCGTCAAGTCTGTGAAGATTGATAACCCTGCCCTGCAAACCATGAGCGGTGGCAGCTTCAAGAGCGAAACCATTCCTGTCAGTGTCGTCGGTATGAACCAAGTCAAGGTGCAGCAAATGCTGGACCGTGTGGGTTACAAGTAAACCGGTTTGATCCACATGTGATGTTTTGTGGATACGCGCATGCTAGCTTGTGTACTGTCGCGCTGGCGCATGCCGATGGCGTGTTCAGCTACGCGGCAGTCCTCCGGCGCGGGGGCGTCGTTCCTGTTGGCGTCGTTTTGTACGCGCCTCCCCCTCTTATGCCGCTACGCTAAACACACCATCGGCACGCGCCAGCACGGGAGGTTGGTTGGTGCTTTTCCCTCTCTCAGTAGCGATTAGTCACTGGCTTGCGCTGTCAGGCACTGTGCGTGGGCGTATACCGTAGGTAAAAGGGGGAGCCAGGTACAAAAGCGGGCAAGTAGCCAATACCTATACCCTGGCGGAGGACACGAAGGTATCTGCCCACGCACAGTGCCTGACAGCGCAAGCACCCAAGCACGAACTTACCAAAGCCCCAGGCATAGTAGCTATTATTTTCATAGCTGCTAGCGCATATTACACGCTGACATTCAGCTATTTTTACCAGAAAACTAGCTTTTGTCTGCATCCAGCGACCGGCTGAGTAACACCACCGGAATCAGCCCTACCAAAACCAATGCCAACGATGGCAACGCCGCCTCACCCAGGCGCTCGTCGCGCGCCAGTTGGTAGGCCATCACCGCCAGCGTGTCGTGGTTAAAAGGGCGCAGCACCAGAGTTGCGGGCAGCTCTTTCATCACGTCTACAAATACCAGCAGCCCAGCTACTAGTGTAGAGCGACGCAGCAATGGCCAGTGCACGCGGCGTAGCTGGGCAAGGCCGGTGACGCCTAGCGTACGAGCGGTTTCGTCCATCGACAGTGGAATGCGGCTGTAGCCACTTTGCACGCTTTGCAGCGCCACCGCGCAAAAACGCACCAGGTAAGCCCACACGACACCCAGCACGGTGGCGGTCAGCACATAACCCACGCCCCAGGTGGGCTGCACAGCTTGCAGCCAACCCACAGGGATGAGCAATCCAACCACGATAACTGCACCCGGCACGGCATAGCCCAGGCCCGCGACGTGCAGCACCGCGTGCGTCATGCGCGAAGGCGAGCGCCGCGCCGCAAAGGCCAGTACCAAGGCAAAGCCCACAGCCAGCAAGGATGCAATAACCGCCAGCTTCAAACTATTCAGCGCCCAGTATCCAAAACTGGCCCAAGGCAGTGATGCGTCCGCCGACTGCCAGCCACCCAGCAGTGGGCGCAGCATAAACAGCACAGGCAGCACAAAACCCAGCAGCACGGGCAGCGCGCAGACCAGTTGCGCTTGCACCGCAAGCTTGCCAGTCAACACCACACGGCGTGCTTCTGCACTGTCACCACGTGCACCTTTGAGCGCTGCAAAGCGCCGCTGTTTCTGCGCACGTCGCTCTATTTTTAGTAGCACTGCTACAAACACCAGCAACACGCAAGCCAATTGTGCGGCGGCAATGCGGTTGTCCATCGACAGCCAGGCTTTGTAAATACCCGCCGTAAAAGTCTGAATGCCAAAGTAGCTGGACACGCCAAAATCAGCCAGCGTTTCCATCAACGCCAGCGCCACGCCTGCAGCTACCGCCGGGCGGGCTAGCGGTAACGCGACGCTGCGAATGCGCCGCGTGAGCGGTGCGCCCAGCATGCGGGCTGCTTCCATCAAGTGTGTAGCGCGTTCCAGCAGCGCGCCGCGCGCCAGCAGGTACACATAGGGGTACAACGTAACCACAAACACCAGCACCGCGCCGCCCAGGCTGCGCACATCGGGCAGCATGCGGCCTTGCAGGCCGGTGGCCGTACGAAGCGCTGTTTGCGCGGGGCCGCTGTACTGCAAAAAGTCGGTGTAGGCATAGGCCACCACATAGGCGGGCATAGCAATGGGTAGCAGCAGCGCCCATTGAAAAGTTTTGCGACCCGGAAAATCAAACAACGTCACTGCGCAGGCCGTTGAGCTGCCTAAAACGGCAGTTCCCAGCGCCACCATTGCGCAAAGCGCTACGGAAGTTATAGCGTACTGCGGTAATACAGTACTCGCCATCTCGCCCAAAATCTGCGCGCTGACTTCGTTCCACTGCACTACCGTGGCCAGCACCGCCAAAATAGGCAAGAGCACGATGCAAGCGATCAGCAGTAAGGGCAGTTGTAAAAAGCGCATCAAAACTTATGGTTGTAACATTGCAAATGAGAATTGTAATCAATTAGAATTTAACCCATGTTCCTCAACCTTCAACACCTGAGCGTGCAATACCCTGGCCGCAGCACCCCCGCCGTAGCCGACGTGTCGTTTGGCCTGAAAGCCGGGCACATTGGCGTGCTGATTGGGCCATCGGGCTGCGGCAAAACCACACTGCTGCGCGCAGTGGCGGGCCTGGAGCCGGTGAGCGGTGGCAGCGTAGAGTTGGCGGGCGAGACGGTCAGCACGGCGGGCAAAACCATCGCGCCCGAGGCGCGGCGCATTGGCATGGTGTTTCAGGACTACGCCCTCTTCCCGCACCTGGACGTGGGCCGCAACGTGGCCTTTGGCATCTGGAACCAACCCGATACCGAACGCCGCGCCCGCGTAGCCGAAGTGCTGGAGCTGGTCGGCCTGGGCGATGTGCGCCGCCGCATGCCACATGAATTGTCAGGTGGGCAGCAACAGCGCGTGGCCCTGGCCAGAGCGCTGGCACCACGCCCGCAACTGCTGCTGCTGGACGAACCTTTTTCCAACTTGGACGTCGACCTGCGCGAACGCCTGGCCCATGAAGTGCGCGGCATTTTGAAAGCTGCTGGTGCCACTGCGCTGATGGTGACGCACGACCAGCTGGAAGCCTTTGCCATTGGCGACGCGATTGGCGTGATGCACAACGGCGCGCTGCACCAATGGGCCGACGCCTACACGCTGTATCACCGACCCGCTACGCGTTTTGTAGCAGACTTTATTGGCCACGGTGTGTTTGCCAAGGCCACGGTCGAGCTGCACAAAGAAGACGGTGGCGTACACAAACACGTCGTCACCCCCATGGGCGAGCTGCACGACATTCAAGCCGACGTGCTGGCGGGCCTGCAAATTGGCGAAGTAGACGTGCTGCTGCGCGCCGACGACATCGTGCACGACGATGCGGCGCCTGTGCAGGCGCAGATCATCCGCAAGGCCTTTCGCGGTAATGAATTTTTGTACACGCTCAAGCTAAAAACCGGCGAAACCGTGATGGCTCATGTGCCCAGCCACCACGACCACAAGGTCGGCGAGTGGATAGGCATTCGCGCAGAAGTGGACCACGTGGTGACGTTCGCGACAGAAAACACCTAGTTTTTCTTGCAATTTATCCTTGCATATTGAGCAGTCATCGCTCAAAATACAAGAATGATTGAAACTACCGTTCTGTCCGATCTACAGCGAAACAGCCAAGCACTATGTGCTGACCGCTTGACTTACTACCCTGGCGTGGTGCTGCTCGGTCCGCGCCAAGTGGGTAAAACCACCCTAGCGCGCAACATAGCGGCGCGAGCTGGTAAATTCATTTTTCTGGACATGGAGCGCGCGTCAGACCGCGCCCAGTTGCAAGACCCCGAAGCGTTCTTTGCCGCGCACCGAAATGCACTGGTGGTGCTGGATGAAGTACAGGCTCACCCCAACATCTTCGAAGCACTGCGCCCAGAGATAGATGCAGATCGCAGGCCTGGGCGTTTTTTATTGCTGGGTTCAGCGTCTGGCAAGCTGCTGCAACAAAGTGCTGAATCGCTTGCTGGCCGCGTAAGCTATCTGGAGTTACCGCCGCTGTTATCGCAAGAGCTATTGCAACGCAGTCATGCTGGCAGCGACACCCACGCAGAGCTTTTGACTTTGCAACGCCTCATGTTGCGCGGTGGCTTTCCGCTCAGCTATTTGGCCAGTAGCGACAAACGCAGCATGCAATGGCGACAGGACATGATCGACACTTTCTTGCAGCGCGACCTGCCCCAGTTGGGCGTCACCATACCGGCAAGCACCCTGCACCGCGTATGGCGCATGCTGGCGCACAACCATGGCCAGCTTTTTAACGCCGCTCAAATTGGCCAAGCTTTGGGCGGCATTGCACACACCACCATGGGCCGTTATCTGGATTTATTTGTAGACGCGATGATGCTGCGCCGCTTGATGCCCCTGCACGCCAATCTAGGCAAGCGCCTGGTCAAATCGCCCAAAATATACCTGCGCGACAGCGGTATCTTGCACGCTTTGCTCAACCTCACCACGGTGTACGATCTGCAAGGCCATCCGGTCAGTGGTGCAAGCTGGGAAGGTTTAGTGATAGAACACCTGGCCGCCGCGCTACCTACCGGGGCGGAACTCAGTTTTTACCGCACCGCAGCCGGAACTGAAATGGACGCAGTGGTCACTCTGGGTAGCAAGAAGATCGGCTTCGAAGCCAAGTTCTCCAGCGCCCCTGCAACCACCAAAGGCTTCTGGCAAGCCAGCGAAGACCTGCAACTGGATGCCGCCTACGTCGTCGCGCCCGTAGCCAATCGCTACCCTATCTCAAAGTCGGCTTGGGCTATACCTTTGTACGAAATTCAGGACGTTTTGTCGCAGCTTTGAACCTTGCAGCTAAACCCGGTGCGTCCTGCGCCGCATTAGCGGGCACCTGACAGGAAAGTACCACCACGCCACCATAACCAGCAAGCCGAAGACGGAGTAGACGAGTACAAATACCCAAGGAGGTGCTTGGTAGAACAAAATTCGCCCGAACCAATGCGCAATAAAACTGCCTTGGTAGCTTGCGGCACCCGCCTGCGCGCGCAGCCACATTTCCAGCGTCGTGAGCGGGCACACCATGCCTAGCCACGACTGCGCAACCACCACGGCAATCGTCGCCAGGTGCGCTAGCCTGAACCACCAGGTATTGACCCACGCCCAGTGGCGCAGGTTACCCACGACGATTAACACCAGACCTTTGACGACAAACACGACGATGGCAAAGTGCAAGATAAGCACGGCGTCGGCAAGCAACAGATAGAGCGATGGTTGCGACATGGCAAAAGTCTACCGCTTTTGTGGTCAATTATTGCTACCCACGCTACACTGCGCGCATGCATAATCGCCTGCACCAACTCGTCGCCCAATTTTCCTTAAGCCCCGCAGCTACCACGCAGCTTTGGCAGTTTGCTGGCATACACACCGCGCCGCCTGACTTGGCCAGGCGGCTGGCGCGCTTGCTCATCTTGGTGGGTGCCTTGCTATTGGGCTTGGGCGCTATTTTTTGGATAGCAGCCAACTGGCAGCAGTGGGGGCGCATGGCCAAATTTGGTTTGCTGCAGGCTGGTCTTGCAGGTGCATTGCTAGCCGCACTGGCACTGCCGCGCGCACGCGTGGCGGCCTTATTGCTGGCTACGCTGTTGCTGGGTGCGTTGCTGGCCTACATTGGGCAGACTTACCAAACCGGCGCAGACCCGTGGCAACTGTTTGCGTTGTGGGCGTTGCTGGCATTGCCGTGGATGCTGGCTGCGCGGCGTGATGTGCTGTGGACGTTTTGGATATTAATTGCCGCTACTGGCATTAGTTTGTGGATAGGCGCACGGCCGGGTGGCATTTTTGACATGCTGTTTCGAAGCTATTGGCATGTGGGTGTGGACTGGCTGATGTGGTTTGCCTTGGCTGGTGTGGCCTATGGCATACAACGCCTGGGGCTGGCGGGTGCAAACGCCAAATGGACGCTGCGCCTGGCCTTGGTTTTGGCCTTGGCTGCGGTTACCACCTATGCGGCGTTTGCGTTATTTTCAACAAATTCTGGCATGTTTGTAGTGGGCTTGGCGCTGGTAGGCGCAGCCACTGCCTTGCTGTGGGTACAGCAGCCTCGCGACTTTGCGGCGCTTTGTGTGGCCGTGTTGGGGCTGGTTGTGTTGCTGCTTGCAGCCTGGGGGCGTTTGCTGGCCAGCGGCAATTTTGATTTAGGTGGCTTGCTACTGTTTGGCGTTGGAGCAGCGGCCATTGTGGGAGGGTCGGTCAGCTTGCTGCTGCGGCTACACCGTGGTGAATCTGTCACCTCTAGTAGCCCGGGAGACGCAGCATGAAAACACTATTTGACATCGTAGACCGCGCCATAGCCGCAGGCATGCTGCCCGCACAAGCCAGCTCTGCGGTGCGCGAAAAAG
This sequence comes from Polaromonas sp., assembly GCA_043774625.1. Classification (GTDB taxonomy): domain Bacteria; phylum Pseudomonadota; class Gammaproteobacteria; order Burkholderiales; family Burkholderiaceae_C; genus JAAFIP01. The sequence goes on along the minus strand of JAYVTG010000032.1, from coordinate 10,507 downwards.
ACTCTTCCCAGCCCTGGCCCGTGGTGCTGGTGGGCTTTATTGGCGCGCAGTTTGCCGTGTGGCCTTTGCTCGTTTTTATCGCTTTTGTTGGCGAAGGCTTCATGATTAAAGGCATTGGGCCGTACCTGGTGGGCCTCATCTTGATAGCGGCCAGTTGGGCCGTGCTGCGCGCCAAAGACACGCCAGGTTTTGTAAGCCATATGGCATTTACCATTCTGTTGGTGGGTGATGCTTTGCTGGTCTATGCGCTGGGGCGCGATGCCTGGCGCGAAGCGCCGTTGATTGCGGGCCTATTGATGGCAGCGCTGCAACTGGCTCTGGCGTTTTTGCTGCAACTACGTTGGGCACAAGTGGTGTTGGGGGCCATGGCCTGCTCTACTTTTATTTTTGCCTACGGTTTTTTGATGGATCGTCAACCTGACACTTTCTTTGCCCGCTGGTGGTTCATCGCTCTTTTAGTGTCTGCAGCAGCATGGGCGACGGCTGTGCTTACTGAGCATCGCTGGTCCACCAAGCCGTATGCGTTAACGCTGCATAGCAGCGTGACAGGTTGGGGTTGTGCCGTTTTGTTGGCTGTTTTCTTTATGTCAGGTACCCACTTGTCTAGCTTTGGTGGGGGCATCTTCGGCTTTGACCTTCATAACTTGAATATGTCTGCACCTGCTTTTTTGTCTGTGCTGCTTACCTTGGCTAGTGGTGCGGCGTTGTTACGGTCTTGGCGTGCCAGTCTATCAGTTGCAGGGCGCAATCTCGTCGTACTGGGTTTTGCAGCGCTGGCTGTGATGACATGGTTTGTACCCTACGTAGAAATTGTCGCCATCATCTTGGTAGCCACATTACTGACGCAACGTCACCGCATGGTGGGGTTTGCGCTGCTGGTGTTGCTCTGCATGCTCAGCGGGTTTTATTATTCACTGTCGATCACACTGGTCAACAAGGCGCTGCTGGTAATGGCGACAGGTACCGCATTGCTGGCAGGCACGCTGCTGATTGCGCGTTTCTCCAAAAAGCCTGCTGCGGCCGATGCGCAAAAGCCGTTACCCGTCCATACCTGGGCGCTGGGTGTACCGCTCATCCTTGCGGGCGCTGTGTTGACACTAGGCGCAGCCAACTACAGCATCGTGCAAAAAGAGCGCGTGATCAGCCAGGGCCAAAAGGTGTACGTGGCGCTGGCCCCGCGCGACCCGCGTTCGCTGATGCAGGGCGACTATATGGCGCTGAACTTTGGCATGCCAGGCGACGTGGTTAAAGCGCTGGGCGGCGACACCCGATGGTGGCGTGAAGAAAATAACCAAAAACCCATGAACCGCCGTAACACCGTGGTGGCCAAGCTGGACGCACGCGGCGTAGCCACGGTGCTGCGCGTAGCTGCAGACAAAGAAGCGGTTGCTGCCAACGAGTTGCTGCTGCCCGTGCAGTTTAAAGGTGGCCGCTGGGCGCTGGTAACAGACGCGTTCTTCTTTCCCGAAGGCGCAGGCAAGTCGCTGGAGGGTGCCAAGTTTGGTGAACTGCGTACGCTGGGCAACGGCCAGGCGCTGTTGGTGGGGCTGGCAGACGCGGATTTGAAGCCGCTGCAGTCTTTGCCGGATACCAAGTTTGACCAAGAGCGTGCTGCTGAACGTGTGGAAGAAGTCCCCACTTCACCTTCACCCTCACCTTCAGCAAGCATTCCAGCTACAAAATAGTGCCAAAGCCAGGGTAGAATATGCGCGAGCAGCTACTAAATTAATAGTAAGGCTGATTATTCAGAAACTGGCAAGCGCCCCATCAACCGGTCTACCGCCTGCGCCACAGCCAGCTTGCCGTCCAGCAAGTCAACCACGCATTGCGCTATCGGCATGTCCACACCCAGCGCCCTGGCGCGTTGCACGACAGAGCGGGCACACAAGACGCCTTCGGCTACATGGCCCAGGGACGCAGTGGCTTGGGCAAGACTACAACCCTGCGCCAGCAGCAAGCCTACCTTGCGGTTGCGGCTCAGGTCGCCGGTAGCCGTCAACACCAAATCGCCCAGACCCGATAAACCCATGAAGGTTTCGGCTTTAGCACCCAGCGCCACACCCAGGCGCGTCATCTCAGTCAAGCCACGGGTGATGAGGGCGGCCCTGGCATTCAGGCCTAGGCCGGGTTGCGGCTTGCCCGGCAATTGCAAGCCGTCGCACAAACCCGTGGCAATAGCCAGCACGTTTTTCACCGCGCCGCCCACTTCTGCCCCCACGATGTCGTCATTGGCGTACACCCGCAGGCTAGGGCTGTGAAAGGCGTCTACCAGCAACTGCCTTACTACCGCGTGTTCGCTGGCAGCGACCAAGGCTGTGGGCTGGGCATGCGCCACTTCCATCGCAAAACTGGGGCCGCTCAAAATGCCTGCTATTAAATGAGGAGCTGCTTGCGCACATATCTCATGGGCTAGCAGGCCTTTTTGCTCTATATCTGCCTCAAAACCTTTGCATAGCCAGGCGACAGGTGTGGGTGAATCGGCCAGGCGGGTTAGCCATTCGCGCAAGCCAGCCAGCGGGGTGGCGATGATGATGATGTCGTGTTGGGTTGCCAGTGCAGGCACCGCATTGCTGGCTTCAAAACGCACGCTAATGCCAGCAGGCAGAGTGACGCCGGGCAAGTAGCGGGCATTGACGCGGCTGCTGTGCATGGCTGCCGCTTGCGCAGCGTCTCGCGCCAACAGGGTCACCTGATGCTGATTTTGCGGATTTTGCGCGGCACCAACCGCCAGTGCCGTACCCCAGGCTCCCGCGCCAATTACTATGATTTTCATAGCTGCTTGCGCATATTCCACGCTGGCATTTGGCTTATTTGTCTGCTAAATGCATGCAAAAACGCTGTGCCGTGCATGTACCTGAACCAAAAACCAGAACGACGCTTATTGCACCGTAGCGGGAGCTGCCTGCTGCGCCTGCTGGGCTTCGTACATGGCCTGAAAGTTGATCTCGGCCAAATGCACGGGCGGAAAGCCTGCACGGGTGATCGTGTCTGCCACACTGGCGCGCAGGTAGGGGTAGACGATTTGCGGGCAGGCAATGCCCAAAATGGGGCCCATCTGCTCTTGCGTCAGATTGCGCAGCTCAAAAATACCCGCTTGCTTGGCTTCTACCAAAAACACGGTTTTGTCCTTGATTTTGGTGGTCACCGTGGCAGTAACGCTCACTTCAAACACGCCTTCAGCAACAGGCGTAGCTTCTACGCCCAGTTGAATGTCTACCGCAGGCTGTTCTTGCTCCAGCATAATCGCGGGCGAATTGGGTTGCTCCAGCGACAGGTCCTTCAAGTAAACGCGCTGGATCTGGAAGACTGGGTCGGTGTTGGTTGCAGTATTGGTTGCGGTGTTTTCAGTAGCCATGGCAGTAGTCTCTAGAAGTCAAAATAAAGCCCGCTAGAGCGTTCTAGCGGGCGCTGGGTGGATTATCTCAGGTGTTGAAGGGCGATCTCAAGCGGCGGCCAGCAGGGGCACCAGGCCGCCCTTGGCATCCAGCGCCATCAGGTCGTCGCAGCCGCCTACATGCGTGTCGCCAATGTAGATTTGCGGCACCGTGCGACGGCCCGTGGTAGCCATCATGTGTTCGCGTGCCACGGGGTCGGTGTCGATACGGATCTCTTCAATCTGTTCAACGCCTTTGGCCTTGAGGATGGATTTGGCGCGAATGCAAAACGGGCAAACAGCGGTGGTGTACATCTTGACGAGTGACATGGTTTTTATGCTTTCTCAACAGGTAAATTGGCTTGTCTCCAGGCGTTCAGGCCACCCGCGAGCACCTGCACATTGCTGTAGCCCAGCTTTTTGGCAGCGGCTGCCGCGCGGGTAGCACGCGCGCCCTTGGGGCAGACCATGATGAGGGGCAGAGCTTTGTTTTTCACAATGCCCGCCAACTTATCTTCTATCGCGTTGACAGGAATATTTTTGGCACCGCCAATGTGGCCAGTGGCAAATTCTTCAGCTTCCGTCACGTCAATCACCACGGCTTTTTCGCGGTTGATGAGTTGTACGGCAGCGTCGGGCGACAAGTTTCCACCACCCGGCATACTACCCATAATGGTGGGCCACAGCAGCATCAACCCCGAGCTGAGCGCCACGGAAATAATCATCCAGTTGTCAACAATAAATCTCATGCAAATTCCAAAATAATTACAAATTAAGCCGGTTACAAACCTGATAAGCATCTGCGCGGCAACCCTCTATTCTAAAATGGAAGGCTTGCGCGCATCCGGCGGCCACATTTCAGCCCTTTTTGTTACCCTACCAACCTGCTATTTTCCCATGTACAAGCTCGTTCTTATCCGCCACGGCGAATCCACCTGGAACCTTGAAAACCGCTTTACCGGCTGGACCGATGTCGATCTGACCGAACTCGGCATTGCGCAGGCCAAACAGGCTGGCCAGTTGCTGAAAAAAGAGGGTTACGAATTTGACGTGGCCTACACCAGCGTTTTAAAACGCGCCACCCGCACCCTGTGGCACGCGCTAGACGAGATGGACCGCACCTGGCTGCCCGTGATGCACAGTTGGCGCCTGAACGAACGCCATTACGGCGCGCTGCAGGGCCTGAACAAGATGGATATGGCCAAACAATATGGCGACGCACAGGTACTGCAATGGCGCCGCAGCTACGACACGCCCCCGCCCGCGCTGGAGCCCACCGACCCGCGCAGCGAACGCACCGACCTGCGCTACGCCAGGCTCAAGCCTGAGCAAATCCCACTGACCGAATGCCTCAAAGACACCGTGGCCCGCGTCATGCCGTTTTGGCAAGAGTCGATGGCGCCCGCCATCAAGGCGGGCAAACGCATTGTGGTGGCCGCGCATGGCAATTCGATTCGTGCGCTGGTCAAATACCTGGACAACATTGGCGACGACGACATTGTGGGCGTGAACATCCCCAACGGCATTCCGCTGGTGTATGAACTGGACGCCGATTTGAAGCCCATCCAACACTATTATTTGGGCGACGCTGATGCAGCGGCCAAGGCGGCTGCCGCCGTAGCCAACCAAGGCAAAGCGTAAAGCTGGGGTAAATGCGGGTTTGAGTGCGTAAAACGCCCCCAAAACGTGCAAAAAGCACGCTGAAAAAACCCTTCATTCCCCCTAATTCCCCCTCAACTTAGATGGAACCAGGTGCAAAAAAGTTGCTCCAAGGTGTATATTGGCAGTCTGTAAAAGTTACTACTTTATGAACTCAAAGCTCAAAATCGCCACCTGGATATCTATGGGCGCCTTGGCAGGCGCGCTGACCACCGTGTCTGTGCAGTCCATCGCGCAGCGCTCGCTCGCGCCCTTGCCTCTGGAAGAGCTGCAGCAGTTGGCTGCGGTATTTGGCATGATCAAAACCGATTATGTAGAGGCCGTGGACGAGAAAAAGCTAATCTCTGAAGCGATCAGCGGCATGGTTACCAGCCTGGACCCGCACAGCCAGTACTTTGACAAAAAATCTTTCAAAGAATTTCGCGAAGGCACGACCGGCAAATTTGTAGGCGTGGGGATTGAAATTGCGCAAGAAGATGGCTTGGTCAAAGTGGTGTCGCCCATTGAAGGATCACCCGCTTTTCGCGCAGGCTTAAAGCCCAACGACCTGATCACCAAGGTGGATGACACGGCAGTTAAGGGCTTGTCCATCAACGAAGCCGTCAAGCGCATGCGCGGCGAGCCCAATACCAAGGTGATTTTGACGATCTTGCGCCGTGCAGAAAACAACCGTGTATTCAACGTCACCATCACACGCGAAGAAATTCGTACCGTCACGGTGCGCAGCAAAATTGTGGAGCCGGGTTACGCATGGTTGCGCGTGAGCCAGTTTCAGGAACGCACGGTAGACGACTTTGCCAAGAAGCTGGAAGAGATTTACAAAACCGAGCCTAACCTCAAAGGCCTGGTGCTGGACCTGCGCAACGACCCCGGTGGTCTGCTGGACGCAGCGGTGGCCATATCAGCCGCATTCTTGCCAGAAAACGTGACCGTGGTGAGCACCAATGGCCAGTTGGCTGACAGCAAGTTTGTCTACAAGGCATCACCCGAGTTTTACCGTCGCCAGGGTGCAGAAGACCCTGTGAAACGTATTGCCACGGCAACCAAAGGGCAAATTAAAACCGTGCCACTCATTGTGTTGGTGAACGAAGGCTCAGCTTCGGCCAGCGAGATTGTGGCCGGGGCCTTGCAAGACTACAAACGCGCCACCATCATGGGCAGCCAAACTTTTGGCAAAGGCTCCGTGCAAGTGGTGCGCCAGTTGGGGCCCGACACGGGTTTGAAGCTGACCACCGCACGTTATTACACGCCTAACGGCAACTCTATTCAGGCCAAGGGCATCGTGCCCGAAGTGATGGTGGACGAGACCGAAGAAGGCAATGTATTTGCAGCGCTGCGCACACGTGAAGCCGACTTGACCAAGCACCTGAACACCGGTTTGGGCGACGCCAAGAAAGACGAAGCTGCCGAAGCCTTGCGCCAAAAAGAGATTGAAAGATCCCGCGAAGAAGCCAAGAAGCGAATCGAAGAGTTCAACAAAAAACCTGAAGCCGACCGTAAGCTGCCCGAGTTTGGAACCGAGAAAGACTTTCCGCTGATTCAGGCCATCAACAAACTGAAAAACCGCCCCGTGATTGTTAGCAAAACACTTACCGAGCGCGTGGAAGAGAAGAAAGACAACTAACTCAGCCTTGCGAGGCAGAGCGCTGCGCAACTCTGCCCGCCACTGATTACATGCAAGACGACCAACTGCTGCGCTATTCGCGGCATATTTTGCTGGATGACATCGGCATCGAAGGTCAAGAAAAACTTCTGGCCGCCCGCGCTCTCGTTATTGGTGTTGGGGGCTTGGGTTCACCCGTCGCGCTGTATCTGGGCAGCGCGGGTGTCGGTCACATTACCATCGTAGACAACGACACGGTAGACGCCACCAACCTGCAACGCCAAATTGTGCACAATTTGGCTAATGTCGGCGTCAACAAAGCGCAAAGCGCTAGAAAAAGCATAGCAGCCATCAACCCCGACCCGCAAGTGACCTGTATCGAACAGCGCGCCGATGCGGCTGTGCTCGGTACGCTGGTTGCCAAGGCTGATGTGGTGATTGACTGCTGCGACAACTTTGCCACCCGCCATGCTGTCAATGCGGCATGCGCTTTACACGGTGTGCCTTTGGTCAGCGGTGCGGCGATTCGGTTTGACGGACAGATCAGCGTGTATGACATGCGCCGCGATGCAGCGGGCATGCGCCTAGCACCCGCCTGCCCCTGCTACGCCTGCGTGTTCCCGCCCGACAGCACGGTTGAAGAAACCGCCTGCTCCACGATGGGTGTGTTTGCACCTCTGGTAGGCATCATCGGCAGCATGCAGGCCGCCGAGGCTTTGAAGCTGCTGATGGGCATTGGTTCGCCGCTGGCGGGACGTTTGCAGATGCTGGATGGACGCAACATGGAATGGAACGAGGTACGTTTGCCGCGTAACCCGGCCTGTTCGGTTTGCAAAGGCTAAGTCAGGACAAAGCCAAACCGCCCAAGCGAACCTTGCTTGTGCTGGCAAACTAGTGTCAGAAAAACGCCATGGTGCGCACTTCGATGCTTTCTCGTTTTTGAGCGGTCGGTAATGTGGTGGGGTCTTCAATGGCCGTATGGCCCATAAAGCGTGCGCGGCCATCGGTTGCGGAATCGTAGGTTTTGAGCAATAGCGCTTCAGTCGCTTCCATTTGCGGAAAGTACACCCAGCGGTGTGCGCTCGAATGCCGCATCACATAAATTTCGCCTGTACGCTCTTGGTATTTGAGCGCCATGAGCAGAAAGTCATCTGGCAAATGCGTGCTTGCATCGCACATGGCCAGCGGCAATTCTTCGACACGGCTGTGCAACGGCTTCCATACGTTGAAAAACGCGACGCGGTGTTTGAGCAGTTCTTCAGCATCGTCGGGCACGACGTCGCGCACACGCTGGGGGCCGCTTTTCACGGTGTAATCGCTGTGCACTAGCATGACTGCGGGCCGCTGCACGGTTGTTTGCTGATTCAAATCGGGCGGCAATCGCTTGCGAATGGTGTGGTCAAACACCACCACCCGCTTGGCACCAGAGTGGCGCTGCACGTAGTCAATGACCTGGGGGTAAAAAGTGGCCTTCACCGCCTCGTCGTCGTCAAACTGCGCAAATGGCTGCTCAAACGGATGCAGTTCAAAACCCTCTTTGTCCACAGACAATTGCGCCACCTGGGGCCAGCCGTTGTGGATCACCGCTTCGCGGTGGTCCGTTCCCGGCGGGTTAACTTTTACAGACGGGTCGGGTTCATAAAAATAATAGTCTGGCTCTACACCGTCATCGACGGTGTAGTTCAGTGTTGCCTTGACTGAGACGGGTTGGGAGATATTGCGCATTGAAAAAGCAAAATAGTGAACGTCAAAAAGTTTGACACAAAGCTGCCTGCGCCGCAGGCAGCCAGCTTAGGATTTTTCCGTCTTAAAGCCCTCGCCCACCCAGGTGTTTTTCCAGCATGGCAGTGCCTCGATGTCTTGCGTCAGCCAACGCTTGATATTGACGTGCTGAGCAAACGGCAACTGTTGCCAGCCGTGCAAATGCATCGGCGCGGCCAGGGCGATGTCGGCAATGGTGGCAGACGGCGTACCCGCTACCCAACGGTGCTTTGCCAGGCGGGCATCCAGAATGGCGGCGAGTCGGTGAAACTGCTCGGTTTGCGCGGCGACCACGGCTGGGTCGGCACTGCCACCCAGCAAAGGCTTCACGCAGTTTTCAACCAGAAACGAATAGCAGGTGGGAAACCAGCCCGCCGACTCCCAGAACATCCAGCGATTGATGTCCGCCCGCACCTTGGGGTCGCGCGGATAAACAGTTTCGTTGCCCTGCTTGTCTGCTGCGTACTGCAACATGGAGTTGGATTCCCACAGCACAAAATCGCCGTCGGCCAAGGCGGGAACCGACGCATTGGGGTTGAGTGCCAGATACTCCGCCTCTTAATGTTTGCCGGTGAAATAGTCCACATGGCTCAATTCGTAGGGGATGCCAATGAGCTGAAAGCCCGCCAGCACTTTGCGGCAATTGACAGTAATGGGGTCTGCATAAAGTTTTATCACGTCTTGTCTCCTAAAGTTATTTGTTGAACGCATGCTGTGAAGCAATGCCATTGTGTCGGGTTGACACGGCATGCGCTAGCTGCTGAAATACGAACAAGTTGTTCTCGATTTGGAAACAACAACCCCGCCTTGTTGCTCGCTGCCCAAAATGACATTTTCAATTGAGATGCTTCGCGCTTTCGTGCAGGTAGCCGATACGCTGAGCGTGAGCGCTTCTGCGCTTGAACTGGGCATCGGCAAAAGTGTGGTCAGCAAACGCATTGCCCAGCTCGAAACTGCACTAGAAGCCACGTTGTTTAGCCGCAGCAGCCACCGCGTGGCGTTGACCTCTGCGGGAGACGTTTACCTGGAGTTTGCGCGGCGAGCGCTTGCTGAAGTCAGTAGCGGGCAAGAGCGCCTGCTGGACCTTCGGCAAACGCTTGCAGGCCAAATACGTGTGACCGCCCCCGTATCTTGGGGGCAGCATGTGCTTGCCAGGCATTTGCCCCGTTTTTTGCTCGCGCACCCTGCGGTGCATGTCGAACTGCACCTGGCAGACCGCATGATGGACATTGCCACCGAACGCATCGACATTGCGCTGCGCTGGAGCCACGACTCGGTCAAGCCTGGCCTAAGTGCCGAGCTGCTGGTCCCCATCGCCTGGGTGCTGGTGGCGTCGCCCAGCTACTTGTCGGCGTTTGGCACGCCGACCCAGCCCCAGCAAATAACTGAGCACCACTGCCTGGGCTACTGGCGCGAAAATTCGGATGATGCGTGGACGCTGTTGCCCGCCCAGCCAACGGCGGGCGAGCAACCGGTGTGTGTGCGCGTCACCAGTCGTTATCACGCCAACAACCCCGAGGCCGTGACCGAAGCCGCCCTGGCCGGGCTAGGCATTGCCCTGCTGCCACACTACCTGTGTGACCAAGCCTTGGCAAGTTCCCGTCTGGTACGGGTTTTGCCGTCATGGGTACCCCAGACCAAGTACGGCGCCGGCATTACCGCCGTCGCCTCACCCGAACGCATGCGACTGGCCCGCAACCAGGCTCTGTTGGCTTTTTTGCAACAACTTCCAGTCAGCTAATGGCTGGCCTGAACATCAAGTTTGGGTAGGATTACCCACGTGAGCGACAACACGTAAAATCTGACTTTCGACCCATAAAGTTCACCATGACATCCCGTATGCTTACCGCCCGAACACTGTACGACAAGATTTGGGACGAACACGTCGTCCATACCGAAGAAGATGGCACGTCGGTGCTGTACATCGACCGCCACCTGGTGCACGAAGTCACTAGCCCGCAGGCTTTTGAAGGTCTGCGTGTGGCGGGGCGCAAGGCCTGGCGCATCAGCTCTGTCGTGGCCACGGCAGACCACAACACGCCCACGACTGACTGGGACCTGGGCTATGACGGCATCAAAGACCTGGTGAGCAAAGAGCAAATCACCACGCT
>JAYVTG010000031.1:0-11093 GCA_043774625.1 Polaromonas sp. | reverse complement strand
ATCAAGCCGAACAGCAAAAACCTACAATTGAGCGTTTCAGGCTCACTTCTGGGTGGAAATACGCGCGCCGTTCAGGCTCATACCTCGTTGGACAAGGCTCCAGCTTGCCAGCACGTAGTTTCTGCGATAACGTGTGGGTCTCAATTTTGAGATTTACCCCAACAGGAGCCACCATGAGCGTTGCAAAAGTACTCGAAATCACCTCGTCCAGCAAAAAAGGCTTTGACGATGCCATTGCCCAAGGCATTGCGCGCGCCAGCGAGACCATCAACGACATTCAGGGCGCCTGGGTTCAGGAGCAAAAAGTCGTGGTGAGCAAAGGCAAAGTGGTGGAATACCGCGTCAATATGAAGGTGACCTTTGTGCTGGCTGCGCCTGGAAAAAAGAAGTAAAACGCGGGTAGATTTATCGTCTTGCGCTGCCAGCGGTAGCGCTGTGGCTTGGTAGCTACTTTATGCGCAGCTGCCAAGCCAGTCCCGTAACACGCGCTGCATGTTGGTGGCGTCGCCTTGCGCGGCCTGCCACACCAGTTCGGGCGCGGCTACGTGGGTGCCACTGGGCAGGCTGTGCAACGCCAAGTCTACAAACTGCGCTACCTTGGTAGCGCGCACGGGCTGCTCGCTACTGGGCACCATGTAGCTGAAAATTCCCAGCATCCAGGCTGCGGTTTTGTCTAAAAAATGGTTGTGCTGGATGGCACCCGGTTTTTGCGCGGTGCGCACAATCAGCAAACGATCAAACCCCAGTGCTGCCAGCGCATGTTCGTCCATACTTGCCAGGCCGCGCTTCAACGATTCTGGCAATGTGCCCTGAGCGTGCGGCAGTACGATGGCAAGCATGTGCACACCACAGCTTTTGATCCAGCCGCACAGCGCGGGCAGTTGCTGCGGTGCAGGCGTCCACAGCGCGCGCTCGCGGCCATAGAACATGCGCGGGGGGTCAAACATCACCACGGCCATATCAGCTTGCACGCGGGGCCAATGGGCAAAGTCTGCGCTGGTATTGCTGCTATCAGTGCGATCAGCGTGTATCGGCACCACGTGCGCGCTCACGTGGCGCATGCCCTGGCCCATGGGCAGGGTTGCCAGCACTTGAGCGTGGCTCACGCGCTGCATGCCCACCAAGCGACGCAGCACGGCATTGCCCAGCACACCGGTGGCACCCGCAATCTGCACGCGCGGCAGGGCGGCAGGTACAGGTGCGCGGTGGTTGGCAGCGCTTAGGGCTTGATGGGATGAAATTTGCACCCACCTATGCTATCGTGCGTTCTTCCTCGTTATGGCTTTGTGCCCCCTGTTCAGGAGAAAAATATGAAGCGTTTTTTCAGTGTTCTGGTTTTAACCGCAGCCACCTTGTTTGCAGCCGTCAGCCTCACGGGTTGTGGCTACAACGACTTTCAAAAGTTGGACGAACAGTCCAAAGCCGCCTGGAGCGAGGTACTCAACCAGTACCAGCGTCGTGCCGACCTGATTCCCAACATCGTTGCCACCGTCAAAGGCGAGGCAGCCTTTGAACAAGACACGCTGACCAAGGTGGTGGAAGCCCGCGCCAAGGCCACGTCCATTACCGTGACGCCCGAAACGCTCAACAACCCTGAAGCGTTCAAAAAGTTTCAGGCTGCGCAAGGCGAATTGGGCAGTGCGCTTAGCCGCCTGATGGCCGTGAGCGAAGCCTACCCCAACCTCAAGGCGAACCAGGGCTTTCAAGACCTGCGCGTGCAGCTGGAGGGTACCGAAAACCGCATTACCGTGGCGCGCAACCGCTACATTGCTTCCATTGCCGACTACAACATACTGGAGCGCAGCTTTCCCACCAACCTGACGGCCAAGATGTTTGGCTACGCTGCCAAGCCCACGTTCACGGTTGCCAACGAAGCGCAAATCAGCGCGCCACCTGCGGTGAGCTTTGAGAAGAAGTAAAACCGCCCAGCTTTGATGCAGACTGTGATTTACCAAGCTTTTATGCCATTTGCCATCGTGGAATATGCGCGAGCAGCTACTAAATTTATAGCAAAAATAATTTGCCTTGAGTTTGTACTGTGGCTGTTGGCTGGCCTGTTGGGTGTGGCCGCGCTGGGTTTTAACGCACCTGCCTATGCGCAAGACCTGCAAAGCGTGCCCGCACTCAGCGCCCGCGTGGTAGACAGCACGGGCACGCTGGACGCGGCAGCGCTGCAAAGCCTTGAGGCGCAACTGGAGGCACTGGAAAAAAGCAAGGGCAGCCAGGTCGTGGTGCTGATGGTGCCCACCACCCAGCCCGAAGACATTGCCAGCTATGCCAACCGCGTGGCCAATGTGTGGAAGATTGGCCGCAAAGACGTGGGCGACGGCGTGTTGATCGTCGTAGCAAAAAACGACGGTAAGCTGCGTATCGAGGTTGCCAAAACGCTGGAAGGTGCTATTCCCGATTTGGCCGCCAAGCAAATCATCAACAACGCGATGGTGCCCGCTTTCAAGCAAAAGAACTTTCAAGGCGGTTTGAGTGCGGGCATCACGCAAATAGCGCAGCGCATTGGCGCAGAAGGCTTGCCCGAGCCCGCGCAAAAAACAGGTGGACTGAACCAGCAAGGCGATGGTTTTCAGTGGACGGACATCATCATCTTTTTGTTTTTTCTGGTGCCGATTGCAGGGGGTATCGCCAAACAGATATTTGGCAACAAGCTGGGAGCTTTGGTTACGGGCGGGGCCATCAGCGGCTTGGCGTTTTACGTCACCGCCAGCGTGGCTTTGGCTGCCATCGCGTTTTTTGCAGCGCTGATTTTTACCCTGTTTGTCGGGCTGAATGCCTTGGGCACAGGCGGGCGCAGGGGAGGTTATGGCGGTGGTGGCGGCTACTCGGGTGGCGGCGGCGGCTGGAGCGGCGGCGGTGGAGGCGGCGGCTATAGCTCCGGTGGCGGTGGCGACTTTGGCGGTGGCGGTGCCAGTGGCAGTTTTTGACATGAGGCCAGCATGACCAACTCCTCTTCTTCACCCGTACGCCGCAACTGGCTGCAGCGTGCTGCGCGCGTGCTGCGCCACCGCTGGATGGACGATGCCAACACGCGCAGCGCCGTGCCGCCACAGCTGCTCCAACGCCTGGCCGACTACGTGAGCGCCAGCGAGGCACGCCACAGTGGCGAGGTGCGCATATGCGTTGAGGCGGCTCTGCCCAACAGCTACATCTGGCGCGATGCAGCGCCGCGTGAACGTGCCATCACCATGTTTGGCAAGCTGCGCGTGTGGGACACCGAGCACAACAACGGCGTGCTCATCTATCTGCTGTTGGCCGAAAACGCGATAGAAATCGTTGCCGACCGCGCGCTGAACGCTTTCGTCAGCCAGCAGGAATGGCAGGCCATTACCAACCGCATGGCCGCTGCTTTCAAGGCGCAGCGCTTTGAAGACGGTTTAACGCAGGCGCTGGAAGAAGTGTCGGCGCGGTTGGTGCAGCACTTTCCTCTTGCAGCGGGCCAGCAGCGACGCAACGAGCTGCCTGATGCACCGTTTGTGAACTGAGTTTTCGTGCTTATTTGCCTGTATGCCAGCGTAGAATATGCGCAAGCAGCTACTAAATTTATAGCAATTGCAGATTAACCAAGCCAGCATGCAAACCACTGATTCGCCAGCGATCCCGCGCTATGTGCTGGTACTGGGCGCTGCCAATATGGATATATCGGGCAGCAGTGACCAAGCCTTGCTACCTGCAGACTCCACGCCGGGTCGTGTGCGCTGTACGCCCGGCGGCGTGGCTCGCAACGTGGCACACAACCTGGCGCGCCTGGGGCATGACGCCCGTTTGGTAGCGCCCGTGGGCGACGACCTGCAGGGCACCAGCGTGCTGCAGGCCACGCAAAACGCGGGCGTCAACATACAAGGCTGCTGGACGATACCCGGCGAGACGACCAGTACCTATTTGTCTTTGCACGGGCCCGGTGGTGAACTGCAACCTGCCGCCAGGCGCGTTGCAGTGGGTGTTTGCGCAACCGGTCGCTGGTCCTATTTTTGTAGATGGTGTGTCTGCCTTCAAATGCCAACGCATCGCCCCGTGGCTTGCCCAGGTGCACACCATCAAACTCAACCGGCTGGAGGCGCAGGCCTTAAGCGGTATACAAGTGGATTGTGACACTGACTTGCAAGCGATTGCCAACTGGCTGCATGGCAAAGGCGTGCAGCAAGTGCTGATTAGCCTGGGCAAACGCGGAGCCATGTTCAGCGAACAAATGTCAGGCCACAGCGCGGTACAAGGCTGGCAAGCCGCATGGCAGGTGAACGTAGTCAACACCACCGGCGCTGGCGATGCCTTGATGGCGGGGGTGGTGCACGGCTATATGCACAACCGCCACTTCGCATCCGCAGTATCCTTCGCACTGGGCTGCGCCGCGATGACGGTGAGCACCGAGCTGGCCAACCACCCCGGCCTATCGGTGGCTGCCGTGCAGCAATTGATAGATACATCCAAAACCATAGCACCATGACCGCTCCTTACCTCGACATCCACCCCAACATAGCCCAGGCACTGGCACAGGGTCACCCCGTCGTGGCGCTGGAATCAACCATCATCTCGCACGGCATGCCTTACCCGCAAAACGTGGCCACGGCCTTGCAGGTAGAAGCCCAGGTGCGCGCACACGGCGCCGTGCCTGCCACGATTGCTATCATCAACGGGCGCTTGAAAGCGGGCCTCACGCATGCAGAGATTGAACTGCTGGGCCAAACCGGGCGCAGCGTGGTCAAGGTCAGCCGGCGCGACATGCCTTTCATCGTTGCATCTGGCGCGACGGGGGCTACCACCGTGGCATCCACCATGGTCATTGCTGCGATGGCGGGCATTCGCGTATTTGCCACGGGTGGCATTGGCGGCGTGCACCGAGGCGCAGAGCACAGTTTTGACGTGTCTGCCGACCTGCAAGAACTGGCGCACACGCCGGTAGCCGTGGTCTGCGCGGGTGCCAAGTCGATTCTGGACTTGGGCCTCACACTGGAATATCTGGAAACCCACGGCGTGCCCGTTATTGGCTACCAAACGCCCTGGCTGCCTGCGTTTTTTACCCGCGACAGCGCCTTCAAGGTGGACTACCAATTGGACAGCGCAGAGCAAATCGCCCAAGTGATGCACGCCAAATGGACGATGAACCTGCAGGGCGGCATAGTCATTGCCAACCCGATTCCGCAAGCCTTTGCCATGCCGCGCGAGACGATTGACGCAGCAATAGAACAAGCCCTGCGCGAAGCCGAACAGCAAGGGATTGGCGGCAAGGAAGCCACACCGTTTTTACTACAGCGCGTGAACGAACTCACAGGTGGCAACAGTCTGGCGTCCAACATCCAACTGGTGCTGAACAATGCGCGCCTGGCAGCGGCGATTGCCGCGCACTATCTGAAACTGAGCGCCTGAAAAGCTCAACAGCTGTTCACGCTAGGCTTGCTTGAAGTGGTCAAACGACGCGAAGCTGTTGGCAACATGCTGCCCCAGCGCGTCCAATAGCGTGAGCTGTGGCACCGCCGTGATGCTGCCAATGCACGTAACAGGCGTTGCAGCCTGCGCTGCCGCTGCTAGTACCGCCGCGCGTTGAGAAGGTACTGCGGTAAACGCCAGCTCGTAGTCGTCACCACCCGCCGCAGTCATGTTGTAGGCAAACTCAGTGCCAAATTGCCGCATTGCCAGCGTGGAATATGCGCAAGCAGCTATTGATTCAATAGCAAGCACAGCGCCAACGCCACTCGCTTTGAGAATGTGCGACAAGTCACCCAGCAGGCCGTCGCTCACGTCTATCGCAGCGCTGGCAATGCCGCGCAGCGCCATGCCCAGAGCCACGCGCGGGGTGGGCCGCTCCAGGCGCGCGCGGCATTGTGCCAAGGTCGCGGCATCCAGTTGCACTTTGCCGCGCATTGCCTCCAGCGCCAGACGTGCATCGCCCAGGTGTCCGCTTACGTACACGTCGTCACCCGCTTGCGCACCGCTGCGCAGCAGGGCCTGGCTTTTGCCGTTCACTACGGGCACTTCGCCAAATACCGTGATGCAGATGTTCAGTGGCCCTTGCGTGGTGTCACCACCTATCAGGCTGCAGCCGTGCGCGTCGGCCAATGCAAACAGGCCTTTGGAAAAGCCCTCCAACCAGGTGTCGTCTACACGCGGCAACGCCAGCGCCAGCGTAAAGGCCACAGGCTTGGCACCGCAGGCGGCCAAGTCACTTAAATTAACTGCCAAGGCTTTGTGGCCCAGCGCTTGCGGGGATACGTCGGCAAAAAAGTGGCGGCCTTCTACCAGCATGTCCGAGCTGATCGCTATGTGCGTGCCCGGCGTGGGTGCAAGCAAAGCACAGTCGTCGCCAATAGATTGCACCACGGCAGCAGTTGCAGGCTGCTTGTGTGTGAAGTAGCGTTGAATCAGGTCGAACTCACCCATGGGTGGTGTCAATGCATCGTCGGCTTGCCACCCAGTGCGCTGAGCGCGTCCAGTACAAACATGGGAATGTCTGCATCAAACTTTTCGCCATCTTCTGCCACGCAAAAATAGCTGCCGTGCATGGTGCCTGTGGTCGTGCGCAGGCGGCAGCCACTGGTGTATTCAAAACTCTCGCCGGGTTTGAGTAATGGTTGCTCACCCACGACTCCCAAGCCCTTTACCTTGTCGTTACGCCCGCTGGCGTCATTGATGTTCCAGGTGCGCGAAATAATTTGCGCAGGCACTTTGCCTGTATTGGTGATGGTCACCGTATAAGCAAAGGTGTAAACACCCTGCTCGGGAGATGACTGGTCGGCCAGGTACTGGGGCTGCACCAGGACGGTGAATTTGTAATCGGAAGGGCTAGGCATGTGGCAATGCTACTCTAAACGGCGTACTTATTGCATCGCGCGTTTTTGCCGTTACCAAAAAAACAACCCGTCAGCCAGCGCTGGATGACGGGTTTTGGCGGCTCAATATTTTGGGCGAAAACCAGCGCGCAGCACCCATTGGGCGATGGCGACCACGCCAGCAATTGCCAGAACCCACCACAGTAGCATCAATACCCAGCCATATCCAGCAAAGCGCGGATGGCCGAAATTCATCATGTGCATGTTCATCATCGGCATGCTGTCCGCCCAGGCTGCGGGGTAAGCGGCAGATGGCTCACAACCACTCATGCGCTTACCCATCGTCACATGCATTTGTTCTTCGCCTTTTTCTCCTGTCATCTGCGTTAGCATGCGGTTCATTTCCTCATGCATGCTGCCCATCTGCTGACCCATAAAGTACTCGCCCAGTGTGGCAAAGTTGTCTTGCGACAGTTGGACGCAGGTCATTTTTTTGGCTTGCAGCTTTTCCCACACGGCTTTGCCCTCGGCTTCTTCACGCGCAGTGTGGTTGTCCGTGGGCATCGCCATCTGTCCCATTGTGCTGGTGGTTGCCTCGGCTGCCCATGTGGGTAATGCGCCCAACATGGCTGCGCTGGCAAGTGCTATAGAAACAGTCATTTGCTTCAACATGATTAACTCCTTTTGGTTGCAGATGTGTACAGGCATCTTGCTTGTTCCAAGCGAACAGGTATTGATCTGGATCAGTAATCAGCACGATATAGCCCCACCATTGCACGCAGTGTTTTACGTGCGCTTCACAATAATGCGGGTGCGAAACAGGGTTGCTTGCGGCATACTTGACCTTAAACACAACAAGGAGTTCTTATGCAAAAAAGTTTAAAACCGAAGGCAGCGCGCGTAGCCGTGCTGCTGTGTTTGGCGCTTGCCGCAACCGCTGCCAGTGCCACAGGCTTGGCCACCTGCGATTCTGGCCCCAAAGAGGGTTGGCAGCCGGTAGCCAAGCTGGAGCAGCAGCTCAAGGACAAGGGCTGGACGGTACGCCGCGTCAAGGAAGACGGCGGCTGCTACGAGGTGTACGCGCTGGACGAAAAAGGCCAGCGCGGTGAATTTTATTTTCACCCGGTGACCTTGGCGCCCGTACCCACCCAAAAATGACCCCCACCCCCGCCACATTGACCGTGTGGAGCTTATGCCAGCGCCTGCTGCATTGGACACTGGCCGCCACGGTGATTGCCAGCTTTGCCACGCACGAGCGTGCTGGCGAACTGCACCACTGGCTGGGCTACGCCGCCCTAGCCTGCGCCACGCTTCGCATCATCAGTGGCTTTGCTTTGGGGGGTTATTGGCGCTTTAGCAAGTGCGTGCGCGGGCTGGGCGCAACCTGGGCCTATGCACGGTCATTGCTGCAGCGCACAGAAAAGCGCTACATCGGCCACAACCCGCTCGGTTCGTGGATGGTGGTGGCCTTGCTCGCCAACACCCTGGTAGCTGGCGTGACGGGCTGGATGAGCATTACCGACCGCTTTTGGGGCGTGGCCTGGGTGGCTGATATGCACGAAGCCAGCGGCGAAGCTTTTGTGCCTCTGGTGCTGCTGCACCTTGCCGGTAGTGTGTATACCTCGTGGCGGCACCGAGAAAACCTGATCGCGTCCATGCTGCATGGACGCAAGGCGGTTACGCAGGGTGACGTATAGCCTAGGCCAAGAGTTGTTGTAGCTTGTGGCCATAGATGCGGCCTGCTGATGCAGGCAAATCTGCCGGGCGTGCATGCGACAATAAGTGCCATGCGCACTACTCAAAACACCCACTTTTTCATCGCCCCGTCCATCTTGTCTGCCGATTTTGCACGGCTGGGCGATGAGGTAAAAAACGTCATTGCCGCCGGTGCCGACTGGGTGCACTTTGACGTGATGGACAACCATTACGTGCCCAACCTGACCTTTGGCCCGATGATTTGCCAGGCCATCAAGCCGCATGCCAAAAAGCCCGACGGCAATGGCAATATGGTCAATGTTCCCATGGACGTGCACCTGATGGTGCAACCGGTAGACGCCGTGGCCGCCGCCTTTGCCGACGCGGGCGCAGACTACATCAGCTTTCACCCCGACGCCTCGGGCCATGTGCACCGCAGCATTCAGGCCATTCGCAGCAAAGGCTGCAAGCCGGGCCTGGTGTTTAACCCTGCCCAGCCGCTCGATGTATTGGACTGGGTGATCGACGATATCGACCTCATCCTCATCATGTCGGTCAACCCCGGTTTTGGTGGCCAGTCCTTTATTGATAGCGCCTTGCGCAAGATAGAAGTCGTGCGCAAGCGCATTGATGCTTGCGGCAAAGACATTCGGTTAGAAGTCGATGGCGGCATCAAGGTGGACAACATTCGCCGTGTAGCCGACGCGGGAGCGGACGCTTTTGTAGCGGGCAGCGCGATATTTGGCAAACCCGATTACAAGGCCGTGATCGACCAGATGCGGGCGGCGTTGGCGTAACCAGCAAAATTCGTCAATGAATCAATTGATGTTTTGATGTTATGATGCGTTGATGCGCACCACGCTAGATCTTGAAGACGACATCTACCTGCATGCCCGCCAAATAGCGGCTGCGGAGCACGTGTCGGTGGGCAAAATTGTCTCGCGCATGATGCGCGAAAGCCTGCATGCGCCTACGGCCCAACCATCTGCCAGCCAAACCCCTGAGGCTTCGGGCTATGTCATCGTCAATGGTATTCCGGTAATTGCGGCAGACACACGCGTCATTACCCAAGAGCTGATTGAGCGCATTCGCGAAGACGAGGGTATTTAGCCTGTGCGTTACCTACTCGATGTGAACGTGTTGATGGCGCTTTTGGACTTGCGTCACCCAGCCCACAGAATTGCCCAGGCTTGGTATGGCGAACATACCGGCGGCACGGCGGTGTGCCCCTTGGTAGAGAACGGGGCAGCCCGCATCATGAGCAGCACTGCCTACGCACAAGACCAAGCCCTGCTGCGCCCGGCAGCATTGTTGGCGCAAATAGCGCGAATGAAGCAAACGGCCAGTGACATGGTGTTTTGGCCAGATGGGGTGTCGCTGTCAGACCCCGCTTTGTTTGACCACAGCAAAATACACGGCCCGCGCCAATTAACCGACATTTATCTGCTGGGCCTGGCTGTGTCGCAGAAGGCCGCACTGGTCACGCTGGACCGCAATATTCCACTGGCCGCAGTGCGCGGTGCCAGCAAGCCTCATTTGTTGGTGCTGTAAAACTCAATGGCATTTCCTAAATTCTTCGCACTACAAGCGGCCATCATCGACCTGGACGGCACCATGGTGGACACCATGGGCGACTTTGAAGTGGCCCTGAACCGCATGCTGGCCGACTTTGCGTTGCCTGCCGTGCCGCGCAGCTTTATTGAACGCACGGTAGGCAAAGGGAGCGAACATTTGATTCAGTCTACGCTGGAATATGCATCAAAACAGGCCATTGCCAGCGTGGAATATGCGCAAGCAGCTACTAAAAATGTAGCGTCAACGATAAAATTTGATGATGCATGGCAATGCTATCAGCATCACTACCTGGTAGCCAATGGGCAAACCAGCGCGGTGTATGCGGGCGTGGTGCAAGGGCTGGAAATACTGCGATCACGCGGCTTGAAGCTGGCTTGTTTGACCAACAAACCCACGTCATTCGCTGTGCCGCTGCTCAAACTGAAGGGTCTGGACGGCTACTTTAGCCATGTTTTTGGTGGTGATGCCTTTGAGCGCAAAAAGCCTGACCCGTTGCCGTTGCTCAAAACCTGCGAGGCACTGGGCACGCTGCCCGCGCACACGCTGATGGTGGGCGACAGCAGCAACGACGCCACTGCGGCCCGCGCTGCTGGCTGCCCGGTGGTGCTGGTGACCTATGGCTACAACCACGGCGAGCCGATTCGCGCAGTGTCTGCCGATGCTTATGTGGACAGTTTGGGCGAACTGGCTGCTTGGTCGGCAATGGGCTTGCATAGGAGTGCGCGCAGTTAGTGGGTTGGTGTTTGATTCGCGCTCGGGGAAATACACCCGGCTGGGTGGCTGGCGGAGGAATACATCCAGCTTGGAGGGCGAGCGCCGCGCTCGGGGTATGCGCTGCAAAAAGTTTTTAGAAAACACGCGCGAACGGTGTTTTGTAGCACTCGACCTTGAACAACGCGCGTCTTCCTAAAAATTTTTCAACGCACACCCGCTCACCCGTCGCCTGCGAGGTTGGCGGGTTTGCCTTTGAATACCCGATACCGAATACCGCAAACCCGTGGGGCTTGGGTTTGTAGCTTTGCGGCCTGGTAAGTTGGGTAGCTTTGCCGT
>JAYVTG010000030.1:0-62187 GCA_043774625.1 Polaromonas sp. | reverse complement strand
TCGACATACTGCTTGGGAACAATCAAATGCCCGAACGTGAACCCGAGCAATGCGATCAGCAAAGCCTGTTTACAACGTTGGGACACTAGTGATTTTTTTCCTCAACTTCAACCCACTTAAAAATCACCATGAACACATCACAAAACTCCTTCTCACTCGTTGGCCGCCTGTTGCTGGCCTTTTTGTTTTTACCTGCTGGTATTTCTAAAATCAGTAACTTCGCAGGTACCGTGGGTTACATCACTTCTGGCGGCATGCCATTACCTGAAGTAGCTGCTGCAGTTGCGATTGCAGTCGAAATCTTGGGTGGATTGGCGCTTATTTTCGGTTTTGGCACACGGTATGCCGCCTTGGTACTGGCTGTGTTCACGTTGGTGGCCACTGTGGTGTTTCATAACTTCTGGACTATGCCTGCTGACAAGGCGTATCTGCAGCAACTCATGTTCTACAAAAACTTCGCCGTCATAGGTGGGTTGCTGACTTTGGCTGCCTGGGGTGCAGGTGCATGGAGCGTGGATGCCAAGCGCGCCAGTCACTAAAAGCATCTACCTCAAAGAAGGGTCCTCGTGAACGCATCTGACATTCGCTCCAACTTAGCCGTGGCGTCTACGCAAGACACACGTAATATGCCAGATACCAGCGTGCTATATGCGCGAGCAGCTATCTTTTTTGAAGCAAATATTGACATGGGTGCCTTTTCCAACTCTTTTTGACGAAATGCAAAACAAACCCATGAAAAAACTCCCCACCAAATACACACAGCTGATGTTCTCGTTCTGGATGGCCCTGTGCATGAGTTTGCTGGTGAGGGCTTGATCACGGCAGTAAACACGGGCTTTGCGCCAGGTTATACAGGCCGCTGGTTACACGCCTGGTTGATAGCCTTTCCAGTCGCGTTTTCGGTCGCATTTCTTTCGCACTCTCTGGTGCAAAAACTCGTTTCTCTCACGGTGCAAAGCCCCGGCATTGCATCTTCTTCCCCTGCCAAATGAAAGGACTCAATATGGCAAAAGTAGCTGTTATTTATCACTCAGGTTACGGTCATACGCAGCACGTGGCCGAATTTGTCGCCAAAGGCGCAGGTGCAGACCTGCTGGCCATTGACGCCAACGGCAACTTGACCGACGCGCAGTGGGCCACCCTGGACGCTGCTGACGCGATCATCATGGGTTCGCCCACCTACATGGGCATGGCGAGCTGGCAGTTTAAAAAGTTTGCCGACGCTACCAGCAAGAAGTGGATGAGCGGTGCGTGGAAAGACAAAGTTGCTGGCGGCTTTACCTGTTCTGCCAGCCCCAGCGGCGACAAGTTGTCCACCATTCAATACTTCATCACGCTGTCGATGCAGTTGGGCATGGTTTGGGTGGGCCAGCCTGCGATGAACGATGGCACCATCAACCGCATTGGTTCCAATTCGGGCGTGATGGCGCAAGTGGGCCCCACCGACTCTGCAGAAAAAATCCCGCAAGGCGATTTGGACACTGCCTCAGCCTACGGAAAACGTGTGAACGACGTGGCCAGCAAACTGCGCGGCTAAGCGTTATTCTTTGCAAATGGAGTAATCCATGCGCATCGTTCGTCAAACTCTACAAGGTCATACCAAAGATTTGGGCTGCGGCATGCTGGTGCGGCGCAGGTTACCTGCTGCTGCGCAGCGCTCGGCAGGCCCGTTTGTCTACTTCGACCACTTTGGCCCTGTCACCGTACACCCTAGTGACAACCACGACGTACGAGCCAAACAGCAAGATCTGGCGTTTTCTTGTTGTTTCAAGTTACAGTCAGGATATGCAACAAGCCCTCACACTTTTACCGCTCGCTGACTGGCTGGCAATAGTGTGGTTTTTTGGGGTCTGGGTGACGTATTCATTGCTCACCCGCAATGAAGCGTCGCAGCGCCAGTCATTGATGGCAATCACCAACCGCTACCGCATCTACTGGATGCGGCAGGCCACAGGTCGTAGCGAGCGTGTGCTGGACGCCATCATCATGCAAAACCTGTCCACTACGCCCTCGCTTTTCAGCTCCACCACCATCATCGTCATTGGTGGCTTGTTTGCCTTGCTGGGCTCGACCGACAAGGCGGCAGATTTGGTGAAAGACATACCCTTTACAGCGCGCACTACAGCAGCGATATTCGATATCAAGGTCACTTTGTTGATCGCTATATTTATTTACGCCTTCTTCCGCTTCAGTTGGTGCCTGCGCCAATATACTTTTGTGACCATGCTGATCGGCTCCATGCCAGAGCAAAAAGATTTCGAAAACGCAAAATTCGACAAAAATGAGTTTGCAGAGCGAGCTGGGCGCATGCTGGGTTCGGCGGCAGAAACTTTTAATGGCGGGTTGCGTGCCTACTACTTCGCGTTCTCGGTCATTGCCTGGTTTTTTTCACCCCTGGCATTTGCCTTTGCCACAGCCTTTGTGGTGTTGATACTCTACAGCAGAGAGTACCGTTCAGATGTGCTGAAAATCCTGCGCTGAACTCGTCATTAAGCCTGCCAAGCGCTGTTGTTTGGGTAACGAATGTTACATTTTAGACTCCGCTTCCCCAATTCTGTGGATGCGCAACACAGCGATTACAGATAAGATGGTTCGTAATTTTAATAATTGACGAATCATTTTGACTTACATGGCTGATCGCAACAGAGGAAATTTGTTACGTTTATTACATTGCTGCTTAAGTATGCTGGTGGCTTGCTTTGCCTTTTCAGCACAGGCGCAAAATACCGTTAGCCAGACGATCACTCCTGCGCAAAAAGTTGACCAAAGTGCCAGCATTACGCGCATCAAACTAGCGCTGACTCCCGATAAAAGCATTGCATTGGACCTGCGCGATTATTGGCGCAGTGCCAAAAAAACCATTGCACCTGCTGACCATGTCAACAGCTTTGACCCAGATGCAGTGTGGCAATGGCCCGATGGCGAATTCGTCATGCACCCTATTGACCAAGCTTGGCGCACACATGCGTATGAGCGAACGGTGTCGCGCATCCGTCTGGAGGTGAAAGGTGAGCCCACGGAATTGATTTTTAAAGTGCCTGTTGCCCGACTGGACGCGGTGCATTTAGCCTATCGTTATGACAACGGCCCCTGGATACGTGCAGTGGCGGGCGACAAGATTCCCATGTTGCAATGGCCGATCAGCAACTACGAACCTGTATTTAAAATTTTGACACACGAGGGCAATATCGACCTGATCGCACAAGTGGCGCACCAAGGTACCTGGAACATACCCTTTTTGGTGTTGGACAGTGAAACGTTTTACGCTGCTCGCATGAATTTTTCGCTGCTGATGGGTTTGCTAATTGGGGTTAACGTAGTGTTGGCGCTGGTGGCGTTGGTAGCAGCATGGACATTTCGGCGCTGGAGCTTTTGGGCTGTGACGGTGATGGCAGTTGCCATTGTGTTGCAGTCGGCTTTTTGCAGTGGCATTGCAGGCATGTACCTTGCCAAAGACAGTGCCTGGTTGAACGACGAAGCCAAATTTTTCTCCAATTTTGCTTGGTGCGCTATCTTGCCGTGGGTGACGGCTGTAGCACTTGGGCAGCGTTTTCATGCACGTTGGTTATGGCGCTTTGCCGTCTTTTTTGCGGTGGCAGGGGTCTTGGCCGGTTCGGTAATGGCCACTTACGACTGGCGCTACAGCATGACTGTATGGGTGCCAGTTTTCTTTGCTATGTGCTCGGCTTTGTCTTTGTACATGGCGATCGACGCCGTCAGGCGGCAGCAGGCCTATGCATGGCGCACTATTTGTGGAGTGGCCTTGTACATTGGCGCCTTGGCCATATCCTTTTCAATGTATTTTGCTTGGATGTTGTCGAGCAACAGCGTGATCGTGTCATCCGGTATGACCATGCTTTCTGCACTGGTGTTCTTGCATGTACTGGCCATGCAGCACCGCCAGGGCCGTATGGTGATGTCTCGCGCCAGTTCCAGTGCGAATCGGGACATGCTGACTGGCCTGTACAACACACAGGGCTTTGGCAAAGGCTTGGCCCGTATGGTGAACCGCCTGGAAAACGAAAGTACCTACGCCGTGATGTTTTATGTGCAACTGGCTGATATGAATACATTGCGCGAACGCTATGGTGATGAGGGCTTTGAAATCAGCATAGTGCAAATCGCGTCCAGCATTTCGTCGGTAGCATCGGTCAACGACACCGTGGGTCGTGTGGCAGAAAACGCGTTTGCCGTTTGCGTGATGATGCCCCGCGACCCGGAGATGGCCAACCGCTATGCCACACAGTTGCTGACGCGGGTTATGTCGTTGTCCAACCATTTGGCACCGGTGGCCGAAACAGCGCGTATTGCCATTGCGTGGATTCCAACCTTTGGTAAAACTTTGCCAGAGCTACAGCGGCGTAGCGAACGTGCCCTGGGCAAATTGTCTTCCAGCAAACGCATTGCCTGGGTGGGTGGTGCTTATGCACAGCTTGATGCGGCGCAGATCCATGCAAATTCAAGCGGGGTTTCTAGCCAACCCAGGACCGATCTGGGCGCTGGCCAAGACGAGCTTGCGCCCAGTTTGCCGGGCGTGACGGGTGTGACGGATGTTCAAGAGGCTTTGAAAGGCGAAGCGGGGATTGTTAAAACCAGGCCTACGGCCTTGAGCTGACTCGTTTGTGTGCGTCTTGCCTGAGGTTTAGGCTGCATAAGCTTGTGCATCTATCTGCGGTTGCTTCTGTCCAACAGCATCTGCCAACAAACGCGCGCTACCGCAGCTTAATGCCCAGCCGCTAGACCCGTGCCCCGTGTTCAACCACACGCCAGGCAGCCCGCTGGCACCAATCAGCGGTGGGCGGTCTGCCAGCATGGGGCGAGCGCCTTTCCATTCCTGCACGCCGTGGCCCATGACGGCCGCGCCTGGAAACCAGTCCTGCAACACTTTGTAGAGGGTTTTCATGGCACTGGCGTTCTTGTTGTGCAGACTGCCACCCATCTGGGCGCTGCCTGCCACGCGTACGCGCTGGCCCAGGCGGCTGATGGCAACTTTATAGCGCTCATCCATCAGCGCGCCACGTGGCGCATTCAGCGGTTCGCGCACGTGGGCGCTGACGGAATAACCGTAAACGGCGGCCATGTGCAGGTCTTTACCCAGTGGCTTGAGAAGCTGGCTGCTTGCAACGCCAGCGCACAGCACGACAGCGTCAAACTGCTGAGGTATAGGGGGGTGGTTTGAGCGGCTGTTTGCTACATAAATAGTAGCTGCTTGCGCAGTATCTACGCTGGCTACCCGCATATTGAATTGAAAATCTACGCCCATTGAGCGTGCCAGGTCTTTCAGTTGCAAGGCGAACTGGCGGCAGTTGCCCACGCCGTCTTGCGGCAAATGCACGGCGCCTGCAAAGTGGGTGTCGGGGTTCAGTGCGGGTTCAACCAAGCGCGCACCGGCTTCGTCCAACTCCTTAAAACCCACGCCAGCGTCTTTGAGCACTTGCAGGCTGGCTTGTACCAGTGCACGGTCTTTGTCTGAGCGCAGTAGCACCATGTAGCCATCAGCACGGTCATATTGCATCTGGTGCAGCTCGGTAATGGCCTGCAAACGCTCTTTGCTGTAAAAAGCCAATTTTTGCAACGCAGAGCGGTTTGCAAGGTAGGTGCTCGGCGTGCAAGCGCGCCAAAAGCGCCACATCCAGGCGATTTCGTTGGCAGTCAAAGGCAAGCCAATGCGCACGGCGGCGTGCTGGGCAAAAAGCTGTTTGGCTACTTTCCAGGGCATGCCGGGCGCGGCCCAGGGCGTTACGTAGCCAGGTGCCAGCACGCCGGCGTTGGCAAAGCTGGCCTCTTCTGCCGCTGAACCACGCTGCTCGAACACGGTTACCGCATGGCCGTCTTGTGCCAGCTCGTATGCGGTGGTAATGCCGATGATACCGGCTCCTATAACTGCTATTTTCATTAAAAAGTGGTCAATGCCAGCGTAGAATATGCGCAAGCAGCTATTATTTTGATAGTATAAGTAAAGTTTGAGCTGCCAGTTTGGTTCAACCAAAATGGTCTATTGCTCTTCAAAAGAACGATGCAGCCATCGATTTTTGTAACCGAGGCGTTCTAAGTGCTTGCATTGGCTTGGGCGGTAACTCAGGCACCTAGTATCGCCTCAATTTGCTGTGCAATATTCAGCACGGTATCGTCCTGCAGCGCCGCGTGCCAGACCATCAGGCCCACAGGTAACTCACCATCAGCATGGCAAGGCAGACTAATAGCGCATCCGTCCAGCAGGTTCACTACGCTGGTGTTGCGCAGCAGCAGGCTATTGACGCGAAAGAACTCTGCATCTCGCTGCACGCCGGGGGCAACATCTGCAATCGGCGGGGCGACGATGGGCACGGTGGGCGAGAGTACCGCGTCAAAGCCCGCCAGAGCCCTTGAAGTGCGCTCTATCCAGTCTTGCCGTGCTACCAGCAGGTCTACATAGTCGGCAGCGTTCATGGCCTGCGCCAAGCTGATGCGCTGAGCTACGCGGGGGTCGTACAAGTCTTTTTGCGCAGGCCACAGGCCGCGTTGACGCTGCCAGGCCAGCGCCTCGGGGGCAGAAAAGCCGCCGCGTGCCTGAATAGTGCCTAAATCGGCGACTTCGCTCAGGCTTATCTCCGTAATCCGGGCGCCTGCTTGGCTCAGTGTTGCCAGCGTGCGGGCAAAAGCACGGGCCACCGTGCTGTCCAGCGCGTCCAGCATGGTGGTTTTGGCGACGGCCAACCGGTAGCTGGCCAGCGGTTTGTCGCTGCCTGCCACTTTGCTGGCAGACAGAACCTCATGCACCGTGATCGCGTCACGCACCGAGCGGGTCAGCGCGCAGACGGTGTCCAGCGTGTGCGAGAGCGGCACGGTACCTTGGGTAGGCACCAGACGCGCCGTGGGTTTAAAGCCAACGATGCCGCACAAGGCGGCGGGTATGCGGATGGAACCCCCCGTATCGCTGCCAAGCCCCACAAACACTGCGCCACTAGCTACAGAAACCGCAGCACCACTAGACGAACCACCAGGGATACGCTGAACACTGCTGTCGCGGGGGTTGGCAGGCGTGCCGTAATGCGGGTTCACGCCCACGCCCGAGAAGGCAAATTCCACCATATTGGTGCGCCCCAGCACCGCGCCGCCAGCGGCTTTGAGGCGGGCCACAGCAGGGCAATCTTGCGCAGCGGGAGCGGCTGCATGTAATACCCGAGACCCCGACATGCTGACCTGCCCAGCCACGTCAAACAAGTCTTTGACCGACACAGCCAGTCCAGCCAGGGGGCTGGCATGCTTGGCCTGTGTAGCCGCCAGGTGCGCTGTATCTGCATCCAGCTGCAAAAACGCATGATCGCACGTGCTGGACTGCGCGATAGCCAAGGACTGCGCCATTTCAGCCTGGGGCGTAGTGTGGCCTTGTGCAATGGCTTGCCGGGTAGCATGCAGGTCAGGGCGCAGGGCGGTGGTACGGGCGGTAATCATGGGCAATGCTATAATTGATTGGCTTTACTGTAGTGTGCCTAAAAAATTGGTTTTGGGCCTAAAACAGCAAAGTAATTCGCAAATCAGCCTATCTCAGGTGTTGGAGTGAGTATTTAAAAATACGCACAACAATTCGGGCTGAATTTTAGACCTAACCTTCGGAGTAATTAAAAATGGCAATTTCCATGCGCGAAATGCTGGACGCGGGCGTCCACTTTGGTCATCAAACCCGTTTCTGGAACCCCAAGATGGCGCAGTACATCTTCGGTCACCGCAACAAGATCCACATCATCAACCTCGAAAAATCGCTGCCGATGTTCGAGGAAGGCCTCAAGTTTGTGCGCCAACTCTCTGCCAATCGTGGCACCGTGCTCATGGTCGGCACCAAGCGTACAGCACGTGACAGCATCGCAGAAGAAGCGCAACGCGCTGGCGTGCCTTTTGTGAACCAGCGCTGGCTGGGCGGTATGCTGACCAACTTCAAAACAGTCAAGCTGTCATTGAAGCGCCTCAAGGAAATGAAAGTTCAGCAAGAAGCCGGTCTGGACGCATTGAGCAAGAAAGAGCAACTGACTTTCGCACGCGAAATGGCCAAGCTGGAAAAAGACATTGGTGGCATTCAAGACATGCCCGCTTTGCCAGACGCCTTGTTCATCATTGACGTGGGTTACCACAAGATTGCCGTGCAAGAAGCTCGCAAGCTCGGTATTCCCGTGATTGGCATTGTGGACACCAACCACAGCCCAGAAGGTATCGACTACATCATCCCCGGCAACGACGACTCGTCCAAAGCTGTGATCATGTATGCCAAAGGTGTCGCAGACGCGATCATCGAAGGCCGTGCCAACACCGTGACCGAAGTGGTCAAGGCTGTGTCTGCCAGTGGCGACGAGTTTGTAGAAGTGGAAGAAGGCCAGGCGGCTTAATCCTCTCTCCCTTGATTCAAAGGGGGCTAATGAGCCCCTTTTTTCTAGTTTTTGAAGGAATACACAATGGCAGCAATTACTGCAAGTATGGTAGCCGAATTGCGCGGCAAAACAGACGCACCTATGATGGAGTGCAAAAAGGCATTGACCGAAGCCGAAGGCGACATGGTCAAAGCTGAAGAAATTTTGCGTGTGAAATTGGGTAGCAAGGCCGGCAAGGCCAGCGCGCGCATAACCGCTGAAGGTGTAGTTACCGTAGGCGCCCAGGGCAATGCTTCTGCCTTGCTCGAGACGAACTGCGAAACCGATTTTGTCACCAAGAACGACAGCTTCCTGGCCTTGGCCAACGTTGCCGCCAAACTGGTTGCCGCTCACAACCCGGCGGACGTAGCGGCTCTGGGCGCGCTGCCTTATAGTGCAGACGGTTTTGGCCCGACACTGGAAGACGTACGCAAGGGTTTGATCGGCAAGATCGGTGAGAACATGACTTTTCGCCGCTTCAAGCGTTTTGAAGGCACCGTAGCTACTTATTTGCACGGCACCCGCATTGGCGTGGTGGTGGAACATGCTGGCGACATGACAGCTGCCAAAGATACTGCGATGCACATTGCTGCCATGAAGCCCGTGTCTTTGACCAGCGCGCAAGTGCCTGCAGCACTGATTGAGCGCGAGCGTTCTGTGGCTGCTGCCAAGGCAGCCGAAGACGCTGTAGAGGCTACTGCCGCTGGCAAACCCGTGCAACCTGCTGAAATCGTTACCAAGCGCATCGAAGGTTCGGTACAAAAGTACCTCAAAGAAGTGGCGCTGATGAATCAGGCGTTTGTGAAGAACGACAAGCAAACGGTTGAACAAATGCTCAAAGCCGCAGCTACCACGGTCAAGGGTTTTACCCTGTATGTGGTGGGTGAGGGCATTGAAAAAAAGGTGGGCGACTTTGCAGCCGAAGTGGCTGCACAAGTGGCTGCTGCAAAGGCTACTTAACAAGGCACGTTTGCTTACGCAAACACAGCAGGCGGCAAATGCGAATTTGCCGCCTTTTTTGTAGCTGTAAAGCCCAAGCTTCACAGCCCAGCAACCAAAGCTGGCAAGAGTATCGGCGATAATTCGCTACAACTAAAATCTCAGGAGAAACACTCTATGCCAGCGCATAAACGAATTTTGCTCAAACTGTCGGGCGAGGCATTGATGGGAGACGATGCATTTGGTATCAATCGCGACACCATCGTGCGCATGGTCAGTGAAATCAAGGAAATCACTGAACTGGGCGTGCAGGTGGCTGTTGTCATTGGTGGCGGCAATATCTTTCGCGGTGTTGCCGGTGGTTCTGTGGGCATGGACCGTGCCACTGCCGACTACATGGGTATGTTGGCCACCGTGATGAACGCGCTGGCGTTGGGCGACACCATGAACAAAGCTGGCCTGATGGCACGCGTCATGTCGGCCATCAATATCGACCAGGTGGTGGAACCCTATGTGCGACCCAAAGCCTTGCAATACCTGGAAGAAGGCAAGGTAGTCATTTTTGCTGCGGGCACAGGCAATCCGTTTTTCACCACCGATACGGCAGCTGCTTTGCGCGGTGCAGAAATTGGCGCCGAGATCGTGCTGAAAGCTACCAAGGTAGACGGTGTGTATTCGGCAGACCCCAAAAAGGACCCGAATGCGACGCGCTACACCAATTTGACATTTGATCAGGCCATGCAACAAAATTTGGGTGTGATGGACGCTGCCGCTTTTGCTCTGTGCCGCGACCAGAAGTTACCTATCCGGGTATTCAGTATTTTAAAAAATGGTGCTTTGAAACGTGTAGTCATGGGCGAAGACGAAGGCACCTTGGTGCATGTGTAGATAATTTGAAATTTCGAGTGAGTGGAGTTTAAAAATGGGTATCGCAGAAATTAAAAGTACCGTAGAAGGCAAGATGAACCAAAGCATCGAGGCCTTGAGAAGCAACCTGGGCAAGATTCGCACAGGCCGTGCCAACCCTGCCATTTTGGACAGCGTGCAGGTGGATTACTACGGCTCGCTGGTGCCTATCACGCAAGTGGGTAACGTGAGCTTGATCGATAACCGCACCATCGGCGTACAAGTCTGGGAAAAAGCCATGGCTGCCAAAGTTGAAAAAGCCATCCGTGACAGCGATTTGGGCGTCAACCCCATGTCGATGGGTGAACTGATTCGCGTGCCCATGCCGCTCATGAGCGAGGAGCGTCGCAAAGAAATGACCAAGCTGGCGCGCAACGAGGGTGAAAACTCCAAAATTGCCATCCGCAATTTACGCCGTGATGCCAACGAAAATGTAAAAAAAATCGTCAAAGATAAAGAAGCATCAGAAGACGATCAAAAGCGTGCAGAGACTGAGATTCAAAAAACCACAGACAAACACATTCTGGACATCGACCGCATGGTGGCCGATAAAGAAAAAGAAATTCTGTCCGTCTAACCATGTCTTTCCTGTTCATCACACTCAATGGGTAACATACCCCACCATATCGCAGTTGTGATGGACGGCAACGGCCGCTGGGCACGCCAGCGTTATTTGCCGCGTGTAGCAGGGCACCACCAAGGTATTGAGTCTTTACGCCGCTGCGTGCGTGCTTGTGCTGACCGTGGTGTCAAGGTGTTGACGGTGTTTGCATTTTCGTCTGAAAACTGGAACCGCCCCACAGAAGAGGTTTCTGGGCTGATGGACCTCTTGGTATCTGCACTGGGGCGCGAGATTCAGCCTTTGAAAGACAGTGGTGTGCGTATTTGCTTCGTGGGTGACCGAAGCCGCATATCGGACAAAGTGCGTGCTGGTTTTACCAAAGCCGAGAGCGATACGGTGTATAACTCACGCATCACCCTTAACGTATGCTTTAACTACGGAGGCCGCTGGGATATTGCGCAGGCAGCTAGCAAATTGGTAGCGTCTGGTACACCCATCACTGAAGAAACGCTAGACAAAGCGATGGCGCTGGCACATGTACCAGACCCCGATTTATTGATTCGTCCAGGTGGTGAATACCGCATCAGCAACTTTTTGCTATGGCAAGCGGCGTACAGTGAACTGTATTTCAGTGACAAACTGTGGCCCGACTTTGATGAGCTTGAACTCGATGCCGCATTGGCGGCATATGCTGCACGCGAGCGGCGTTTTGGCAAAACACCCGAGCAGCTCACAGCCTTGACTCAAAGCAAACCTCAAACCAAACGCCGGGCGGCTTGAAGCTTTTATCGTCCAGACATTACTCAACCACATGCTTTTACAACGCCTCATCACTGCGCTCGTGTTGCTTGCAATTTTGTTGCCGGCCTTGTTTGCCTCCCAGCTGCAATGGTTTATGGGCGTAGCCTTGGTGCTGATGGCCGTGGCCGCCTGGGAGTGGGGGCAGTTGAATGGCTTGAGCAAAAAAACGTCCTGCTGGGTAGGCCTGGCTTGCGTGCTGCTATGTGCGCTCACCTGGATGCTTGATTTGCCGTACCGTTCATCGCCCGTGCTGTGGATCTTGCTGGGTAGTGCTTGGGTGCTGGCAGGTGCCTGGCTGCTCAAGTCTGGCGTGGCTGGCTGGCCCCAGATTGCACAGTGGTTGCGCATTGCGGGTGGCCTGTTGGCTTTGTCGGGGGCTTGGTTGGCGGTGGCGCAGGCGCGTGTCATGGGCACCAATTTTTTGCTCTCGGTCTTGGTCCTGGTGTGGGTGGCAGATATATTCGCCTACTTTGCGGGCCGTGCTTTGGGGCGTCGCAAACTTGCGCCCAGTATCAGCCCCGGCAAGAGTTGGGAAGGTGTCTGGGGTGGCATGGCTGGGGTTTTGGTACTGGCAGTGTCTTGGGTGTGGGCTGATCAAGCTGCACAATCGAAAGTGCCGAGCTTTTATTCGCAGTTGCAGCATGTGGGCTGGTGGTTGCTACTATTAGCCGTGCTTTTTATGGCAGCCATGAGCGTAGTGGGCGATTTGGTCGAATCACTGGTCAAACGTGCAGCCGGTGCCAAAGATTCCAGCAACCTGTTGCCCGGCCACGGCGGCGTGTTAGACAGGATTGATGCGCTGCTGCCCACCTTGCCACTGGCCATGATGTTGGTGTCACTGATACGATGAAAAAGCAGAGAGTTACCGTTTTGGGGTCCACCGGTTCGGTGGGCACGAACACGCTGGACGTGATAGGACGCCATCCCGACAAGTATGAGGTATTTGCCCTGTCTGCAGCCACCAATGTAGACACCATGCTGGCCCAGTGCGAGCAATTTCGTCCTCAAGTCGTGGCGATGGCCGATCCAGACGCTGCAGTACTCTTGACCAAGAAATTACGAAAAAAAAACCTTAATGTCAGCGTGGATACTGCGCAAGCAGCTATTGAAAATATAGCATCTGCTGACGAGGTTGACATTGTCATGGCATCAATTGTGGGCGCTGCTGGCTTGGCCCCGAGCCTGGCTGCAGCGCGTGCAGGCAAAAAGTTGCTGCTTGCAAACAAAGAGGCGTTGGTGGTTGGTGGTGCACTGTTTATGCAAGCGGTGGAGCAGGGAGGCGGAGCCTTGCTGCCTATCGACAGTGAACACTCAGCCGTTTTCCAGAGCCTGCCTGATGACCGCAGCACCTGGGCCAGCCGGGTTGAAAAAATCATCCTCACAGCCTCTGGTGGACCGTTTCGCACCCGTGATGTGAGCACGTTGCGTGATGTGACGCCCGAACAGGCGGTAGCCCATCCCAACTGGGTGATGGGTCGCAAAATCTCAGTTGATTCCGCCACCATGATGAACAAGGCGCTGGAAGTCATCGAGGCGCACTACCTGTTTGGCATGCCGCCCGAAAAGATCGAGGTGGTGATCCATCCCCAGTCCATCATCCATTCCATGGTGCAGTATTTTGACAGCTCCGTAGTGGCGCAAATGGGCAATGCCGATATGCGCGTGCCTATTGCCTACGGCCTGAGCTACCCGAAGCGTATGGCCAGTGGTGCCAAAGCCCTGGATTGGCAAACCCTGGGTGCCATGACTTTTGAAGCTACAGATGCACGGCGCTTTCCCGGCTTGCAACTGGCCTGGGATTGCATGCGTGCACCGCAAGGCACCACCGCTGTGCTGAACGCAGCCAACGAGATTGCAGTGCAGGCGTTTTTGGACAGGCGCATTCGTTTTGATGAGATTCACACGATCAATACGGAAACTTTGTCTGCCGTGCTACCGTCCAACCCGTCATCTTTGGATGATTTACTGGGCTTGGACGGGCAAAGCCGCACTGCGGCGCAGGCGATCGTTCGTCGTTTGGAGAAATAGGTATGCTGACGGTTATTGCTTTTGTGGTTGCGCTGGGTTTGTTAATCGCCATACATGAGTACGGCCATTACCGCGTGGCGGTAGCCTGCGGCGTGAAGGTGCTGCGGTTTTCAGTAGGTTTTGGCAAACCATTGCTAACCTGGAAGCCTAAAAAGCAGCATCCCGGACAAGACACCGAGTTTGTGATTGCGTTGTTTCCCTTGGGTGGCTATGTCAAGATGCTCGATGAACGTGAAGCACCTGTGCCAGCCGAGCTGCGCCATGCAGCCTTTAACACCCAGCCGCTCAAATCCCGCGCGGCCATCGTAGCTGCGGGCCCTGTTGCCAATTTGCTTCTTGCCGCGCTGCTATATGCAGCGGTCAACTGGCTGGGTGTGCAAGAACCACGTGCCGTTGTTGCCAACCCACCGGTGGGCTCGATAGCGGCGCGAGCGGGAGTGCAAGGCGGTGAGCAGGTGCAAGCTGTAGCACAAGCGGGTGACGTGCTGGAGCCTGTGCGGTCCATGGACGATCTGCGTTGGCTGCTGACGCAAGCCGCTTTAGATGGTAAAGACCTGCAATTGGAGCTACGCGATCCCCAGCGCAATGCCGTGCGCCAACTCCTTTTGCCACTGAGCCAACTGGGTTCCCAAGTGGCGGACGCAGCCTTGTTTCGCAAAATTGGCATGGGTTCACCGTGGACGAGTCCGGTATTGGGTATGGTTGTGGCTGGTGGAGTAGCCGACAAAGCCGGTTTGCAAAAAGGCGATGTGGTGCAAAGCATTGGCGACGTGTCCATTGTCGATGGCATGCAATTGTTTGAAGCCATTCGCGCTGGCGTGGCTGGCGAGCAAGCTGTAACCAAAGTGTGGCGAGTGCAACGCCGAGGCCAGGTTTTGCCCATCGAGGTAACGCCCAAGCCAGAGAAAGAAGCGGGTACATGGGTAGGCAAAGTAGGTGTTCAACTTGACCTGCGACCCGAGATGATGCAGGTGCGTTACGGCCCTGTCGATGGTCTGTGGCGGGGGGTAGTCAAGACCTGGGAAATTTCAGCGCTGACTTTGCGCATGATGGGTCGCATGGTGATTGGCGAGGCATCGCTCAAGAACTTGAGTGGCCCCTTGACCATAGCCGATGTGGCGGGCAAGTCTGCCAGTCTGGGTTTTGTCCAATATTTACTCTTTTTAGCGTTAATTAGCGTCAGCTTGGGAGTTTTGAATTTGTTGCCATTGCCTGTCTTGGACGGTGGCCACCTCATGTATTATCTGTGGGAAGCGGCCACGGGGCGGGCGGTGTCCGAGCTTTGGCTCGAGCGCTTGCAACGTGGCGGTGTTGCGTTATTGATGGCGATGATGTGTATCGCATTGTTTAATGACGTGACACGACTATTTGGTTAGCATTTTTTACGACTCTGGTGTGCTGCGCAAGCAGTGTGCGCAATGTTTTTGTTGCATGAAAAAACAAGCAAAATACTTTTTTACCCGCAGCGCGTGTGCGCTAGCAGCTATCTCTTTCGTAGCAAATGCCTGGGCCATCGAACCCTTTACAGTCACCGACATTCGGGTGGAAGGTCTGCAGCGGGTAGAGCCGGGAACTATTTTTGGATCCTTGCCCTTTCGCGTGGGCGAAACCTATAGCGACGACAAAAGTGCATCCGCTATTCGGGCCCTGTTTGCTCTGGGTCTGTTTAAAGACGTGCGTATTGACGTGCAAGGCAACGTCCTAGTCGTGATTGTGGAGGAGCGACCCACTGTGGCCGATGTCAGCTTTACGGGAGCCAAGGAGTTTGACAAGGACGTGCTGGCAAAAGCCTTGCGTGAAGTAGGTCTGGCCGAAGGCAGACCATTTGACAAGGCCCTGGCTGACCGCGCCGAGCAAGAGCTGAAGCGGCAATATATCAACCGCAGCTTGTACGGCGCTGAGGTGGTCACCACCGTGACGCCAATTGAGCGCAATCGCGTGAACCTTAACTTCAACGTGGTGGAAGGCGATGTAGCCAAGATCAAGGAGATCAACATCGTGGGAGCGAAAGCATTTAGCGCCAGCACGCTACGCAGTTTGTTTGACCTGGATACCGGTGGCTGGCTTAGCTGGTACACCAAGGCCGACCGCTATGCCCGCACCAAGCTCAACGCCGACCTGGAGACATTGCGTTCGTATTACCTGACACGTGGCTATCTGGAATTCAAGATTGATTCCACCCAGGTTGCCATTTCTCCAGACAAGCAAAACATCAGCCTGACCATCAACATCACCGAGGGTGAGCGCTATGTGGTCACGGGTGTGAAGCTCGAAGGCAATTATCTGGGTAAAGACGATGAGTTCAAAAGCCTGGTCACCATTGAACCTGGCAAATCCTATAACTCGGAGCAAGTTGCTCAAACAACCAAGGCATTTACCGATTACTTTGGCAGTTTTGGCTACGCTTTTGCGCAGGTGAGGGCTAACCCGGAAATTGACCGTGTCAACAACCGTGTGGCCTTTGTGCTGCAGGCCGAGCCTTCACGCCGCGCCTATGTGCGTCGTATCAATATTGCAGGCAACAACCGCACACGCGATGAAGTCATACGCCGCGAGTTTCGCCAGTTTGAGTCGGGTTGGTATGACGGCGACAAAATCAAACTGTCGCGAGACCGTGTGGACCGCCTAGGCTACTTCAAGGACGTGAACGTTGAAACGGTCGATGTACCCGGTGCGCCCGATCAGATTGACCTGGTGGTCACTGTGGACGAGAAATCGACGGGTAATTTGGCCCTGGGTGCCAATTACTCCTCGTCTGAAAAACTGGGCTTGACCTTTAAAATCAACCAAGAAAACGTTTTTGGTTCAGGCAATTATTTAGGTCTGGAAATCAATACCTCCAAGTTCAACCGCCAGTTTGTATTGACCAATACCAATCCCTACTTCACAGCCGATGGCGTGTCGCGCACTGTTGATTTGTATTACCGCTCATCCAGACCATTGAACGAACAAGGCGGCGATTATCGACTCATCACCAGCGGTGGCAGCTTGCGTTTTGGTGTGCCATTTACGGAAAGAGACACCGTATTTTTCGGTGGTGGCGTAGAGCAGACAAAAATAGAACCAGGCACCAATATTCCAGGTGCCTATCTGGCCTATGCCAATCAATTTGGCTACACCAGCCGTACCGTTCCCCTGACTGTGGGCTGGGCCAGAGATACGCGCGACAGTGCACTGGTACCCAACAGGGGTGGGCTACAGCGTGCCAACAGCGAATGGGGCGTGGCGGCAGATACGCGCTATTTGCGCACCAGCTACCAATACCAGCAATATATCCCCTTGAACAAACAATTTACTGTGGCGATGAACGGTGAAGTGGCCTGGGGCCAAGGCCTGGCTGGACGCCCGTTCCCGGTGTTTAAAGGCTCTAACGTGGGTGGCTTGGGATCTGTGCGAGGCTTTGACCAAGGCACGCTGGGGCCTCGTGATGTGACAGGCGTGTATATTGGTGGACCGAAAAAGCTGGTTGGCAACGTGGAGTTGCAGGCCCCGTTTCCGGGTGCCGGCAACGACCGTACACTGCGGGTTTTTGGATTTTTCGACGTCGGCAACGCCTACGCAGAATACGAAAAGTACAGTTTTAGTACACTTCGCAGCTCTGCAGGTGTAGGATTAAGCTGGATTTCGCCGCTTGGCCCCTTGAGATTTGCGTATGCAAGGCCCATTCGCAGCTTCGCAGGCGATAGAATCCAGAAACTACAATTTCAAATTGGTACCTCATTCTGATGAAACTCACCGTGCGTTCTTTTTTGCGTTGTGCCCTGCTAGCTGTCATTGCTAGTACAGCTTCTTTGTCTACCCTTGCACAGGCGCAAGAATTTCGTATCGGCTTTGTCAATACCGACCGGATCTTTCGCGAGGCCAATACAGCCAAGGCTGCACAGATCAAACTGGAAGCTGAATTTTCCAAACGTGAAAAAGAAATTGTGGATTCGGGCAATACCCTGAAAACAGCGTCCGAAAAATTCGAAAAAGACGCACCCACCATGGCCGAAAGCCAGCGCAATACTCGCCAAAAACAACTGGTAGAGCAAGATCGCGACTTTCAGCGCAAGCGCCGTGAATTTCAGGAAGACCTGAACACACGCAAGAATGAAGAATTGCAGGCTGTGCTTGAGCGCGCCAACCGCATTGTCAAGCAGGTTGCCGAGCAGGAAAAGTACGATGTAGTGCTGCAAGAAGCCGTGTACTTCAACCCCAAGCACGACATCACGGACAAGGTCATCAAGGCGCTGAACGCTGCCAATGGCGTTAAATAACTAGCTCAAGGATTGCTGTGTGTCTTTGTCTCTGGGAGCCATCGTTGAAGCCTTAGGTGGCATCTTGCACGGCGATGCTTCGCTGACCGTGCAACGCTTGGCCCCCCTGCAATCCGCCACCTCGGCGGATTTGTCGTTTTTGAGCCATGCCAAATACGCTGTGCAACTGCAAAGCACGCAAGCACGCTGCGTGATTGTTGCGCCCGCGTTTGCAGATGCAGCTGCAGCACGTGGAGCCTGCATCGTCACAGACGACCCGTATTTGTATTTTGCCAAGGTGACGCAGCTCTATAAGCGCGAGCGCACAGCGGAGCAGCAGGGCATGCAGGCGCAGGCTTTGATACATGCCAGCGCGGTAGTGCATACCAGTGCCTATGTGGACGCCACTGCCAGCGTGGGCCCGCTGTGCGTGGTGGAGCAGGGCGCGCGCATTGGCGCGGGCACGGTGCTCAAGTCTCGCGTAACGGTAGGCGAAAACTGTATGGTGGGCGCGCGCTGTATGGTGCACAGCGGCGTAGTGATTGGAGCCGATGGTTTTGGCTTTGCACCCGACAAGTCGCGCGGTGGCACCTGGGAAAAGATTGAGCAACTGGGTGCCGTGCGGATTGGCGACGATGTGGAGATTGGTGCCAACACCTGTATTGACCGCGGCGCGCTGGACGACACGGTGATTGAAGATGGTGTGAAGCTGGACAACCTGATCCAGATTGGCCACAACGTACACATTGGTAAACACACTGCCATGGCGGGCTGCGCAGGTGTGGCAGGCAGTGCCACCATCGGCGCACATTG
This sequence comes from Polaromonas sp., assembly GCA_043774625.1. GTDB lineage: Bacteria > Pseudomonadota > Gammaproteobacteria > Burkholderiales > Burkholderiaceae_C > JAAFIP01. Next base: position 43,519 of record JAYVTG010000030.1, on the reverse strand, counting down.
TACGGTGGGCGGTGGTGCGATAGTGCTGGGGCATTTGACTATTGTTGACCACGTGCACATATCAGCCGCCACGGTGGTGACCCGTTCTATCCTCCAGGCGGGTAACTACACCGGCATGTTCCCTATCGACGACAATGCGACCTGGGAAAAAAATGCTGCATCGCTCAAACAACTGCACAAGCTGCGCGAACGAGTCAAAACGCTAGAGGCGCAGCTTCTCAAAAATTAACAGAACACTTCAAAAAAGTAACCCTGACCATGATGGATATCCACAAAATTCTCAAGCAATTGCCGCACCGCTACCCCATCTTGATGGTAGACCGTGTGCTGGAAATTGACAAAGGCAAGTCTATTGTTGCTTTAAAAAACGTCACCATCAACGAGCCTTATTTCGTGGGGCACTTTCCGCATCGCCCGGTCATGCCTGGCGTATTGATGCTCGAAGCCCTAGCGCAGACGGCGGCCTTGCTGTCGTTTGATGCGATGGACATGTCGCCTGACGAAAACATGATTTATTATTTTGCAGGCATCGACAATGCGCGCTTTAAACGCCCTGTAGAACCCGGTGACCAGCTTATTTTGAAGGTGCAGCTGGAGCGCATGAAAGCGGGTATCTTCAAGTTCAAAGGCCAGGCCAGCGTAGACGGCGTACTGGCGGTAGAAGGCGACCTGACCTGCGCAATGCGCAAGGTCAGCTGAGGGCAATAACGCTATGAGCAGCGTGTTGATCCACCCCACCGCCATCGTCGACCCCAAGGCCCAGCTAGACAGCTCGGTCTCTGTCGGCCCCTACAGCATCATCGGCCCGCATGTGAAGATAGGTGCGGGCACCAGCGTGGGCCCGCATACGGTGATTGAAGGCCACACCACGATTGGGCAAGATAACCGCATCTTTCAGTTTGCTTCGCTAGGTGCTGTGCCGCAAGACAAGAAATACGCGGGCGAGCCGTGTGAACTGATGATTGGCAACGGCAACCACATTCGCGAATTTTGCACTTTCAATATTGGCTCGCCTGGCGGCGGTGGCGTAACCCGCCTGGGTGACCGCAACTGGATGATGGCGTATGTGCATTTGGCGCATGACTGCATCGTGGGCAATGACACGATTTTTGCCAATAACGCACAACTGGCGGGCCATGTGGTGGTGGACGACTTTGTGATTTTTGGTGGTTTTACCGCCGTGCACCAGTTTGTGCGCGTCGGTGCGCACAGCATGACGGCCATGTGCACGATGGTGCTGGCCGACATACCGCCTTTTGTGATGAGCCAGGGTCAGCCCGCCGCTGCCCGCAGCATGAACTTTGAAGGCCTGCGCCGCCGGGGCTTTAGTGCTGAACGCATCAGCGCCGTCAAGGCCATGCACAAGGCGCTTTACCGGGATGATTTGACGCTAGAAAATGCCATGCTGCGTATAACCGATTTAGAGAAAACCATGCCAGAGTCAGCGCCAGATGTGCGTAGCATGCTCTCATTTTTAGAGCAAGTATCACCCCAGCGCGGCATCGTTCGATAAAATTAAATAGTAAATAGGGTCAGAACACAATTAATTTCAATCCAGGCAAATTAATTGTGTTCTGACCCTATTTATTTTGACCCCCTCAACCAGTGAATCTCGCGTGATGACCAAACCCCTCAAGATCGCCATGGTGGCGGGCGAAGCTTCGGGCGATATGCTGGGGGCGTTGTTGCTGGACGGGCTAAAAAAGCGCTGGCCGCAGATCGAGGCGTATGGTGTTGGCGGCTCCAGGATGGCTCAAAGCGGTTTCACAGCCTGGTGGCCGAGTGAAAAGCTGGCTGTGCGCGGCTATGTCGAGGTGCTGCGCCATTACCGTGAGATTGTGGGCATTCGCAAGCAGTTGATGGAGCGCCTGCTGGCAGACCCGCCCGACGTTTTTATTGGTATCGACGCGCCCGACTTCAACCTGGGCCTGGAAGCCCAGCTCAAAGCCAAGGGCGTCAAAACCGTGCATTTCATCAGCCCCAGCATCTGGGCCTGGCGAGCCGAGCGGATAGAAAAAATCCGAAACGCTTGCGACCACGTGCTGTGCATCTTCCCGTTTGAAAAGCCGCTGTACGACAAAGCAGGCATTGCCGCCACCTATGTAGGCCACCCGTTGGCCAGCGTCATCCCCTTGCAACCAGACCGCGCCACTGCCCGCCAGGCTCTGGGTTTGCTACCCAACGACAAAGTGGTGGCTGTGCTGCCCGGCAGCCGCCAAGCTGAAGTGAAATACATCGCTCCCAGCATGTTTAAGGCTGTCGCCAGCATGGATAGTGCGCAAGCAGCTATTAAATTTATAGTACCCGCCATTCCAGCCCTGCGTGCGCAGATTGAAGCTGCGGCAAAAGAGGCGGGCGTTTTAGGCAAGGTGCAGATCATCAACGGCCAGTCCCACACCGCGCTGGCCGCCTGCGACGTGACCTTGATTGCCAGCGGCACCGCCACGCTGGAGGCCGCGCTGTTCAAGCGCCCGATGGTGATTGCGTACTACATGCACTGGGTCAGCTGGCACATCACGCGCAGCAAAATGCTGCAGCCCTGGGTTGGCCTGCCCAATATTTTGTGCCAGGACTTTGTGGTGCCCGAGTTTTTGCAAAACAAGCTCCAACCCGAGGCGCTGGCCCAGGCTACGCTGGCTTGGCTCACACAACCTGCGAAAATACACGCCTTGGAACAGCGATTTACCGAGCTGCACCACACTCTGCTGCGCGACACCCAAACCCTTGCCTGCGATGCCATCCAAACCGTCCTCTCGAACCCGCCTCAAGCTTGAGCAGGGCGCTTTGCTGCCTGAGCCGTTGGCCAAGTCAATCGGCAAGCTAGCGGCTAAACCTGGCGTGCGCGGCGCGGCAAAAGCGCGTTCGGGTAAAGCTGTGGCTGCCCAACAAACTGCGTTGGTATGGGACGTGACCGGCCTGATTGCCGGTGTAGACGAAGCAGGCCGCGGCCCCCTGGCTGGCCCCGTAGTGGCTGCCGCCGTCATTTTGGACGAGCTGCACCCCATCAAGGGCTTGGCCGACAGCAAAAAGCTCAGCGCCCTGCGCCGGGGCGTGCTGTATGACGAAATCCGTGCCCGCGCCCTGTGCGTGGGGGTGGGCGAGGCAAGTGTGGAAGAAATCGACCGCCTCAACATTCTGCAGGCCACCATGCTGGCCATGCAGCGCGCCATTGCCAACCTGCGCCTCAAACCAGCCTTGGCCCTGATAGACGGCAACCGCATCCCCCTGCTGCCCATGCTGGCCGAAGCCATTGTGCAGGGCGACGCCAAAGTGCCCGCCATCTCGGCGGCGTCCATCATTGCCAAAGTCACCCGCGACCGCCTGTGCCAGCACATGCACGCCCAGTACCCCGAATACGGCTTTGACGGCCATAAAGGCTACGGCAGCCCCCTGCACATGGCTGCGCTGCAAAAGCACGGCGCAACGCCCATTCACCGCAGCTCTTACGCACCCATTCGAGCCTTGATTGACCAGGGTAATTTGTACAAAAATACGAAAAATGTACAAAAATCAGCGGTGCTTGCATGACCTCCAGCCAAGTTATCGCCGTCACCTCGCGCGACAACCCCCTCATCAAAGAGCTGCGCAAACTCTGTGCCGACGGCACCGCTTACCGCAAAACGGGCCGCATCTGGATAGAGGGCGAACACCTGTGCAGTGCGTATATACAACGCGGTTTGAGAGCTGCCGTAGCGGTGTTGTCAGACAGCTTTTATCAACAAAAACTGCCCAACGCCAGCGTGGAATATGCGCAAGCAGCTACTAAATTGATAGTAATCCCCGATGCCTTCATGGCAGAACTCAGCGGCCTGGACTCGGTGGCGGGCATGGGTTTGATCTGCGATTTGCCGGTTGACCAGGCGATGGACCCCGCAGCCCCCACCGTCATCCTTGATCGTTTGCAAGATCCCGGCAATGTCGGTTCCATTTTGCGCAGCGCCGCCGCCTTCGGCTTTCAACAAGTCATCGCCCTCAAAGGCAGCGCCGCCCTGTACGCCCCCAAAGTGCTGCGCGCAGGCATGGGCGCGCACTTTGGCTTGAAGTTGATCGAAGCCGCAGACGCAGGCAGCCTGCAAACCCTGCAACTGCCGCTGGCCACCACCAGTTCCCACCAAGGCCACTACTTGCACGTAATGCTACAAAATAAGGAGCTGCTCGCGCATTATCCACGCGGGCTTAACTGGGTTTTAGGGCATGAAGGGCAGGGTGTGTCTACAGCCTTGCAAGCCATGGCGCAACTGCATGTGCGCATTGCGCAGCCAGGTGGGGAGGAGTCGCTGAATGTGGCTGCGGCTGCGGCGATTTGTTTGCATGCGAGTGCCACGATCAGTCTTGATTGCACTTGATCGCGATTGGGTAAAGAGGTCGGGGTCTAGTTAAATTTAGACCCCTTGCACTGTTGCCGGAATATCCCGGCTCATATGCACCACACGAACGACATGCACATGGTCGTCATGCTCAATGTAAAACAGGGCGTAGGGATAGCGTTTTAACGGCCAATAGCGCAGTTGTAGGATGTTGAGTTCGTGCGCGTAGCGGGGTGAGCCGATGCCAACGTGGCGCTGTAGGTGCGCCGTGGCTTGCTCCAGAGCGTCAATAAATCCGTCTACCGCGTGGGCGGCTTCCAAGTAGTAATAATCCAGAGCCGCTTCAATGTCTGCCTGCGCCAACGCAGAGCGTATAACCGCCTTCATGCCGCTTAAGTGGGGTGCCTGTTGGCAGAGCGGTTTTTGGCTTGCAGTCGCAACGCAGCAAAGTAGGCAGAATCCATGGCACCAGCGGCTGGGGCGTTCATGCCGTCCAGCAGGTATTGGCGAAATTGCTGACGGTCTTTGTCGCGGCGAATCAGTTCGCGCATGTATTCGCTGGACGTGCCGTAGCCATCGGCTTGAATGCGCTGGTCAACAAAAGCCTTGAGTTCGTCTGGCAGGGAAATGTTCATGGTGCTCATACAAACAGTTTAGCGAGTTTGCCAAAATTTGGCAAACTCGACTCAAGCACCTCACATTGAAGCTTACTTCGCAGCCAACCCATCCAGCCCCGCCTTGGCCACCACGCCATCTTGCTCGGCGCTGCCGCCCGACACACCCACAGCACCCATGATTTTGCCGTCCACGACGATGGGCAGGCCGCCTTCTACCGCGTTGGCGTTGCGCAGGGTTAGCACGCGCAGGCCTGCGCCACCACCGGCCACAGCGTCTTGAAACGCTTTGGTGGGGCGGCGGAACATGGCGGACGAAACGGCTTTGTCTTGCGACACCGCAATGGAGCCGGTTTGGGTGTTGTCCATGCGTTCAAACGCGACCAGTTGGCCTGCGTTGTCTACCACGGCAATAGCCATGGGCAGGTTTTGGCTGCGGGCGTTGGCAGCGGCGGCGGCCACAATCTTTTTGGCTTGCTCCAGATTCACGTTGGCGCCGTAAACCGGCACCTGGGCTGATGCTACCTGGCTAAAAAGCGCGATGCCAACGGCGGCGATGAGGGAAGAATAAGAACGAATGCGCATGCTTGTCTCCAGCTAGGTTGAAATAAATTTTTGCGAAATGCGTAGGTACGCATGTGTAAATGTACCAAAGGTTCCCATTTGCAAGCAAGCCTTACCCAAGGTCTGCTGCCAGACGAAAAAAGCAGGGCGTGGCTAAGGCGCTATTCGCAGTGCCTCGGCTATAATCAGAGGCTTTCCGCATAACCACCACGCCCGACGCATTCAAGCAGACCACTCTAAGCACAGCTTTACCAGTTTTTCGCCTGCAAACACCGTTGCAACGTGAACACTTGAAGCGCTAGGGCGTAACCGCATAAAAACGGAGAAACCCTTTGCTTTCGTCTTTGAATTTAGTCCACTCCCCCGCAATTTTGGCCCTGGCCGATGGCAGCGTTTTCGTCGGCAGCTCTATCGGCGCTATTGGCCACACTACGGGCGAAGTGGTGTTCAACACCTCCATGTCGGGTTACCAAGAGATTTTGACCGACCCCAGCTACTGCCAGCAAATCGTCACGCTGACCTATCCGCACATTGGCAACTACGGCGTGAACACGCAAGACGTGGAATCGCGCAAGGTGTTTGCAGCAGGCCTCATCATCAAAGACCTGCCGCTTGCCGTGTCCAACTTTCGCGCTGCCATGCCTTTGAGCGAATACCTGGCCAAAGAAAACACGGTGGCCATTGCGAACATCGACACCCGCAAACTGACCCGCCATCTGCGCACGCACGGCGCGCAAAACGGTTGCATCATGGGCTTGAAGGCGGGTGAGCAAGTGACCCAGGCGTTGGTAGACATCGCTATTGCCGCAGCCAAAGCCGTGCCTTCCATGGCAGGTTTGGACTTGGCAAAAGTGGTGAGCGTGGACAAACCGTACGACTGGACGCAAACCGAATGGGCGCTCTTCAACAAAGACGGCACAACCGGTTACGGCGAACTGGCCTCATCCAAATTCCACGTCGTCGCCTATGACTTCGGCATCAAGTTCAACATTTTGCGCATGCTGGCCCAGCGCGGCTGCCGCGTGACGGTGGTGCCCGCGCAAACGCCTGCCAAAGACGTGTTGGCTTTAAAACCTGACGGCGTGTTTTTGAGCAACGGCCCCGGCGACCCAGAACCGTGCGACTATGCTATTGATAGCACCAAAGCTATTATCGACGCTGGCATACCCACATTTGGCATCTGTTTAGGCCACCAAATCATGGCCTTGGCCAGTGGTGCCAAAACCTTCAAGATGAAGTTTGGTCACCACGGTGCCAACCACCCGGTCAAAGATTTGGGGTTAGACGAACAATACCGTGGCCGCGTCAGCATCACCAGCCAGAACCACGGCTTTGCGGTCGATGAAAAATCGCTTCCCGCCAACCTGCGCGCCACGCACGTGAGCTTGTTCGACGGCACGCTGCAAGGCTTGGCGCGTACCGACAAACCCGCGTTTTGCTTCCAGGGCCACCCCGAAGCATCTCCAGGGCCGCATGACATCAGCTATCTTTTTGATCGCTTCATCAAGATGATGGAGAAACATTGATGGCAACAACAAAAAAAATACCTGCTAAAAAAGTGACACTCAGTGGCACGACTGAGCTTGTCGCAGGCATTGAGTCGAAGATTTACGCCATTCGTGGGCAGCGTGTCATGTTGTCAACCGAGTTGGCACAACTGTACGGCGTAGAACCGCGAGTGCTCATGCAAGCAGTGAGCCGTAACCTCGAAAGATTCCCTGTTGATTTCTATTTTCTCCTTACAAATCAAGAGCTTAACAACTTGAAATCACAATCTGTGACTTCAAGTTGGGGTGGTTTGCGCAAGGCACCAGCTGCATTTACCGAGCAAGGAATAGCTATGCTTTCCAGTGTATTGCGAAGTCCAGAAGCTGTGGGGGTCAATATTCAAATCATGCGCACCTTCGTCAAACTGCGAAGCATGCTGGCAGAGCATGAAGACTTGAAGCGTCAACTCGCTACGCTAGAGCGCAAATACGACGGCCATTTCAAGATCGTCTTCGATGCTATCAAAGAACTGATGACACCGCCCGAGCCACCCAAGAAAAAGCGCATTGGCTTCATCCAGGAATAGAAACATGCCAAAACGTACAGACATTAAATCCATCCTCATCATCGGCGCAGGGCCAATCATCATTGGCCAGGCTTGCGAGTTTGACTACTCGGGTGTGCAGGCTTGCAAGGCGCTGCGCGAAGAGGGTTACCGCGTCATTTTGATCAACAGCAACCCGGCCACGATCATGACCGACCCGGCGACGGCAGACGTGACCTACATCGAGCCGATCACCTGGCAGACCGTTGAGAAAATCATCGCCAAGGAAAAGCCGGACGCGATTTTGCCAACCATGGGTGGGCAAACAGCGCTCAATTGCGCGCTGGACTTGTGGCACCACGGCGTGCTGACCAAATACAAGGGCGGTGCCACTGGCAAGGCCGTTGAACTGATTGGCGCTACACCCGAAGCGATTGACAAGGCCGAAGACCGCTTGAAGTTCAAAGACGCGATGACCAAGATTGGCCTTGGCTCTGCGCGTTCGGGTATTGCGCACAGCATGGATGACGCCTGGGCGGTGCAAAAGACTTTGGGTTTTCCCACCGTCATTCGCCCCAGCTTTACGCTGGGCGGCACCGGCGGCGGAATTGCCTACAACGCAGAAGAATTCGAGACGATTTGCAAGCGCGGTCTGGAAGCCTCGCCCACCAACGAGCTACTGATAGAAGAAAGCTTGCTCGGCTGGAAAGAGTACGAGATGGAAGTGGTGCGGGACAAGGCGGACAACTGCATCATCATCTGCTCGATTGAAAACCTCGACCCGATGGGCGTGCACACGGGTGACTCGATCACCGTGGCACCTGCGCAAACCTTGACCGACAAGGAATACCAGATTTTGCGCAACGCATCGCTCGCAGTGCTGCGCGAGATTGGTGTGGACACGGGCGGCTCCAACGTGCAGTTCTCCATCAACCCCCAAGATGGCCGTATGGTGGTGATTGAGATGAACCCGCGCGTGTCGCGTTCATCTGCTCTCGCGTCCAAAGCCACGGGCTTTCCCATTGCGAAGGTGGCGGCCAAGCTGGCCTGCGGCTACACGCTGGACGAGCTGCGCAATGAAATCACGGGTGGTGATCAAGGGGAAAACACAAGCGTTTTGCCCGCCTCGTTTGAGCCTAGCATCGACTACGTGGTCACCAAAATCCCGCGTTTTGCGTTCGAAAAATTCAAAGATGCCGACGACCGCCTGACGACGCAGATGAAGAGCGTGGGCGAGGTGATGGCGATGGGCCGCACCTTCCAGGAAAGCTTTCAGAAAGCCCTGCGCGGCCTGGAAGTGGGTGTGGACGGCATGAACGAAAAAACCCAGGACCGCGAAGTACTGGAAAAAGAACTCGGCTCGCCCGGCCCCGAGCGCATCTGGTACGTGGGCGACGCATTTGCCCAAGGCATGAGCGTGGATGAAGTGTTTGCGCTGACCAAGATCGATCCGTGGTTTTTGGTGCAGATTGAAGAGATCGTCAAGATCGAATTGGAGCTGGAAAAAACGTCGCTCGATGCGCTATCAAAAGCGGAGCTGCTTGCGCTTAAAACTAAAGGCTTTTCAGACCGTCGCCTGGCAAAACAACTCAAGACCACAGACAAAGCTATTCGCGAAAAGCGCCGTGCGATGGGTGTGCGCCCAGTGTACAAACGCGTGGACACTTGCGCGGCAGAGTTTGCAACCAATACGGCCTACATGTATTCGACATATGAAACTGCAGCTTGGGGCGCGGAGGCCGAGTGCGAAGCCGCTCCCACCAATAACAAGAAAATCATGGTGCTGGGCGGTGGCCCCAACCGCATTGGCCAGGGCATTGAATTTGACTACTGCTGCGTGCACGCTGCGCTGGCCATGCGCGAAGACGGGTACGAGACCATCATGGTCAACTGCAACCCCGAAACCGTGTCTACCGACTACGACACGTCGGATCGTTTGTACTTTGAACCGCTGACGCTGGAAGACGTGCTGGAAATTGTGGACAAGGAAAAGCCGCTGGGCGTGATCGTGCAGTATGGTGGCCAAACACCACTCAAGCTCGCGCTCGACCTGGAGGCCAACGGCGTGCCCATCATCGGCACATCGCCCGACATGATTGACGCCGCTGAAGACCGCGAACGTTTTTCTGCACTGCTGCACACGCTGGGCCTGAAGCAACCGCCCAACGCCACTGCACGTACCGAAGCCGAAGCGCTGGAAAAAGCTGCCCGCCTGGGCTACCCCCTGGTGGTGCGCCCCAGCTATGTGCTGGGTGGCCGCGCGATGGAGATCGTGCACGAGCAGCGCGACCTGGAACGGTACATGCGTGAGGCCGTCAAGGTGTCGCATGACTCACCGGTTTTGCTGGACCGCTTTTTGAACGACGCGATTGAATGCGACGTAGACTGCCTGCGCGACCCGACCGGCAAAACCTTTATCGGCGGCGTGATGGAGCACATCGAACAGGCTGGCGTGCACAGTGGTGACTCTGCGTGCTCGCTGCCACCGTATTCGCTATCTCAAGCGACGGTGGATGAGCTGAAAAAGCAGTCCGCTGCCATGGCGGGCGCTTTGAATGTTGTGGGCTTGATGAACGTGCAGTTCGCCATTCAGCACAAAGACGGCCAAGACGTGATCTATGTGCTGGAAGTCAACCCCCGCGCCAGCCGCACGGTGCCCTTTGTCAGCAAAGCGACTGGCATTCAGTTGGCCAAGGTAGCGGCGCGCTGCATGGCGGGCCAGTCACTTGAATCGCAGGGCATCAAGCACGAAGTTACACCACCCTACTTCAGCGTGAAAGAAGCCGTCTTCCCCTTCGTCAAGTTCCCTGGTGTTGACACCATTCTGGGCCCCGAAATGAAATCTACCGGCGAAGTAATGGGTGTGGGCAAGACTTTTGGCGAAGCGTTTGTCAAAAGCCAGTTGGGCGCAGGCACCAAGTTGCCGCGGCCCCTCAAGGCAGACGGTTCGCGTAATGGCAAGGTCTTCCTCACGGTGAAAAATAACGACAAACCCCGTGCAGTCGAGGTAGCGCGTGCGTTGGCAGCTATGGATTTTGAAGTGGTTGCCACCAAGGGCACCGCTGCCGCGATTACCGAAGCAGGCATTGCCTGCGCGAGCGTCAACAAGGTCACCGAAGGCCGACCGCACATTGTGGACATGATCAAGAACGACGAGATTTGCCTGGTCATCAACACCGTGGAAGAGCGCCGCAACGCCATTGCCGACAGCCGCGCCATTCGTACCAGCAGCCTGCTGGCGCGCGTGACAACCTTCACCACCATCGCCGGTGCAGAAGCTGCGGTTCAGGGCATGAAGTACATGGACAAACTGGACGTGATTAGCGTGCAGGAAATGCATGCCCAGTTGGCAAGCTGAACTGGCGTGAGTCACCAACGAGCAAGTCATAAAAAAAGAGGCAGTAGCCTCTTTTTTTATTTCTCCAAAGTCTGAAGCTCTTAACCGAACCAGCTCACCTTGCCAGTGCCAATGTCATACATGCCAGAGACAATGAGCAGTTTGCCCTCTTTGACCAAGCCTGACAGCACTTCACTTTTGGCTGTAAGCATGGCCGCTGCATCTTTGGCGTTTTGATCGGCAACTCTCTGTACCAGCGCTTTGTCTTTTGAGCTGGGAACACCTGTGTAGTTGAGCTTTGCCAAGGATGGGCGAATATTGGCCAAAGTGGCAGTCAAACTGCCCATTTTTGCATCATCGACAGCGCCTTTGACAGCTCCGCACTCGGTGTGGCCCATCACCACAATCAGTTTCGCGCCAGCTAGCTTGGTTGCAAACTCCAGGCTACCAATGATGTCGGTATTGACAAAATTTCCAGCAACGCGTGCCGCAAAAATGTCGCCCAAGCGTTGATCAAAAACCAGCTCTGGCGGCACGCGGCTATCAATACAACCGACCAAACAAGCGACGGGCGATTGTTGAGAGCTGGTGGCTTTGACCTGTGCCATCAAATCGCAGTTCACAGTTTTGCCCGCAGCAAAGCGCTCATTGCCCTCTTTCAGGCGAGCAAGCGCTTGATCGGGTGTTGTAGCTGCTTGGCTCGTATTGGTGTAAACCGCGCACTGCGATTCTTTGGCCTGCACCACTGTTGCTAGGCTTACCGCGGATAAAGCAGCAGCGGATGAAAAAATACTTCGACGTGTAATCACAAAAGTCTCCAAATTAAAATAGTGAGATTGAACTATATCAGGCGTTCGAAGAGGCCATGAAAACAAAGTCAAATACAATAATGACAATATCTTTTCTCAGCATCGCTGGCTAAAAAGTTTCGACTTTTCCAGCGATTTGTTTTTTCTTTGCCAGATTTTAGAAAACTTTTATGGCCACCATTCCTATTACCAAGCGCGGCGCTGAAAAACTCAAAACCGAGTTGCACCAGCTCAAGACTAAAGACCGTCCCTGGGTGATCAACGCGATTGCCGAGGCGCGTGCGCAGGGCGACATTAGCGAAAACGCCGAATACGAAGCTGCCAAAGACCGCCAGGGTTTTATTGAAGGGCGCATTCAAGAGATCGAGAGCAAGCTTTCTGGCTCGCAGGTCATTGACCCGTCCGAGTTGCCCGCCGGCACCCGCGTGGTGTTTGGTGCCACGGTAGAGCTGGAAGATGAAGACACGGGTGCCAAGGTGAAGTACCAGATCGTCGGTGAAGACGAGGCCGATTTGAAGCTGGGTTTGGTCAACATCTCTAGCCCCATTGCACGCGCCTTGATTGGCAAGGAAGAAGGCGACACGGCTGCAGTGCAAACGCCAGGTGGCGAAAAGCACTACGAAATTATGGCAGTGAGCTACATTTAGAAATTTAGCGAATAGCCGTTGCCTCGGCCCGGTACCCCAAGGCCGATGAAATAGCCGCCGCGGTAGCCTCCAGCTTGGCCAACCAGCTCTCGTCCAGACGGTCTGTAGGTGCGGATATGGACAGACCGGCCACCAGCTTGCCTTGGTCGTCATAAATGCCTGCGGCCATACAGCGCACACCCAATTCCAGTTCTTCGTTGTCACGGGCCATGCCGTATTGGCGAGCTTTGGACAATTCGCGTTCCAAAATGGGCAACTGCGTAATGCTGTTCTTGGTATGACCCGCAAGGCCCGTGCGGGTAGCGTAGGCGCGCACGCGGGTGGCATCGTCTGCGGCTAAAAACAGCTTGCCGGTGGAGGTAAGGTGCAGCGGGGCACGGCCACCAATGGCGCGCACCACCTGCATGCCGCTGCGCTCGCTAAATGCGCGTTCTACGTACACAATCTCGTCGCCCTGGCGCATGGACAGGTTGACAGGCTGCTGCGTCAATTTGTGCAGCTCGCGCATGGGCAACAAGGCAGCGTCGCGCACGTCCAGGCGGCCTTTGACGAGGTTGCCCAACTCCAGCAGGCGCATGCCTAGGCGGTAACTGCCTGCCTCGGGCCGGTCCACATAGCGGCCCAAGGTCAGGTCGTTCAAAATGCGGTGCGCGGTGGATGGATGCAGGCCAGATTTTTCGCTGATTTCCTTGAGCGAGATAGCTTCGGAACGGGCGGCCAAAATGTCCACCAGGGTGAACATGCGTTCCATGACCTGAATGGCGGGTGTGCTGTGTTGGGGCAAGGTTTTCTTCATGGGGCATTTTTACTAGTTGCACTTGCATTTTATCTTGTGAAATGTAAACCGTGCGCAAGTTCTGCTATTGGCCTCACAGCCGCGACAGGTGCGGTTACGGAGGTGTGTACGCTTGCCAGGTGCCGTCCACAAGCACTTCGCTGGGGTTAAAACGGGCTTTGTACGCCATTTTGGGGCTGTCTTGTATCCAGTACCCCAGGTACGCGTGCGCCAGGCCCAGTTGGCGCGCCTGTTCAATTTGCCAAAGCACGTTGTAGGTGCCGTAACTGGCATCAGGCTCGGGTTCAAAAAAAGTGTAAACGGCCGAAATGCCCACGCTGAGCACGTCCAGTATGGACACCATTTTGAGCGCGCCAACGGCGTCGTCTGCAGCGCCCAGGGGGAGCGGTTCCCTGAATTCGACCATGCGGGAGTTGACCCGGCTTTGCAGCAAGAACTGGGTGTACTGGTCAATGCTGTCGTGGTCCATGCCGCCGCCTGCGTGGCGGCCATTTTGGTAGCGCAAATACAGTTGGTAATGTTCGGCCACAAAACCCAGATTGAGCACGCGTGCCTGCAGGTGACCGTGCATTTTTTGCGCGCGCTTTTGGCTGCGCGTCGGCTCAAAGCGCGCCACGTCTACCCGCAGCGGCACGCAGGCCTGGCAGCCGTCGCAATAAGGCCGGTAGGTGAACATGCCGCTGCGCCTAAAGCCCGAGAGCACCAGGTCGGAATATGCGTCGTTGTGGATCAAGTGGCTGGGCGTGGCGACCTGGCTGCGCGCGGTTTTACCCGGTAAATAGCTGCATGGGTAGACCGCAGTTGCGTAGAACTGCAAGGTTTGCAGGGGCAGGTCTTGAAGCTGGGTCACGCGGGTTGCCTATGGTTAAACACCAAGTAACTGCCAGTATACGGGGTCAAACCGCCAGGTGGGGCCGCGAGTGGTGATGGCCTGGTGCACGTGTGTACAAAACGCCTCGCGCGGCATCTCGCGAGCGCCCAGGCTGGCCAGGTGGCTGGTGTTTTGCTGGCAGTCGATATGCGTCACGGCGCTGGCACGGCAAAGCGCCACCAGGGCGCACAGCGCAATTTTGGACGCATCGCTTTGCCTGCTGAACATCGACTCGCCATACACTGCAGCTCCAATCGCCGTGCAATACAAGCCGCCTACCAGTTTGCCGTCTGCCCAGGTTTCTACACTGTGGGCGTAGCCCGCGTGGTGCAGGGTGGTGTAGGCGTCGATCATGTCCTGCACGATCCAGGTGCCGCCCTGGCCGTTGCGCGGGCTGTTGGCGCACGCGTTGATGACGGCGGCAAAGTCGTGGTCAATCCGCACCTCGCAGCCGGGGGTCATGGCAAAGGTAGCCAGGGTTTTGCGCAAGCTGCGGTGCAACTTGAAGTCGGCAGTAGCCAACACCATGCGCAGCTGCGGACTCCACCACAAAATAGGCTGCCCGTCGCTGTACCAGGGAAAAATGCCCTGGCTGTAGGCGATCAAAAGGCTGCGCACCTGCAAATTCCCGCCCCCCGCCAGCAAACCCGGCGCTGGCGTGTTGGCAGCCCAGGCGCGCGACACGAGTGGAAACGCCAACTGCCCATCTGCCGGCCCGTCAAGCCAGGGAAGGGGTGGTTGGGTGGCGTGCATCATGCGTTGCAAAACCTACTGCGCAGTCCAGCCCCCATCTACCTGCCAGGCCACTCCCCGCACATTGCGTGCTGCATCGCCGCACAAAAACACGGCTAGCGCGCCCAGCTCTTCGGGGGTGGTGAACTCCATCGACGGTTGCTTTTCGCCCAGCAGCAGTTTTTTGGCTTCGTCATTGCTCACGCCCAACGCCTGCGCTTTCGCATCCACCTGCTTTTGTACCAGAGGCGTTAGCACCCAGCCGGGGCAGATGGCGTTGCAGGTCACACCAGTGGTGGCGGTTTCCAGCGCGGTGACTTTGGTCAGGCCTACCAGGCCGTGCTTGGCGGCTACGTAAGCAGATTTTTGCGCGGATGCGACCAACCCGTGGGCCGACGCAATGTTGATGATGCGGCCCCAGTTGGCCTTCAACATGGCAGGCAAGGCCAGACGCGAGGTGTGAAAAGCGCTGGTCAGGTTGATGGCGATGATCGCGTCCCACTTGTCTACAGGAAAGTCCTGCACATTGGCCACGTGCTGAATGCCCGCATTGTTCACCACAATGTCCACGCGGCCAAAGCTGGCGGCTACAGCCTGCATCAGCGCTTCTATCTCTGTAGGCTTGCTCATGTCCGCCCCGTGGTACAGAGTTTTAACGCCCAGCGCTTCGATTTCTTTTTGCGGCCCCAGATAGTCGCCAAAACCGTTGATGACGATGTTGGCACCCTGCGCGGCCAGTGCCTTGGCAATGCCCAGGCCAATGCCGCTGGTTGAACCCGTGACGAGTGCTGTTTTTCCGCTAAGGCTACGATCTGACATGGTTTCCCCAAAATGAATGAATTACTATGAAGCATTATCCAGCAGGACGACGCCATGCACTCACCCACCGCACAACCTACGTTGAACTACCTACCTTGCCCCGACAAGGACGGTAGCCATCGCATGGCCTATTGGGGCTGGGGCGATACGGCCAACCCGCATGTGGTGGTTTGCGTGCACGGCCTCTCGCGCCAGGGGCGGGACTTTGACGTGCTGGCCCGGGCATTGCTGGGCGAGGACGGCAAGCGCTGCCGTGTCGTCTGCCCCGACGTGGTGGGCCGGGGGCACAGCGACTGGCTGAAAGACCCCATGGGCTACCAGGTTCCACAGTATGCGGCGGACATGCTGGTGCTGCTAGCTTCGCTTAAAGCGCAAGGCGCGCAAACCATTGACTGGGTAGGCACCAGCATGGGTGGCCTGATAGGCATGGCCGTGGCCGCGCAACCGGGCGCGAACATTCGCAAGCTGGTGCTGAACGACGTGGGCCCTGCGGTGCAGTGGGATGCTTTGCAGCACATTAAAAGCTATGTAGGAGCGTCGCCCAGCTTTGCTACCGAGGCGCAGGCCGTAGACGCCATGTGGAAGCTGTCAACCAGTTTTGGCCCGCACACCGCCGATGAATGGCTTGCTTTGTCGCGCCCGATGCTACGCCACAGGCACGAAGACGGCGTGACCCAATACAGCATGCATTACGACCCGAGTATTGCCGTACCCGTGCGCGCTGCCACACTAGAGACGGCGGCGCAGGCTGAGGCTATGCTGTGGCAAATTTATGACAACTTGCGTTGCCCCACATTGGTTACGCGCGGTGCGCAGTCAGACTTGCTCAGCCACGAGACAGCCAAGGCTATGCAAGAACGCGGCCCCAAGGCGCAGGTAGTGGAGTTTGCTGGAGTAGGGCACGCTCCTACATTAATAGCAAACAATCAAGTAGCGACGCTGGCATCCTTCATTTTTTCTTGACTAGTTTGATAAAAAATCGTGAAGAGCACCCCAGCAGCCAACCAGAGCATTGCCGCCGTAGACGTAGCAGGCCAGAGCTTTGCCGACAGCGCGCAAACCGTGGCACAGCCACTAGCACGCACGCGGGCTTTTGCCGAGCCCTTGATAGCGCATGAGACGCTGGACACCGGAGAAAACACTCTCGCCCACGCCGACGCGGTGGCCGATATTTTGCGCAGCATTGGCGGGTCAGAAGCGATGCAGGCGGCCAGCTACCTGGTGTATGCCTGCGAGCATTTGAACAAGCCGCACGAGGTGATAGCCAAAGCCTTTGGCGAAAGCTATGCCAGTTTGGCGGTAGAAACGACACAGCTGGTACGCATACAGCAGCAGGCGCGCTTGGCTGCAAGCTCTGCGCACCTGAGCGCTGGGGCGCCCCACCAAACCGAAAACGTGCGCAAAATGCTGCTGGCTTTCAGCCGTGACTTGCGCGTGGTCATGCTGCGTCTGGCATCGCGTTTGCAAACCCTGCGCTTTTACGCTGCTACTAAAACAGTAGCTGCTCGCGCAGTATCGGCGGAGACATTGCAGGTATTTGCACCTTTAGCTAACCGTTTGGGTATCTGGCAGATCAAATGGGAGATGGAAGACCTGGCGTTTCGGTTTCTGGAACCTGAAACGTATAAATCCATCGCCAAACAGTTACAAAATAAGCGTGCAGAACGCGAGGCAGGCATGGCGCACATGGTGCAGCAACTGCAGGCTGACTTGGCTAAACGAAACGTTACAGCGCATGTGCAAGGCAGACCCAAACACATCTATAGCATTGTGAAAAAAATGCGCGGCAAAGGGCTGGACTTTAACCAAGTGCTGGATGTGCGTGCGCTGCGCATTGTCGTGCCCAAGCTGGCTGATTGCTACGCTGCGCTGGCCTACGTGCATGATGCGTACACCCCCGTGACCAATGAGTTCGACGACTACATCGCCCGCCCCAAGGCCAACGGCTACCAGTCGTTGCACACGGTGGTGTGCAACGCGCAGGGTCAGCCGATAGAGATTCAAATTCGCACCCAGGCCATGCACGAGCATGCCGAAACGGGCGTGGCCGCACATTGGGCCTATAAAGAGGCGGGCACCAAGGGTTACGCGGGGGTGTCGGCCAGCAGCCAGTACGACGCAAAAATAGCCGTGCTGCGCCAGTTGTTGGCGTGGGAAAGGGACTTGTCGCACCCGCAGCAGGCCGGGGACGACGCAGACAACACACCCGCCAGCAGCCAATCTGACACATTCGCAGACCGCATCTACGTCCTCACCCCCGAGGCGGCTGTGGTGGAGTTGACCCAGGGCGCCACCGCCATCGACTTTGCCTACGCCGTGCACACCAACCTGGGTCACCGCTGTCGGGGTGCCAAGGTAGACGGCGTGATGGTGCCGCTGGCCACACGACTGGTCAACGGCCAAACGGTAGAAGTCATCACGGTCAAAGAAGGCGGCCCATCGCGTGACTGGCTAAACCAGGACCTGGGTTACCTGGCCAGCCCGCGCGCCAAAGCCAAGGTGCGGGCCTGGTTCAACGCCCAGGTGGCACACGAAACCGTAGCCAAGGGCCGTGAGCAGGTAGAAAAACTGCTACAGCGCGAAGGCAAAACGGCGCTCAGGCATGACGACCTGGCAGAGCAATTGGGCTTTAAAACTGCAGACGATTTGTTTGCGGTGGTAGGCAAAGACGAGCTATCACTGCGCACCATCGAAGCCCTATTGCGCCCCGCCGAGCCCGAAATTCCTGAAGACGAGTTTTTGCTTTTAAAGAAACAGAAAAGTGCAGAAAAGCAAAGCGCAGCCGCAGGCAAGGGCGGGGTGTTGGTGGTGGGCGTGGATTCGCTGCTGACCCAACTGGCCAAATGCTGCAAACCGGCCCCGCCAGACGCCATAGGCGGCTTTGTGACGCGCGGCAAGGGCGTCAGCATCCACCGCCAAAGCTGCCCCAACTTTGCGCAACTGGTCACCAAAGACAGTGGTCGCGTGATTGACGTGGCTTGGGGGCAGCCCAAAAGCGCGACAGCAGGTTCAGCAGGCGCAGCGCCGGTTTACCCCGTAGACGTAGCCGTGCAAGCCAACGACCGCCCTGGCTTGCTGCGCGACATTACCGAAGTGTTTTCCAAAGAAAAAACCCACGTGCAGGGTATGCAAACGCAGGTTTTGAAGGAGGTGGCGTCGATGACGTTTACCGTGCAGGTCACGGACGCCAGCCGTTTAAACAAGGTGCTGACAGCGGTAGCTGAAGTCAGCGGGGTCATCAGCGCCCGCAGGCGCTAAACCAGAAAATTAATCGCGTTCGCCGCCAAAAATGCCCAAGAGAGCCAGCAGGCTTTGAAAGATGTTGAACAAATCCAGATAGATAGCCAAAGTTGCGCTGATGTAGTTGGTCTCACCACCGTCAATCACCTGTTTAATGTCGTACAGCATGTAAGCAGAGAAAATGCCAATAGCCATCATGCACATCACCGTCATGCCCACCGATGAACCGATGAACACGTTGATGATGCCACCCACCATGAGTACCAGTGCACCTACCATGAGCCACTTGCCCATGCCCGACAGGTCACGCTTGATAACAGTTGCCAAGCTGGCCATGACGAAGAAAATGCCAGCGGTGCCGCCAAAAGCCATCATCACCAGGTCGGTGCCATTCTTAAAGCCCAGTACCATGCCGATCATGCGCGACAGCATCAAACCCATGAAGAAAGTAAAGCCCAAAAGCACGGGCACGCCGGCGGCAGAGTTTTTGGTCTTTTCTATCGCATAAATAAAGCCAAATGCGCCGCCCATGAACACGATGAGGCCTAGGCCGCCAGTGAGCGCACGGGTCATGCCCGTAGCCACGCCCAGCCACGCACCGAGCACGGTCGGCAGCAGGCTTAAGGCCAGCAGCCAGTAGGTGTTGCGCAAAACGCGGTTGCGTTCTGCAGTAAGGGTGCCAGCTTGGCCAAAACCAAGGGATTGTGTGTTGTCAGACATGGATGGTTCTCCTGTAAAAGTGCTGCGAGTCGTAATAACTAACAGATGGGCGCATTCTATGGTGAAACAAGGCCCGGTTACAAACAACTAACCCGCAGATTCCGCATTTTTGTAGGGTCTCTTTTGACATGCAGCGACTTGCCAGACGCGTGGCAGCGGGTATGCTTACCATCTTACTTAATTATGGATAACAACTACTTATGAAAACCAAACACACCCTTGAACTGGCCGACGTGCAAGTCATTTTGGCCGCTGCCCAGGCAGAAGCCACCAAGAATAGCTGGGCCGTAGCCATTGCGGTGGTAGACGACGGTGGCCATTTGCAGGGCTTTGCGCGTATGGACGGTGTGGCGCCCATTTCTGCCCACATTGCGCCAGCCAAGGCCAATACTGCGGCTTTAGGCCGTCGTGAAAGCAAAATTTATGAAGACATCATCAACCAGGGTCGTTTCAGTTTTTTAAGCGCTCCGCACCTGCAAGGCATGCTCGAAGGTGGCGTGCCGATCATGAAAGACGGCCAGTGCATTGGCGCCGTGGGCGTGAGCGGCGTGAAGTCACCAGAAGACGCGCAAATCGCCAAAGCCGGTATTGCGGCGCTGGGCCTGTAATTGATTACTTCAAGTCGTCCGCAATCACTTTGACGATGCGCTGCGCATTGGCAGATGTTTCGGGGCTGCCAGCGCTGTTCAAAACAGATACCGTAGTGGATTCGCCCGCGCTTTTGACGGCGATGCGGTATTTGAGTGGGGCGCTTTCTTTACCTGTGCCAAAGAGCTTGCCAAAAAGGCCAGGCTCTTTGCCGTCGCTAGGCTGCACATACCGCACAAAGTAAAAGCCTTGCGCGCGGTCGCGGTCTTCTACGGTAAAGCCGGTGCGGTCCAGCGCCAAGCCTACACGGCGCCAGGCGCGGTCAAAGCCTTCGTCCATTTCTACTACGGGTGAACCGTTGGCAGCGGCTACACGCGCTGTGGGCTTGGCCAAGCCCGTGGCAATCAAGGCTTTGGACTGTTCTTGCGACACACCCAGCTTGACCATCATGCGGCGCAAGAATTCGGCTTCCAGCTCGGGGTCTGCTGAGCGCGGCTCCCACATGGTGCTGCCTGGGGTGGTAGGACTGCTGCCACCGCCGGTGATTTTTTCTACCATGCCGCGGTGGCTAATATAAATTTCAGTATTGTTGCCATTGATTTCCAGCCGGGTGCGAAACTTGTCGCGCTCGCCTGTGGAGTACAGGCCTTCAAACACTTTGCCAATGGTGTTGCGGATAAAGTCTTGGGGCAGTTTGGCGCGGTTTTCTGCCCAGTCGGTTTCTAAAATGCCCAGGTTTTGCTGGTCGATGTTGAGCAAAAAGCCGTTCTCTTGCCAAAAGTCGCGCACCGAACCCCACAGCTTGTCTGCCGGACGGGCCACTACCAGCCAGCGCTGGTTGCCAGCACGTTCAATGCGCACATCACCCACCGAAGACGCTGCGGTAGGCACCGACACATTGGTTTGGCCCGCAGTAAAGCCACTGGCGGTCACGGCGGTACCGGGCACCACGTAGCGCGTGTCACGCGAGATGGCGGTCAAGTCGGGCGGCACTTCCAGCGACGGGCCTTTGCCAGCGCTTTTGTAGTCGATACGGTCTGGCTCCAGGACAGAACAGCCGCTTGCAAACAGGGCAAAGGCAGCCAAAGTGGCCAAAGCGGCCAGTGTTGCAGGGCGAAAAAGGGTCAGCACAAATACATCCTTGTCATAGTAGGGTGGCGCGCTATTGCGTTACGCAAAGTCAACGCGCCACCGGGCGGGGTTACATCAAGCCAGAGGCTTTGAGTGCAGCCAGCACCGTAGGTTCATACGATTGTGCCATGCTTGTCATGGGCAGCCGCATGGTGCCGCCGCACAGGCCCATTTTGTCCATCGCCCATTTCAGCGGGATGGGGTTGGCCTCTACAAACAGGTTCTTGTGAATGGGCAACAATTGGCGCTGGATAGCCATGGCTTGCGCGGCGTTGCCAGCCATGGCAGCTACGCACAGTTCGTGCATCAGGCGCGGGGCAATATTGGCGGTCACGCTGACATTGCCTTGGCCGCCGCACAGCATCAACGCTACGGCAGTGCCGTCGTCACCAGAATACACAGCAAAGTCTTTGGGTGCGTCTTTGATGAGCCATTGGCCGCGCTCAATATTGCCGGTGGCGTCTTTGATGCCAACAATGCCCTTGACCTGGGCCAGACGCATCACGGTGTCGTGCGCCATATCGGCTACCGAACGGCCAGGCACGTTGTACAGCACGATGGGCAGGTCACCCGTGGCCTGTGCAATGGCCTTGAAGTGCTGAAACTGGCCTTCTTGCGTAGGCTTGTTGTAGTAGGGCACCACCTGCAGTTGGCAGTCTGCGCCTACCTTGCGGGCAAACTGGGCCAGTTCAATCGCTTCTTTGGTCGAATTGGCACCGCAACCGGCCATGATGGGCACGCGCTTGTTGGCTTGTTCGACCGATACGCGGATGATCTCGCAATGCTCGTCCACACTCACCGTGGGCGATTCGCCCGTAGTGCCGACCACGCCAATGCAGTCGGTGCCCTGTGCAATGTGCCAGTCGATCAGTTTTCGCAGGGTGGGGTAATCCACGCTTCCATCGGGGTGGAACGGGGTGACAAGGGCGACGATACTTCCGATAATTTGTTTCATGGGGATGATTTTACCCAGCCAGAGGCTTACAAGGCGTAGCGGGTGGGGCTAATTGATGCTGGATGTGGCGTTTTTTGATGACTTTGTATGGCACCGGATGCCTGGGGCGCATCGTTGACGGCGACGATGCGCTGCACAAAACGGTCTGGCTGGGCGATAAAACCATCTTCATAAGCCACTACGCGCAGGTGCGCGCAGGCGCGTAGCAGTTCGCCAGGTTGCAGTAAAAAGTCTGGCCGTGACGGCTTGCCTACCGTCTCGTTACCAGAGGCAAAGGTTTCGTACACCAGCACGCCACCGGGTGCGACCGACTGCACGATAGTGGGCAGCAAAGCACGCCATAAATAGTTGGTGACCACCACGCCTGCAAACTGCCTACCCGCAAAAGGCCAGGGGCCGTTTTCAATGTCGGCCACCACCAGTTGCGCCATGCTGCGCTGTTCAGCAGGCAAGCTGTTTGCTATATTTTCAATAGCTGCTCGCGCACTATCTACGCTAGCAACCGGGTGTTTTTGTTGTAAAAAGTAGTGTGTGTGCCGCCCCAGGCCACAGGCCACGTCCAGCACTGTGCCGCCCGGTGCAACCAGGTGCGCCCAGCGCGCCACCCAAGGGGAAACTGCCTCGCTACCGTGCATGGTTCACGCCTTCGGCTTCACGTCGTCTTTGAGCGCAGCAAGCGCCATGCCCTCGACCACGCCAGGTGCAATCAGCTTCAAAAAGCGCCCCAGCTTGCCTTTGCCTGTCATCACCACCTCGCGCTGCCTGCGCTGCATACCGTTGATGATGCGTTGCGCGCATTCTTCCACGCTCATGGCGGCGTCTTCTTTCAGCCCGCTGGAGCCTGCCGTCTCGCCCTTGGCGTTGAGCCCGTGGTAACGGATTTGTGTGGCTACCACGCCTGGGTAGGCAGTTGTCACGCTCACGCCCGCGGTTTTCAGTTCAGCGCGCAGGGCTTCAAAAAAGCCGGTCATGGCGAACTTGGTAGCACAGTAGGCGGTACGCCCCGGCACGCCCACCAGGCCCGCTAGCGACGACACGGCCACCACGCTGCCCTGTGTGGCCTTGAGGTGCGGCAGGGCAGCGTGCGTGCACCACACACTGCCCCACAGGTTCACCCGCATCAGGTCTTCGTACCATCCCAGGTCGTCGGCCTTCACGTCGGCAAACAGCGCCTGCGCAGACACGCCCGCGTTATTGACAAGCGCGTCGATGCGTCCAAATTTTTCGATGGTTTTGTCAATGAGGGTGCGGCAGCCGGCCTGCACACCCACATCGGTTTTAACCACCAGCGTTGGCGTGCCAAACGCCTCGCACTGCGCCGCCACACTGTGCAACGCTGCAGCATTGCGCGCCGCCAACACCAGGCCTGTTTTGGCTTTGTCACTGGCAGCCAGTTGCCGCGCCATCTGCGCGCCAATGCCGTCTGACGCTCCGGTAATTACTATAATTTTCATAGCTGCTCACGCATATTCCACGCTGGCATTACGCCGGTTTCATTGATAAATGGCATGGATTAACCTTAAAAACAAGCCCACACCTGGTTGGCCAGCAGCACCAAAAAGTCTGGCCGCGTGTACAGCGCAAATACGCCCGCACATGCCAGCACAGCGGTGGCATAGAGCAGGGTGCGTTGCAGGCGGGTCATGGCGCAAATGTAGGCGTTTATCAGGCGGTCTTCAAGCTGCCGCGTTCAATGGCTGCTTCACGCACAGGCATATTGATGAGCGCCGCGAACACACCCAAGCCGATGCAAATGGCCCAGACGATGTCGTAGCTGCCAGTTTTGTCGTACAGCACGCCGCCCAGCCACACGCCCATAAAGCTGCCAATCTGGTGGCTGAAGAAGACAAAACCGCCCAGCATGGACATGTGCTGTATGCCAAAAATCTGCGCCACCATGGCATTGGTGGGCGGCACGGTGGACAGCCACAGCAGGCCCATCAGGCTGGCGAAAATATACACGCTGATAGGTGAGAGCGGTGCCCACAAAAAGACGGTAATCACCACGGCGCGGGCCAGGTAAATGAAGGACAAAATGTTCTTCTTGGGCATGCGCTGGCCCAGGCTGCCCGCAATGTACGTGCCAAACACGTTGAACAGGCCAATTAGCGCCAGCGTGTAGCTGGCTACCTGCGGGTCAAGCCCCTTGTCTTTCAAATAGCTGGGCATGTGCACGCCAATAAACACCACCTGAAAGCCGCAGACAAAATAGCCCGCCATCAGCAACTGAAAGCTGGGGTATTTGAAGGCTTCTTTTAAAGCCTGGCCAATGGTTTGGTCCCGCACAGGCGCTGCGCCGCTGGCAAAGCCCGGCTCACGCAAGAAAAAGGCCATGGGAATGATGGTCAACGCGGCAACGCTGAGCACCATCAAAGCCTGTTGCCAGCCAAAATGGCTGATTAAAAAACCTTCGGTAGGCACCATGAGAAACTGCCCAAACGACCCGGCAGCCGCTGCCACGCCCATGGCCCAGCTGCGTTTGGCGGGGTCCACATTGCGGCCAATCACGCCGTAGATGATGGCGTAGGTGGTGCCCGCCTGCGCTGCACCAATCAGCACCCCCGCAGTCAGGCCGAGCACCAGCGGCGTGGTAGACAGCGACATGCCCAGCAGCCCGCCCGCGTAGAGCAAGGCGCCTACGATGATGACCTTGAAAGCACCAAACCTGTCAGCCACCATGCCTGCAAAAATACCGGCAAAGCCCCAGGATATGTTTTGAATGGCCATGGCAAAGGCGTAGTTTTCTCGCGTCCAGCCGTTGGCCTGGGTCATGGGTTGCAACCACAGGCCAAAACCGTGGCGAATGCCCATGGCCAGAGTAACGATCATTGCGCCGGCTAGCAGCACTTGTTGCATGGATAGTTTTTGTGGGGTCATAGAATGGATGTTAGCTGTAAACACAAGGGGGTGCAGTCACTTGGGCGCTTCAGTTTGGCTTGGCAGTCTAAATGAGTCAGTCCGTCGCAAGCCCCATAGTCATAATTATGAATTCAATTTCAGTTCAGACATTTCGGAGACACGCATGAGCGCATTTGCAGATTTTCAGGCCCGTTCCATCACTGATCGGGATGCTTTTTGGGCAGAGCAGGCCAAATTGATTGAGTGGAACACCCCGCCCACGCAAATTTGCGATTACAGCAACCCGCCGTTTGCGCGCTGGTACGTGGGCGGCACCACCAACCTGTGCCACAACGCGGTGGACAGACATGTGAAAGACCGCGCCAACCAGGCCGCTGTGGTCTATGTGAGCAGCGAAACCAATACCGAAAAAACCTATACCTACCAAGAACTGCACCAAGAAGTGCAAACCATGGCCGCCATTTTGCAAGACATGGGCGTAGGCAAGGGCGACCGCGTGCTGCTGTACCTGCCCATGGTGGCCGAGGCGCTGTTTGCCATGCTGGCCTGCGTGCGTATTGGGGCTATCCATTCGGTGGTGTTTGGCGGTTTTGCCAGTGTGTCGCTAGCGTCGCGCATTGAAGACGCGTCGCCCAAGGTGGTCATTACCGCAGACGCGGGATCGCGTGGCGGCAAGGTGGTGCCGTACACGCATTTGCTGAAAGAGGCGATAGCGTTGTCCAGCTTCAAGCCAGACGGAATTTTGATGGTAGACCGCAAGCTGGCCGCTATAGATTTGGGAGCTGCCTGCGCAATAGATTACTGGGCTGCAAGGCAAAAGCACCTTAAAACCACTGTGGCATGCACCTGGCTGGACGCCACCGACCCCAGCTACACCCTGTACACCAGCGGCACCACCGGCAAACCCAAAGGCGTGCAACGCGACACAGGTGGCTACGCAGTGGGTTTGGCAGCCAGCATGCGATATATTTTTGACTGCAAGGCGGGCGAGGTGTACTTTGCGACGTCCGACATTGGCTGGGTGGTGGGCCACAGCTACATCGTTTACGGGCCGCTGATTGCAGGTATGACCACGGTGTTTTTTGAGGGCACCCCCCTTCGCGGCATGGACGGCAGCGCCGACGGCGGCATCTGGTGGAGCATGGTAGAAAAATACAAAGTTACCCATATGTTCAGCGCCCCCACGGCCATTCGTGTGCTGAAAAAACAAGACCCTGCCTATTTGACGAAGTACAACCTGTCGTCCCTCAAAGCCCTGTACCTGGCCGGTGAGCCGGTGGACGAGCCCACCGCACGCTGGATCAGCGCGGGCATTGGCAAGCCCGTGATCGACAACTATTGGCAGACTGAGACCGGTTGGCCGATTTTGGCGACCGCCAATGGCGGCGGCTTAACTGGTCCCGCACCACAATTTGGCAGCCCCGGCGTGCCCATGTACGGTTACAACGTCAAGCTGCTGCACGAAGGCACTGGTGAAGAGCTGACCACGGCAAATGAAAAAGGCGTCGTCGTCATCGAAGGCCCGCTGCCGCCCGGCTGCATGCAAACCGTGTGGCAAGACGACGCGCGTTTTGTAAGCACCTACTGGAAGAGCATTCCCGGCAAACTCGTCGGTAATGACGAACACCCCCCTAGCCGGTGGGTGTACAGCACCTTCGACTGGGGCATTCGCGACGCGGCGGGCTACTACACTATTTTGGGCCGCACAGACGATGTGATCAACGTGGCGGGCCATCGCCTGGGCACGCGCGAGATTGAAGAAAGCATCGCCAGCCACCCCAATGTGACCGAGGTAGCGGTGGTAGGCGTGGCAGACCAACTCAAGGGCCAGGTCGCCATGGCGTTTGCGGTGGTGAAAGACACGTCTGGGCTGGATGACGCAGGCAAGCTCAAGCTGGAAGGCGAAATTATGAAGCTAGTGGACGAGCAGCTAGGCGCTGTGGCCCGCCCCGCGCGGGTGCGCTTTGTCACCTTGCTGCCCAAAACCCGCAGCGGCAAAATGCTGCGCCGCGCGATTCAAGCCGTGTGCGAGGGGCGCGACACGGGGGATTTGGCAACGATGGACGACCCGAGTGCGTTGCAGCAGATTCGGGATTTGTTGGCGTAGAGGTTTGCTTCGCCGCCTGCGCCTCAGGTTTTATTTTTCGACTGTCCATTGGTCAGCAGGCAGGGCTGACCGTGTACCCACTTTCCCCCATGCCCGGTCAGCAGCAGCCTTGCTTGAACGGGCAGCACGCTGGGCAAAAAATTTCTCAGCTTCCATCGCACTGATTTTTTCTGCAATGGCAACCACAAAAAACTGGTTCATCGTCGTGTCGTCCTGCGCAGCAATGCGCTTGGCAGCCAGCTTCAGGGACTCAGGCAGACGAAGTGCATAGCTACTCATGATTTGCTTCTCCTTGTGGGCAATGTGGGTGGGTTGCTACCGGCACAACCAAGCCCGCAATTCATTTAAAAAATAGCGTCAACGTCTTTGGCCAACAGTCCGGTGGCAGCCAGTTGCTCTGGCCACTTCAATGCGTCCTGTCGCAATCTCATTGGCAATAAAACGGTACATGCCAGGGTAGTTCTGGACGCTGCCGAATTGACGAATCGTGATCATCTTTGCGGTTGTCAGTGGTATGGCTTGTGTGTTGGTTGTCATGTGATGGTTTTTTAAAATTGAAACGAATGTTTTTACGAATGCACCACTCAATTAGTAGTCGGCATCGCTGACTTTGGTGCAACATTCCACTCCGCTAACCAGCGCCAAATTTGCTGGTCGATTTGTTTCCACTTTGATAAATTCTTCATATTCGTGCGCCACATCAAGAGAACACCTCCATGATCGACCGAGAAATATGCGGCTTGCATGTGAGGGTAGCGTATCCAATCTGGGTAAGGCGGTAGCGTGATATTGAGTTGGATTTTTCGACCCGTGGTATCATCTCTTATACCGTGCAGCTTCTCCTGTCACCTACTCCTGGTAGTGGATTCAGGTGTTCTTTGTAGCACTCTAAACCATGCAGCATCTCTCTGGTAGCAACTCTTTCACCACCATTTTGGATGATCTCCCGTTGATACATGTTTTCTGGAAATTTCCCAGATGCTCCAGGTTTTTCAGCACCCATGCCCTGTGCTTCCACCAGCACATACACATGATCTGCGTGAAACTCTTTGTCGTAGTTTTCTGGTGTATATCCGCTGAAATCTGGCATGAAAAAGTTAAACTCAATGGGACCTCCAATAGACTCTTTCTTCATATCCTCGATTCTTCTGGCAACCACATTCTTTTGATGCCATAGCTGTTGATATTTCGCTGGTATCGCCAGTTGCAACTGTGGTGAGAGATTAAAGTAAGAAGGCTTATCGGTAAGCCATTGTTCATACGGTGTTTCAGGTGGCATGGGATTACCTTTTAAATCAAGTGGCAACAAAGTACCCGCGTCATTGGTTTTCGCTTGGCAGGCAGTTAGGCTTGCACTAAGAGCAGAGAGTAAGAAAAAGCGGCGTTGATGTATCGCAGCGGACTCTTTAAGTCGAGCAATAGACAGTTGATCGAACGTCACGCCGCTACCCTCCATTCCACATTATTCGCAGCTAGTTTAGGGAGTGTTTTATGCTCATAGCTAGCGTGGAATATGCGCGAGCAGCTATCAATATAGTAGTAACGCCCCATCTCAAACCTCTCGTACATAGTTCTCTCCTACTTTGCGATAACCCATGCGCCCGGCAAACTGGCCTATGCGCTGCATGTAGTCATCGCTGTTGATGCCAAAACTGATCTCTACCACGTGGCGATTTTTACCCATTGCTTAAAAGCTCTGAGCAGGTGCGTACCGTAGCCAGCCGTGCGTGCCTCAGACAACACATCGTAATGCATGATGCTGGCCGTCCAGTCATCTGAGGAAATTTGTTGCTCTACCAAACCAATCAATGTGACTTTGGCCTTGTACCAAGATTCTTGACGTTCGAGAAGTAGAAAATTCCGGCACACTTTTCTCTGCACCTAAAAGAGAAAAAGTACGGGTTCAACCATCACCATCAAAGTCTATACAAAGTTCGGCTAGCAGTGAAACTTTCCGATCGTCCACAGCCCGCTGCTACGGCTCCCAGGGGCTGTGACCCGTCGAGCTGCAGCCTCGAAGCACGGAAAAATGGGGATCAGAAATGGCCGCTGTCTGAGCGCAGCGAGTTCGGACATTTCCCCCGTTTTGAGTACTGCAGATGGTCGCCCGAAGGGCCTGCTGCGTCGGGTCACACAGCCCCTGCGCCGTAGCAGCGGGCGCTCTGCGAGGGAGTCAGGGTAAGCACTGATTCCCGGTCAACAACAGCTACTTAGAATATAAGCAAATACGAATATTTGAGTTTGGCAGCAAAATCAATGTAGCGTTACGATGTTGTCTTGATCAAACCATGCTGAACTACAGGAGCCATATCTTGAGTCGTTTCACCCACCTCATCACCGCTGCATGCGCGTTAGCCGCATTCAGCGCCTATGCGCAAGACGCGTCCAAAGACGCGCTGTACACCAAGAGCCTGGCTGCTACGTGCGCAAATTGCCACGGCACCAATGGCAATGCGGTGCAGGGTTCTGCGGTGGTGACACTGGCGGGCATGCCGGCGGACTACATCGTTGCGCAGATGAAGGCTTTCAAGGCGGGCACGCGGCCTGCAACCATCATGCACCAGATCAGCAAGGGCTATAGCGACGCGCAAATTGCGCAGGTAGCGGCTTATTTTGCTGCGCAAAAGAAATAACAGGAGCGCAACATGAACAACAACCACGCTTCTCGCCGCAGTTTTTTGCAAACTTCTGCAGCCGTCAGTTTGCTGGGCCTGGGTGCTTGCGCATCTACCTCATCTACTTCGTCCACTACGTCTACCTCGTCCACATCAGGCATTCCCAGCAAAGCCAAAGTCGTCGTCATCGGCGGTGGCTACGGTGGAGCGACCGCGGCCAAATACGTGCGCCTGCTGTCTGACTACAAAATGGACGTAGTGTTGATCGAGCCGAACAACGCTTTCGTGTCTTGCCCATTGTCTAACCTGGTAGTGGGCGGCAGCAGACAGATGGCGCAAATCATCACGTCGTATGAAGGTTTGAGCAAGAACCATGGTGTGCGTATCGTCAAAGACAAAGCCACTGCGATTGATGCCGACAAGAAAATGGTAACCTTGGGCAACGGTAGCCGCATTGCGTATGACAAGCTGGTGGTGTCGCCCGGCATTGAACTGATGATGGACAGCATAGAAGGGCTGGACGCCGCGCAAGACGCGGGCATGATTGTGCAGGCCTGGAAGGCGGGGCCAGAGACGCTGTCGCTGCGTAACCAGCTGCAAAGCATGCAAGACGGTGGCGTGTTTGCTATCACCATTCCCGAAGCGCCCTACCGTTGCCCACCCGGCCCGTATGAACGTGCCTGCCAGGTGGCCTGGTACTTCAAAAATTTCAAGCCGCGCAGCAAGGTGCTGATTTTGGACGCCAACCCCGATGTGACCAGCAAAGGCCCTTTATTCAAAAAAGTGTGGGCCGAGATGTACCCTGGCATGGTCGAATACCGTGGGCAACACAAGACGATAGCGGTAAACGGCTCTCAGGGCATCATCAAATTTGACGTGCAGGAAGACGTGAAAGCCAACGTCATCAACGCGCTGCCGTCTATGCGCGCAGGCACCATCGCGCAGCAAGCGGGCTTGAACAATATGGCCAACAAACGCTGGTGCGGCGTGAACTACCAAAACTTTGAATCCACCGCCGCCAAAGACGTGCATGTACTGGGCGACAGCATTCAAATTGCACCGGGCATGCCCAAGAGCGGCCATATGGCCAACGGCCATGGCAAGGTAGCGGCGGCAGCCATTGTGGCTCAGCTCAGCGGCTGGGACATTAACCCCGCACCGATGTTGACCAACACCTGCTACAGTTTTGTGAGCGACAAGGAGGTGGTGCACGTGGCCAGCGTGCATGAATACGTGGCAGCCGAGAAAACGTTCAAGACGGTGGCTGGTTCGGGCGGAGTGTCGCCGATTGAAATGAAGCCCGAAGTGACGACGCTGGAAGCTACCTACGCCAACAACTGGGCGCAAAACATTTGGGCCGACACCCTGGGTTAAACAAGACAGGCCGCTGCTATTGCAGTGGCTTTTTTTATCACCTAAATATAAGCAAATACGCATATGTCCACCACATCCAAAAATGCAAAGACCGAACCCGATGCCAGCAAGGTGTTTCAGGCGGCGGCTGATTTGTTCAGCGTGTTGTCTACGCCGATTCGTTTGCAAATCATCAGCGCGCTGTGCGATGGCGAGCAGTCGGTGTCGCAAATGCTGGAGCGCATTGAATCGTCGCAACCCAATTTGAGCCAGCATTTGAATGTGCTTTTCAAGAGTGGCATTTTGGCTAAACGCAAAGACGGTACGCAGGTTTTTTACCGTGTGCAAAGCGAGCGTGCCATGGCTATTTGCCGCAATGTGGTGTCGCAAATTGCGATTGAACTGGATGAGCCGCAGGCTGTGCCAGAAAACGAGCGCCTGGTGTGCTATTCCATTTGAATTAACAGCGTTTTACTGAGAATTTTTGCATGCGAATGAATCGATTTTTACAGCCCGCGCCTGAGGGTTTTTTAAGCCAGGAGCAGGTCAAGGCCGTGCATGGCGGGCGGCGTGGTTTTATGGCGGGTGCGTTTGCAGTGGCAGTAGCTGCTGCTTCCTCAGCCCGCGCGCAATCCAACCCTGTCAGTGGGCTGGGTGACCCGAATATTTTGAATTTGCCTGCGCACAGCAAGTCGCTGGGCCAGGGTGTGGCCGCACGCGGCTATGGTGTGCCCAGCGCGTTTGAGAAAAACCTGCAACGCCGCGAAAGCCCGGGCCTCACGCGGGTGAGCCAGGCTGGCGTGAGCTTTGCGCCGCTGCAAGGCCTGTTTGGCATCATCACGCCCAGCGGCTTGCATTTTGAGCGCCACCACCAGGGCTGGTGGGACATCGAGCCTGACAAGCACCGCCTGATGATTAACGGCAGCGACGACAAGATGCTTAAAAACCCCATGGTATTTACTATGGACGAACTGATGCGCATGCCTAGTGTCTCGCGCATGTACTTTATCGAATGCGGAGCCAACACCGGCATGGAATGGGGCAATGTGGCTGTGCCCACGGTGCAGTACACCCACGGCATGCTCAGTTGCAGCGAATTTACCGGCGTGCCCCTCAAAACGCTGCTGGACATGTGCGGCGCCGACTATAAACGTGGTCAATTTGTGTTGGCCGAGGGTGCAGATGGATCGAGCATGACGAGCACCATTCCCATGAGCCTGATCGAAAGCGGCGAAGTCATCGTCGCTTACGGTCAAAACGGCGAAATGCTGCGACCCGAAAACGGCTACCCCCTGCGCCTGGTAGTGCCCGGTGTGCAAGGCGTGAGCTGGGTGAAATACCTGCGGCGCATCGAGGTGGGCGATATGCCCTATGCCACCAAGGACGAGACGATTCACTACGTCGATTTGCTACCCGACGGCCAGCACCGCCAGTACAGCAGCACGCAAGAAATCAAGAGCGTCATTACCTCGCCCAGTGGTGGCCAGGTGTTGCTGGACAAAGGTTTTCACAACGTGACCGGTCTGGCATGGAGCGGGCGCGGCAAGGTGGCCAAGGTGGAAGTGTCGGCCGATGGTGGCCGAAACTGGAAACCTGCACGGCTGGAAGGCCCGGTGCTGCACAAGTGCCTGACGCGCTTTAACTGCGACTGGAGCTGGGACGGCAAACCCGCCCTATTAATGTCCCGCGCGGTGGACGAAACCGGCCATATCCAGCCCACGTACAACGAACTACGCAAAGTGCGCGGCACGCGCAGCATTTATCACAACAACGCGATACAGACTTGGTTGGTTTCTGACAATGGGGAGGTCAGCAATGTTCAATTGTCTTGAAGATTATTTTGAACTCGAAGGTCGGGGAAGAAATGCAGTTGAACGCGAAAGACGCGAAAGTTACGCGAAAGTCGCTAAAAAGAATACCTTTGAAAATAAAAAATTCAAGAAAGTTTTTATTTTTTTTGAATCTTTTTTTAAATCTTCTTTTGCGACTTTCGCGCAACTTTCGCGTCTTTCGCGTTCAAAAATCCCCCTCTTAGCCCTAAGCGCACTACTACCCCTAGCAGCCCACGCCCAAACCAGCTTTCTAGGCATAGGTCGCCCAGCCACCCCAGCAGAAGTCAAAGCCTGGGACATTGACGTGCGTCCAGACTTCAAAGGCCTGCCCGCAGGCAGCGGCTCCGTGAAGAGGGGAGAGACCGTTTGGGAGGCACAGTGCGCCAGTTGTCACGGCAGTTTTGCCGAAAGCAACGAGGTGTTTGCACCACTGGCTGGTTACACCACGGCCAAGGACATTGAAACTGGCAACGTAGCGTCGTTGCAACTGGGCAGCAGCGCCCCCACGCGCACCAGCATGATGAAGGTGTCCCAGCTGTCCACGCTGTGGGACTATATTAATCGTGCCATGCCGTGGACAGCGCCCAAGTCTTTGTCTGCCGATGATGTGTACGCTGTAACCGCCTACCTGCTCAACCTGGCTAGCGTAGTGCCTAATGACTACACATTGAGCGACAAAAACATAGCCGAGGTGCAAAAGCGCCTGCCCAACCGCTTGGGCACAACGACGGCGCACGCCTTATGGCCCGGTAACGGCATTGCGGGTGTAGTGACCAAACCCGATGTGCAAGGCTCCAGCTGCAAAACCAACTGCGCCACCGACCCCAAGGTGGCCAGCTTCATACCCGACTACGCCCGCGATGCACACGGCAACCTGGCAGACCAGTCGCGCAGCGTGGGTGGCTCGCGCGGAGCCAAGACAGCGGTAGTGAAGGAAGAGAAAAAGCCGGTGGCCACCGTAGTTATTGCGCAAGCAGCTCCTAATTCAGTAGCGTCTGCCAAATTGACATCAACCGATGTGATGCCGACTTTGCAAAAATTTGCTTGTGCAGCCTGCCATGGTATTGACACCAAACAGGTAGGCCCCAGCTTTAGAGAGGTGTTGGCCAAGCAAGGCAGCAAGGCAGATGCTGCGGCGTATCTGGTGGGCAAGATCAAGTCAGGCGGGCAGGGCGTGTATGGACAAATACCCATGCCTGCGCAGTCCATTTCCGAGGCTGAAGCCCAAAACATTGCCAACTGGATTGTGCAAGGAGCAGTGAAATGAGTTTTTAAGACATATCACCGTAAGCGTTGGTCATCACAAAACGACCTACCAACGTTAGGGATAAAGCTTTGGCGAAAGCCGACGTTATTTTTTACAATATACACAAGCCACGATATTTATCTTCAGGAGTTTTTATGAAACGTCGTCAATTTGTTAACCAGGGTTCGGGAGCAGGCGTTTTGGCGCTTGCAGCCGCTGCAGGCTGGTTGCCTGCGGTGTCTTATGCGCAGGCGCAGGGTTGGAATAAAGCCGCATTCGATTCCAAAAGCCTGGCCGACGCTGTCAAAAGCATGGGCGGCACCAGCGCAGCCACCGAGAGCAAGGACATTGTGCTGAGCGCCCCCGAGATTGCCGAAAACGGCAACGTGGTGCGCATCGGCGCGTCTACCACGCTGGCAACCGTGTCGCAAATCGCCTTTGTGATTGAAAAGAACCCCAGCGCGCTGGCCGCCGCTTTTGACGTGCCCGCTGGCACCGACGCCAACTTTTCTACCAATGTGAAGATGGGCCAGTCGTCCAACGTGTACGCCATTGCCAAAGTGGGCGACAAGTTTATTTACGCAGTTAAAGAAGTCAAGGTCACCCTTGGCGGCTGCGGTGGTTAATTGTTTAAAGATCAGGAGAAAAACATGAGTGATCCGATGCGAATTCGCGCCCAGGCGCTTGCTGACAAAGTAACCGCGCGTGTGCTGGTAAGCCACGACATGGAGTCTGGCCAGCGCAAAGACGCTGCAGGCAAAACCGTGCCCGCGCACTTCATCCAGACCATCACCGCCACGTGTAACGGCAAAACCGTGATGAACGCGCAGTGGGGCACGGCAGTGTCTAAAAACCCGTTTGTGCAGTTCAGCTTTAAGGGTGCCAAGGCAGGTGACAAGATTGAAGTGACCTGGGTAGACAACAAAGGCGACAAGCGCACCGACGAAGCGGTGATTGCATAAGTTTTTATCCAGATCACGCAGGCCGCCCGACCCGTTCTCGGCACCACTCAAGAAACCTTGCAGGAGATAAATTTGAAGAAAAAAAGCCGTAATGTCAGCGTTGCATATGCGCGAGCAGCTACGCTATTAATAGCAATTGCCTGCTTTGCCAGCGCAGCGTTCGCGCAACAAAAGTCATCGCAAGACGCGATTGCTGACTACCGCGCCAGCCTGCAAGACGGCAACCCTGCAGACCTGAACGCCGCACGTGGCGAAGGTTTGTGGAAAGTAAAACGCGGCCCCAAAAATCTGTCGCTGGAAACCTGCGACCTGGGACTGGGTGCGGGCAAGGTCAAAGGTGCTGTAGCCGTATTACCCAAGGTTTTTGCCGACACCGGCAAGGTGATGGACGTGGAAAGCCGCCTGGTGCACTGCCTGGTGACGCTGCAAGGCGCCAAAGCGGATGACTTTAGCGCCAAAACGGTGTTCAGCAACGAAGGCCAAAAGGCCACGCTGATGGAAGACCTGGTAGCCTATGTGTACGACGAGTCGCGCGACGTGACCATCAACGTGCCGCAAGCTCACCCGCTTGAAAAAGACGCTTACACACGGGGCAAGCAAAGCTTTTACTTCAAAGGTGGGCCGTATGACTTTGCCTGCGCCAGTTGCCACAGCGAAGACGGCAAACGCATTCGCCTGCAAGACCTGCCCAACCTGACCAAGCCCGGCCCCGCGCAAGCCGCCTTTTCTCAATGGCCCGCCTACCGCGTGAGCCAGGGTGCGTTGCGCACGATGCAGTGGCGCTTGTATGACTGCTTTCGCCAACAGCGCTTTCCTGAGCTGCAATACCTGTCGCAAACGTCTATCGACTTGATCACCTTTATGGGCGTGAATGCCAATGGCGGCAAGATGGCGGCTCCTGCTATTAAGCGTTGAACTAGCGTTGAACCAGCGTTAATGAGAAAGAACAAATAATGAAAAAAATACCTGTAAAAATGGTGATTGCCAGCGTAGATACTGCGCAAGCAGCTACTAATAATATAGCAAAGCGCATGTTCAAGGCATGTGCAGTTGCTGCCGTGTGCACAGTCGCTTTAGCCGCATGTTCCAGCTTGCCCGGTGCACAAGAAGCGCTCTTGGTCATCAAAGGCAGCTTTAGCGAGCGCGGCATCGCCAAACTCGACCGACTGGACCAAACCGAGATCCAGCGCATCTGTTCACAGGCCAATGCCAGCGGCAAAGAGCTGGACAAGCCCACGCGCGAACGCATAGAAAAATCTGTACTCGCATCCATCCAATACCCTGCAGACGGCAAATACATGGGTGACTGGAAAGAGGGCGAAAAGATTGCGCAGAACGGTCGCGGTATGCAGTTTACCGATGTTGCAGGCGTGGCCAGTGGCGC
Source organism: Polaromonas sp. (assembly GCA_043774625.1). Lineage (GTDB taxonomy): Bacteria > Pseudomonadota > Gammaproteobacteria > Burkholderiales > Burkholderiaceae_C > JAAFIP01. The sequence continues at coordinate 6,999 of JAYVTG010000030.1, read as the reverse complement.
CAACTGCTATGCGTGCCACCAGATGACACCGCAAGAAATCAGCTTTGGTAACCAGGGACCCAGCTTGCTGAAGTACGGCAGCATTCGGGGTGTGAAAGACCCGCTGGCCAAAGACAGTGAAGCCATGGTCAAGTACACCTGGGGCCGCATCTACAACACCCACGCCTTCAACGCCTGCAGCAACATGCCGCGCTTTGGCGATGCGGGCATTTTGACGGTAGAGCAGATGACGCATGTGATGGCTTTGCTGCTATCGCCTGAGTCGCCGGTGAATAAGTAGTATTGCTTGGCGATTTGAAGATTTGAAGATTTTTTGAACGCGAAATGCGCGAAAGTTGCGCGAAAGTCGCGAAAGAAAACCAAAAAAATTAAATGATTGCGCGTATGTGAAATCATTTTTTTGCTGATCTATCGCATATTTATTTTTTCTTCTTTTTGCGATTTTCGCGTAACTTTCGCGCATTTCGCGTTCAAAGGTTTTCCATGCCTCAGCTTACAAGACGCGAATTCTCTTCTGTGCTGACAGCCGCTGCCGTAGCAGGCTTTTCGTTAACCCGCGAAGCCAGTGCAAAAGAAGCCGCCATCAACTACGACGTGCCCAAAACAGGCAATGTGCACCTGCTGCACATGACCGACTGCCACGCACAGTTGCTGCCCATTTACTTTCGCGAGCCGAACGCCAACATCGGCGTTGCTGGCATGCGCGGCAATGCGCCGCATTTGGTGGGCGAGCACTTGGTCAAATACGCTAGCTTGCAAGCGGGCAGCCCGCTGGCCCATGCGCACACTTACCTCGACTTTGAAAAGTGCGCCCTGCAATACGGCAAGGTCGGCGGATTTGCGCACATGGCTACGCTGGTCAAGCAGCTCAAGGCCAGCCGACCCGGCGCGCTGCTGCTGGACGGTGGTGACACCTGGCAAGGCAGCGCCACTTCTCTTTGGACCAACGGGCAAGACATGGTGGATGCCGCCAAACTGCTGGGCGTAGACGTGATGACCGCGCACTGGGAATTCACCCTGGGCGACAAGCGCGTCAAAGAAATTATTGAAAAAGACTTCAAAGGCAAGATCGACTTTATCGCGCAAAACGTCAAAACCCGCGACTTTGAAGACGCCGTGTTTGCGCCATATGTCATCAAGGAGATGAACGGCGTGAGTGTTGCCATCATCGGCCAGGCCTTTCCGTACACACCGATTGCCAACCCCGGCTATATGGTGCCCGACTGGACGTTTGGCATACGCGAAGAAGACCTGCAAAAACAGGTGAACGAGGTGCGAGCCAAAGGCGCACAAGTCGTGGTGCTGCTCAGCCACAACGGCATGGACGTAGACCTTAAACTTGCTAGCCGCGTGACGGGCATCGACGCAATCTTGGGCGGCCACACGCATGACGGCGTGCCCCTGCCCACGATGGTAAAAAACGCGGGCGGCCAAACCCTGGTGACCAATGCGGGCAGCAATGGCAAATTCCTGGGGGTGTTAGATATCAACGTGCAGGACAAAAAAGTCAAAGGCTTGCAGTACAAACTGCTGCCCATCTTTGCCAACTATCTGCCTGCCGACAAAGACATGCAGACGCTGATCGACAAGGTGCGCGCGCCGTTCAAGGCCAAGCTGCAAGAGCCGCTGGCCGTGACCGAAGGCCTGCTGTACCGCCGTGGCAACTTTACCGGCAGCTTTGACCAACTGATTTTGGACGCACTGAAAGAAGTGCGCGGTGGGCAAATTGCCTTCTCGCCCGGTTTTCGTTGGGGTACGTCGCTATTGCCGGGTCAGACGATCACACGTGAGCATGTGATGGACCAGACGGCCATCACCTACCCGTGGACGACGCTGTCCGATTTGAGCGGCGAAACCATTAAGACCATTTTGGAAGACGTGGCCGACAACCTCTTCAACCCCGACCCGTACTACCAGCAGGGCGGCGACATGGTGCGCGTGGGCGGCATGTCCTACACCTGCGACCCGACGGCAAAGGCAGGCCAGCGCATCAGCGATATGCGCTTTGGCGGTGCGCCCATGCAAGCCGACAAAACTTACAAAGTGGCAGGCTGGGCACCCGTGCAAGAGGCCAGCAAAGACGCCGGGCCACCTATTTGGGATGTTGTAGAAACTTACCTCAAAGCGCAAAAAGTCATCAAACCCGTCAAAATTAACAACCCGAAACTACTGGGCATGGACGGCAACCTCGGATTGGCGTAAAGTAGGTGGTATGAAACTGTTTACTACTAAATTGATAGCTGCTTGCGCATATTCTGCGCTGGCAATCGGTATATTTGCCTTGCAGGGTTGCGCCAATATGGGCACCTCCATCGGTATTGGCTTTCCCATCGGCGGCCTGGGCAGCGTGGGCGTGAGCGTAGGCTCAGGCGGGCGTGTGGGTGCGTCGGTCGGTGTCGGTGTGGGTGGTGTCAGCGTTGGTGTGGGCACGTCTGGCGAATTGCCATCGAGCAGCAAACCTGAAGAGGCCAAGAAGCCAGAAGAAGCGCCGAAGCACTAAGTGTCTGTTTGCTGGTGGCAGCATCGCCACAGGCTTGCTGGTAATGCAGTTTTATGTGTTCGACGCTGTCGCGGCGCGCCGCCGACGCTCGAGCAACGCGTGTAATTCACCGACCACGCCCTTGCGGAACGCCAGCACGCAGATCACGAAAATCACGCCAATGATCACCGTGACCCACGAGCCGACCTTGTCGGCCAGCATATTTTGCAGTGAGATCACAATGCCGGCGCCGAACGCCGGTCCGAAGAATGTGCCCACGCCGCCCAACAAGGTCATCAAAATAACCTCGCCCGACATTGACCAGTGCACGTCAGACAGCGTGGCAAAACCCATCACCATCGTTTTCAGGGAACCGGCCAGACCGGCCAGCGCGCTCGACAGCACAAAGGCCAGCAGCTTGTAGCGGTCAACCTGGTAGCCGAGCGAAATGGCGCGGGGCTCGTTTTCGCGAATCATTTTCAGCACTTGGCCGAAAGGCGAATTGACGATGCGCGAAATGAACAGAAAGCACAGCACGAACACCGCCACCACGAAGTAATACATCACGGTGTCCGATTCGAGCGAGAACGCGCCGAACAGCTTGCCGCGCGGCACGCCCTGAAGGCCGTCTTCGCCGCCGGTGAATGGCGCCTGCAGGCAGACGAAGTAAATCATCTGTGCCATGGCCAGTGTGATCATCGCAAAGTAAATGCCCTGGCGGCGGATGGCGACGGTGCCGACGACCAGGCCGATCAGCCCGGCGCCGACACTACCGGCCAGAATCGCGGTTTCAGGCGTCCAGCTCTGCGCCTTGACGAGATAGCCGGTGATGTAAGCTGCCGAACCGAAAAACGCCGCGTGACCGAACGACAGCAGACCGGTAAAGCCCAGCAGCAGATTGAAGGCGCAGGCGAACAGTGCAAAGCACAGCAGTTTCATCACAAAGACTGGGTACAGGCCGAGCATCGGTGCCTGCAGCGCCAGCGCCAGCAGGGCGATGTAGGTGATTTTGATGGTCTTGGCAGCTTTGGCCATCGCAGGTTTGTTGGAGATTGCAGTCATGACATCAAGCCTCTTTACCAAACAGGCCGGCGGGTCTGACCATGAGCACCAGCACCATCACCACAAACACCACGATGCTCGACGCCTCTGGGTAAAACACACGCGTCATGCCTTCCAAAAGGCCTAGTCCCAGGCCGGTAATCACCGAGCCGAGGATGGAGCCCATGCCGCCGATCACGACCACGGCAAACACCACGATGATGAGAGTCGACCCCATCAGCGGGTTGACCTGAATGATCGGCGCGGCCAGCACACCGGCCACGGCGGCAAGCGCCGCGCCCGCGCCGTAGGTCAGCATGACCATCATCGGCACGTTGATGCCGAAAGCCTGCACCAGCGCAGCGTTTTCGGTGCCGGCGCGCAGGTAGGCGCCCAAGCGGGTGCGTTCGATCAGGTACCAGGTGCCAATGCACACGACCAGCGAAACCAGCACCACCCAGGCGCGGTAATTGGGCAGCACCATGAAGCCCAGGTTAGTGGCGCCTGACAGCAGTTCAGGCACCGGGTAGTTCTGGCCCGACACGCCATAAAGTTCACGAAAAATTCCCTCGGCAATCAGCGTCAGGCCAAAGGTCAGCAACAGACCGTAAATCTCATCGAGCTTGTACAGGTGCCGCAGAAACAGCCGCTCGATGACCACCCCGAGCAGACCTACGGTGAGCGGCGCCAGAATCAGCGCTACCCAGTAATTGATGCTGAGCTGGTCGAGCATGATCCAGGCAGCGAAGGCGCCCAGCATATACAGCGCGCCATGCGCGAAATTCACGATTCCGAGCAAACCGAAGATCACTGCCAGCCCAAGGCTAAGTAGCGCATAGAAAGCGCCATTGACCAGCCCCAGCAGGAGCTGGCCCAGAAAGGCTTGAAGGGGAATGCCGAAGATTTCCATGAGCGCTCAGTAAAAAAATGACCAACCGCTGGTGCGGCCAGTCATCTGTCCATCAAATTACTTCTTGATCAAAGCGCACTTGGAATCGGCAATCGTAGTGAAAGCTTGATCGCCTGGAACCTTGGCCACGGTTTTGTAGTAGTCCCATGGGGTGATGGATTCTTTGGAGTTTTTGACTTCAAACAGATACATGTCGTGAATCATGCGGCCGTCGGCGCGGATCGTGCCCTTGTTGTAGAAGTCGTCGATTTTCATGGTTTTCAACGTGCTCATGACCTTGTCGGCGTCGGTGGTGCCGGCAGTTTGAACGGCTTTGAGGTAGCTGGTGGTGGCTGAATAGTCGGCCGCCTGGATGCTTGAGGGCATGCGCTTGTGTTTGGCAAAGAAGCGTTTGGCAAATGCGCGTGACGCGTCGTCCTGGTTCCAGTACCAGCTGTCAGCCAGTTGCAGGCCTTCGGTGTTGGCCAGGCCCAGGCTATGCACGTCGTTGATGAACACCAGCAGACCTGCGACCTTCATGGTCTTGGTGATACCGAATTCCTTGGCGGCTTTCATCGAATTGATGGTGTCGCCGCCAGCATTGGCCAGTGCCAGAATTTGTGCTTTTGAGGCCTGCGCCTGCAGCAGGAATGAAGAGAAGTCAGACGCATTGAGCGGGTGACGCACGGCACCCACTATCGTACCGCCATTGGCTTTGACCACGGCGGATGAGTCGCCTTCAAGCGAATAGCCGAAAGCGTAATCGGCTGTCAGGAAGAACCAGTTTTTGTTGCCAGCCTTGACCAATGCGGTACCCGCCACCTTGGCCAGTGCAACCGTGTCGTAGGCGTAATGGACGGTATAGGGCGTGCAGTCTTCGTTGGTCAAACGGGCCGAGCCGGCGCCAATGGCGATGAAGGGACGCTTTTTCTCAGCCATGACCTTGGACATGGCAATTGCAGTGCCCGAGCTGGTGCCGCCAATCAGCATTGACAAGCCGTCTTTGTCGACCCATTCACGCGCCTTAGACGACGCCACGTCGGCCTTGTTTTGATGGTCGGCGGTCAACACCTCGATCGGGCGGCCAAGGACCTTGCCACCGAAGTCCTGCACTGCCCACTTGACCATTTCACCGCCCGCCGGGCCATCGATGTCGGCATACAAGCCCGACATGTCGGTGATTAAACCGATCTTGACCGGGCCGGTGCCCTGCGCAAAAACGGGCGCAGCAGCCAAGGTGCCGAGGCCGATGGCCATCGCAGCGATGAGTTTTTTGATCTTCATGAAATTCTCCAGACGGGGTTAAATAAAAAGTAAAACGAAAAAATAAGGGGCGACTCAAACGCCTAAGTACTCGTGCAGCATCTCGGTGTTGTCCGCCAGCTCTGCGTGTGCAAACTGCTTGACGATGCGGCCGTGCTCCATCACGTAGAAGCGGTCGGCCAGCGGCGCGGCGAATCGAAAATTTTGTTCGACCAGCACGATGGTGTAGCCGCGTGCTTTCAAGGTCAGAATCATCTCGGCCAGCTTTTGCACGATGACCGGCGCCAGGCCTTCAGAGATTTCATCAAGCAGCAGCAGCCGCGCGCCAGTGCGCAAGATGCGGGCCACAGCCAGCATCTGCTGCTCTCCGCCCGACAGCCGGGTACCGGGGCTGCTGGCGCGCTCTTTGAGGTTCGGGAACATGGCGTAGATTTCGTCAATGCTCATTCCGCCGGGCGATATAACGGGCGGCAGCATCAGATTTTCTTCAGCCGACAAGCTGGCAAAAATGCCACGCTCTTCCGGGCAGTAACCAACGCCCAGACGCGCCACCTTGTGCGGCGCCAGCTTGATGGCTTCTTCGCCGTTGATCCGGATGGAACCTTTGCGCGCGCCGGTCATGCCGACGATGGCGCGCAAGGTGGTGGTGCGGCCTGCGCCGTTGCGGCCCAGCAGTGTCACGACTTCGCCTTCATGGACGCTCAGGTTCACGCCATGCAGGATGTGCGACTCGCCGTACCAAGTGTGTAGGTCTTCGATTTTCAGGAGTTCTTTGGTCATTGCGAAGCACCGGCTGAGAAATTTTTCGACGGGCCACCCCTAGTTCTCGAAGAGCGGCGAAGCCAAAAATTAGCCCCCTCGGGGGGCAGGGAAGTACACGAAGTGACGAGCGTGGGGGTCATCAATGGGCACCTTGCAGTTCTGTGGCGGACGTGCCCATGTAAGCCTCCATCACCAGCGGATTTTTCGATACTTCAGCGTAAGGCCCATCAGCAATGATCACGCCGCGCTGCAACACCGTGATGCGGTCGGCGATGCTGGACACCACATTCATGTTGTGCTCCACCATCAAAATCGTGCGGCCGGCCGATACCTTTTTGATCAACTGCGTGACCCGATCAACGTCTTCATGGCCCATGCCCTGAGTCGGTTCGTCGAGCAGCATCAGTTCGGGTTCGAGCGCCAGCGTGGTGGCCAGTTCCAGCGCGCGCTTGCGGCCGTAGGGCAGGTTCACAGTCAGCTCATCGGCGAACTGGCTCAAGTCGACTTCGGCCAGAAGGGCGCGGGCGCGGTCATGCAGATGAAACAGCGTGTCTTCGGCCTTCCA
>JAYVTG010000029.1:0-11405 GCA_043774625.1 Polaromonas sp. | reverse complement strand
TGAATACCCGATACCGAATACCGCAAACCCGTGGGGCTTGGGTTTGTAGCTTTGCGGCCTGGTAAGTTGGGTAGCTTTGCCGTACTGAGATTGGCGACTTGCAGTTCAGTAACCAGCGACTTTGCAGCTTGGTGACTTTACCGTCTTGCAACCTTGCATTTACTGTGCAATGACTATGTATTTAGTAGCTGCTTGCGCATATTCCACGCTGGCAACCGGCATATTTGAGTGAAAAACGCGTCAAAACGCTTACGGAGCGTTACTCAGGTCGAATTGCAGACTATCGGTGCCAGATCTCGAAATTTTGATATTCCGTCAAGGGTATTTGCTCTTCGGTTTTCGGTATTTGGTATTCAAAGGCGTGCCAACCACCACGTGAAAGCTTTGGGGGAGGGGTGTGGGATGAAAAATTTTTAGGAAGGCGCGCGTTGTTGAAGGTCGAGTACTACAAGACGCAGTTCGCGCGTGTTTTCTAAAAACTTTTTGCAGCGCATACCCCGAGTCCAAAGCATGCCCACCAACTGAGCAAGTCAAATACCCACAGCTCGCCAACCTAGCCAGCTCAATAAATCACAGAGAGTAAAAAATGACCAAAAAATAGTGAATTACTAGCTAAAATCGCCAGATACAAGCGTGGAATATGCGCAAACAGCTACTAAAAACATAGCAAACATCATGCCACTACCAACACAGTCAACCCACACTTATTGCAATGACCGCACCAGCTCCATCGCCTGCTCCACCCGGTCAACCGCATGGATGGTCAAGCCTTCAAACTCCTTCATCTGCGACTTCTTGGGTGCATTGGCCTTGGGTACGATGGCCACGCTAAAGCCCAGCTTGGCGGCTTCCTTTAGCCGCTCCTGGCCACGCGGTGCGGGCCGCACTTCGCCAGCCAGACCCACCTCGCCAAAGGCGATAAAGCCCTTGGGCAAGGGCTTGCCGCGCAGGCTGCTGGTGATCGACAACATCACCGCCAAATCCGCCGCTGGTTCGCTGATGCGCACACCGCCCACGGCGTTGACAAACACGTCCTGGTCCATGCAGGCGACACCCGCGTGGCGGTGCAAAACCGCCAACAGCATGGCCAGGCGGTCACGGTCCAGGCCCACGCTGAGCCGCCTGGGCGAGGGCCCACCGCTATCGACCAAGGCCTGAATTTCCACCAGCATGGGGCGTGTGCCTTCCAGCGTCACCATCACGCAACTGCCGGGCACAGGTTCGGTGTGTTGGCTCAAAAATATTGCGCTGGGGTTGGTCACACCCTTCAAGCCGCGCTCGGTCATGGCAAACACGCCAATCTCGTTGACCGCGCCAAAACGGTTCTTAATCGCCCGCACCAGACGAAACTGGCTATGCGTGTCGCCTTCAAAATACAGCACCGTGTCTACCATGTGTTCCAGCACGCGCGGCCCGGCCAGTGCGCCCTCTTTGGTCACGTGGCCCACCAAAACAATGGCGGTGCCGCTACTCTTTGCATAGCGCGTGAGGTGTGCAGCGCACTCGCGTACCTGCGCTACCGAACCGGGTGCGCTGGTTAGCTGGTCAGAATACACGGTTTGAATCGAGTCGATCACCGCCACGCGCGGTTGCTGCACTTGTAGCGTTGCGAGAATTTTTTCCAACTGCGTTTCGGCCTGCACCTGCACCTGGCAGCCGTCAATGCCCAGCCGCCGCGCCCGCAGCGCCACCTGCGCGCCACTTTCTTCGCCGGTGACATACAGGGTAGACAGGCCCGTGCGCTGCAAGGTGTCGAGCGCCTGCAACAACAGGGTCGATTTGCCAATACCCGGGTCGCCGCCTATCAGCACCACGCCGCCTTCCACAATGCCGCCGCCCAGCACGCGGTCCAGCTCTTCTTGCCCGGTGGGGGTGCGTTCAAAGTCGCTGGCTTCAATGTCGCACAGGGCCTGCACCGGGGCCGAAGCGGTCAGCGAGGCATGCGTGCCCTGCGCGCCAAAGCGGTTCTTGCCCGCCTCGGCGGACTGCGCGACGGATTCAATCAGCGTGTTCCAGGCAATGCAGTGCGGGCACTTGCCCAACCACTTGGGCGTCGTGCCACCGCATTCGCTACAGGTGTAAATGGTTTTTTCTTTGGGCATGGTTCAATAATACTGCATTTATATACAGTTTATTTGCACTTAAATTTCGGCTTGCAAAGTTCAAACCAATGGAATGTGAAACTTGGGTCCCTCGTGTACGCGCAAAGAAAATGGGTTGACAGTATTTACATATTTATTTAACATATTAACTATATGACCACCTTCACCCACCGCAATCTGCCCCGCCTGCTGCTGCAAGCGCGGGAAGCGGTGATGGCGCATTTTGTGCCTAATCTGCGCAAACACGGGTTAACCGATCAGCAGTGGCGGGTGCTGCGGGTGCTGGGTGAACGCGGTGAAGCGGGTGGCGTAGACACGGGCACGATAGCGCTTGAGGCGTATTTGCTGGGGCCGAGTTTGAGCGGGGTGCTGACGCGCATGGAGCGCGACGGGCTGGTGCGGCGCTCATCTGACGAGGCGGATGCGCGGCGCTCGCTGGTGGCGGCCACCGCCAAAGGCAAGCGCCTGGTGCAGCGTCTGGCAGCGTCGATCGAAGCGCATTACGTGCAGATGGAAAACGCGTTGGGCAAGGCGCAGTTGGTGCAGCTGTATGCCCTGTTGGACGCGGTGATTGCCATGGATACAGCCGATGCCGCCCCTGCTACATTGTCGCTGGCTGCGCCCCGGCGGCGTGCAGTGAAAAAGGTGGTTGCATGATGACCCACTGGTTACCCCAAGGCACCGTTTACGGCACGCTGATGAACTTTGCTTGCGAGCACCGCGCATTGGCCGCGCAGATGGGCGACGCGCCATACAAGGGCGCGCCGAAAGCGCCGGTGCCGTACATCAAAACGGCCAACACCTTTAGCGCACACGGTAGCGCGATTGCTTTGCCTGTCCATGTACCGCAGGTGCAGATGCGTGCAGGTATTGGAATAATATTCCAGAGAAAACTGTCTGTTGCCAGCGTGCATAGTGCGCAAGCAGCTATTAATTATGTAGCATCAGTCGTTTTTCTGAATGACTTGACCGTGCCTCACGCCAGTTTTTACCATCCACCTGTCAAGGCTAAGTGCATGGACGGATTCTTGGGCGTTGCGCAGGCCACGCACGCAGTCGATGATCTGCACAACCTGGACAGTTTGCAGATCACGGTGCGTATCAACGGTGATGTGGTGCAGACATTCAGCCTGTCAGACGCACCGCTGGCCAAGGCAGGAGATGGTTTCGAGGCGGACTACAGGTCTCTGGGTAAACTGGAGTTTCGATTTGTCTGAGCAGACAATACGTGCTTGCACATTCGTCATTCAGCCACTTTAATCTGGAGCATTCCATGGCGCAGCAAGACTTTCACCCCGACGAATGGAAGGCGCGCGTAGAGCTGGCCGCCTGCTACCGCATTTTTGCCATGCTGGGCTGGACCGAGATGATTTACAACCACATTAACGTGCGTGTGCCAGATACGGCGACGGCTGGTGCATCTGTGCCGCTCAAACAGTTCCTCATCAACCCCTTTGGCTTGCATTACAGCGAGGTGACTGCCAGCAACCTCATCAAGATCGACACGCAAGGCAACAAGCTGCACTCCTCGCCGCATCCGGTCAACCCGGCAGGTTTTACCGTGCATGCGGCCATTCACAACGCATTGCTTGATGCCCACTGTGTGATGCACACCCACACCACTACGGGCAGCGCCGTGGCCTGCACAGCCAGTGGTTTGGCGCAAAACAATTTTTACTCTGCGCAGTTGCATGACATGGTGGCGTACCACGACTTTGAAGGTATCACTGTGCACGCAGAAGAAACGCCGCGCCTGCTCAAGTCCATGGGCGACAAGCCCTTGCTGATCTTGCGCAACCACGGCTTGCTGGCCTACAGCGCCAGCCTGCCGTTAGCCTTTATGCGGCTATGGACACTACAACGCGCATGCGATGTGCAGTGCATGCAGGCGAATCTGGGCCCTGCCATTGCCGTGCCCCCTGCGGTGGCGCAACGTACCACCCGCGATGGTTTGCAATACGACGAGCGCTTTGGTGCAGGCCAAAACGTGTTCGACGCCATGGTGCGTTTGCTGGATGCACACAACCCCGGTTATGCGCAATAGTCACTATGATTTTAGTAGCTGCTCGCGCATTATTTACATGGGCTACAGCCTGATTTAACTATGAAAATAACGATTGTGGGCTTAGGTGCCATCGGTGGATGGATGGCTGCGCGCTTGGCGCAGGTGGCTGGCACACAGGTCAGTGCACTGGCGCGCGGGCAGACGCTTGCAAGCGTGCGTGCCAACGGCATTACGCTGTGCAGTGGTGGCACCACCAGCCAGTCCGCCTGCCACGCAACGGACGATGCCACAAGCTTGGGGTTACAAGATCTGGTCATCCTCTGCGTGAAGTCCCAGGCTTTGCGAGACGTTACACCCAGTCTCGCGCCGCTGCTGGGGCCACACACGATGGTGCTGAGCGCCATGAACGGCGTGCCCTGGTGGTTCTTGCAAGGTTTTGGTGGCGAGCTGGCGGGCCGTGCTTTGCAATCGGTGGACGCAGATGGGTCGATTGCCAGGCAGATACCTGGGCAGCACATCATCGGCTGCGTGGTGCATGCCAGTTGTTCTACCAGCGCGCCGGGTGTGGTGCAACACCATTTTGGCAATGGCCTCATCATTGGCGAGCAGTCAGGTGCCAAAACCGAGCGCGTGCAAAAGCTCTTGGCGCTGCTGCAGCAAGCAGGCTTTGCCGCCACGCTGTCCGAGCAAATTCAAAAAGACATCTGGTACAAGCTGTGGGGCAATATGACGATGAACCACATCAGCGCCATTACGGGCGCCACCACAGACAAGGTGTTGGACGATGACCTGGTGCGCGGCTTCATCTCTGCGGTCATGCTGGAGGCCAAAGACATTGGCGCGCGCCTTGGTATTCCGATTGAGCAACAACCCGAAGACCGCCACGCCGTTACGCGCAAACTCGGCGCGTTCAAGACATCCATGTTGCAGGACGTAGAAGCGGGCAAACCTGTGGAACTGGATGCGCTGGTCACCGCAGTGCAAGAGCTGGGCCGTATGGCAGGCCTTGCCACGCCTCACACCAATGCCTTGCTAGGCATTGCGCGGCTGCATGCGCGTGTGCGGGGGCTGTACTGAAGGCGTTGTAAGCTTACAGTGGTTCGCGCGACTATGTTAGATGACCGCTTTTCAGGACGATTGCAAGCCTGTCGCCAAAGCCCTGCGCACCGCACTGGAGCGCTATGGCCTGTTTACGCCGCACCAGGCTGCCACGCGCCGCTGGTCTATTGGCTGCGTCTCGCTAGAAGTCACCCAGCGTTGTAACCTTGACTGTTCGCTGTGCTATCTGTCCGAGCATTCCGAAGCCGTGCAAGACTTTCCACTGGAAGAAATTTACCGGCGTATTGACGCAATTGCGCAGCAGTATGGCAAAGACTGCGATGTGCAGGTATCGGGCGGCGACCCGACACTGCGCGACCATGACGAGCTAGAGCTGATTGTGCGGCGTATCGTGCAGCGCGGCATGCGGGCGTCGTTATTTACCAATGGCATTTTGGCCAGCAGAGCCTTACTCACACGTTTGCGCAATGCCGGGTTGACCGACGTAGCTTTTCATGTGGATATGACGCAAAAGCGCAAAGGCTATGTGAGTGAATTGGAGTTGAATGCCATTCGTCTCGACTATATAGCCCGTGCACGCGGACTGGGTTTGTCGGTGTTTTTCAATACCACGGTGTATGACGCGAATGTGGCCGATGTGCCCATGCTGGTGCGCTTCTTTGCACAGCACAGCGACGTTGTGCGCCTTGCCTCCTTCCAGATGCAGGCCGACACCGGGCGCGGCCTGCTGGGTGCGCGCCCTGGTGCGCTCACGCAAAAACGCATGATGGGCTTGATAGAGCAGGGTGCGCAGACCACGCTCAATTGGGACGCACTTTTGGGCGGTCACCCGCACTGCAACCGCTACGCTACTGCATTGGTATTGGGCCATGGCGCGCAGACCAAGATACATGATTTATTTTTGGATGGTGGGTTTATTGCCCGAGTTATGCGCGAGACAGCCCATGTAAGCGTTCCGCGGGGCAGCGCCTGGCGTGCAGCATGGGTGTTTGCCAGTGCTGTAGCCATGCGCCCCAAGTTGGCGTTAGCGGGTGTTGCCTGGCTAATCCGGCTGCTGTGGCGTTTGCGTGCAGACTTGCTATTGCTGCGGCTGGCTGCGCCACGCAAGATCAGTTATTTCATCCATAACTTTATGGACGCCAAAGACCTTCATCCTGAGCGCATCGACAGTTGCGTATTCATGGCGGCTGGCCCCGACGGCATGGTGCCCATGTGCGAGTTCAACGCACGACGCGATGAATTTTTGCTGCGACCTTTGCCGCTGGCCGGTGGTGACACTTGGAAACCGTTGCGCCATGACACCGCCGTGTTGCTCAAAGCCGACGCACAAGGCTTGGTGCACTACCCCATCAAATATCTCAAAGGACGCTCTCGACAACATGCGATGGTGCAGCGCAAGCACCGCATGCCCGACCACGCAACAACCGATCAACCCCCAGAAATTTTCAACCCAGAGTAATGTGTCCATGCATACAGATTTCACGCCCAGTCTATGCTTCGTTTATATACGTCGCTATGCGCTCATATTGCTCGCTGGCCTGCTGCAAGCCTGTTCAAGCCTGGTGCCCACACCCCAGCTTGCCACACAGACAGACGTGACCAAAGAAGCAGCGTTGGCCGCATGGACGCGCGTGCTCACCAGCTATGTGAATGACCAAGGTTTTGTAGACTTTGCAGGACTTGCGCAAAAGCCTGCCGACTTGCATGCTTACGTGAACTATGTGGCGCGAGTCAAAACCAGTGACATGGCCGATGCGCGTGAGCGACTGGCGCACCATATCAACGCCTACAACGCGCTGTCCATGTTCAATGTGCTGGATCTAGGCATCCCGCAAAGCAATGCTGGTTTGTCTGCACGTTATAAGTTCTTCATTGCCCGCAAACATGTGATTGGTGGCGAACCCACATCGCTGTATGTGTACGAGAACGCGACCATTCGAAAATTGAACGAGCCGCGCATCCATTGGGCGCTCAATTGCAGTGCGGTGTCTTGCCCTGTGCTGCCGCGTGAACCATTTACTGCCGCCGCATTGGAAGTGCAACTGGAGCGCGAAGCGAAAAAGTTTTTTGCAGACCCACGCAATATGCGCATTGATGACGCAACGCATACCGTGTATCTGTCAGAAATCTTGTCTTTTTTCACCGAGGACTTTACGCCCGCGCATGCACCCAGTTTGATTGCCTACGCCAATAAATACGCGCCCAAACCGGCAGATACCGCCTATAACGTGCGCTTTGTTCCCTATGACTGGACCATCACCAACTGGAAGCGGTAGCCAAGCCAGCGCTTTTTTGTGGGTTGGTTACGGCGGTTTACGCTGCGTTCAACCAATACCCGGCATTGAACGGGCTGCTCATGCGTAGAGCTAGTGGAGACACATCGACCAGCTTGTCGGTAGGCATTTTTTCGGCGGGTTCAGCGCCTTCCACCGCGTCATGCGTAACGGCAGGTTTGCCGTCTGCTGCTGCAGTGCGTGCTACTGCAAACGAATAAAAGCAGCGGAAGGGAATTTTGCGGTCACCCCAAAACTCGGCCACATCGCGGAAGATGTCCAGCAAAGATTCACGGGCTTCTTTGTCGAACTTGGCGTGGGCAGGAATATGCTCCAACACCACGATAAAGCCCGGCTGGGTGCCTGACTTGTGCAATGGGTCGGTCATGCAGTCATACAGTGCGTCGTAGTTCTTACCAAAATGCGATGGCAGTTTGAAAGCTGCTGCAATGGTGTCGAGCACCTCTTGCTTGGACTGGGCGTCACCCAGGCTGACATACAAAAAGTGGTGGCCCAGCTCGGTGGCTGCGGCTTGCAAGTCTGCCACGCGGTAAGCACGGATAGACTGCACAATATTGGTTTTTACGGTACGAAGTGGCATGTTGCGCTCCGTTTCTCACAGAAAAAAGTTAAATTCAAGACAAAGATACGTTACAAGAAGACTTATTTCACTATGCGCTTGAAAGTCGCGTAATGATCTTCCGTGTAATAACAGGCTTCTGGTGTAGTAGGTTGACTACCACCACAGATGATTCTTTTTGCTCCCCGGTTCCGCGCATAAGGCGTCTTTACCGTGTATTCACGGTAAAAGCCGCGTTTTTGTGCAGGCAAAATTCTTTCGCGGTTGCCAAATACAGTGCCGTCTTTGTCGTAAGCAAACGGGCCACCCTGCAAAATCAGGGTATAGGTCTCGTTGGCCTGTTTGGGCATATCTGCCAACGAGACGGTACTATCAGTTACCAAAGGCGGTGGTGTCTTAGCCCAGCCAGACACCGGAGCTGCAAGTCCGATTGCCAAACCAACAACTAAAAACGCCCCGAGAAACGTTCCAAACAACGACCTGATGAAACTAGAACGAGTAAGCGCAAACTCACTGTGCAAAAAACCCAACATAACGCTACCGCCCGATCTGGCATGTGTGAAGACAAGAACAGTCACACGACTCTGTATTTGACTAACTCAGAGAGAATTCGGGTTAACCCGAAAAATTCCATAAGTCTATTGTCGCGCAATGTCAGAAAAAACGCAAGCCTTGCCCCAAAACTGCGCGCAAAAATAGGTGCATAAAACTCAAATAAGTGAGTGCACGCTATTTAATTTTTGCTTATCTGGTGGCGTTTGCGTCAGCTACAGTTAAGGCTGTCATATTCACGATACGCCTTACCGTGGTGCTGGCTGTGAGAATATGCACAGGTGCAGCGCATCCAAGCAACACAGGGCCAATGGCGATGTTGCCACCTGCCGCAGTTTTAAGCAGGTTGTAACTAATATTTGCAGCGTCAATGTTGGGTAACACCAGCAAATTGGCTTCACCCGTCAGTGCGCTACGGGGCATGATGCTTGCGCGGCTTTTCGCATCCAGCGCCACATCGCCATGCATCTCGCCATCTACTTCCAGCCAAGGCGCCTGTACCTGTAGCAGTTTCAGCACCGAACGCATCTTGATGGCGCTGGGCTTGTCGCTAGAGCCAAAGTTGCTGTGTGACAACAGGGCTGCTTTGGGTTTGATGCCAAAGCGCAGCATTTCTTCAGCCGCCAGCACGGTGATCTCGGCCAGCTCTTCGGCGCTGGGGTCGTAGTTAACGTGGGTGTCTACCAAAAACACCTGGCGGTCTGGCAGCAATAGGCCATTCATGCAGGCATACACCGGCACGTCCTGAGGGGTGCTGGCAGCCCCGCCCGCGCGTTTGCCCAAGACTTGGTCAATATAGTGCAAGTGCATGGCCGTAGTGCCCCAGGTGCCGCAAATCATGCCGTCGGCATAGCCCTTGTGTACCATCATGGCGCCAATCAAGGTCAGGCGTCGGCGCATTTCTATTTTGGCCATTTGTACCGTCACGCCTTTGCGCTCGGTCATCACGTGGTACGTCTGCCAAAAGTCCCGGTAACGCTCGTCTTGCTCCACGTTAACCAAGTCGTAATCCGTACCAGCCTTCAGGCGCAGGCCAAATTTTTCGATGCGCTGTGCAATCACGGCGGGGCGGCCAATCAGGGTAGGCCGTGCCACGCCTTCGTCTACCACAATCTGGCATGCGCGCAGCACGCGTTCTTCTTCGCCCTCGGCATACACCACGCGTTTCTTGCTGGCTTTTTTGGCTGCCGTAAAAATCGGCTTCATCGTGGTGCCCGAAGCGTAGACAAAGCTTTGCAGGCGGTCGCGGTACGCTTCCATATCGGCAATCGGGCGCAGCGCCACGCCGCTGTCGGCAGCGGCCTTGGCCACGGCGGGCGCAATCTTGATCATCAAGCGCGGGTCAAAGGGCTTGGGGATCAAATATTCCGGGCCAAACGCCAGTTGCTGGCCGGTGTAGGCCGCAGCCACCACTTCGCTTTGCTCGGCCTGGGCCAGCTCGGCAATGGCGTATACGGCGGCAATTTCCATCTCGTCGGTGATCGTGGTGGCACCCGCGTCCAGCGCACCGCGAAAGATGTACGGAAAGCACAGCACGTTGTTGACCTGGTTCGGGTAGTCGCTACGGCCCGTGGCCATGACGATGTCGTCGCGCACTTTATGCGCTTCTTCGGGTGTGATCTCGGGCGTGGGGTTGGCCAATGCAAAAATAACCGGTTTGGCGGCCATTTTGGCAACCATCGCGCTCTTGAGCACGCCGCCAGCCGACAAGCCGAGAAACACGTCAGCACCCTCGATAATCTCGGCCAAAGTGCGGGCGCTGGTTTTTTGCGCGTACAAAATCTTGTCTTCGTCCATCAGCTCGGTGCGGCCTTCATACACCACGCCAGCCAGGTCGGTGGCAAACACGTTTTCGCGCTTTAAGCCAACCTTGAGCAACAGGTTCAAGCAAGCCAGCGCCGCCGCACCCGCACCCGAGGTCACGAGCTTGACTTTGCCAATGTCTTTGCCCACCACTTTCAGGGCATTCACCATGGCCGCTGCCACTGTAATGGCTGTGCCGTGTTGGTCGTCATGAAAGACCGGAATATCCAACAGCTCGCGCAATCTTCGTTCTACCTCAAAGCAACGTGGCGCAGAGATATCCTCCAAATTTATACCCCCATAAACGGGAGCAATGATTTGAACAGTTCTAACTATTTCATCTACATCTTGGGTATCTAGACAAACCGGCCAAGCATCAACATCGGCAAATCGCTTGAATAACGCTGCTTTTCCCTCCATGACCGGCAGGGCAGCTGCAGGTCCAATATTTCCAAGTCCCAAAACCGCAGAGCCGTCGGTAACGATAGCGACAGTATTTCTTTTGATCGTAAGCCGCCTGGCATCTGAGGGATCTAGAAAAATTGCCTGGCTAATTCTGGCAACCCCTGGGGTGTAAGCACGGGAGAGATCATCTCTAGTCTTTAAGGGAACTTTTGATTGAATTTCAATTTTTCCACCAAGATGTAATAAGAATGTTCGGTCGCTAACTTTTCGCACATTTAGATCAGGATGTAGTGCAATCACAGCTGTAATTTGTTCGGCATGTTCAGCATCTACGGCATCACAAGTGACGTCAATAACCACCAAATCCAAATTTGATTCAACTACGTCAAGCGCGGTAATGCTGGCGCCAGCTGCTGTTATGGCGCTAGTGACCTCTGCAACAGGTTGGGATGAAGGAGGTCCCTCCACACGGATTGTTATTGCATAACCAGGACTGGTGCTTGCCATTTATACAACTCCATATAATCGATCGCCCGCATCACCCAAACCGGGAACGATGTAGCCGTGTTCATTTAATTTCTCATCTAGGGCTCCGGTTACTAATGTAATTGGCGCACCAGTATTCT
>JAYVTG010000028.1:0-34052 GCA_043774625.1 Polaromonas sp. | reverse complement strand
CGCGGAGGTTTCGCGGAAAACGCGGAAAATTTCCAAATTTCAAATAATGCAAAAAGTTTTTGAGTTCAAATTTCCCTGAATTTTTACTCTGGAAGTCCTTCCGCGTTCAGTGAATTTGGTATTCTGGGCATTTGCACCTCATTCGAGAGCAACCTATGTTTGAAACATCCATCGCAGGTAGCCTGCCCAAGCCGGGCTGGCTGTCTGAAACCAACAAGCTCTGGCCGCAATGGCGTCAAGAGGGCGCTGATTTGCTGCAAGCCAAACGCGACGCCACGCTGTTATGGATCAAGGCGCAGGAAGACGCGGGCCTGGACATCATTGGCGACGGCGAGCAGTCGCGCCAGCATTTTGTACATGGTTTTCTGGAGCAGGTAGAAGGCATCGACTTTGAGCACAAGGTGACGATGGGCATCCGCGACAACCGTTATGACGCACAAGTGCCGCAGGTGGTCGCGGCCGTAAAGCTCAAGGGCCGCGTGCACGCGTTTGAAGCGCAACTTACCAGGGCCCACACCCGCAAAAAAAGTCAAGTTCACCTTACCGGGCCCGATGACGATTGTGGACACCGTGGCCGACCGCTTTTATGGTGAAGGTAAAGAAGGCAAAATCAAAATGGCTTACGCCTTTGCCGAGCTATTGAACCAGGAAGCCCGCGCTTTGCAAGCCGACGGTGTAGACATCATCCAGTTTGACGAACCTGCGTTTAACGTCTACATGCAAGACGCAGCCGACTGGGGCGTGAAAGCGCTGGAAATCGCCTGCGCAGGCATCACTGCCACCAAGGCGGTGCACATTTGCTACGGCTACGGCATCAAGGCCAACACCGACTGGAAAGCGACTTTGGGCGAGCAATGGCGTCAATATGCAGACGTGTTTCCTGCACTGGCCAAAAGCAGCATCGACCAGGTCAGCCTGGAATGCTTTCACAGCCACGTGCCGCCTGACTTGATGAAACTTTTAGAAGGCAAAGACGTGATGGTCGGCGTGATAGACGTGGCCAGCGACGAGATAGAAACCCCCGAGCAAATTGCCGACACGATTGGTGTGGCGCTACAGTTTGTACCGAAAAACCGTTTGTTCCCCTGCACCAACTGCGGCCTGGCACCGATGGATAGAGACGTGGCGCTGAAGAAGCTGAAGGCGTTAGGGCTGGGCGCAGCGCTGGCGCGGGAGCGGTTTGCTTGATGGGTCGCTGATGGTGGGGGTAGCACATGGTGTGACCTGCCTTGAATGCGATGGAGATATCCGGCAATTTGCCGTACAATAAATCATCTTCAGGAACTCACCATGTCAGCCATCGCATCTACCTCCCGTCTGGAAGCTCGCTTACCTGCCAGCGTGCACAGCATGCTCAAGCGTGCGGCGCAGATTGAGGGGCGCTCCTTGTCGGACTTTGTAGTATCGGCTGCGCAAGAGGCGGCCAAGCGCTCGATAGAGCAGGCCGAGGTGCTGCGCCTGTCCAGCGCTGACCAGGTGGCCTTTGCCAATGCATTGATCTCTCCGCCGAAACCTGTTGCTGCGCTCAAACGCGCTTTCGCACATCAACGCAAGCTGATTGCACCGTAAATGGCTGCGCCTTTTCGTGTGGTGCCGCTGGATGCGGCGCATGACCGAGCGCATTTCACTTGTGGGGTAGACGCACTGGACACATACTTTCGCCAGCAGGTGACGCAAGATATGCGCAGGCGCGTTACGTCTTGTTTTGTCGCGGTGGGTGCGGATGGCTTGGTGGCGGGTTACTACACCTTGGCTGCCAGCAGTGTAGTGCTGCGCGATTTGCCACCTGCCATCATCAAAAAACTACCCCGTTACCCTAGCGTGCCAGCCGTGCGTATGGGCCGTTTGGCCGTGAGCACGGCATGCCATGGCGCAGGGCTTGGCGCTGCCTTACTGGCCAATGCTCTGCAGCGCGCAAGCCTTTCAGAAGTTGCTGCATTTGCACTGGTGGTTGATGCCAAAGATGCCAACGCGGCCCAGTTTTACGCACACCATGGGTTGCAGCCACTGCCCGATAGCGCGTTGACGATGTTTATTCCCCTGGATAGGATACGTGACCTTATTTAAGAGTGAATGTATGCCATTGTCAGCGTGGAATATGCGTGAGCAGCTACTGAATTAATAGCATAAATCGTAATATGCTGAAGTTGTGATACCGCGAAGACGGCTGGTGGCAACCAGTTTGCGGCTTAAGATAGGGCGCAAAGGAAGCCCTCATGTCCAAACTACCCACAGCATCCCCCACCAAAGTCGGTCTGTCCCCCGACCGCTTGCACCGCCTCACCGACGTGCTGCAATCCGAAATAGACAGCCAGCGCCTGCCTGGTGCCGTCGCCCTGATAGCGCGCCAAGGCAAGATTGCCTACTTTGAAAGCCTGGGCCAGCAAGACCCGGACTTGGGCACCCGCATGACCAAAGATTCGATCTTTCGCATTTACTCGATGACCAAGCCGCTGGTGTCGGTGGCGGTGATGATGTTGATGGAGCAGGGCAAGCTGTTCTTGAGTGACCCTGTCTACAAGTACCTGCCCGAATATGCCAAGCAAAAAGTAGCAGTGGAGAAGGGCGACACCGTTACGTTGCAAGCGGTCAAGCAAGCCGCCACCGTGCAAGACTTGCTGCGCCACACGGCGGGACTGACCTATGAATTTTTAGGTAACTCCGCCGTGCAGCGCCAATATTCCAAGGCGCGCATCGCGTCGCGTGACCGTAGCAATGCAGAATTTTCAAAAACACTGGCAGGCTTGCCACTCATGTTTCAACCCGGCAGTGTGTGGGCGTATAGCCGTGCCACCGATGTACTGGGGCGCTTGATTGAGGTGGTGAGTGGCAAGACGCTGGGCGACTATTTGCAAGACGAAATCCTCAAGCCTTTGGGCATGGTGGACACAGCCTTTGAGGTGCCCACCCACAAGCAACACCGCATCGCCGAACCGTTTGCACAAGACCCAGACGGCGGTATTGCCATGAAGGTGCTACAGCCGCGCGAGGTGCCTGCCATGCAAGGCGGTGGTGGTGGCTTGATGTCTACGGCCATGGACTACGCACGGTTTTTGCAGTGCATGCGCAACAAGGGTGAACTGGATGGCGTGCGCTTGCTGGGCCCGCGCACAGTAGACTTTATGACGGCGGACCACTTGGGCAGCATTCCATCCAACGGCGCGCTACTGCCACCCGGACACGGCTTTGGTTTGGGCTTTGCGGTGCGCACGGCAGTGGGGCTGGCACCCGTGCCGGGGTCGGTTGGTATGTATTACTGGGGCGGCATTGCGGGCACCACGTTCTTTGTTGACCCTGCGCTGGACCTGTATGCCATGCTGCTCATCCAGGCACCCAACCAGCGCGACTATTACCGGCCTTTATTTAGAAACCTTGTGTACGCCGCGCTGTCAGATTAAATCTTTCTGCTAACAATAAGGCGGTTTCAGAAGCTAATCGTTACAAATTTGCATCTAAATCACTTTTACAGGTCGGCGCAGTGTTACATGATGGCGTTGTATCTGGGAAGACAACACATTCCGTTGTCTCATAACAGTCTGGAGCCATCATGACAAAAACTATTCGTACCGTTGCAGCTTTAGGCCTGCTGGCTTTGGCCGCAGTGTCTGCCCATGCAGCCGACCCCTATGTGAACGTGACCGTAGGTGGCGTGCTCAAGCCTGGTGTGTATGGCCGTATCGAAATCGGCAATGCCCCGCCTCCCCCGGTCATCGTCGCTCAGCCGGTGATCATTGCACAGCCTGTAGTGATCACGCAAACGCCTGTGCAGCCTGTGTACCTGTATGTGCCGCCAGGCCACCAAAAGAAGTGGGAAAAACACTGCTACAAATACAACGCCTGTGGCCAGCCAGTGTATTTTGTGAACATGGCACAGTACCAAGGCGAACGCCGTGGCCGTGATGATGACGATGAACGCGAGCATGGCGGCAAGCACGGCAAAGGTAAAAACAAGGACTAAGCCCTTGGCTAGCCTTGGCTCCACTGGCCCACAGCGCCAGACCTGAGATTAAAACTGCCAGCTCCACGCTGGCAGCCTGGCCATTGCATTGCTTCAGCACTACTTGCAGCAAGACTGGTTGCGTGCTGATAAGCAGTCTCGCGCGCTGACGCTCACACCGGCCGGACAACAGCGACTTTTGCCTATGCTGGAAGCTGATTGATAGTAAAAAGTGCCAGATGCCAGCGTAGAATATGCGCGAGAAGCTATTAAATTTATAGTGATGTTCAGCACAGAGAACAGAATACTACGACAGTAACTCGATTGAATAAAACACGGCTAAGCCTTCGACACCTGCAACACCAGCTTGCCAAAGTTCTCCCCATTAAAGAGCTTGAGCAGGGTTTCTGGGAAGGTCTCCAGGCCCACCACCACGTCTTCCTTGCTCTTAATGCGCCCGTCTTTCAGGTACCCGGCCATCTCGGCTATTGCCAAGTGGTAGCGGTCGGCGTAGTCAAACACGACGATACCTTCCATGCGGGCGCGGTTGACCAGCAGGCTGAGGTAGTTTTTGGGGCCTTGCACGGCTGTTGTGTTGTTGTACTGGCTGATGGCACCGCAAATGATGATGCGTGCCTTGCGGTTGATGCGGGTAAGCACGGTGTCTAAAATCTCTCCGCCCACATTGTCAAAATAAATGTCTACGCCCGTGGGGCAGTGCGCTTTCAGACCGTCTTTTACGGCAGATGCACCTGCCTTGTAGTCAATGCAGGCGTCAAAGCCCAGCTCTTTCACCACCCAGTCGCACTTGGCTGCGCCGCCTGCAATACCCACCACGCGGCAGCCTTTGATTTTGGCGATTTGGCCTACGGTTTGCCCCACGGCACCCGCCGCGCCGCTAACGACGAGCGTTTCGCCCGCCTTGGGCATGCCCACGTCCATCAGGCCAAAGTAACCTGTCATGCCCGGCATGCCCAGCACGTTGAGCCACTGGTTGGCGCTGCCGGCACCCAGGTCGATTTTGACCAAGCCGATGTGTTTGATTTTGTCACCAGGCACGGTCGCGTACTCTTGCACGCCCGTGCCGCCCAGCACGGTGTCGCCCACGGCAAAAGCCGGGTTGTGGGAGGCCAGCACAGTGCTGACGGCGCTGGCACGCATCACCTCGTCAATGGCCACTGGGGGGATATAGCTTTTACCTTCGTTCATCCAGCCGCGCATGGCGGGGTCGAGCGAGATGGACAGGGTTTTGACCAGCACACCACCTTCGGCGGGCGCCGCGACGGGTTCGTTTGTAAACTTCCAGCATTCCCGGCCAGGAACGCCCACGGGGCGCTGGGCCAGGCGGATTTGATGGTTGGTAAGGTTAGCCAATGCAGGGGTAGTGGTTGTCAAGATATTCTCCGGTGGGCACAATCAACAAAGCCCAAGGTTAGCGCAAATGCCGCTGCCCTGTCTATCGCACACGAGACGGTGCCTGTTTACAGAATTTGAGTATGAAATACGCCTGTAGCCAGCGTAGGATATGCGCAAGCAGCTACTAAATGAGTAGCAATTGAAAGAAATGCCCGCTGCTCTCAAGGCGCTGGTTAAGCCATATTTTTTACTCCGCCGACTGACGCGCTACCGACTCACGCGCGACCGTATGTACTAGGATCGTGCCGCCGTGTTGCTCTGCTACGCGACTGTCACCCGCCCTTCGGGCTCCTTCTTTATGTCGCTACGCAAAGCAACCCATCGGCCCGATCCGGCTAGTCTGGTTGACTGGCTGGAGGTAAAAACCCGTTAAGCGGAGTTTTGTGATACTTTGCAGCGATGTATGCACATTTTTATTGCAATAACAGCTGATTGCCAGCACCAGATATGCGTGAGCAGCTACGAAATATGTAGCAATTACCAACTCAGCGCACCACCTTCAGCCACGCGAAAGCCAGCGTCAGCCAAGCGCCGAGCGGCTGTGTTGTATACAGCAACATAAAGAAGGAGCCCGGAGGGCGGGTGACAGTCGCGGAGTACAACACAGCCGCTCGGCGCTTGGCTGACGATGGCGAAATAACTTACCCATGATAAGCTGCCAACCATGTCACAAATCGACCTGGTCCCCCCCTATACCCACCCTGCCACCCTGCTGCCCGCCCTTAAGCAGCAAGGCTACGCGCTGCTGCCTGCGGCTGATGTGGCGGTCTTGTCTGGCTGCTCGCTTGCCGACCTGAATGCCTTTGCCAGTAGCTGGCAGCACCTGGCTCCCGATGCTTACCTCAAAGACGGTGGCAAATACCGCAAACGCCGTCACGCCAGCTTTGTACTGCAAGGCAAAGACGTACAGCCTGCGGCGCACCGTGCCCACTGGCAACCCGTGGAATACAACGCGCTGCACGGCGGCATGGAGCGCTGGTTTGAACCCATGCAGCTGGAACAAAACGCTACAATTTCAGGAGCTGCTCGCGCATTATTGGCGTGGCTTTCAGGCGTTTCTAGCAGTTTATTTGGGGTGCAGAAGTGGTACGCCGAGGCCCACCAGTTCCGCATTGACACCGAAGGCGGCATTGGCCGCCCCACGCCCGAGGGCGCACACCGCGATGGCGTGAACCTGGTCGCCGTATTTTTGGTAGCGCGCAACAACGTTAAAGGCGGCGAAACCCGCGTCTTCGACGCCACCAGCCCCCACGGCGTGCGCTTCACTCTCACCGAACCTTGGAGCCTGCTTTTGCTAGACGATGCCCGCATGATCCACGAAACCACGCCCATCCAGCCACTGGCCGAACCCGCATACCGCGACACTTTGGTGGTGACGCTTCGGGCAAAAGCTTTTCAGGACGCAGTTGGAGCGCGATAAGATTACATTGATAGTCGATGGATTTTTGGGAAGATTACCCGGCTAGCAATAGCAGTATTCACAGCAGCTATTTTCCAGGCGTTTCCCGCTGTGCTGCTAGCAAAGCCGCCTCTACACGGCTACGCACTTGCAGTTTTTGCAGAATATTGGTGACGTAATGCTTGATGGTTTTTTCAGACAGGAAAATGCGTTCACCAATTTCGCGGTTGGTCAGGCCACTACCTATCAGGCGCAGGATTTCGTGCTCACGTTCAGTCAGTTCCTGCAGCGGGTCGGGTGCGTTGCCCTTGGTCAGGGACACCAGCATTTCGGATGCGAGCGATGGCGACACATACACCTCCCCGCCAACCACCGCGCGCAGCACATCGGTCAGTTCGCGACCCGACACACCCTTGAGCACATAGGCCCGTGCTCCTGCCTTGAATGCTGCCAGAAGTTTGTCCTTGTCCTCAGAAACCGTCAACATCACGATCTTGGTGGCAGGGCAGGCGGTGGTGATTTTTTCGACAGTGACCAGGCCGCCCCAGCCTGGCATGCTCACGTCCATCACCACCACGTCTGGCAATAGCTCACAGGCCAGCTTGAGCGCTTCTTCACCTGAAGAAGCCTCGCCCACGACGGCTACATCACGTTCCCAGCCCAGTGAGTGCACCACGCCTTGTCTGAATAAAGGGTGATCGTCTACTACCAGTACGCGGATAGATTCGGTCATACGTTTTCCTGCGGTGAGCCTGGTTGCAACAGCGGCAGGGCCGCGCGAATTCGGGTGCCCTGGCCAGCTTGGCTCTGCACGTCAAATGAGCCGCCCAAAATTTCGACGCGTTCGCGCATGCCAGCCAGGCCCATATGTCCATGCGTCACAAATGTGCGTGTGTCAAAGCCCGCTCCCTGGTCACTCACTTCGATGATCAAGCGGCCATCGCCGGTTTTAATATCGACCTGCTGCCCAGTGCCGCCAGCGTGGCGAAACCCGTTGACCAGTGATTCTTGTAATAAGCGATAAAGGGTAATTTTGACGGACAGGGAAACGGTGGCTAAATCCTTCGCTGTATTCAACATTACCTTTGCGCCTGTCTTGCGCTCGTAGTCGCGTATGGCACGCGCTGCCACTTCGCAAATAGACAGCTGGTCAATCTCGGGCAACTGCAGACCGGAGGAGATGGCACGCAGGTCATTCAGTGCAGACTGCAGCGAAGTGCGAATGGTGTGAAACTCCTCGGTGCTTGACAGTGGTGCTTCGCTTGCGCCCGCACGGGTCGTGTGTACATCGCCCATCGTTTCAAACTGCATCAAGGCAAGGCCCATGTCCTGGCCGGGGCCATCGTGCAAGTCAGCAGACAAGCGACGCAAAAACACCTCATTGAGAGCTGTCGTACGCGCTGCAGCGCGACGTACCTTGTCGTGCAACTGTTCATTCTGGTCAGAAAAAGCAGTGACTTGCATCATCTTCTCGTTAAGGTCGTTGCGCTGTGCGTCAATGGTTTTGCTGCCCCGATGTACCAATACAAATAGCATGGTATACATCACCGCAATGGTCATCATCAAAAACAGCCAGCTGCGTAGCTGTGCAGCTCGTGACTCGCGGTTCAAATCATCAGTTGTATGATAAAACTCTGCGGCTGCGATCACCGTGCCAGCGCCGTTGGCATGCAGAGGAAGATAGGTTTCAATCAACTGCGACCAATTCTTCTTTTCAAATTCATTTTCGTAATCAGACAAATCGCTCAGCTCGGAATGCACATCGCCAGCAAAGGCTACCTTGAGCCCGTCGCCAATGGGGAAGGTGCGGCCAATCAAGGCTTTGGTATTGCTGTATAAAACCCGGCCATCACTGCGCCAGATCTTCAGGGCGACTATCTTGTCCCTCAGCGGTGTGTTGGCCAGCAACTGGTCTAACGCCACGCGGTCATTGTCGTTCAGGTCGTCGGCCTTTGTCAGCGTCTGCACATGTGGCGCAATAAAACTGTCCACATACATGCCCGTCACGCCGCCAATACGATAGGCCACACTGCGTTCGATCTGTGTCCCTATCCACGCACCGATCAGCAGCATGCCAACCAACAAGATCGGGAAGCTGGCAATCAAAAACTGGCGTGACAAGCTCAGACGGGTGAACGCTGACATGGCCTTCCCTTGTAAAAAATTATTTCAACCAGTATCGTCTTGATTAAGTCTAGCTCTGAGTGCCTAAAAAGCTAGGGACTAAGGTCTGATTATTTTGCGACTATAGGGGAATGTAAATCGCGACTTAGGGGCGTGGTGGTTCAGGTTGTCGCCAAATATAGTTAATTCGTGTGGAAATTTTCCACATACGTTGCCAGTAACAAGCATTGAAGCTGGTTTTAACTTAACTTAGGAGAAATACCATGACTATTCCAGGCATCCCAACCCCCGGCAAGGACCAAACCCCAGGCCGTCGTACCCGCACCCGTACCCATGGCCGCCGTACCCGTACCCGTACAGGTCGCCGCTGAGCCCGTTTTGGGTGTTAATCGGAACGCCGGGTGTGTTCACCCGGCGTTTTTTTCAGTTTGCGGCAAGTTGTAAACAACAAAATGAGACAACCAACTTCCTTTCCCGAAAAACTGCTCCCCCTGTTCAAAGAGTTTTTCCCTTTTCTCGGCCCAAGTCTGCCCGTGGCGCTCGTGGTTTTGCTGCTGTCCTTGCTGTCACCACTCATAGGAACCGCGTTTTTGTGGCTCTTTTCCAGGCTGGTAGACCAG
This sequence comes from Polaromonas sp., assembly GCA_043774625.1. Taxonomy (GTDB): domain Bacteria; phylum Pseudomonadota; class Gammaproteobacteria; order Burkholderiales; family Burkholderiaceae_C; genus JAAFIP01. The sequence goes on along the minus strand of JAYVTG010000028.1, from coordinate 24,556 downwards.
ATATTTATCGCTCAGCAGTTGCAGTGGTTGCCTTGGTTTGCTGCAGCCTATCTGGCAGTAGCTGGTGCAAAATTTGCAGTTGTTTTTTTTGACTACCGCCTGGATGCTACCGTGCACGAGCGCTTTACGCAAGGCGTACGGGTGGCGTTTTACCGCCATCTGATCTCGGTCTCACCTGGTTCTTTGGGTATCACCAGTACCGGTGACTTGCTGGGGCGTTTGAGCACTGACGTGGACCGCATTTCAACCCTCGTCTTCAGGGGGCCAGTGGGCTTTGTTGCCAATGTGTCTCGCGCGTTGTGCTACGGTATATTTTTGTTTGTACTGAGCTGGAAGCTGGCCTGTCTGGCCTTACTCGTTATACCGCCGCTGGTTTTTGTGGTGCTGCGCTTATCAAAGAGAATGCGTGCATCGGTGCAGTCAGGACGAATTCAAACATCGCTCTGGATGTCTCTGGCAGAAGAGCGGCTGGATGCGGGCGAGTTAATCCACGCCTACCATACCCACAGTGCCGAGACTAGGCAGTTCGCAGCGCACTGCGATGGCGCGCGCATTACCGAGCTAAAAACAGTCGGCCTGGAAGTCAATCTCTCATTGGCAATTGAGATCATTACCTTCATGGGCGGGCTGGGCGTGATTGCCTTGGCAGCCTACGAGGTAAGCGCAGGCCTGATGACCGTAGGCAGCGTGTTTGCCTTCCTCGGAGCCATTGGTTCTCTGTACGATCCGATTCGTAGTCTAAGCCAAAGCGCCGGTCGCTTTCAGCGCGCAGCCGTGAGTGCTGAACGCGTGGGCACGTTATTACGCACCAACAGCCGCGTACAAGAGCCCTTACAGCCCAGTCCCTTGCAAGAGATCGACGCTGGAAGCATCGAATTTCGTAACGTGAGTTTCGGCTATGCAGAGGGCACGCACGTGCTCAATGACGTTTCGTTTATGGTGGGCGCGGGCGAATCTGTGGCATTGGTGGGAGCCAGCGGCAGCGGCAAGTCAACACTCATTCGGTTGCTGCTACGCAAGTATGAACCCGACCAAGGCCAGATTGCTGTAAATGACACGGATATTCGGACTGTTTCCCTGGAGTCGTTGCGGCGTAATATTGCCGTGGTGCTGCAAGACTCGTATGTGTTGTCTGGCACGATTGCGAGCAACATCCGCTACGGCGCACCACAAGCCACACTTCATCAGCTCAAAGCGGCTGCCAAAACCGCATATGTTGACGATTTTGTGCAATCCTTGCCGCTGGCTTATGAAGCGCGGTTGGGCGCGCATGGAGAAGGATTATCGGGCGGGCAGCGCCAGCGTTTGTCGCTGGCCAGGGCGTTGTTGCGCAATGCGTCTATTTTGTTGATGGACGAAGCCACCGCCTCGCTGGATGGCGAAACCGAAGGGCTGATTCGAGATGCCATCACCACATTGGCCGGTAAGCAAACCGTGCTGATTGTGAGTCATCGTTTGGCGACTATTCGCAGTGTGGACCGTATTTTGGTGCTGGAGCAAGGACGTATCATAGAGTCCGGCAGTCCGGCAGAGTTATTGAAACGGGGCACGCGCTGTCACCAATTATTTGCAAACCAATTGGCAGAAAATGTGGTGCCTATCAAACCCGAGATGCTATGGCGCGCCGCAAGCTAAAAATGGGTGACACCATCACCAAAGACATTACCGTGCTAAGCGTGGTGGACGACGGTGGCACAGATGCCGTGTACCTGGTTTGGCACCACCGTGCCTGGTGCCCCATGGCTTGCAAAGTATACGCACAGGCCAGAGACGCTCGCCACGAAGACAGGGTGCTGCGCGCACTGGTGCACCCCAATATTGTGCGCAGTCTGGGTGCAGGCAGTCCTGGTTATGTACTGATGGAGTATCTGGACGGACCAACCCTCAAGCAGTTAATTCAGTCTAGCCGAACAGGGCGGCTGTCAGTGTCTAACGCCATGCGCGTGGGCATTTACATTGGCAGCGCCCTGATGCATATGCACAGCCGAGGCTATCTACATCTGGATGTCAAGCCGAGCAATGTCAGTATCTACCGGGGGCGTCCAGTGCTTTTCGATTTGGGAATTGCGCGCCTGCGTACCCAGGCACAACTCAAATCCAAGTCAGGCACCAACGACTACATGTCTCCCGAGCAGTGCCTGCGTGGCAAGGTCAGCCCTGCATCAGACGTATTTGCCTTTGGGGTGACGCTGTACCAAATGCTGACCGGCAAACTACCGTTTCCCGAAGCGCGTCACCGCAATGCATTCCCGCAAATTCTGGGTACTGCCATGCCCTTGCGCAACTATTTGCCACGGGTTTCCCAAGGGCTTGAGGCCTTGCTTGCGGCCTGCCTGAGCAAGATACCCAGCGATAGACCAGCGATTGAAAAGCTGTTGCCAGCCATGCACCAATTTATCAGCAGTGGGCCCAAGATGTGGCCCGAACTGTTTGACCCAACTGAAAAACCTGGACTAAAAAAGCGTAGCAAGGAGGCATGATGAAAACTTGCAGATGGAAGATATTTATGGCTACTTTATGGGCTACGTGCCTGGTTGCATCGGCGCTGGCTGCCGATCCAGTTCGCAGTGATTCCATTGATAATTCAGGCACACGCAAGCTGGGTGGTGCACCAGCAACGCAGTGGTTTGGCTCCGTAGGCATCAGCTATATCGACGCTGAAGATAGCGCAAAAACATGGTTAACGCCATTTTCATTGGAAGCCAGATTGACCCGTGACACTGCCATACGGCTGGAGGGCGATGGATACGGACAGACGAACTTTGACGGGGACAAGACAAGTGGTTTGAACAACCTCACGTTGATTGCATCGCATGTTATTTATCGGGACGAGTCCTCGCGCTTGCGCATGGCGATTGGCGCGACGGCACCCGGCAGCAGTGGCGTAGGCAGCCGTGGTTCAAGGCAACGTGTATCTGCCAGCTTTACCCAACAACTGGATAGCCGCTGGGCAATTCAACTCTCAGCCAGGCTCAACCGGCGCAATGAAGATCTGCGTCCTGGTGAGAGCCGCATAGAGAAATTTGGCCGAATAAAGATGACCTATGACCTTGACGAAGCATCACGATCCACCTATGTGCAGCGCGCAGTGATTGCCCAGATCGAGCGCGACTACCGAACTGGTGCAGGGGGCTCTACGCAGGCAACAGTAAGCTATGAATTTCCGCTCAGTAACGAGATGGGTGTTGGCATTGGCATCGCACGCGGGTTGACAAGTGGTTTGCGCGACAACACACTGGCGTTTGACCTGTTATATGCGTTTTGAGGCAAGGCTGTCGTACGGCATTGCCAAGTTGGTTTATATTTGCACGCATGAACCAGCCCATCACCTACACAGACATCGAGGCTGCCGCCGAGCGTCTTGAGGGCGTAGTACACCGCACACCCGTACTGACCAGCACCACGGCCAACGCGCTGACAGGGGCTGAGTTGTTCTTCAAATGCGAGAATTTTCAGCGCATGGGTGCCTTCAAAATGCGCGGTGGTTACAACGCATTGGCGCAATTCTCGCCCGAACAAAAGAAGGCGGGGGCTCTTGCTTTTTCGTCTGGCAACCATGCGCAGGCTGTGGCACTGGCTGCACGCATTTTGGGTATGCCAGCGGTCATCCTCATGCCGCAAGACGCACCCATGCTCAAAATTGCCGCTACACGCGAATATGGTGCTGAAGTGATTTTGTTTGACCGTTACACGCAAGACCGTGAAGCTTTAGGCCATCAACTGGCGACGCAGCGCGGCATGACTTTGATCCCACCCTACAACCACGCCCACGTGATGGCAGGGCAAGGCACTGTAGCCAAGGAGTTGATCGACGAGGTGGGCGCTTTGGATGTGCTGCTGGTGTGCATGGGCGGTGGTGGTTTAACTTCTGGTTGTGCGGTGGCTGCCAAACACTTGTCGCCAGACTGCAAGGTGTATGGCGTGGAACCCTTGGCAGGCAATGACTTTCAGCAGAGTTTTCGCAGCGGCAAAATCGTCAAGATAGATGTACCCCACACCATCGCAGATGGCGCACAAACACAAGCGCCAGGTGATTTAACCTTTGCCGTGGTGAAAGCGCTGGTCACCGATGTGCTGACCGTCAGCGACGACAGATTGGTGGAGGCGATGCGTTTTTTTGCAGAACGCATGAAGATGGTGGTTGAACCCACCGGCTGCCTGAGCGCTGCAGCGGCCTTGTTTGGTGACAGCGAAAATCTGTTGAAGGTGCGCGGCAAACGCGTAGGCATTATCGTCAGCGGCGGCAATGTTGACGTGCAACGCTATGCGGCTTTGCTGGCGGGCTAAGTTACGACGCGTACATCGCCCACCGAGCTGCTTCCAAAGTCCTTGCGCAGCATGCTTTTTCTAGAGCCAGGCAGCGGGTGTTGTCATATCGAGCATCCTGGCGTAGAGTCGTTTTCATTGGAGTCATCTATGCAGTCAGGTTTTTCTCATTCGCGCTGGATCGTTATGTGTTTACTGGCATGTTCTGCCTTGGCAGGTCTTTCAGGCTGTGGCACCACGCACGCCACCATGAAAAACAAGCTGGGGGAAGAAGTGATGTTGCTGGGCCATGACCCGGTGGCTTACTTTACTCAGAGCCAGCCGGTGCGGGGTAATCCAGACATCAAATCAAGCTTGCCGGGTCGCACGTACTACTTTGTCAATGCCGACAACAAGGCACGTTTTGATGCAACGCCTGACAAGTATGAGCCGCAGTACGGTGGTTTTTGTTCCAGTGGAGCCGCCTTTGCAATCAAGCTCGGCTCAGACCCTGGCGAGTGGCGCATTGTGAACGGCAAGCTCTACATATTTGGTGATGTGTTAGGCAAGACAGCGTGGGAGTTGGATCCAGCCTGGAACATCCAGCATGGTGACGAAGTCTGGCCCGAGGCGCGCGATAAGGGCTGGCGCGGCCAATCGCTCAAGCGTTACATTAGCAAGGTGTCGTGGTACAAAACCGGGGCGGACATTCGCAAAGAATACGAAGCCAAATACCCCGGCAAAGCTTTGCCCCAGTTTGACGTGGGTAGCATGTTTCAAAACCTGTTTACCAAATCGCCCGGCTGGCGCGCCCGAGAAGGTTTTGGCGGGCAACCGGTGGTGGGCTTTGTGGGTGAAGACACCTGCCCGCCCGCGTGCGTAGGGCAACCATCCAAGGCATTTGGGCAGTAATTCAAAATTGCTTAGACAGTTTTTTGCAATTGCGCTAAAGCCTCCGATATTTCCCACCGCCTTACTTGGTCTTGTGTGAGGCGGACCAAGTAGAACGTACTAACAGCGATGATCAAAGTTATCGAACGCAATCGAACGCAAATAGTACGGAGGCCGCCTATGGCAGAAATTAAAGTCAACCCCGCGACTGGGGAAATTCCCTTGTGGAAAATGGCTTTGGACGTGGAGCGCTGTATTGGCTGCCACGCCTGTTCAGTGGCTTGCAAGGTGGAGAACACAGTGCCACTGGGCCGTTTTAGAACCAAGGTGTATTACTGGGACACGGGTACTTTCCCTAAATCCAAACGCTTCTTTTTACCCACGCTGTGTATGCAGTGTGAAGACACGCCATGCCTGAAGTCGTGTAGCAACAACGCCATTGAACGAGGTGCTGACGGCATTGTGCGGGTGATACCCGATGCCTGCGACCATTTGGGTGCCTGCGAAAAAGCCTGCCCGTATGCCGCCATTGGTTGTGACGACAACGATGTGGCAGACAAATGCGACTTTTGCTCCCAGCGGCTAGAAGCCAATATGGAGCCTGCCTGTGTAGAAACCTGTCCGGCTGAGGTTTTTCACTTTGGTGATTCCAAAGACCCAGCATCGCCGTACAGCAAGTTCATGGCAAAAAATGCAGGTAAAACAAGTGTCTTGAAGCCCGAAGAAAAGACCAAACCTTCGGTGCATTACAAGGGCCATCAAAAGGCGATGGAAGCGAAAATTCCCAAAGGCCGTGTGCACGATCCGTATTCGTATGAGATTGAAACCTGGGCCTCGCTGGAGTCAGAATTTCCTAAACGCAAACGTGTGTTATGGGCCAAGACGGACCCTGCAAAGAACGTCACCTTGTATAAGAAAGAAGGTGAAGCATGAGCAACGAGAATTTCGATATTGACCCCAACCGCCGCGACGCGCTCAAGCGTGGCTTTGCTGCGCTGTCCACCCTGGCTTTGGGTGAAACCATTTTGCTGATGCCTGACGATGCGCAGGCGGGTATTTTTGACAGAAAGAAAGAGCCTTACGGACAACGCAAAACCAACCGCCGAGCCAGTGGCAAAGGCCGCTTGAAAAACGATTACAGCAAAGCCACGATCGTCAAAGGTGTGTGCCTGAACTGCTCTACGGTGTGCGGCATTCAGGGGTACGTGATTGACGGCAAGCTGGTCAAAGTGGGCGGCAACCCAGAAGACCCGAACAACGGCAAATCGCTATGCGCCAAAGGGCAAAGCGGCCCAATGATTAACAACTACCCTGAGCGCTTGCTTTACCCGATGAAGCGGGTGGGCACTCGCGGAGAAGGCAAGTGGCAGCGCATCAGTTGGGATGAAGCGTACAACGAGATCGCCAAACGCATTCGCAAAACGATGGACGAGGGTGTGCCAGAGCAAGTGGCCATTCAAATTGGTCGTTCGCGCATTGCCGAGGAAATGAACCGATTTTTGAACGCTATTGGCTCGCCTTCGCTGTTCAACCACCGCGCGCTATGTTCTTCCAACAAGCGTGCATCGAACTACGTGAGTCTGGGTGAGACGGACTGGGAAAGCCCGGATTTTGAGCGCAGTAAATACATCATCGACTTTGGTGCCAATGTGTACGAGGCGCACCAGGGCGCGATCCACGCAGCCAAGCGCATTATTCGTGGTCGTTTTGACAATGGGGCTAAGTTTGTGTACTTTGACGTGCGCATGTCCAACACAGCGGGCAGGGCGGACGAATGGTTCATGCCTAACCCCGGCAGCGACGGTGCGATTGCATTGGCCATGGGGCAGGCCATCATGGCAGCCGACAAGCACGATAAGGTGTGGCTGGATACTTGGAGCAACGTGAAAGCCGACGAGCTTAAACAGTGGATTTCGCGCTACACACCCGAGTGGGCCGAAGGCGTATCAGGCGTGCCAGCAGCAGACATTCGCCGCATTGCACTGGAGTTTGCCGCCGCTGGCAGCAAGGCGATTGCGTTTACCAACCGTGGATCAGGTGCACACTACAACGGCTTTAACAATGACCGTGCGGTGATCATGCTCAACGCGATTGTCGGCTCCGTTGGCAAAGAGGGTGGCTATTGCTACACCTATGAGCCCACGCGGGTGCCTGTGGACGTGTTTCCGCAGCCCATGCCACGACCCCCTGTCGCCAAGTACGACAGCAAGATCGAGAATGCTGAAAACTGGCCGTTGGCTAACAAGTGGCAGCGCATGAAGGTGGGGCAAATTGTTTACAAGTACATTGCCGAGGGACGCGAAAAAATCCAGGTGTATTTCTCGTACACGGTGGCCGCGCCGCAAACCTGGCCAGAGGGACGCAGCTTGACGGTGAGCGTGCTGAAAGACGAAAAGCTCATTCCGTTTCATGTGTGCTCCGACGTGGTGTATTCCGAACAAGCGCATTGGGCAGACATGATCTTGCCCGACGCAAGCTATATGGAACGCTGGGGCTTTGATACACGCAACAACATGGAGCTGCGCGACTACGTGACTTTGCGCCAGGCTATCGTGCCGCCACCAGGTGAGTGCGTGAGTTTTGTCGATTCGATGATCGAGATCGGCAAACGCATCGGCCCGCAAACCGCGCAGTATTTTCAGTTCAAAAACCATGAAGACTGGCTCAAGCAACGCTGCGCTGAACTGACCAAGCGCGTAGGTGAAGACGGTTTTGAGTACATGAGAAAGCACGGTGTGTGGCAAGACATGACCAAACCCAAATACTATGAGTTGTACAACTGGGAGCTCAAACCCGCCGACCTGACCGACACTCGGGTAGACAAGAAGACCCAGATCATTTATCGCAAGGCTGCCAATGGCGCTGAAACGAAAGTCGGGTTGATGGTGGACGGCAAAGCACGACGCGGTTTTGCCACACCATCGCGCAAATTCTCCGTTTACCACGAGGATATTGAAGCCGCAGCCAAGGCACGCGGTTTTACCGAAGATGGTCAAAATGGTATGCCAGAGTATTTTCCTATCCCCAGTTTTGCCAAGATGACAGAAAAGCATTTCCATTTGAGCACCTTCAAATGGAATGTGCATACCCAGGGCCGCACGCAAAGCCAAAAGTATTTAACCGAAATCGTGCACCACAACCCGATGTGGATCAACACCCAAACCGCCAAAGACTATGGCCTGAAAACCGGTGACATGGTGGAACTAACCACCTACCGTCCCACCGGCCACGCCATGCAAGGCGGCGGTGAGGTGCTGGGCAAGGCGCTGGTGCCGGTGTGGGTGACAGAAGGCATTCACCCCCGCGTATTGGCAGTATCCAATACGCTGGGTAATACCTGGCATGGTCGTGCGGCTACGGGCCGAAATGGTGTCAAACAAAAGCTCGATACGTTTGACTCCAGAGCGATTGCTGAAGATGCTGACCTGGATGAAGACATATGGTGGGATGAGCGGCGCGGCGGCACTGGTGCGGGTTACAACGTGAATGCGATTTTGCCGATCCATCCCGCGCCACTGGTGGGCATGCAAAGCTGGTACGACACGGTGTGTACGATGCGAAGGGTTTAAAGCTGCCCTCTCGCAGCTACAAAAAATGACATTCATGTGACGTGCATGCGATGCAAGCTTGAAAATGCATCCGCTGTGAGTTTATGTTGATGCAATCGCAGATCGAGCATGGCTACAGCCAAGGATCAGAAAGCTACATACCAAATATTTGTTGTAGTAAGGGACGAAGCATATATGAGGGCGGTATCAACCCACTAGAATCACTCCATGTCTTATCTGGTTCTCGCCCGCAAATACCGCCCCAAGTCCTTTACCGAAATGGTGGGGCAGGAGCACGTGGTGCAAGCCCTGACCAATGCCCTGACTAGCCAGCGCCTGCACCATGCTTACCTGTTTACCGGAACGCGGGGTGTGGGTAAAACCACAGTGTCGCGCATTTTGGCTAAATCGCTCAACTGTTTGGGGGCTGACGGGCAGGGCGGTATTACGGCCAGCCCCTGTGGAATATGTGCTGCCTGCTCCGCAATTGATAGCGACCGCTTTGTAGATTACACCGAGATGGATGCTGCGTCCAACCGGGGCGTGGACGAAGTACAAAGCCTGCTGGAGCAAGCGGTGTACAAACCTGTGCAGGGTAGGTTCAAGGTCTTCATGATCGACGAAGTCCATATGCTGACCAATACGGCGTTTAACGCCATGCTCAAAACGCTGGAAGAGCCGCCCGAATATCTGAAATTCGTTTTAGCCACGACCGACCCGCAAAAAGTGCCTGTGACCGTGCTGTCGCGCTGCCTGCAGTTCAACCTGCGGCCCATGGCGCCCGAGACGGTTTATGAACACCTGAAAAAAGTGCTGGGCACCGAACAAGTGCAGGCTGACGAGGGCGCTTTGCGCCTGCTGTCGCGCGCTGCACGTGGTTCCATGCGCGATGCACTGAGCCTGACTGACCAGGCTATTGCCTTTGGCAACGGCGCGCTGGCCGAGCCGAGTGTGCGCCTGATGCTGGGCGCTGTAGACCGTAGCTATGTGCTGCGCTTGATCGAGGCGCTGGCCTGCGGCGACGGCAAAGCCGTGTTGCAGACGTCTGACACTCTGCGCATCAACGGTCTTTCTGCCGCCAGCACACTGGAAGACATGGCCAATGTGCTGCAGCGCATGGCTGTGGTGCAAAGCGTGCCAGATGCCTATGACCAAACCGACAGCGAGGCGGTAGAAATGGCGCGTTTGGCAGCCCTTATGCCTGCAGACGAGACGCAGTTGCTGTACAGCCTTTGCATCCATGGCCGTGCTGAACTGGGCCTGGCCCCCGATGAATATGCCGGACTGACCATGACGCTACTGCGTTTGCTGGCTTTCAAGCCCAAAGGTTTTAGACCGGCTAACCTGGCTCATCCTGCTGCTGTACGAGCGCCAGAGGCTGAAAAAAAAAGCCTGAAACCGCTTGAAGCGGCAGTAGTGCCAGTGCTGGAGGCGACTGAAAAACCAGTGTCAGAGTCTCAGCTAAAACCTGCTGCTGAATCTGCTTCAGCCCCCATTTTTGAGAAAAATATGCCAGAAGCCAGCGCAGAATATGCGCAAGCAGCTAGCAAATTGATAGCAATACCCATCCGCGAGCAATCTGCGCCTACCAGCAAAACCGAGCAACGGATCGAGCCGGTAGTGGCCGATGCCTTGAGTGAGTCCTGGGTGCAAGTAGTACAGCAGTTGCAAGACGCAGAAAAACTCGCAGGCATGGTGCGCGAACTGGCCGTGCAGTCGCAGTGTGTAGGGCAGGGCAACGCCCACCTGACGCTGCGGGTCGAGCAGGCCACGCTGAATTCAGACACCAGCCGCGACAAGCTGCAAAATATTTTTATCGAGCTGGGTCGCACAGAGCTGTTGCGGGTTGAAGTGGGGCCTGTGACGGACACGTGGTTTAAGCGTAACCAGGCCAAAATTCTGGAACGCCAGCGTACGGCAGAAGAGATTATTTTGGGCGACCCTGACGTGCAGGGCTGGATGCGCGACTGGGGTGCGAAAATCGTGCCTGGCAGCATCAAACCTATTGACATTTAAGCCATTACCTAAAGGAAAAATCATGTTCAACAAAGGACAACTCGCCGGCCTGATGAAGCAAGCCCAGGCCATGCAAGACAACATGAAAAAAGCCCAAGACGAATTGGGCAATATCGAGGTGACGGGCGAGTCTGGCTCGGGCATGGTCAAAGTCACCATGACCTGCAAGCACGACGTCAAGCGTGTAGCCATTGACCCCAGCCTGGTCGTGGTTGACGACAAAGACATGCTGGAAGACCTGGTTGCTGCAGCCTTTAACGCGGCAGTGCGCAGAGCCGAAGAAGTGACGCAAGAGAAAATGGGCAAAATCTCTGCCGGCATGCCTAGCCTGCCAGGCGGCATGAAGTTGCCCTTTTAACCAGACATAAGTAAATTGGCAGATAACCACAGCCTGTCTACGCTGATAGACGCACTGCGCCGCTTGCCCGGTGTGGGTGCCAAGTCGGCAGCGCGCATGGCGTTTCACATCATGCAGCATGACCGCGAGGGTGCCATGACCTTGTCGCGGGCACTGGAACAGGCTGTGCACAGTGTGCGGCACTGCACCCGCTGCTACACCTTTACCGAGGCCGAGGTATGCAGCACGTGCCAAGACGCACAGCGCGATACGACCAAATTGTGTGTGGTAGAAACCCCGGCAGACCAGGCTGCGCTAGAGCGTACCAATGCCTACAAGGGCCTGTATTTCGTCTTGATGGGCAAGTTGAGCCCGCTAGACGGCGTAGGTCCCAAAGAAATTGGCCTGCACCGCCTGATGGAGCGTGCCAGTGACGGCGTGGTGACGGAAGTCATTTTGGCAACCAACTTTACTGCGGAAGGCGAGGCCACAGCGCATGTGATTGCCCAGGCACTCAAGGCTCGCGGCATGCAGGTGACACGTTTGGCGCGTGGTGTACCAGCCGGCAGTGAGCTGGAATATGTTGACCTGGGTACCATAGCCCATGCCTTGGTTGACCGGCGGTAAGTAGCTTAAATTCGCTATAATTTCGATAGCTGCTCGCGCAATATCTACGCTGGCAACAGCCTATAAATTTATTTCATTCAGCCTATTGGCGTCAGTAACGCAGGAGCCCACCATGACACATGCCCGTTTTACCATTGCCTATTGGTGCCTGTTGTTTGCGGCTTTGCTGCCCATCATTTGCGCAGGTATTGCTAAATGGGGCATGTTCAAGGTGCCGCCCAAAGACGGTGGCTATGACAATCACAACCCCCGCTCTTGGCTGTCCCGTCAAAGTGGCTTGCGCGCCCGCGCCAATGCTGCGCAGGCCAATACTTTTGAAGCCTTGCCTTTCTTTTTTGCTGCAGTCATCATTGCCCATACCTTGGGCGCTCGTCAGACCATGCTCGATATATTTTGCATCTTCTGGCTAGTGCTGCGTATGGGTTACATCATCATGTATTTGGGAGATTTGGCCACAGTGCGAACCGTCGTCTGGACGTTGGCTTTTGTGTTCAATATCGTTATTTTGTTCCTGGGATTTCGGTAGGCCAAGCTTTTTATAATGACCGCGAACAGACCACAGTCAATTCGCATAAAGCAATTTTGGCAATTTTTCACGCGACTACCGAACTTGCCCTTGTAGCCTGCTGTTACGCCTTGGGTACTTACCCGCACGGGATGTTACCGATGCGTAGGTAAACCCCGGCTCTTATGCTGGTGCATGCTAAAAAATAACAAAGGTCAACAACTGCAGCGACGCGATCTGCTGCACCTCATAGCCATGGCGGGCTTGACCGCAGCTGCACAACCCGGTGCTTGGGCGCAAGGCAAGGCCGAGTCACCAGAAAAAACACGTATCACTATTGCGGTGCCAAGCAAATCGGCTTTGTTTTATTTGCCTTTGACCATTGCCGAGCAATTGGGCCACTTCAAGGCCAAAGGCCTGGACGTAGAGATCACAGAAACCCAGGGAATAGCACGGGCACAGCAAGCTGTTCTGGCGGGCACGGCCGACGTGGTGAGTGGCTGGCTGGAGAACACGGTGCTGCCACAAACCAACAAGCAATTCTTTCAGGCCTTTGTGCTGCAGTGCCGTGCGCCATAAATGGTGCTGGGCGTGTCGCTCAAGGCCTTACCCGACTATAAAAATTTGCAAGACCTGCGCGGCAAGCGCGTAGGCATCGCAGCTCCTGGCACGCCGTCCCATTTGGTGGCCCATGGCGCCTTGGCTCACGCTGGTGTGCGCCTTGGCGACATGATGCTGGTGAGTGTGGGCACCCCGGCTGGGGCTTTGGCTGCGCTCAGAGCAGGGCAGATTGATGCCTTGTGCTATAGCGACCCGTTGATGACCCAGCTGGAGCAGAAAAACGAGTTGCGTATTGTGGCCGACACGCGCAGCCTGCGCGGCACCGCAGATATTTTTGGTGGCACGATGCCATCCACATGCCTGTATGCGCAGCAAGAGTTTGTGGAAAAGAACCCCAGAACCATCCAGGCACTGACCGACGCGATAGTGCGCGCGCTGAAGTGGCTGCAAACTGCAGGTGTGTCTGATCTGATGCGGGTGGTGCCCGAAGCTTACTTTGCTGGTGACCGCGCGTTGTACCTCAGCACCTTTGCCAAAATGCGTGAAGCCATCTCTTTGGACAGCGTGATTCCACCCGAAGGTGCCAAAACCATGTTGAACGCCTTGTATGCGGCTGAGCCGACTTTGCGGCAAGAAAACATTGCGCTACAGCGCACTTACACCAACGTGTATGCGCTCAAGGCAAAACAACGGTTTGAGGCTTGAGGTTTAAGGCTTAGCAGAGGCGTCAGGCCTGGTCATATCGACCCGCCGCGCACCGTTGAAACGGCTGCTCCAATAGCCCACGCGCATGTCTTCTACCCGCACCACCGCACCCGTACGCGGCGAGTGGATGAACTTGTTGTCGCCCACATAAATGCCTACATGGCTAAAGGCTGACTTGAGGGTGTTGAAAAACACCAGGTCACCGGGCTGCAGTTCGCTTTGGTCTATGGGTTGGGTGGCGGCTGCCTGGTCGGCAGCACGGCGGGGCAGCACCAAGCCAGCGGTTTGTTCGTACAGGGTTTTGACAAAGCCGCTGCAGTCAAAGCCTTGTTCAAAGTTGTTGCCACCGCGCTTGTAGGGCACACCCAAAAAACCCATGGCATGTACCACCAGGTCGGACGCCTTGTCGCTCACCACGCGGCCAGCGCTGCTGACCTGGTCGCCCAACTTTTCAATCAGGCCCTTGTTGGCCATAAAGCGGCCCATGTCGTCGTTGGCACTAATTGCGGGTGCAGGCTCAGGCGCCGGTGCAGCCACGGCGCAGCCTGTGCACAACACAGACGCCAGCAATACCACCTGCAACAACCAACGAGACAAATTAACCATACGAACAACGATACATTTCTTAACTTCATGTGTCAAGTAAAGAAATCGCGCTAAGTGCATGATTTGTATAAATATGAGGGTTGTTAGTTACATTTATCTGGTTCGATGTGAAATACCAAGGACAGGTCTGCTTGACCCGTTCACTTCGGTTTCTATGCGGGCCTCGGGGGGCTTGGAGCGTTTGCGCTGTCAGGCACTGTGCGTGGGCGGATACCTTCGGGGCTTGGAGCGTTTGCGCTGTCAGGCACTGTGCGTGGGCAGATACCTTCGTGTCCTCCGCCAGGGTATAGACCTTGGCTTCTTGTCAGCTTGTGTACCTGGCTCCCCCTTTTACCTACGGTATCCGCCCACGCACAGTGCCTGACAGCGCAAGCGCGTTGCTGGGTGTTGGCAGTGTGTAGCTGTAGCTGTAGCTGTAGCTGTAGCTGTAGCTGTAGCTGTAGCTGTGGCTGTGGCTGTGGCTGTTATGGGCCACCCGCCAAAAGCATGGCGATGCGTGTGGCACATATAAAGCGCTCATGTAAGCATTAAATACTGCCAATGCCAGCGTGGTATATGCACAAGCAGCTATCATATGTATAGCATTACACTAGACAAAGATAATACCTGCTCATTTCTCCATTCATCCTATTTCCCAGCGGTTTCAACCCGCCACTACCATGCTGATCGACTCCCAAGCCTCACAACTCGTCCTGATTGACCTGCAAACCAAACTCATGCCCGCCATGCACGGCGGCGCCGACGTGCTGGCCAACGTGCTGCGCCTGGCCCAGGCTGCGCAGTTGCTGCGCGTGCCCGTAACGGTGACGGAGCAATACCCCGAAGGTTTGGGCGGCACTGTGCCCGAGCTGGCAGCGTGGGCGGTGCATCCGCTCATCAAAACCGCGTTTTCGGCAGTGGAAGAGGGCTTGGTCGAGCATTTGCAAACCGTGGGCACACCCAAGGCGTCGCCCAACGCCAAGTCGGTGCCCAAGCATTTGCAAAAGCCGGCAGAAAACAACCGCACCGACATCATCATTGCGGGTTGCGAGGCGCATGTGTGCGTGCTGCAAACGGTCATGGGGCTGATGGAAGATTTTGACGTGTTTGTAGTGACCGACGCTTGTAGCAGCCGCACCGAGCGTAACCGTGATGCAGCCTATGACCGTCTAGCAGGCGAGGGCGTAACATTGGTGACAACCGAGATGGTGCTGTTTGAGTGGCTGCGGACGGCGCAGCATCCGCAGTTCAAGGTAGTGCAGGCGTTGGTTCGCTGATTTTGGGATTCGGTATTCAGAGTTCAAATCGGGATAGTACTAATATCGGAATTCAGAATTCAGAATATTATGGCGCTAATCCCCAGACCGGATGTTCCACACCTAACCCTTCCAGGAGACGACAATGACCGTGACCCGCAGAAATTTCCTCGCCACCGGCGCATTGGCCGGCGCAGCCGCGTTGCCCGGCCCGTCTTTCGCGCAAAGCAAGCCGCCGGAGTTCAAGCTCAAGCTCGGCACCGACCTGCCGGTCACCCACTCGGTGAACGTGCGTCTGAAGGAAGCGATCGCTGCCATCGCTTCTGACACCGGCGGCCGGGTGGTGATCGAGCTGTTCCCCAACAACCAGCTGGGCGGCGACGCCGACATGATGTCGCAGCTACGCTCCGGCGCCCTCGAACTGGCCACCTTCCCGGGCACGGTGATGTCGACCTTAATTCCGGTCACGTCGATCACCGGCGTGGGCTTCGCATTCTCCGGCTACGACAAGGTCTGGGCCGCGATGGACGGTGCAGTGGGCAACCACATCCGCGCCGCCATCGAGAAAATCAATCTGGTGCCCTTCGCCACCGTGTGGGACAACGGCTTCCGCCAGATCACCACCAGCACCAAACCGATCAACACACCCGACGACCTGAAGAACTTCAAGATCCGCGTGCCGGTGGTGCCTCTGTGGGTGCAGATGTTCAAGACGCTCGGCGCCGCGCCGGTGAGCCTGCCGCTCGCCGAGGCCTACCAAGCCCTTCAGACCAAGGTGGCCGATGGCCAGGAGAACCCGCTGGCGCTGATTGAGTCGGCCAAATTCTTCGAGGTGCAGAAGTACTGCTCGCTGACCAATCACTCCTGGGACGGCTTCTGGTTCCTCGCCGGTGGTAAGCTGTGGAAGACGATTCCAGCCGATCTCCAGCAGGTCATCAGCAAGCACATGAACGCCGCCGCTCGCAAACAGCGCGACGACATCGCCCGCGCCAATGTCGATCTGCAAAAGCTGCTCGAGGGCAAGGGCCTGATCTTCAACACTGTCGACAACACCGCATTCCGGCGCGTGCTGAGCAGTGGCGGCTTCTACAGTCAGGCGAAGGAGAAATTCGGCGCTGAAGCCTGGAATCTGCTGCAGCAATACGCCGGCGAGATCGCCTGACGCTTATGCACGCTGCGACCGACGACGCTCTGGGCAGCGTGACGCCGCCCGCCGCCGGCCACAGCCCCTCGAACCCCTGGGTGCTGGCGCTGGACCGCCGCCTGGGTGGCGCGATCGAGGCCATCACAGCGGCGCTGATCGTGGCCGAGATCGTGATCCTCTTCATGGGCGTGGTCTCGCGCTACTTCCTGCATTTCCCCCTGGTGTGGACTGACGAGGTTGCCTCGCTGCTCTTCCTTTGGCTGGTCAGTCTGGGCTCGGCCGTGGCCTTCCGCCGGGGCGAGCACATGCGCATGACCGCGCTGGTGGCCAAGGCCCCGCCGAAGCTGCGCGCCTTCCTCGACACCGTGGCCATCGCCGCCGCGCTGGCCTTCCTGCTGCTGAATCTGTGGCCGGCCTACGAGCATGTGGTGGAAGAAGCCGTCGTGACCACGCCGGCGCTCGACATCTCGGCGGCTTGGCGCGCTGCGGCGCTGCCCGTGGGCCTGGGACTGATGGCGCTGATGTCGTTGCTGCGGCTACTCAAAACGGCCGACTGGCGGCAGGCCGGTGCCGCGATCGGCGCCGTCGTGGCCGTCGGGCTGCTGCTGTGGGCGCTACAGCCGCTGCTGCCAGGCCTGGGCAAGCTCAACCTGGTGATCTTCTTCGTCGGCGTCACAGCCGTCACCGTGCTGATCGGCGTGCCCATCGGCGTGTCCTTCGGCCTGGCGACCTTCGGCTTTCTGGCCCTCACGACGAAGCTGCCGGTGGGCGTGATCGTCGGTCGCATGGACGAAGGCATGTCGCACATCATCTTGCTGGCGGTGCCGCTGTTCGTCTTTCTGGGTCTGCTGATCGAAGCGACCGGCATGGCGCGGGCGATGGTAGCGTTTCTGGCGAGTCTGCTCGGCCATGTCCGCGGCGGGCTGTCGTATGTGCTGATCGGCGCGATGTACTTGGTGTCGGGCATCTCGGGCTCGAAGGTGGCCGACATGGCCGCCGTGGCGCCAGTGCTGTTCCCTGAAATGCGCAAGCGCGGCGCCAAGCCGGGCGACTTGGTAGCGCTGCTGGCCACCAGCGGCGCGCAGACCGAGACCATTCCGCCCAGCCTGGTGCTCATCACGATCGGCTCGGTAACGGGCGTGTCGATCGCGGCGCTCTTCACCGGCGGCATGTTGCCGGGCGTCGTCATGGGCCTGGCGCTGTGCGCGGTAATCGGCTGGCGCTATCGTCACGAAGATCTGTCGCAGGTGAAGCGCGCCACCGGCCGCCAGATCGGTCAGGCACTGCTGGTCGCATTGCCTGCGGTCGCGCTGCCCTTCGTCATCCGCGCGGCCGTGGTGCACGGCGTGGCCACCGCCACTGAGGTGTCCACGCTGGGCATCGCCTACGCACTGGTCGCCGGGCTGCTGATCTACCGCCAGACGCAGTGGAACCGCATGCTACCGATACTGGTGGAAACCGCCGCGCTGTCGGGCGCCATTCTGTTCATCATCGGCACGGCCACGGCCATGGCCTGGTCGCTCACACAATCGGGCTTTTCAAACAGCCTGGCCGCAGCGATGGGCGCGCTGCCCGGCGGCGTGCCGATGTTCCTGTTCGTGTCGGTCGTGGCCTTCATCGTGCTGGGCAGCGTACTCGAGGGCATCCCCGCCATCGTGCTGTTCGGGCCGCTGCTCTTTCCGATTGCCCGCCAGGTCGGCGTCCACGAGGTGCACTACGCGATGGTCGTCGTGCTGTCAATGGGCGTGGGCCTGTTCGCGCCGCCGTTCGGCGTGGGCTACTACGCCGCCTGTGCCATCGGCCGCGTCGACCCGAAGGACGGCATGAAGCCCATCGTCGGCTACGTGCTGGCGCTGCTGGTCGGCCTGGCCATCGTCACTTCGGTACCTTGGATCTCCATCGGTTTTCTCTGAAGCCCCGGTGCTGGTGCTCTCGGGCACGCTGCCGCGCGCGCAGTAAAACCCCGGCGCACTGCACACGGTGCACATCGATTTCGTGCGGCCGCTGACCCGTTACGCCCGCACCGTGCGCGAACTATGAGAGAAAGAATTTACCGGACAGTAAGCGCAGCGGAACAGCTACAAATACGAACAACAAAGTAACTCAATACATATAAATTTCACAATAAGAAATTAAAAAGCATAATTTGAAATAAACTCACATTTGTGAAATAATAGAGTCTGAGACCTAATATTGGGTGGGCAATAAAGCCGGCCCATGCCATTAACGAGCCCAGAGACCAGGAGACACCATGTCCGCCTTACCGAATAACGCCAACAACAACCCTTTTGGCTCTTCAGCCAACGACGCAGACAGCCAGGAAACCCGTGAATGGATGGACGCGCTGTCTGCCGTCATTGCTGCCGAAGGCCCAGACCGTGCGCATTTCTTGCTGGAGCAACTGCTGGAACACGCGCGCCAAAGCAGCATCGACATGCCGTTTTCAGCCAATACCGGCTACGTCAACACCATCGAGCCCGCCCAGGAGGCACGCAGCCCAGGCAACCTGCACGTGGAAGAACGCCTGCGCGCCTACATGCGCTGGAACGCCATGGCCATGGTCGTCAAGGCCAACCGCCTGAACCCGGCGGACGGCGGTGACCTGGGCGGCCACATTGGCTCGTTTGCGTCGCTGGCCAGCTTGTTTGGCGCGGGTTTTAACCATTTTTGGCATGCTGAGTCTGAAAACCATGGCGGCGATTGTTTGTACATTCAAGGCCACGTGTCGCCCGGTGTGTATGCACGCGCGTATCTGGAAGGCCGCTTGACCGAAGAGCAGTTGCTGCACTTTCGCCAAGAGGTGCAGGGCAAGGGGCTATCGAGCTACCCGCACCCCAAACTCATGCCAAATTTTTGGCAGTTCCCTACCGTGTCGATGGGTCTGGGCCCGCTGATGGCGATTTACCAGGCCAGGTTTTTGAAGTACTTGCACGCACGCGGCATTGCCAATACCGAAAACCGCAAGGTCTGGGTGTTCTGTGGCGACGGCGAGATGGACGAAGTCGAATCGATGGGCGCTATTGGCCTGGCCGCGCGCGAAAAGCTGGACAACCTGGTCTTTGTCATCAACTGCAACCTGCAGCGTCTGGACGGCCCGGTGCGTGGCAATGGCAAGATTATTCAAGAGCTGGAAGGCGAGTTTCGCGGTTCGGGCTGGAACGTCATTAAGCTGATTTGGGGCAGCAACTGGGACCCGCTATTGGCGCGCGACAAAGACGGCATCTTGAAGAAGATCATGATGGACACGCTGGACGGCGACTACCAGGCCATGAAGGCCAACGACGGTGCCTACGTGCGCAAACACTTCTTTGGCCAGCACCCCAAGGCGCTGGAAATGGTGGCGCACATGACCGACGATGAGGTGTTTGACCTGCGCCGTGGCGGGCATGACAGCAAGAAGGTGTACGCCGCATTTGACGCAGCGGTGAAGCATAAAAACCAGCCCACGGTGCTGCTGATCAAAACCGTCAAAGGTTTTGGCATGGGCAAAATTGGTGAAGGCAAAAACAACGTGCACCAAACCAAGAAGCTGTCGGACGAGGACATTCGTGCCTTTCGCGACCGCTTCAACATTCCCGTGTCAGACGCAGACCTGCCCAAGCTGCCGTTTTACAAACCCGCCGACGACACACCCGAGATGAAGTACCTGCACGAGCGACGCAAGGCGCTGGGCGGCTATTTGCCACACCGCCGCGTGAAGGCGGACGAGAGCTTTACCGTGCCGTCGCTGGACACTTTCAAATCTGTCATCGAACCGACGGCCGAGGGCCGCGAAATATCGACCACGCAAGCGTATGTGCGCTTTTTGACGCAACTGCTGCGTGACCAGGCTTTAGGCCCGCGCGTGGTGCCCATTTTGGTGGACGAGGCACGTACGTTCGGTATGGAAGGCCTGTTTCGACAGGTGGGTATTTACAACCCCGAAGGCCAAAAATACACGCCGGTGGATAAAGACCAGGTGATGTACTACAGGGAAGACAAAAAAGGGCAGATTCTGCAAGAGGGCATCAACGAAGCAGGCGGCATGAGCAGCTGGATTGCGGCGGCCACGTCGTACAGTACCAACAACCGCATCATGGTGCCGTTTTACGTCTACTACTCGATGTTTGGCTTTCAGCGCATTGGCGATTTGGCCTGGGCTGCGGGCGACATGCAGGCGCGCGGCTTCTTGCTGGGCGGCACATCGGGCCGAACCACACTGAACGGCGAAGGTTTGCAGCACGAAGATGGCCACAGCCACATCATGGCGGGCACCATTCCCAACTGCGTGAGCTACGACCCGACCTTTGCGCACGAGGTGGGCGTCATCTTGCACCATGGCCTTAAACGCATGGTGGAAAAGCAAGACAACGTGTACTACTACATCACCCTGCTGAACGAAAACTACGCCATGCCCGGCCTAAAGCAGGGCACTGAAGAGCAGATCATCAAAGGCATGTATTTGCTGCAAGACGGTGCCAAGATGGCCGGTGGCCTGACGGTGAACCTGCTGGGCAGCGGCACGATTTTGCGTGAGTCCATGTTTGCCAAAGAGCTGCTGGAAAAAGAGTGGGGCGTATCGGCCAACGTGTGGAGCTGCCCGAGCTTTAACGAGCTGACGCGCGATGGCCAGGACGCAGACCGCTACAACCTGCTGCACCCTACGGGCACACAAAAGGTGCCGTTTGTGACCAGCCAGTTGGCTAAAACGCCCGGCGCGGTCATAGCGTCTACCGACTATATGAAGGCCTATGCCGAGCAGATTCGCCCCTTCATCCCCAAGAACACCGCTTACCGCGTGCTGGGCACCGACGGGTATGGCCGCAGCGATTTTAGAAGCGAGCTGCGCAAACACTTTGAAGTGAACCGCCATTACATTGTGGTGGCTGCACTGAAAGCCTTGAGCGAAGAAGGCAAAGTGCCAGCGGCCAAGGTGGCAGAGGCTATTGCGAAATACAAAATCGACGCGGATAAAGTCAATCCGTTGTACGCTTAAGCCGATGATCTTGCGGGACAGACCCAAGCGAAACGCAGCTCTGTCCTCAACTAACTAGAAAGACACATTGCCATGGCAACTATAGAAGTACAAGTCCCCGACATTGGCGACTTTGATGAGGTCACCGTTATTGAACTGATGGTCAAAGTAGGCGACACGGTCAAGCTTGAACAGTCGCTCATCACGGTCGAGTCGGACAAGGCGTCGATGGAAATTCCGTCCAGCCACGCCGGTGTGGTCAAGGCCATTACCGTCAAGCTGGGTGACAAGGTGAAACAAGGCTCGGTGTTGTTGCAACTGGAGGCAGTCGGTGCTGCTGCCCCTGCGCCCGTGGCTACACCTGCCTCCGCTGCCACAGCGGCAGCCCTGGTTAAAGAAGAAAAAACGGCTGTAGCCAGCGTAGGTAGTGCGCAAGCAGCTACTAATTTTGTAGCAAATTCTGCACCCGCTGTTGCACCAGAAGCTGCCGCTATTGCAACGCAAGCCCACAAGCCCAGCGAATTGGCATCCGGTTTGCCCCATGCATCGCCATCGGTGCGCAAGTTCGCACGCGAGCTGGGTGTGCCGCTGGCAGAAGTCAAAGGCTCTGGCCTCAAGGGCCGCATCACCGAGCAAGACGTACAAGACTTTACCAAGTCCGTGATGGCAGGCGCTATTCAAACGCTAGCTGCCAGCGCAGCAGGTAAGGGCGTTACAGGCGGTTCTGGCGGAGCAGACGGTGCCGGAGGTGCGGGATTAGGCCTCATCCCCTGGCCCAAGGTGGACTTTACGAAGTTTGGCGCAGTAGAGCGTATTGACCGTTCGCGCATCAAGAAGATCAGCGCTGCCAACCTGCACCGCAACTGGGTGATGATCCCCCACGTCACCAACCATGATGATGCCGACATCACCGAGCTGGAGGCCTTTCGTGTTTCGACCAACAAAGAAAACGAGAAGAGCGGTGTGAAGGTCACCATGCTGGCTTTTCTCATCAAAGCCTGCGTGGCTGCGCTCAAAAAGTTTCCCGACTTCAACAGCTCGCTGGACGGCGAGCAACTGGTGGTCAAACAATACTTTCACATCGGCTTTGCGGCAGACACGCCCAACGGTTTGGTCGTCCCCGTCATTCGCGATTGCGATAAAAAAGGCGTGCTGCAAATCAGCAAGGAAATGGGCGAACTGGCCGCCAAGGCGCGCGAAGGCAAGTTGGGCCCTGCGGAGATGACCGGTGCCTGCTTCACCATCTCCAGCCTGGGCGGCATTGGCGGGCGCTATTTCACGCCCATCATCAACGCGCCCGAGGTGGCGATTTTGGGAGTGTGCAAATCGACGATGGAACCCGTGTGGGACGGTGAAAAGTTCGTGCCCCGCCTCACGCTGCCGCTGTCCTTAAGCTGGGACCACCGCGTCATCGACGGTGCATCGGCAGCGCGCTTTAACGCCTATCTTGGCCAAATCCTCGGCGACTTCCGCCGCGTTTTACTCTAGGGCTGACATGACCACCGTTGTAATTGTAAAAAAAGCAGGCCAGGTGGCCGTAGCCAGCGACGGCCTGGTCACCTTTGGCGACACGCGCCTGGGCCACCGGTTTGAAGCGAATGAAAAAATCTTCAAGGTAGACGCCGTGGGCGGCGCGAGCTATGTGGCCACTGCGGGCACGGTGGCGCACTTTCCGGCGCTGCGCAAGGCACTGTTGGCTTTGCCCAAGGGCGACCTTAAGCTGCACAGCAAGGACGAGGTGTACGACACCTTTTTGAAGCTGCACTCGATCTTGAAAGACAGCTTCTTTTTGCAAACCAAAGAGGAAGACGCCGACCCGTATGAGTCCATGCAGTTCAGCGTGCTGATTGCCAATGGCGCGGGCATTTTTGGCCTGTACAGCTACCGCGAAGTGTTTGAATTTAAAGAATTTTGGGGCATTGGCTCAGGCCGCGGCTTTGCACTGGGTGCCATGCACGCCATTTATAACAAAGCCAAAACCGCCCGAGAAGTGGCGCTGGCAGGCATAGAAGCAGGCTGCGAGTTCGACAAAAATTCCGCTGGCCCCTTCACTGTGCACACCATGAAATTGAAAGGCTCCAAATGAGCGCGATAGACATAAAAGTTCCCGACATTGGCGATTTTGACGAAGTCACCGTTATTGAATTGCTCGTTAAACCTGGCGACAACATCAAGGCGGAGCAATCGCTTATCACGGTCGAGTCTGACAAGGCGTCGATGGAAATACCGTCTAGCCACGCTGGAAAAGTCATCTCGTTGACCATCAAGCTGGGCGACAAAGTCAAGCAAGGTTCCGTTGTTTTGACGCTGGAAGTCCAAGGCGCAGCCGTAACCCAACCCACTGTTCGGGCTGAGCCTGTCGAAGCTCCTGCTACCGCCCAGGCAAGCTCAGGGTTAACGGATTTAGCATCAAAAACAGCCAATGCCAGCGTAAACAATGCGCAAGCAGCTACTAAATCCATAGCGTCAAGCTACTCGGGCACCGCAGACATGGACTGCGACCTGCTGGTTTTGGGTGCAGGCCCCGGCGGTTACAGCGCCGCCTTTCGCGCTGCAGACCTGGGGTTGAAAGTCATCTTGGTAGAACGCTACGCATCGCTGGGTGGTGTGTGTTTGAATGTAGGTTGCATACCTTCCAAAGCTTTGTTGCACGTAGCTGCCGTGATGGACGAAGTGTCGCACCTGGGCGACTTGGGTATTGAATTTGGCAAACCAGCGGTCAATATCGACAAGCTGCGCGGCCATAAAGAAAAAGTGGTCGGCAAGCTCACTGGCGGCCTGGCTGCCATGGCTAAAATGCGCAAGGTCATAACCGTGCGCGGCTACGGCGCATTCGTGTCAGCCAACCACGTAGAAGTGGAAGAAACTGCGGGCACAGCGCAAGAAAAAACCGGTGCCAAAAAAGTCATTCTGTTCAAAAACTGCATCATCGCCGCAGGCAGCCAAGCCGTGCGTCTGCCGTTTATGCCCAACGACCCGCGCGTAGTGGACAGCACCGGCGCACTGGGTTTGAAAGAAGTCCCCAAACGCATGCTGATTCTGGGCGGCGGCATCATCGGCCTGGAAATGGGCACCGTCTACAGCACTCTGGGCGCGCGGCTTGACGTGGTGGAAATGCTGGATGGCCTGATGCAGGGCGCAGACCGTGACCTGGTCAAGATCTGGCAGAAGATGAACGCCAA
>JAYVTG010000027.1:0-37923 GCA_043774625.1 Polaromonas sp. | reverse complement strand
CCGTAGGTAAAAGGGGGAGCCAGGTACAAAAGCTGACAAGAAGCCAAGGCCTATACCCTGGCGGAGGACACGAAGGTATCCGCACACCCACAGTGCCTGACAGCGCAAGCCCTCAAAGCACAGAAGACAATTTCTGTAAGCCCCGGTAACAAAGCGCTACCATGCAGCCCATGCACGGTTTTTTGCGAATCCTCCAAACCTCCCTCTTTGCCACCCTGTACACCACCGCCTGGAGCGTGCTGGCGCTGGCCTTGCTGCTGTTAGTGCAATGGCCGCTGCGCGAATGGGTACAAGCGTATTCGCGTCAGGCCAATGACGTGGCGCAGATTGTTTTTGCGTTGCTCGCGGCAGTGTCGATAGCCGCTGCCAGCGTGGCGGGTACGCACCTTAGCGCGCATATCCCTGCGCGCAGTGGCAGCGCCGCTACGCAGCCCGCGTGGCGCAGGTGGGCGCTGGCCGTATGCGTGCTGCCCTGGGCCGTCTTCATGCTGTTGGCCAGCGCGCCCCAGGCGTGGCAGGCGCTGGTGGGGCTGGAGAAGTTTGGCGAAACGCTCACCCCTGGGTTTTTCATCATCAAATGCGCGGGGATGTTGATGGTGGTGTTGATCTTGCTGCAAACCTTGCTCCAACTCTTAACGTCTTCCGTTCACCCTGAGTCTGCCCAAGAGCCCTCACCAGACTCTACCCGAACGCATAACCGAGTGCACAACCCATGAGCGCTACCGGCCTGTGGATGCTGCTGGCCTTGGGCGTTCTCATCGTCAGCACCGGCCTGCCTGTGTGGGCGCTGCTCATTGGTGTGGCCAGCGCGTTCTCTGTCGTCGGCCTCTTTACCGGCGCGATCGACGTGAACCTGCTCACCGCTGCCCCCACCCGCGTCGTGGGCCTGCTGGAACACGACCTGCTGCAAGCCCTGCCGCTGTACGTGCTGGTGGGCATGCTGTTGCAGCGCCTGGCCGTGGCCGACGCCATCTTTAACACGCTGGCCAGGGCGTTGCGCTTTACGGGCGCGGGCGTGCCGCTGGCCGCCCTGGGCACGGGCGCACTGCTGGCCCCCATGAATGGCTCGGTGGCCTCCAGCTCGGCGCTGTTGTCCCGCGTCATTGCGCCGCGTTTGCAGCACTTGGGCGGCGACAAATCCACCGCTCTGGTCGCCGCCGCAGCCACCATTGGCGTGGTGGTGCCGCCGTCATTGGTGTTGCTGCTTTTGGGCGACGCCATGCTGCGCGCCCACCTGGAGGCAGGCAACTTGCCCGGAGCCACCGCCCTGGCTGGCCAGCGTATCGTCAACACCCAAGACATTTTGAGCGCTGCCCTGCTGCCCGCCTGCGCCGTGCTGGTGCTGTGGGCGCTGTGGTTGCTGATTGCTTACCGGCAGCCTGCACAACAGCTTCCACACCAGTTTAAGGAAGAAAAACAGCCAATAGCCAGCGTGGAATATGCGCAAGCAGCTATCGCTTTTATAGCAACTGCCATTATCGTCACCCTTCTGGGTGCCGTCTTCACCGGAGCCATGTTTGCTGTAGAAGCCGCCGCCACCGGCTGCTGCCTGCTCATCGTCACCACCGTGGCCACGCGCAGCCTGTCGTTCAAAGAATGGCAAAGCGTGGTGCAAGGCACGCTGGCGCTGACCGGTGCTTTGGTAGCCCTGCTGGTGGCCGCCACCATGTTCAGCCTGGTGTTTCGCGGCTTTGGCACCGACAAATGGCTGGCCAACGCCCTGCTCACCAGCGGCCTGCCGCCCCTGGCCACGGCGGCCGTCATCCTCGCCTGCGTGGCCCTGTGCGCCTGCGTGCTCGACGCGTTTGAGATGATCTTTGTCATCATCCCAGTCGTCGCCCCGCCCCTGATTGCCAGCCTGGGCGACGCCAGCCAAGCCGCCGTGTTGCTGCTGCTGCTCTTGCAACTGAGCTTTGTGCTGCCCCCCATGGGCTACGCCGTGCTGATGGCGCGCGCCCAGGCTGCCAAAAACGGTCTAAGCACGCCTTTAAACCGAATTTTCAGGCAAATACTGCCCTACGCCAGCGTAGTTATTGCGCAAGCAGCTATTATATTTGTAGCACCAAGCTTTGTACACTTGCTAGACAAACCCACCCATAACCTGCAAGCCAACCCACTGTCAGACGCCGAGATTGTGCGCCAAATGCAAGACATGGCCGACAAAGCAGCGCCGCCAGACCCGCAACCCGACGCCAAGCCAGACGTTAAACCTGACGCCAAACCGTAAGCTCTCAGTACACAGGTGCGGTATGCTAGCGGCAAGTAATTATTTGTCGCTATTCCCCACCCCATCATGAGCTTTTTGTCCGAACTAAAAAACCAGGCCAGCGCCCTGCAAAACCAGCAACAAGGCAACCACGCCAGCCTGGCCGCCAACACCGCCGCCGTAGAGCTGGCCTGCAAAGTCGCCAACAAATACCTGCAAGACCTGTGCGCCCAGCTCAACGTCATCAGCCCGCCCGCCCATGGCAGCTATAGCCTGGACGGCAAAGCCCCGTTCCCCCAGCTCACGCTGCGCAACTTCAGGTGCGACGCCCGCAAGAAAATGCTGCGCAGCCAAGAGGTGTTTGACTACATTGGAGTTGGCTGGGACTTGTTGCCCACCACTGGCCAGGTGGCTACGCACAGCGTCACCGTCAACTTTCCGCCCGACCTGGAACGCGTCACTCAGCGCCTGGCCACCGGCCAAATCAAACACGAACGCAAAGAACAGCGCCACCCCGACACCAACAAACTGCAAGCCTACACCTTCGAATATGAAACCCGCGTGCGCGGCTCCATCATGCTCACCCCGCAGCACGACAGCGGTGCTGTGGACTTTAGGGTAGCTAACGTGGGTGGGTTTGAACTGCTGAACACCTCGTACCCAGCGGCGCAGGTAACGCAGGCGTTGATGGATGAACTGGCTAAGAAGTTGGTGGGGCAGGGGAGTCGGTTTGGGTGATTACGCAGCCTGGTTAAATGCCAACTATGTGCAGTGGTACAGTTACCCATGACCGAATACAAAGTAGCTGAAGAAGTAGCTGATTACCTGAGCGGCATCAAAAACGCCAACAAGGAAGAAGCTAAAAAACTTCGCTTTCAAAACCTGCTGGCCAGATTGTTTGCCGACAGCCCATCGTTGCGTGCCATGGTTGACCAAATGGCTGCTGGCGGCGAAAAAAGCATATTCCAAATCCCGCGTGTGGGTAAACCAAAAACCGGCTTTGCAGACATTGCCTACAGCAACGTCATCATCGAATGGGAAAACGACCTGGCTAAAACTGGCCGCCATGCCGAAGACCAGTTGGCAGAATATCTGGCTGGCAAATGGCACAGCGGCGAGCGGTACGACTTCGTACTCATTGCTACTGATGGCCGCCTATGGCGCAGTTATGCGCCCAACCTCGAAATTCTTCTCGGGCAAGAAACGCCCAACCGCCAAAGTTTGCGTTTGGTGGAAAACTTTGAAGTTAAGAAAGACAACGAAGAAAAGTTTTTCTTTTTCCTTGATCGGCTACTTTTCCGCTCCACCAAGCGCCGCGCTACTTTAGGTGAAATCCAGCTGGATTTTGGAGATACTTCGCGTGCCTTCATCAACACCGTGCAAGCCATGCAGCGCGTTATGCCTGCTGTGGGTGTAGCCTCGCCAGTCCATGTGGCATTTGAACAATGGCAGCGGTTTTTACAATTGGCCTACGGCAAGTTTGACGACCGGCGTGGCGTTTACCTAGTACACACCTATCTGAGTGTTTTTTCAAAATTGTTGGCTTACGTCGTTCTCAAGCCAAGTGCCTATCCTAGCGACGACGAACTACGCAGCATTTTGACAGGCGATGCCTTTAACGCACTGAACGTAGCCAACTTCGTAGAAGGTGACTTTTTCTATTGGGTGTCTGACCCCGCAGTTTTCTCAAAAATCGCCCCAGCACTGCGCGAGTTGTATAACCAAATCACTGAATACAACTTTACCGATGTAGAAGAAGACATCTTGAAAGGCGTTTATCAAGAGCTGATAGACATTGACACCCGCCATGCGCTGGGTGAGTACTACACCCCCGACTGGCTCTGCGAACGCGTAGTGGCCAGTCTGCAATTGGAACGCAACTCCCAAGTGCTAGACCCAGCCTGTGGCTCAGGCTCTTTTTTGCGTGCCTTGGTGGCACGTTTTCGTGCGGACTGGAAAGACATGCCCGCGCAGCAGATTGCCAACCAGATCAAAGGCATAGACGTACACCCTTTGTCAGTGCAAATCGCCAAAACCACCTTGTTATTGGCACTGGGCGAAACAGTGGGCCGTGCCAACAGCCCTGTCACGCTCAATGTGTATTTGGCCAACACCTTGTTTTTGTCGCAAGACGAAGGCCAAAAAACCATGTTTACCAGTGGCTTGCACTTCACGGTCAACATCGACGGCACCAAAGTCGCTTTGGACGTAGAGCCTTTTGAAGGCCAGCCCGACAACTTTACCAAGGCCATAGACCTGGCCCAGCACCTGATTGATGAACAGGAAAAGGTAGAAATACCCTATGAGCGTTTTGAATCGACCCTGAAAAACCGCTTGCCCCATACCTCGCTAGACCGCCAAAACATTGGCCAGCTGCATAACGTATACAAAGCCATGCGCAAAGCCAAACTGGCCGGGCGCGACAGTATTTGGCAGTTTGTGCTGCAAAACAATTACCAACCTGTGTTTATGCACCGCGTGTTTGACGCCATTGTGGCCAACCCGCCATGGCTCACCTATGCTGACATCACCAACGGAGACTACCAGGACGATGTGCGAAAAATGGCCCAGCATTACGGCCTCATGCCGTCGTCAAAAGCCAATAACCCGCACATAGACTTAGCCGCAGTCTTTTTGGCGCATTGCGGTAAATACCTGGCCAAAGATGGCGCGCAGTTAGCCTTTGTATTGCCGCGCGCCTTTCTCACTGCAGACCAGCATGCCAACGTGCGCAGTGGCGAGGCAAAAGGCTTCAAGCTCACCGAGGTGTGGGACCTGGACGGTGTGAGCCCCTTGTTTAACGTGCCATCCTGCGTGCTGCTGGCCACTGCGTCCCACGCAGAAGGCATCACAGCCAGCCGCACCCGCAGTTTGCCCAAAACCGGCATTGTGGGCGAGGTGTTTTCTGGCAAACTGCCGCGTCCGCATATGCATTGGAACGACGCACAAGCGTTTATCAAAGAGAAAACCACCCGTTGGTATTTTCAAGAACTGGGCAATGCCGAAAGTCGCAAAAAGCGTTCAGCCTTGGTGCAACAAAAAATTCAAGGTGCCAGCGGCGGCAACGCCTACGCCAACCGTTTTAAGCAAGGTGCCACCATCGTCCCGCGCGCTTTTTATTTTGTAGCGCCGCAAGGCGGGGCTATTGGCCCACAGGCAGACCTAAGCCAACGCGTCATCAACTTGCGTACCCATCCGCTCGCAGTAGAAGGTGCCAAAAAACCGTGGGACGGCATATCGTTGACTGGGCAAATGCAAGGAAAGTATCTGTACCGCACAGCAATTGCCCGCAACGTGTTGCCCTTTGCCTTGGTAAACCCGCCGTTAGTAGCATTGCCGTTGGTGATGCAAGAACCTGAGCCAGGGCAAGTGGTGGATGCTGCCGTGGCGGCTAAAGGTAAGTGGCGTTTGCTGGATGCTGCTGAATTGACAGAGCGTGGAGATATTGAGGCTGCAAAATGGTTTAGCCAGTGCGAGAAGCTGTGGGATGAGCGGCGTAGTGACAGTGCGAAAAAACAAGCGATGAATTGTTATAAAAGACTCGATTTTCAGCGGGGATTGACTGAACAGCCAATAGATGCAAAGTGGGCAGTCATGTATACCGCTTCCGCAACGGACGCGTCGGCTTGCGTATTAGATATTTCCTCAGTTGCGCAACGATTCTTAGCTGAATCTACATGCTATATCTGTTTTGTAAAGACTGAGGCTGAAGCGAGATTTGTGGAATGCTATCTCAACAGCGGTTACACGAACGGGCTCATCAAAGAGTTTCAGGCGCGTGGCTTATTTGGCCCACGGCACGTACACAAAAAAATTCTTGAGC
This sequence comes from Polaromonas sp., assembly GCA_043774625.1. Taxonomy (GTDB): domain Bacteria; phylum Pseudomonadota; class Gammaproteobacteria; order Burkholderiales; family Burkholderiaceae_C; genus JAAFIP01. Next base: position 31,894 of record JAYVTG010000027.1, on the reverse strand, counting down.
TTCCCTGGCCCACTTACTCAAACGGCATGCCCTCACACCGCAGATTGGTGCAGCTAGGCCATACTGCCGCGAAAGCGGCGCAAGAAATTTTAGGCACACAACAAGACCTGGAACTTGACCCGCGCACCTTGGGCCGTTTGCGTACCCGCATTCGATCTGAATTGTCTTGGCTCATGTCACAAATAGACGCGTTGGTTGAATCTATTTCCACCGGGCAAGATCTGCTGGACAACCAAAAGGCTTGGGATGCGATGCTAGACCCGAACCGCCCCACCATGCCCGGCGCTGATTCTGCGGAGCTAAGTGCCTTTATGCGATCCGAGCGCGAAGGCTGGAGCCACCGTGACATTGAATTTCCAGAAAAGCAAAAATAATGACAACGCTGTTGATCGACTCCAATGTGTGGAGTCACTTGGTTTTGGGTGATGCCACAAAACAAGAAAAAATACGTGCTGATTTGGCCTTATTACTGCAAAAATATCCTGCTGCAACGCGGGCTTTGAGTGAAATTAGCGTGGCTGAATGCTTGGTGGCAGCACGCAGACTAGCGCAACCTGGTGAACGCTCACAGTACGAAGCGGCTTTTGCACAGATTTTCAGCAACAACCAGTTGGTGCCCATACCTGTAAGCACGGCGGTATTAAATAATGCGGCTTCTTTGCGCGCGGACTTGTTGCGCTTGTCTGCGCTGGCTGGCGGCCCTCCCGCAAGCGCCGATGGCGGTAAACTGAAATTGATTGATGCCATCATTGCCGCAAGCTGCCTAGAGTTTGACGCGCCCGCCGTCTTGGTGACGGAGAACGATAAAGACTTTCGTTACCTTGAGGCCGGAATTACCAAAACGGTAGCGGGTCTTATTGTTGAGCGGGTAGGCTAATATTTTTTTGAGAGGTGATCCCCATGAAATACCGCACCCTAGGCAAAAGCAATCTCCAGGTCTCTGCCCTATGCCTGGGCACCATGATGTTTGGTGACCAAACTACGCAGGACGAGGCTGCTGCAATAGTGGCCGATGCGCATGCGCAGGGCGTGAACTACATCGACACGGCAGACGTGTATTCGCTGGGTGCGTCGGAGACGATGGTTGGCAATTTGCTCAAGGGGCAGCGGCACATGTGTCGTAACGACTGGGTGCTGGCGACCAAGCTGGGCAATGACATGTTCAAGCAGCCGCAGCGCACGGGGGCGGCGCATTATTCGCGTAGCTGGATGTTGCAGGAGGTGGACGCGTCGCTACAGCGCTTGCAAACCGACTTTGTGGATATTTTGTATCTGCACCGCGACTACAACGGCATGAGCCTGGAAGAACCGTTGCGTGCGTTGCAAAGCATGCTGCAAAGCGGCAAGATTCGTTATTGGGGTGTGTCTAATTTTCGCGGTTGGCGCATTGCCGAGATGGTGCACATGGCCGCGCAACTGGGCATGCCCGGCCCACTGGTGTGCCAGCCGTATTACAACCTACTCAACCGCATGCCCGAGGTGGAAATTTTGCCCGCCTGCGCGCATTACGGCATGGGCGTGACGCCCTATAGCCCGATTGCGCGCGGCGTGTTGACCGGCAAATACACACCCGGCCAAGAGCCCGATGCCACGACCCGCGCAGGCCGTGGCGACCAGCGGATGTTGAACACCGAGTTTAGGCAAGAGTCTTTGCAGATTGCGCAGACCCTGCAACAACACGCGCAGGCCAAGGGCACGACGCTTGCGCACTTTGCCACGGCGTGGGTGCTGGCAAATCAGGCGGTTAGCTCGGTCATTGCGGGCCCGCGCACGCTGGCGCAGTGGCAAGACTATTTGCCAGCGCTGGACTATGTGGTGACCAAGGAAGACGAGGCCCTGGTAGACAGCCTGGTGCGGCCCGGTCATCCGTCTACACCGGGCTACACCGACCCGGCGTATCCGCTGCATGCGCGCGTGGCCTGAACTTTTTGCTTTGAAACCATGGCGACCCCACTGGATGATTTTGCCGCGCAATGGGCGGCGCAACGCGCAGCCAAGTTGACCGATGCGCCTGCGGGCAAGCAGGGCGTGGTGTATACCACCGAGGCAGGGCGCATCTGCCCCGGCTGCGGCCAGCCTAGCGCCCAGTGCGTTTGCAAAGCCAATGCGGCCAAGCTGGTGGGCGCGTCGGTTAGTGGCTTGGTGCGCGTCAGCCGCGAGACCAAGGGGCGCGGCGGCAAGGCCGTCACCTTGGTTAAAGGTGTTGCCTTGAATGCACAAGAACTCGAAGCCCTGGGCAAAAAGCTCAAAACCGCCTGCGGCAGCGGCGGCACGGTGAAAGACGGCGTGATAGAAGTGCAAGGCGACCACGTGGAGCGCCTTGTTACCTGGCTCAAGGCGCAGGGCTTTCAGGCCAAACGCGCTGGGGGCTAAATGCACATGCAGCCCGAAGACCTGCAAAAACTGGTGACGATGGAAATGCCCTTCGGCAAATACAAAGGCCGCCTGATCGCGGACTTGCCCGGCAACTATCTGCACTGGTTTGCCCGCGAGGGCTTTCCACCCGGCGAATTGGGCCGCTTGCTGGCTTTGGCACGAGAGATCGATCACAACGGCTTGTCTGACTTGCTGACACCTCTAAGACAAATTAAATAGGGTCAGAACACAATTAATTCAAATTAATTGTGTTCTGACCCTATTTAATTTGGGTAAACTGGCTGGCATGACACGCCAAGCACGAATTTCTTTACCAGGTTATCCGCACCACGTGATCCAGCGTGGCAACAATCGGCAGGCCATCTTTGCCACCGATGCCGATCGGCGGGACATGCTCAATTTGCTGTTGGAATCGTCCCGTTTGCACCAGGTGGCTATCCACAGTTATGTGCTGATGAGTAATCACTTACATATCTTGGCAAGCCCGTCTACTGAGGATGGCTTGTCGTTGATGATGCAGCAAATGGGCCGCAGTTATGTGCCGCGCTACAACCTGCGCACTGAGCGTAGCGGCACGTTGTTTGAAGGCCGTTACCGCAGTACCCTGGTGCAAACTGAGCGGTATTTGTTGGCTTGCATGGCCTATATTGACCTGAACCCGGTGCGTGGCGGCTTGGTGGCACAGCCGCAAGACTACTTTTGGAGCAGTTACGCGCATTACGCAGGGCTGCGCACCGACCCCCTGGTAACGCCCCACGCGCACTTTTGGAACCTGGGCAACACGCCTTTTGCACGCGAGGCGGCGTATACCGCGCTGGTGCAGGCGGGGTTGGCGGCGGATGTGCAACTGCGTATTACAAACTCAGTGCTAAAAAACCATGCTTTGGGCGACGACAGCTTTGTAACGGGGCTGGAATTGCAGACCCAGAGCAGCCTGCGGCCAGCGCGTCGGGGGCGGCCTTTCAAGCCTTCTGATAAATAAATATCCTCTAAAAGTGCCCTATGCCAGCGTGGAATATGCGTAAGCAGCTACTAAATACATAGCAATCTGCTTTCCTTGAATGCAGAAGAAACTCTTGCTGTTTTGATATTGATCTGTCCCTATTTAAATTCAAACTTGATTTTTAAGAAATTAATTATGTTCTGACCCTATTTAATTGGGTTTGTAATTCTTGTTGCACTGCACTAAAATTACCATCCCTTTTGAATTTGATGGAGAAGCATATGGGTGCATTGGATAAAGAGATTCTGGCTGCTTCACAGCATGGCATGTACCAGCCCAGCCAGGAAAAAGACGCTTGCGGCGTGGGCTTTGTGGCGCATGTCAAGGGTGCCAAGTCGCATTCCATCATTCAAAATGGTTTGAAAATTCTGGAAAACCTGGACCATCGGGGCGCTGTGGGTGCCGACGAATTGTGTGGCGACGGTGCGGGTATTTTGATTCAACTGCCAGACGACTTTTACCGTGAAGAGATGGCCCGGTCTGGAACGGCCCCTGACGGTAGCGTGGGTATTGAGCTGCCAGCCCAGGGTGAATACGGCGTAGGCATGATCTTTTTGCCCAAAGAACATGCCTCGCGCCTGGCGTGCGAGCAAGAGCTCGAACGTGCAGTCAAGGCCGAAGGCCAGGTGGTGCTGGGCTGGCGCGATGTGCCGGTCAACAAAACCATGCCCATGTCGCCCTTTGTGCGCGAAAAAGAACCCATCATCCGCCAGATTTTTATCGCGCGCGGTGCTGACATTACCGTGCCCGACGCGCTCGAACGCAAGTTGTACGTCATTCGCAAAACCGCCAGCGCGGCGATTCAAAACCTGGGTCTGAAGCACAGCAAAGAATACTACGTACCCAGCATGAGCTGCCGCACCATGGTGTACAAGGGCCTGCTGCTGGCCACCCAGGTGGGCGAATATTATCTGGACCTGCAAAACGCCAAATGCGTGTCGGCGTTGGCCTTGGTACACCAGCGTTTTTCTACCAATACCTTTCCCGAATGGCCGCTGGCCCACCCCTACCGCTATGTGGCGCACAACGGCGAGATCAACACCGTGCGCGGCAACTTCAACTGGATGCGCGCGCGCGAAGGCGTTATGAAGTCCCCCGTGCTGGGTGACGACCTGAAAAAACTCTACCCCATCAGCTTTGAAGGCCAGTCAGACACCGCCACCTTTGACAACGCGCTGGAGCTGCTCACAGCGTCTGGTTATCCCATCAGCCACGCCATGATGATGCTGATGCCCGAGCCGTGGGAACAGCACACCCTGATGGACGAGCGCCGCCGCGCTTTTTACGAATACCACGCAAGCATGCTGGAGCCGTGGGACGGCCCCGCAGCGATTGCCTTTACCGACGGCCGCCAGATTGGCGCCACGCTCGACCGCAACGGTCTGCGCCCCGCGCGCTATATTTTGACGGACGATGATTTGGTCGTTTGCGCGTCTGAAGCGGGCGTGCTGCACCACATTCCAGAAAGCAAAATCGTCAAAAAATGGCGCTTGCAGCCAGGCCGCATGTTCTTGATCGACCTGGAGCAAGGCCGTTTGATTGACGACGAAGAAATCAAAAGCCAACTCGCCAACAGTAAGCCGTATCGCCAATGGATCGACGAAGTGCGTATTCGCCTGGACGACGTGCCTGCTGCGGCTGTAGAAGTTTCCGCCCCCAAAGAAGCCTTGCTCGACCGCCAGCAAGCCTTTGGCTACACACAAGAAGACCTGAAGTTTTTGATGGCCCCAATGGCCGCCAACGCCGAAGAGGCCATGGGCTCCATGGGCAACGACAGCCCGCTGGCGGTGTTGTCGGACAAAAACAAGCCGCTGTACCACTACTTCAAGCAGCTGTTTGCCCAGGTAACCAACCCGCCGATTGACCCGATCCGCGAGCAGATCGTCATGTCGCTCGTGAGCTTCATCGGCCCCAAGCCCAACCTGCTGGACATCAACGCGGTAAACCCGCCGTTGCGCCTGGAGGTCGGTCAGCCGATTCTGGATTTTGCCGACATGGCGAAAATCCGCGACATTGCGGCGCATACGCGGGGCAAGTTCAAAAGCTACACGCTGGACATCACCTACCCCGCTGCTTGGGGACGCGAGGGTGTGGAAGCCAAATTGGCATCGCTCAACGCAGAAGCGGTGGACGCCATCAAGAGCGGCCACAACATTCTCATCGTGTCTGACCGCGCAATGGACGCCATCCGCGTGCCCATTCCCGCGCTGCTGGCTTTGTCGTCTATTCACCAGCATTTGGTCAAGGTGGGCGAGCGTTGCAATGCGGGCCTGATTGTCGAGACTGGCAGCGTGCGCGAGGTGCACCACTTTGCCCTGCTGGCAGGCTACGGCGCAGAAGCCGTGCACCCCTACCTGGCGATGGAAACGGTGATCGAGTTGACCCGCCACACCAAGGACATTGATGCCGACAAGGCGGTGTACAACTTCGTCAAAGCCATTGGCAAAGGCTTGTATAAAGTAATGTCCAAAATGGGCATTAGCACCTATATGAGTTATTGCGGTTCACAGATTTTTGAAGCAGTGGGGCTGAACAAACCCTTCATCGACAAATACTTTTACGGCACGGCCACACAGGTGGGCGGCGTAGGCGTGTTCGAGGTTGCCGAAGAATCCATCCGCACCCACGCAGCAGCCTATGGCAACGACCCGATTTTAGAAAACATGCTGGAAACCGGGGGCGAATATTCCTGGCGCGTGCGCGGCGAAGACCATATGTGGACGCCCGACGCAATTGCCAAGCTGCAACACGCCACCCGCGCCAACAATGCGGCCACGTACAAGGAATACGCGCAGATCATCAACGACCAAACCCGTCGCCATCTGACGTTGCGCGGTCTGTTTGAATTCAAGATTGACCCCAGCAGGGCCATCAGCATTGACGAAGTAGAGCCTGCCAAGGAAATCGTCAAACGTTTTGCCACGGGCGCGATGTCTTTGGGGTCTATTTCTACCGAAGCGCACAGCACCCTGGCCGTGGCCATGAACCGTATTGGCGGCAAAAGCAACACTGGCGAGGGCGGGGAAGACCCGCTGCGGTATCGCGCCGAGATGGACGCTGCGAAAACACAAAACGCCGCCAGCGGCGTGCTGGAAGGCATGGGCCAGCGCTTTATCCCCGTCATCAAGGACGGTGACAGCATTGGCACCAGCCTGGGCGAAGGCCGCATCGTGTCGGACATTCCCCTTAAGGCGGGTGACTCGCTGCGCAGCAAGATCAAACAGGTCGCATCGGGCCGCTTTGGTGTGACGGCAGAATATTTGGTGTCTGCAGACCAGATTCAAATCAAGATGGCGCAAGGTGCCAAGCCCGGTGAGGGCGGCCAACTGCCCGGTGGCAAGGTGAGCGACTATATCGGCCAACTGCGCTACAGCGTGCCGGGCGTGGGCCTCATCAGCCCGCCGCCGCACCATGATATTTATTCGATTGAAGACCTGGCCCAGCTCATTCACGATTTGAAAAACGCCAACAGCGCAGCCGACATTTCGGTCAAGTTGGTGAGCGAAGTGGGCGTGGGCACGGTGGCTGCGGGCGTGGCCAAATGCAAGGCCGACCATGTGGTGATTGCAGGGCACGACGGTGGCACGGGCGCATCGCCTCTGTCGTCGGTCAAGCACGCAGGTACGCCGTGGGAACTGGGCTTGGCCGAAACCCAGCAAACCCTGGTGCTCAACCGTTTGCGCGGCCGCATTCGCGTGCAGGCCGACGGCCAGATGAAAACTGGCCGTGACGTGGTGATTGCTGCCCTGCTGGGCGCAGACGAGATGGGTTTTGCCACTGCACCGTTGGTGGTGGAAGGCTGCATCATGATGCGCAAATGCCACCTCAACACCTGCCCCGTGGGCGTGGCTACGCAAGACCCGGTGCTGCGCGCCAAGTTTGCAGGCAAGCCTGAGCATGTGGTGAATTACTTCTTCTTTGTGGCCGAAGAGGCGCGCGGCATCATGGCGCAACTGGGCATCAAGAAGTTTGACGATTTGATAGGCCACAGCGAACTGCTGGACACGCAAAAAGGCATTTCGCACTGGAAGGCACGTGGCCTGGATTTCAGCCGTATTTTTTACCAGCCGCAAGTGCCAGCAGATGTGCCGCGCAAGCACGAAGGCGTGCAAGACCATGCGCTGGACAAGGCGCTGGACCTGAAACTGATTGAAAAATCCAAACCCGCGCTGGACAAAGGCGAGAAGGTGCACTTCATCGAGCAAGCCCGCAACGTGAACCGTTCTGTAGGCGCCATGTTGTCGGGCGAAGTGGCCAAGCGCTATGGCTCAAAAGGCTTGCCAGACGACACCATCCGCATTCAGCTCGAAGGCACCGGCGGTCAAAGCTTTGGCGCTTTCCTGGCACGCGGCATCACGCTGTATTTGATTGGCGAGGCCAACGACTACACCGGCAAAGGCATGAGCGGGGGCCGCATCGTCGTGCGCCCGAGCATCGACTTTAGAGGCAACGCGACCGAAAACATCATCGTCGGTAATACGGTGTTGTATGGCGCAACCGAAGGCGAAGCGTTTTTGCGCGGCGTAGCGGGCGAGCGATTTGCCGTGCGCCTCTCGGGTGCCAGCGCCGTGGTAGAAGGCACGGGCGACCACGGTTGTGAATACATGACCGGCGGCACGGTGGTGGTTTTGGGCAAGACGGGGCGCAACTTTGCCGCAGGCATGAGCGGCGGCGTGGCCTATGTCTATGACACAGACGGCCAGTTTGCCAAGCGTTGCAACACCTCGATGGTCGATCTGTCCAAAGTGACGGCTGCAGCTGAACAAACCGATCCGATGCACCTGAACCAGACCGACGATGCTCTGCTCAAGAAGATGGTGGAAGACCATCATCGCTGGACGGGCAGCCTGCGTGCACGCGAGATTTTGGACGCATGGCCCGAGCAGCGCGGCAAGTTTGTCAAAGTGTTTCCGCTGGAATACAAGCGCGCACTGGGCGAGCAGGTTGCCAAGGCAGCCAAAGCAGCGATTTGATTAACCCAAGCAAGAGTAGATCACCATGGGAAAAGCCACCGGATTTTTAGAGTATGAGCGCCTGGAAGAGGGTTACAAACCCGTACCCGAACGCGTCAAGAATTACAAAGAGTTTGTCATTGCACTAAGCGATGACGATGCCAAAAAGCAGGGTGCGCGCTGCATGGACTGCGGCACACCGTTTTGCAACAACGGCTGCCCGGTGAACAACGTCATTCCAGACTTTAACGACCTGGTGTTTCAGGGCGACTGGAAGAACGCAATCACGGTGTTGCATTCGACCAATAACTTTCCCGAGTTCACCGGCCGTATTTGCCCTGCGCCTTGCGAGGCTGCTTGCACGCTGAACATCAACGACGACCCGGTGGGTATCAAGTCGATCGAGCATGCCATCATTGACCGCGCCTGGAAAGAGGGCTGGGTCAACCCGCAACCCGCACAGCACCAGACTGGCAAAAAGGTGGCCGTGGTGGGTTCTGGCCCCGCAGGCATGGCCGCAGCGCAGCAATTGGCACGTGCTGGACACAGCGTGACCGTGTTTGAGAAGAACGACCGCGTGGGCGGACTGCTGCGCTACGGCATTCCCGACTTCAAGATGGAAAAGACGCACATCGACCAGCGCGTCAAGCAGATGCAAGCTGAAGGCGTCGTCTTCAAAACCGGTGTGATGGTGGCCGAGCTGGACAAGGGCAGTAAAGTAACCAACTGGGCTTCGGCCAGCATCAGCCCCGAGCAGTTGAAAAAAGACTTTGACGCCGTGCTGCTGACCGGCGGTGCCGAGCAAAGCCGGGATTTGCCTGTGCCGGGCCGCGACTTGGAAGGCGTGTACTTTGCTATGGAATTTCTGCCGCAGCAGAACAAGATCAATGCGGGTGACAAGCTTAAAAGCCAACTACGCGCTGATGGTAAACACGTCATCGTCATTGGTGGTGGCGACACCGGCAGCGACTGCGTAGGTACCAGCAACCGCCACGGCGCGCTCAGCGTCACCCAGTTTGAAGTGATGCCCGAGCCGCCCGAGGAAGAAAACCGCCCCATGACCTGGCCGTACTGGCCGATCAAGCTGCGCACCAGCTCCAGCCACGAAGAGGGCTGCGAGCGCGAGTTTGCGATTTCTACCAAAGAATTCATCGGCGAAAAAGGCAAACTGACAGGCCTGAAAACCGTGCGCGTGGAATGGCAAAACGGCAAGATGGTTGAGTTGCCAGGCTCTGAAGTCGTGATGAAAGCCGATATGGTTTTCCTGGCGATGGGCTTTGTCAGCCCGGTGGCCAGCGTGATCGACGCTTTTGGCATCACCAAGGACGCGCGTGGAAATGCGAAAGCCAGCACCGACTTTACCGGTGGTTACGCCACCAACGTTCCCAAGGTGTTTGCTGCAGGCGACATCCGCCGTGGACAGTCGCTGGTGGTGTGGGCCATTCGCGAGGGCCGCCAGGCGGCACGCTCGGTGGACGAGTTTTTGATGGGCTTTAGCGACTTGCCGCGCTAACTACCTGCCCTGTCGCGCGATGGGGAACTCTCGGCCCTGTCTCGCCCAGAGATTTAAGCGCTGTTGCCAGGTAGTCGTAGACCAGACGCAGGCGCGGCTGCTGGCGAAGCTCTTTATGGGTGACTAGCCAGACCGGCAGCCGCTCAATGGCAACATCAGACAGCACCGGCATCACCAATGGTTCGCGCTGGGCAACCACGCCCAGTGCACTGCCGATGCCCAACCCCGATTTGACCATCTGCCATGAGCAGCTATGGTCGCTGCAGCTGGCGATAATGCGCTCGCTCAATTGGGGCATGCCCACTTTGGCAAAGCCATGGCGCAACTGGTTCTGCGGCGACACGTCTACAAAATCATGCAGCATCAGCTGGCGTGGGTCCAGCCTGGGTTGGCCGCGCCTGGCCACATAGCTCTGGCTGGCATACAGCCCAATACCGAAGTTGGCCACCCGTTTGGCAATCAGCTCAGTTTGCGTGGGCTGCATGAGGCGAATTGCAATGTCCGCCTCGCGTTTGAGCAGGTTGCTTTGCGCGTCTGTGGCAATGACTTCAAATTGAATATGGGGCTGCTGGCTACGCAGCACGCTCAGCAGGTCGGGTAGCACATAGTTGGCCAGGCTCACACTGGCGCTGATACGCACGAGGCCCTGCAGGGCTTCGTCTTTACTCGCCGCCCCCAGGCTGAGTTGGTGCATGGCGCTGTGCATGGCCTGAGCCGGGGCCAAGAACTGCATGGCGGGCAGAGTGGCCTGCATGCCTTGGCGGCTGCGAACAAAAAGCTCAATGCCCAAATGCTTTTCCAGCGCAACGATTTGGCGGCTGACGGTGGCGGCATTGGTTTGCAAATGCTGCGCAGCCACCGCCACCGAGCCGTGCTCCGCTACAGCGACAAAGCTTTTGATCCAGTCCCAGGACAGTTTGTGAAGCGTATCCATAAAAACTTGTTATTGCAAAAATGCAATTTTATAGTGCAAATTACGATGTATAAAAACACTCGTATGGTTTGCAAAATAGGCGTACAAGCAACGGCAGGGAAATTGTGTTGACCTGGTGCAGCGCTTGCCTGTCAAGCTTGCTTTTTTCAATTGCCCAAGGAGTATGGATATGGATTGGCCGTCACTGTTTTCAGTGCTCAACTTAGCCGCAGTGTGTGGCTGGTTGGTCATTATTTTTGTACCGCACCGCTGGCGGGTTTTCATGTTGTTTCCCAGGTATGTCGTTCCTGGCGCTATTGCATTGGTGTACACGGCGCTGATGGGGGTGTACTTTGTGCAATCGGCAGGGGGTTACAGCTCGATTGCACAAGTGCGTCAGCTGTTTGCTTCCGACCCTGTTTTGGTCGCGGGCTGGGGCCATTACCTGGCTTTTGATTTGCTAATAGGCGTGATGCTGGCCGACCGAATGGACCGCGCGGGTGTGCACCGTGTGCTGCAAGCGCCGATCTTCGTCACCATCTTTATGTTTGGTCCTGCAGGCTGGCTTGTGGGTGTGCTGACAGAGTGGGCAGCGAGCAAATCCAGTCAATCGTCCTTGAAGGAACATCCAAATGCATAGCGCAGTCAACACCGTCGATCACCAGTTCCCTAATGTGCACGTGGGCAACGCGAATGGGCTAAAGCTGTTGTGGGCATGCACCGGTTTTTCGGTGGCGTTATTGATTTGCTTCTTGGCGGGCGCTCTGTTGGAAACCCGGACCCTGGACGGGATGAATGTCTGGATCAAACCTGCGAAGTTTGCAGTGTCTTTCGCTGTCTTGTTCGCCACACTGGGCTTGGTGGTGCAGCGCATGTCGGCCAGCGCGCAAAGCAGCTGGTGGATGCGCTGCACGCTACCGACCATGGCGATAGCAGCGTGGGGGGAGATGCTGTACATCGGCCTGCAGGCCGGGCGTGGTGCGCGCTCGCACTACAACTACGAAGGCGCGTTGTACAGCATCTTGTACGGTCTGATGGGTGTGGGCGCCGTGTTGCTGGTTCTGGGTGTGGGGGTTATCGGCTGGCGGGTAGCCAAAGACCGCGGGCTGCGCATGGGGACGCACCTGCGACAAGGCGTGCAATGGGGTTTCATCAGCTCTTGCCTATTGACACTGCTTACGGCGGGTACTTTGTCGTCTTTCAGAAGCCATTTTGTGGGCGTCCCGACGCCGGATGCGGCTGTTATCCCGCTGCTCGGCTGGTCGATGCAAGTGGGCGACCTGCGCCCATCCCACTTTCTTGCTTTGCATGCCATGCAGATATTGCCCGTTCTGGGGCTTTGGCTGGACGCTCGGAGCCGCAACTCTGTAGGCACCATGCCTGTGGTCACTGGCATTTACGTCGCCATCACCCTGGCGGTGTTTGTTCAAGCCCTCATGGGCCACCCGCTTGTGGGTGTTTAAGCGGGCCTTAAGCGGGCTTTACCTGCCAGGCAGGGAATTCCCTTATCATAGTGGGCCGGGCATTGATCCGGCCTTTTTTATGGCGATAACAACAGTAACCCTCAGCATAGACCCTCAGGCCACACTCCTGGCACCCGAGGCACTCGTCACTTTTGATGACGTGGTGTTCGGCTACGGCGCGGGCCGCCGCATTCTGGATGGTGTGTCTTTGAGTATCCCGCGCGGCAAGGTGACGGCGCTCATGGGTGCTTCGGGCGGCGGAAAAACAACAGTGCTGCGCTTGATTGCGGGCCAGGTAGCGCCGCAAAAAGGCAGGGTGACGTTTGACGGCGAGCCCGTCAACACCAAAAACCAGGCCACGCTTTACGCCCAGCGCCGCCGCATGGGCATGCTGTTTCAGTTTGGCGCGTTGTTCAGCGACTTGACGGTATTTGAAAACGTAGCCTTTCCGCTGCGTGAGCATACCGACTTGCCTGAAGCTCTGATTCGCGACATTGTGCTGATGAAGCTCAACGCCGTTGGCCTGCGCGGCGCGCGCGACTTGAAGCCCAGCGAAGTGTCGGGCGGTATGGCCCGGCGCGTAGCCCTGGCGCGCGCCATTGCACTAGACCCTGACGTGGTCATGTATGACGAGCCGTTTGCCGGTTTGGACCCGATCTCTTTAGGCACTGCAGCGCGCCTGATACGCGACATGAACGACGCCCTGGGCCTGACCAGCATCGTGGTGTCGCATGATCTGGACGAAACTTTTCGCATTGCAGACAAGGTGATTGTGCTGGCCAACGGCAAAATCGCCGCCCAAGGCACACCACAAGAAGTGCAGGCCAGTACCGACCCGCTGGTGCACCAGTTTGTCAACGCGCTACCTGAAGGCCCGGTGCATTTTCATTACCCCGGTGCCACGGTGGAGAAAGATTTTGGCTCAGGTATCAAAACGTTTGGAGGTGCGCGATGAGCTGGTACAAACCTGCAGACGTAGGCTTTGCCACCCGCAGCAAGCTGGCCAACTACGGTTACAGCGCGCGCCTCTTTTGGCGCTTGTTGGCCATGGCAGGCCCCACATTCAAACGCTTTAGCCTGGTGCGCGACCAGATTCATTTTTTAGGCAACTACTCGCTGGCCATTATTGGCGTCAGTGGCTTGTTTGTTGGCTTTGTGCTGGCCTTGCAGGGTTACTACACCTTGCAACGTTATGGTGCATCGGAGGCCCTAGGCTTGCTGGTGGCTTTAAGTTTGGTGCGAGAACTCGGCCCCGTGGTCACGGCCTTGCTGTTTGCAGGCCGCGCGGGCACAGCGCTAACGGCCGAGGTCGGCATCATGAAGCGTGACGAAGTTTTGGCCTATATGGAAGTGACCGCCATTGACCCCGTGCAGCGCGTGCTGGCACCGCGCTTTTGGGCCGGTGTGATCAGTATGCCCATACTGGCCGCCGTGTTCAGCGCGGTAGGCATTATGGGTGGCTACGTCGTTGGTGTGGTCATGATCGGTGTTGACAGCGGATCGTTTTGGAGCCAGATGCAAGGCGGCGTGGATGTGTGGAAAGATGTGGGCAATGGCATTGTCAAAAGCATCGTATTTGGCTTGGCGGTAACATTTATTGCCTTGCTGCAAGGCTTTGAAGCCGAGCCCACGCCCGAGGGCGTGTCGCGCGCCACCACACGCACCGTCGTCATGGCAAGTTTGACGGTGCTGGCGCTGGACTTTGTACTCACGGCCTTGATGTTCAGTATCTAACCACTAAGAGAAGAGGAAAGCCCTTATGCAACGCGCTAAAAATGATGTGTGGGTTGGTTTGTTTGTGCTTTTGGGGGCAGCAGCTGTACTGTTTCTGGCTCTCAAGGCGGGCAATTTGCTGAGCCTGAACTTTGACACCACCTACAACGTGGCGGCCAAGTTTGACAATATTGGCGGCCTGAAACCCAATGCGGCGGTTAAAAGCGCGGGTGTGGTGGTGGGGCGTGTGGAATCCATCACATTTGATGACAAATCTTTTCAGGCCAGAGTTAATTTGGCGATGCAAAGTAAATATGCTTTTCCTAAAGACAGTTCACTCAAAATTCTGACCACGGGTTTGCTGGGCGAACAATATATCGGCGTAGAAGCCGGGGCTGAAGAAAAGAACCTGGCTGCGGGCGATGTGATTAAAGCTACCCAGTCTGCCGTGGTGCTGGAAAACCTGATCTCACAATTTTTGTACAGCAAGGCGGCTGACGGCTCCAACAAGACAGAAGGCTCCAACAATTCAAATGCAGCCAATGCAGGAAGTGGCGCAACAGGGAATAAAAAATGATGATTGCAACCACTTTTACTGATCTGAGCATCAATTCGTCGATCGCTATAAAAAACATAGCTGCTCGCGCAATGCTGGCGCTGGCATTATTGGTTTTTGCCATGATTTCAGGCTGCGCCACAGGTCCTAATGCCAATCCGGCTGACCCGCTGGAACCACTCAACCGCACGGTGTACAAGGTCAATGATGGAATAGACCGCGCGGTGTTCAAACCCGTGGCCACGGCTTACGTCAAGGTCGTTCCCTCGCTGGTGCGCAAAGGGGTCACCAATTTCTTTGACAACCTGGAAGATATGTGGTCTTTTGTAAACAGCAGCTTGCAGCTACGCGGAACCAATGCGACCGATAATCTTTTTCGCGTGGTGCTGAATACCTTTTTTGGCCTGGGTGGAATATTGAATGTGGCCGATGAGGCGGGTATTCCACGCCACCCCGAAGACCTGGGCAAAACGCTGGGTCGCTGGGGTGTGCCTTCGGGGCCGTACATCGTTTTGCCTTTGCTGGGCCCCACGACCCTGCGCGACTCGTTCACCATAGCCGCCGAAACCAAGGCCGACCTGCTGACGCGGATCGACACTTCAAAAGTGCGTGACACCGCAAAAGCGCTGCGTATCGTGGATCTGCGCGCGAGATTTTTGAAGCTGGACGGCTTTTTGGACGATGCAGCGCTGGACAAATACTCTTTCACCCGTGACGCATTCTTACAAAAACGGCGTGCCTCCATTTACCGCTCTGACGCCAAAGACCAGGAAAAAAATGAAGACAAAGATGAAGATTTCAGTAAGGACAGTAAACAGGACAGTAAAGAACCCGCAAAGTAAGAACTTCTGTGTAGTCCGGGCCCTCTACCCGAACGTTAGGTGTTCACGGCCACCACTTTAGTAACGGCCGTTTGGAAGGATATTGTATGAATCGACGTTTTTTTAGCTCCCTTGCCGCTGTTTTAGCTTCCCTCAGCCTGATGTCTGGCGCTGCCTTAGCCCAGACAGCCGCAGCCGTGCAAACAGGCGAAGCCCCCGACGCCATGATCAAACGCTTGTCAGTGGACGTTCTGGAAACTATCAAGGCCGACAAGAGTATTCAAACCGGCGACACTTCCAAGGTAATCGCCCTGGTAGACAGCAAAATCATGCCGAACGTCAATTTCCAGCGCATGACAGCTTCTGCTGTGGGCCGTAATTGGCGCAGTGCCACACCAGAACAGCAAAAACGCTTGCAAGAAGAATTCAAGACTTTGCTGGTGCGCACCTATGCGGGTGCCTTGGCCGAAGTGCGTGACCAAACCATCGTCATGAAACCCCTGCGCGCCGCTGCGGGTGAAACCGAAGTCGTGGTGCGCAGCGAAATCAAAGGCTCAGGTGACCCTATTGCCCTAGACTATCGCCTGGAAAAAACCGACACAGGCTGGAAGATTTATGACCTGAACGTAGCCAGCATCTGGCTGGTTGAGACGTATCGCAGCCAGTTTGGCCAGGAAATCAATGCCAACGGCGTAGACGGGTTGATTAAAAAGCTGGCTGAGCGTAACAAGGCCAAGAGCGCCAAAGCGACCAGCTAAGCCCCATGCTGCTGCTTCCAGCTGAAATTACCCACCGCAGTGCACGCAGTTGCGTGCACATGCTGGTGCAAGCTTTGCGCAGTGAAGACACGGCAGCCATAGCAGATGCAGGCAGCCTGACCAGGTTTGACTCGTCTGCATTGGCGGTTCTGCTGGAATGCCGCCGCGAAGCACAGGTGCTCGGCAAAAGCTTCTCTGTGCGCAGCCTGCCGACGCGCCTGCGCGCTCTGGCCGTGATGTACGGCGTGGCCGAGCTTTTGCCAGCAGCACCTTAAACTTTACTTGCCTTCCTGGTAAGCCGGTCAAGGCAGGGTTGCCACCTACACCCTACAATCTAGGGTTCATGCCTGCAATTTCTGTCCAATCCGTCACCAAACAATATTCTGGAGCCCACGGCGCCTTTATTGCGCTTGACGGCGTGAGCTTCAACATCGAACAGGGCGAATTTTTTGGTTTATTGGGGCCTAATGGCGCTGGTAAAACCACGCTCATCAGCATACTGGCTGGTTTAACCCGCGCCACATCGGGCCGTATTCAAGTGCTGGGCCATGATGTACAAACCGACTGTGCCCAAGCCCGCCGCATGCTGGGCGTGGTACCGCAAGAGCTGGTGTTTGACCCATTCTTCAATGTGCGAGACGTCTTGCGCATCCAGTCCGGCTATTTTGGTGTGAAAAAGAATGATGCCTGGATAGATGAATTGCTCCATAGTCTGGGCCTGAGCGACAAAGCCGATGTCAATATGCGCCAACTCTCGGGCGGCATGAAGCGCCGTGTGCTGGTAGCGCAAGCGCTGGTGCATAAGCCGCCCGTCATCGTGCTGGACGAGCCGACGGCGGGTGTAGATGTAGAACTGCGCCAAACCCTGTGGCAGTTCATTGCCAAGTTGAACAAGCAAGGCAGCACGGTGTTATTGACCACGCACTATCTGGAAGAGGCCGAAGCACTGTGTAGCCGTTTGGCCATGCTTAAACAAGGCAAGGTGGTGGCGTTAGCCAATACGTCCGAATTGCTCAAAGCGGCATCGTCGAATGTGCTGCGCTTTAAAATTGATAGCGAACTTCCTAATGTTCTTGCTGGCAAGGCGCGCATTACAGGCCGTATTGTGCAATTCCCCGCGCACAACGCGCTGGAGGTGGAGCAATACTTGGCCGCCGTGCGCGAGGCGGGCATTGAAGCGCATGATGTGGAGATTCGCAAGGCTGACCTGGAGGATGTGTTTCTCGACGTGATGAATGCCGTTCCCGGCGAAGTCAATACTGAGGTGGCAGCATGACCGGCTGGCAAACTCTGTTTTATAAAGAAACGCTGCGCTTTTGGCGCGTAGGGTTTCAAACCGTTGGTGCCCCAATTTTGACGGCTGTACTTTACATGCTCATCTTCGGCCACGTTATGAAAGACCAGGTCAAGGTGTATGACACGGTCCATTACACAGCTTTCCTCGTACCAGGTTTGGTGATGATGAGCGTGCTGCAAAACGCATTTGCCAACAGCTCGTCCAGCCTGATTCAGAGCAAGATCATGGGGAATCTGGTGTTTTTGTTGTTGACGCCACTGGGGCACTGGAGCTGGTTTGTGGCGTATGTTGGCTCGTCCATTGTGCGAGGCTTGGCGGTAGGCGCTGGTGTGCTGGCGGTTACGTATTGGTTTGGCCAGCCCAGCTTTGCGGCACCATTGTGGATTTTAGTTTTCGCAGTGCTGGGCGCGGGCATGCTGGGCGCGCTGGGCTTGATTGCGGGCCAGTGGGCCGAAAAATTCGACCAGATGGCCGCGTTTCAAAACTTTGTCATCATGCCCATGACGTTTTTAAGCGGCGTATTTTATTCCATCCATTCGTTGCCACCCTTTTGGCAAGTCGTGAGCCACTTGAACCCGTTTTTCTACATGATTGATGGTTTTCGTTACGGTTTTTTTGGTGTGAGCGATGTGTCACCCTGGGTGAGTCTGGGTGTGGTCGGCACGGCCATGTTGGTGGTCAGCGGGATCAGTGTGCACCTGCTGCGCATTGGCTACAAGATTCGGAGTTAAATTATGAGCATGACCGCGCAGCAACTGCATCAGATCATCGCCGCTGGCCTGGCCTGCGACCACCTGGAAGTGGATGGCGATGGCCGCCACTGGAGCGCCGTGATTGTGTCGCCCGCTTTCGATGGTAAACGCCTGATCCAGCGCCACAAGGCGGTGTACGCCACGCTGGGTGAGAAAATCAAGACCGACGAGGTACACGCCTTGTCGATGAAAACCTATACGCCCGCAGAGTGGGCTTCACAGAACAACTGAGTTATGGATAAGTTATTGATTCGCGGTGGTAAACCGCTCAATGGTGAGGTGCTGATTTCTGGTGCCAAAAACGCGACCTTGCCCGAGCTGTGCGCTGCATTGCTCACGGCAGACACCGTAACCCTGCACAATGTGCCACAACTGCAAGACGTGAGCACCATGCTCAAGCTCATCCGTAACATGGGGGTGGCAGCAGAGCGCAATGCGGATGGCAGCGTGACCATCAACGCGGGCGCTTTAAGCTCGCCCGAAGCACCGTATGAACTGGTGAAAACCATGCGTGCGTCTGTGCTTGCGCTCGGCCCCTTGCTGGCACGTTTTGGTGAAGCCACGGTGTCATTGCCCGGCGGTTGCGCCATTGGCTCGCGTCCGGTTGACCAGCACATCAAGGGTATGCAAGCCATGGGCGCAGACATTGTGGTCGAACACGGCTACATGATCGCCAAACTGCCCAAGGGCCACACACGCCTGAAAGGCGCGCACATCACCACCGACATGGTGACCGTGACGGGTACTGAAAACTTCATGATGGCGGCTGCGCTGGCCGAAGGCGAAACCGTTTTGGAAAATGCGGCGCAAGAGCCCGAGATTGGCGATTTGGCCGAAATGCTGATCAAAATGGGTGCCAAAATTACAGGCCACGGCACCAGCAAAATCCGCATTCAGGGCGTGGAGCGTTTGCATGGGTGCTCGCATGCCGTGGTGGCAGATCGCATCGAGTGCGGCACCTTTCTGTGTGCTGTGGCAGCTACAGGTGGCGACGTCGTTTTAAAGCATGGCCGTGCAGACCATCTGGACGCCGTGATCGACAAGCTGCGCGAAGCGGGTGCGACAGTGCAAGCGATTGAGCTGAAGGAAGGCGCTCAAAGCGTGCCGGGCATTCGTGTGCAAGCGAGCGGACGTTTGAAAGCGCAGAGCTTTCGCACTACCGAATACCCTGGCTTTCCCACCGATATGCAGGCGCAATTCATGGCGTTGAACGTCGTGTCTGAAGGTGCGGCTAAAGTGACAGAGACAATTTTTGAAAATCGCTTCATGCATGTGCCCGAGATGCAGCGCATGGGTGCCAAGATTCAAACGGATGGAAAAGTGGCGGTGATTGAAGGTGTAGCCAAACTGTCAGGTGCGACGGTGATGGCAACGGATTTGCGTGCTTCTGCGTCACTGGTCATTGCTGGTTTGGTGGCTGATGGCGAAACGCTGGTAGACCGCATCTACCACCTGGACCGTGGCTATGACCGCATGGAAGCCAAGCTGCGCGGTATTGGTGCGGATATTGAGAGGGTGAAATGATTACGCTTGCGCTATTAGGAGAACAAATTTGATTACGCTTGCGCTATTAGGAGAACAAATTTGATTACGCTTGCGCTATCAAAGGGCCGTATTTTTGAGGAAACCTTGCCGCTTTTAAAAGCAGCAGGTATTGAAGTGCTGGAAGACCCGGAAACTTCTCGTAAGCTGATTTTGCGGACCAATGCTGACGATGTGCGCGTGGTACTGGTGCGCGCCAGCGATGTGCCTACCTATGTGCAATACGGCGGTGCAGATTTAGGTGTCGTTGGCAAAGACACTTTGTTGGAGACTGGGCAAGAAGGCTTGTATGTGCCGCTCGATTTGCACATTGCCAAATGCCGTGTGAGCGTGGCCGTGCGCGCAGATTTTGATTACGCCGCCGCCGTGAAGCAGGGCAGCCGCCTGAAAGTGGCGACCAAATACACTGCCATAGCCCGCGAGTTTTTTGCAGCCAAAGGCGTGCACGTAGACCTGATCAAACTGTATGGCAGCATGGAGCTGGCACCGCTGACTGGCCTGGCCGACGCAATTGTGGACCTGGTATCGACGGGCAATACGCTCAAGGCCAACCATTTGATCGAGGTTGAAAAAATCATGGACATCAGCTCGCGCCTGGTGGTGAACCAGGCTGCGCTCAAGCTGAAGCAAGCGCGTATCCGTCCCATTCTCGATGCCTTTGCCAGTGCCATCACACCTTAACCGTTATTGAAGAACGCTATGAATTCAGTAGCTGCTTGCGCATATTTATCAACAGTTTCAGCCGATTTTGAGCAGAAATTCAAGGCCAAGTTACACTGGTCTGCGCAAACCGATGATGCCATTGAACTACGAGTGGCTGATATCTTGCGCGATGTGCAGCAACGCGGAGATGCTGCCGTGCTGGAATACACCGCGCGCTTTGATGGGCTGGCTGCTGCGCATGTGAAAGACCTGGAGCTGACCCAGACCGAATTCAAAATCGCGTTTGACGGCTTGCCTGCCGAGCAGCGCGGCGCCTTGCAAGCCGCAGCCGCGCGTGTGCGCAGCTACCATGAGGCGCAAAAATCCGCCAGTGGCCAAAGCTGGAGCTACCGCGATGCCGACGGCTCTTTGCTGGGCCAAAAGGTCACGCCGCTGGATCGGGTGGGCATTTATGTGCCTGGCGGCAAAGCGGCGTACCCGTCCAGCCTGATCATGAACGCCGTGCCCGCCCATGTAGCTGGTGTGCAAGAGATCATCATGGTCGTGCCTACGCCAGTGCGCGGCAGCGTGGCCACAGGCGGCAGCGGCGCAACTACTGCCGAGCGCGGTGAGCGAAACAGCCTGGTATTGGCAGCGGCCCATGTTGCCGGTGTCACGCGTGCTTTCACCATCGGCGGCGCACAAGCCATCGGCGCGTTGGCCTACGGTACGGCCACCATCCCGAAGGTAGACAAAATCACCGGCCCCGGCAATGCGTATGTTGCCACTGCCAAACGCCGCGTGTTTGGGCAGGTTGGCATCGACATGATTGCCGGGCCCAGTGAGATTTTGGTGATTGCCGACGGCACCACGCCCCCTGACTGGGTAGCGATGGATTTGTTTAGCCAGGCCGAGCACGACGAGCTGGCGCAAAGCATTTTGCTCTGCCCTGACGCAGCGTACATTGAGGCCGTGCAGCACAGCATGAACAAACTCCTGCCCGATATGCCGCGCAGAGACATCATCGCCAAGTCGTTGGCGGATCGTGGCGTATTGATTTTGACGCGTAGCATGGAAGAAGCCTGCGAGATCAGCAACCGCATCGCTCCCGAGCATCTGGAAATCTCCAGCCGCGACCCACACCAGTGGGAGCCACTCTTGAAACACGCTGGCGCCATCTTCATGGGCGCGTACACCAGCGAGAGCCTGGGCGACTACTGCGCCGGGCCCAACCACGTGCTGCCCACCAGTGGCACGGCGCGCTTTAGCAGCCCGCTGGGTGTGTATGACTTTCAAAAGCGCAGCAGCTTGATCGAGGTGAGTGAGCAGGGCGCGCAAACTTTGGGCAAGCTGGCCAGCATCCTCGCGCATGGCGAAGGCTTGCAGGCGCATGCTAGGGCGGCGGAAATGCGCTTGAAGTGAGCCATGCTACTTCTTCATATCGCCATGAAAAATAAAATTGCCTACGCAGTCATTCTCTGTTTATTGACTCTTGTTGCAAGTGGCAGTGCGAATGCAATGAGCCTGCGCGAACTACGCGCTTTAGAAAAATCGAATAAACAGGGGCCCGAATACAAAAGGTTCTACCTGATCGGTGTGCTGGAAGGCATTTTGGCGGCTAATGTGCAAGCCGTGCAAGCAGGTGCCAAACCCTTGTTCTGCCTTGATGGCAGGCGGCTGGACCCTATCAACGCGACCGTGCTGTTCAATACAGAAATGAAACGCAATGCCGATGTATATGAGGCTGATATGCCCGTAGATTTGGTGGTTTTGAACGCGTTGGCAAACGCCTATTCGTGTAATTGATTCAAATCTAGCCGCTTGGTCTGCCTGAAGGTAATTGAAGGACTTATTCCACTAATTTGCTATTTTAAGAAATAATATTAAAATAGCAAATTATGAGAACTCTCTTTGATCGCACCTCTGCCGCGCGCCTGCATAAGGCGTTGCTAGGCTACCCGGTTGCCGTCGTCACGGGCCCCAGGCAATCGGGTAAAAGCACCTTGATTCGTAACACCTTGCCTGATTGGCAGTATGTGTCGCTCGAAGACCTGGATGTGCGTGAGTTTGCGCAACAAGATCCACGCGGATTTCTGAGTCAATACCCCGCTCCCTTGGTCATTGATGAAGCGCAGCGCGTTCCAGACTTGTTTTCTTATATTCAAACTGCCGTGGATCACAGTGGTTTGATGGGCCAATACGTGCTGTCAGGGTCGCAGCAATTCTCGCTGCTGGCAGGCATTACACAAAGCTTGGCTGGCAGAGCGAGTTTTATTGAGCTTCATCCGCTTCGCCTGAAAGAACTGGTTGACGCTGGGCATGGCCCCAAGTCGCTGGACGAATATTTATGGCAAGGCGGCTATCCGGCTGTGCATGCGCGTGGGCTTGATCCGCAGCGCTATTACGCTGACTACATTCAAAGCTATCTGGAACGCGACGTGCGTGCGCTCACCGCTGTGCATGATTTGGGAAACTTTCAGAGGTTCTTGCGCTTATGCGCTGCGCGAACGGGGCAACTGCTTAATTTGAACGGTTTGGCAAATGACTGTGGTATTGCCCAGCCGACGGCCGCTGCCTGGATGAATGTGCTGGAGGCTAGCTACGTGGTCAAACGCATCGCGCCCTATCACCGTAACTTTGGTAAACGTTTGGTCAAGGCACCCAAGCTGTATTTTTTAGACACTGGCTTGTGCGCATGGCTGCTTGGAATCAACAGTGCGCAAACCATGTCTACACACTATGCACGCGGGGCGCTATTTGAAACGTGGGTGGTGACAGAAGCGCTGAAATGGCGCGCTACGCAAGGCGATGCGCAGCCCGTGTATTTTTGGCGGGACAACATTGGCAACGAGGTGGACGTGCTTTTGGAGCAAGGCCAGGGGTTTACTCTGGTAGAGGTCAAATCGGGCCAGACTTTTCATGCAGACTGGCTGAAAAACATGCAAACTGTGGCACGCCATATGGGTGTGCCCACGAGCCAAGCCTTGATTTATGGAGGTGACCAAAGCTTTACACGCACGGACGCCACAGTTTTGGCATGGCGGGATCTGGCGTTTGCTGGTTAACTCACTCCAAAATTACCCACAAAATTAGTGTTACACGAAATTCGTGTTATTATTTAACCATGAAAAACATCACCATCACCATGGAAGATGCCGTTGCCAACTGGGTGCGCATCGAAGCGGCCAAGCGCAACGCGAGTATTTCGCGCTTGATCGGAGAATGGGTGGGTGAGGAGATGCGCAGGCAAGATTCTTATGAGCAGGCCATGCGCGCAGCCTTGAAGTTTGAGATCTGGCCAGTCAATCCGCAAGCGGCCAGCACGGCTACGCCAACCGTGGCCAACCACAGAAACGCCCAATATGACCGCCCCGCTGGTATTCGTTGACTCAGGCGTGCTGCTCGCCACGCTGGATGAGCGCGACGCGGCTGTGCAGACGGCGGCGCGTGCATGGGTAGCCTGGTGCTGGCGGCAGCGCACGGGGCGCATCAGCACCCAGGTGCTCAATGAGTTGTACAACGGCGCGTTAAAGACCTTTGGTATTACCGAAACGACGGCGATCACGCCCGCGCATGTGCGCATGCATGTGCGTCGCTTGCGTGAATGGCAGCCGCCGCACCTGGACCGGTATGCCGTGGACGGCGCCTGGGACGTGCAAGACCGTTATGACCTGTCGTATTGGGACGCCTTGATCATTTCGTCTGCCCAACAGCAAGGCTGCACCTATGTGTTGAGTCTGGAACTGCCAGCGGGCCACACCATGGACAGCCTGCAAATCATCCACCCCCTGCAGACCCAGCCTGCCGATATTGAAAACGCCACATGATGCACCACGCTGCCAACCTGTCTTTGAAACTAATGCGCCAAGACGTCCAGTCTATGCACGCCTACGCCATTCAAGACTCTGCGGGCATGGTCAAGCTGGACGCGATGGAAAATCCGTACACGCTGTCGGCTGATCTGCAGGCCAAGCTGGGCCAGCGGCTGGGTACATTGGCGATTAACCGATACCCAGCTACGCGCATTGAGGATTTAAAAACAGCCTTGCGCCGTTATGCCCAGGTGCCAGATGGTCATGGATTGATGGTGGGCAATGGCTCGGACGAGCTGATCTCGCTGTTGGCGATGGCCTGCGATTTGCCAGGCGCGAAGGTTCTCGCGCCGCTGCCTGGTTTTGTGATGTACGCCATGAGTGCGCAGTTTCAGGGTCTGGAATTCATCGGCGTGCCACTGCGCCCCGATTTCGAGCTGGACGCGCCCGCTATGCTCGCCGCGATAGCGCACAACCAACCCGCCATTACCTACATCGCCTACCCCAACAACCCCACGGGTACGCAGTGGGACGAGGGTACGATCAAAAACATCATCGCGGCGTGCGCCACCTATGGCGGCCTGGTCGTGATGGACGAAGCCTACCAGCCGTTCAGCGCCAAAAGCTGGATCACCCAGATCCACAGCCATCCCGAGCAAAATGCCCATGTGCTGCTGATGCGCACATTGTCCAAGTTTGGCCTGGCTGGGGCACGCATCGGCTACATGATGGGGCCGGCGGCATTGGTCAGCGAGGTAGACAAGCTGCGCCCGCCCTATAACGTAAGCATTTTGAACTGCGAATGTGCTCTGTTTGCATTAGAACATGAAGAGGTGTTTAAGCTGCAAGCCAGCGAAATACGTGCGCAACGTGCTATGCTTTTAGAAGCGTTAGGCAAAATGCCTGGGGTGCAGGCTATGCCCAGCGAGGCCAACATCATCCTCGTGCGTGTGCCCGATGCAGCCAGGGCTTTTGCCGGAATGAAGGCGCGCAAGGTGTTGATAAAAAACGTATCCACCATGCACCCGCTGCTGGCTAACTGCATTCGCCTTTCCGTGGGCACGCCAGAGGAAAATAGGCTAATGCTGACAGCGCTACAGGCTAGTTTGTAGCCCGCCCCAACCTGCGACAATACGACTATGAACCGCACCGCTGAAGCATCCCAAACGAACGCCCCCCGACACGCAGAGGTCGTGCGTAACACGGCAGAGACCCAAATCACCGTCAAGGTCAACCTGGACGGCACAGGCAAAGCCAATTTGTCCACGGGCATTGGTTTTTTTGACCACATGCTGGACCAAATCGCCCGCCACGGGCTGATTGACCTGGACATTCAGGCCAAGGGCGACTTGCACATTGACGGCCACCACACGGTAGAAGACGTGGGTATTACCCTGGGACAGGCGGTGTACCAGGCGATGGGCGACAAAAAAGGCATCCGCCGCTACGGCCACGCCTATGTGCCACTGGACGAGGCCTTGAGCCGCGTGGTGATCGACTTTTCTGGCCGCCCCGGTGTGGACATGCATGTGCCCTTCAAGTCCGGCATGATCGGCACCTTTGACAGCCAGCTTGCTTACGAGTTTTTTCAGGGCTTTGTGAACCACGCATTTGTCACGCTGCACATTGACAACCTGAAAGGCGAAAACGCCCACCACCAATGCGAAACCGTCTTCAAAGCCTTTGCACGCGCCTTGCGCATGGCGATGGAACTGGACCCGCGCTCGGTGGGTGTTGTTCCATCTACCAAAGGCTCTTTATAAGCATTTTAGATGCCAAAATAGCCAAATGCCAGCGTGGAATATGCGCAAGCAGCTATCAAAATAATAGTAACCAGTAGTTGAAGTAAGCCTCAATTTATGGCCAATACAGTCGCCAACACAGTCGCGGTCGTGGACTACGGCATGGGTAACCTGCGTTCGGTGGCCAACGCGGTCATGGCAGCGGCGCAAGGCAGTGGTGTGCAGGTCGTCATCACCCAGCGCCCCGAAGACGTGCGCGCCGCCCAGCGCATCGTGTTACCCGGCCAAGGTGCCATGCGCGACTGCATGGCCGAACTCAAAGCCTCGGGCCTGCAAGAATCTGTCTTGGAAGCGGCTGCCAACAAACCCCTGTTTGGCGTGTGTGTAGGCATGCAAATGCTGCTAGACCATTCTGACGAGCAAGACACACCCGGTCTGGGCCTCATTCCTGGGCAGGTGCATAAATTTGAGCTGGCTGGCCGTTTGCAAGGCGACGGCAGCCGTTACAAAGTGCCCCAAATGGGCTGGAACCGCGTCAAGCAGGCGCAGCCCCACAAGATGTGGCAAGGCATCCAAGACAACAACTGGTTTTACTTTGTGCACAGTTTTTACGCACAACCGCTGCATACGCACCACAGCGTGGGGGTTTGCGACTACGGTGCCCCCTTTACAGCGGCCATCGCACGCGATAACATTTTCGCTACGCAATTCCACCCTGAAAAAAGCGCCAGCCAAGGTTTGGCACTGTATAAAAACTTCCTGCACTGGAACCCTTAACCCTCACCAACCCTGCGGTTTCACCGCTGCACTGAGCCTGCCTCGGCGCATTTCTACCACCCCCCACGTTTATGCAACTCATCCCTGCCATCGACCTGAAAGACGGTCACTGCGTTCGCCTCAAGCAAGGCGACATGATGCAGTCCACCACCTTTGGTGAAGACCCCGCCGCCATGGCGCAAAGCTGGCTAGACAAAGGCGCACGCCGCCTGCATCTGGTGGACTTGAACGGTGCTTTTGCCGGCGAACCCAAAAACTTGAGTGCCATCAAAAGCATTTTGAACGCGGTGGGCGGCAACATTCCCGTGCAACTGGGCGGCGGCATTCGCGACCTGGACACGATTGAAAAATACCTGGACGCTGGTTTGGCCTACGTCATCATCGGCACCGCAGCCATCAAAAATCCAGGTTTTCTGCAAGACGCCTGCACCGCTTTCCCCGGCCACATCATCGTGGGGCTAGACGCCAAAGACGGCAAAGTCGCCACCGACGGCTGGAGCAAACTGACCAAGCATGACGTGATCGATATTGCCAAAAAATTCGAAGGCTATGGTGTTGAATCCATCATCTACACCGACATTGGGCGCGATGGCATGCTCTCAGGTGTCAACATTGAAGCCACCGTCGCACTAGCCCAAGCCTTGACCATCCCCGTCATCGCCTCCGGTGGCCTGAGCAACATGGCCGACATTGAAAAGCTCTGCGCTGTGGAGGGCGAAGGCGTTGAAGGCGTGATCTGCGGGCGTGCGATTTACAGCGGCGATCTGGATTTTGCGGCTGCGCAGGCGCGCGCGGATGCGTTGAATGGGTAGGTAACACGATGGATGGGCAAGATAAGGGTGGATTCTTCTCCAAAATCGAAACTCCTTGGCAAGCCAAAGTAATGGTTGCCGATTCCGCCAAAGTGATTTATATATTTTCGATACTGTCACTAATTCCTGCGGCGATCTATAAGAGCCTTTTTCACGCTGGTGCCGCAATAGTGTTGGCGGTCGGCGGGTATTTGATTGCAAAATATTCAAACCGATTCGCTTCTATTTTTGTAATAGTGTGGGGAGTATTCAACCTTGGTCTTGGCCTTATGGATCATGCGATAGGTGGAGGGGCGGCGTTAATGTAGTTATTCTCAATTTGGGCAGGTGTTCGATCTTATGAAGCTAAAACCAAACTAAAAAATGATGACTTTCTCAAGGCGATTGACGAGCAGCTTTAATCAAACCTGCCTACTTGATACTGTTATCAAGATGGCCACACCATTCACAAAATCACCGAATCTGCAAAACCTTCACGCCCAAAACCGTCTCAACATCTGACCAAACCCGATCTGTCGTGACTACGCAGCCTTCCATCAATTGGGCCAGTGCAAAGCATGCACGATCGCCTAACGACAAACCAGAGCTTCGTGTGAGTGTTCTGAGAGCTGCAGACCGAATAGCCTGTTCCGCGTTAAAGTCGAAGATGCCAACTTGAAACTGCTGCAACACGCGAGATAGGTCTTTTTCGGGCAAACCGTTGTCCATCAACTTGGAGCCGACTTCTGCGATGTTGACGCTGCTGATCACACATTCTTGGGTTTGAATAAACTCTTCAACCAATTCATACCCGCGCTCACCGTGGGTCAGCGCCAAAAGGGCTGACGCATCCATCACATAGATCATTGAGCGTCTTCTCTGGCAGCTTCAGCACGGCGCTCGGCGATGAGCTCGTCACTCAACGATCGGCTTTTATCAATTTTCAAAACACTGTCAAAGTAAGCACGCATTTCAATAAAGTGTTGAGCCATGGGCTTCAACACCAGCGCACCATCTTTAATTTCGGCATGCAGGCGCTCCTTGGGTTTAATCCCCAATTTTTCGCGCATATCGGCAGGAATGAGTACCCGACCGTTTTCTGACATGGCTAATGAAGGCATAACTTTACTTTCGTTCAATATTCATATTCTGTCATAATTGCTAAAAATGTCAATTCAAGTGGAAAAGTCAAAATGCTAGCCAAACGCATCATCCCCTGCCTAGACGTCACCGGTGGCCGTGTGGTCAAGGGGGTTAATTTTGTGGAGCTGCGCGACGCGGGCGACCCGGTGAAAATTGCTGCGCGGTACAACGACCAAGGTGCCGACGAACTGACGTTTTTGGACATTACCGCCACCAGCGATGGGCGGGATTTGATTTTGCCGATCATCGAGGCCGTGGCCTCCAAAGTGTTTATTCCGCTCACCGTGGGCGGTGGCGTACGCACAGTGGCCGATGTGCGTCGCCTGCTCAACGCGGGTGCGGACAAGACGAGTTTTAACTCGGCTGCCATTGCCAACCCCCAAGTCATCAACGAGGCCAGTGCCAAATACGGCGCGCAATGCATCGTGGTGGCCATAGACGCTAAACGCCGCAAGACAGAGGACGAGCAGCGCCTGGACGCTGATGGCAAACCCGCAGGCCCCGGCTGGGACGTGTACAGCCACGGTGGCCGCAAAAACACCGGGCTGGACGCCGTGCAGTGGGCCAGCGAGATGGCGCGGCGCGGCGCGGGTGAGATTTTGCTGACCAGCATGGACCGTGACGGCACCAAAAGTGGCTTTGATTTGGCGCTCACCCGTGCCGTTGCCGACGCGGTGAGCGTGCCCGTGATCGCGTCTGGCGGCGTGGGCAATCTCGACCACTTGGCCGACGGCGTGCAACAAGGCGGCGCAGACGCGGTGCTGGCTGCCAGCATCTTCCACTACGGCGAATACACCGTGGGCCAAGCCAAGGCGCTGATGGCGCAGCGCGGCATACCTGTGCGGCTATAAAAGTAGTAAAAATTGCTGACAGCCAGCGTAGAATATGCGCGAGCAGCTACTAAAACAATAGCAAAGCAAATGCGCGACAATCTGGTTATGAAATGGTTAAACGACGTGAAATGGGATGACAAAGGCTTGGTGCCCGTCATCGCGCAAGAGCAGGGCACGGGCGACGTGCTGATGTTTGCCTGGATGAACCGCGAGGCGCTGCAAAAAACCGCCGAGCTGGGCCGGGCGGTGTATTTCAGCCGTTCGCGCGGCAAGCTGTGGTTCAAGGGTGAAGAGTCGGGCCATGTGCAAACCGTGCACGAAATTCGCCTCGATTGCGACCATGACGTTGTCTTGCTCAAGGTGTCCCAACTGGGGCACGAGCCGCTGGAAGGTAAATCGCCCGGCCAGTCGATTGCGTGCCACACAGGCCGCCACAGCTGCTTTTTCAGCAAATATGAGGCAAATGCGCAAGGTGGCGAGTGGAAAACTATCGACCCCGTCTTGAAAGACCCCGAATCGATCTACAAATAGGGTCATAGACAGCCTGTACCCGCTGTATATTTCACCGCATGACTTCTAACGACTCTCTTGACCAACTGGCTGCCGTGCTGGCCTCGCGCCGGGGCGGCGACCCTAACAAAAGCTATGTGTCGCGCTTGCTGCACAAGGGCCCGGATGCGTTTTTGAAGAAAATTGGCGAAGAAGCCACCGAGATGGTGATGGCCTGCAAGGACGCCGACCACTCAGGAACCCAGGAAGCCAGGCAAAAAATCGTCAATGAGACAGCAGATTTGTGGTTTCACACCCTCGTGGCCTTGGCGCACTATGGCCTTGGCCCGAAGGATGTCATCGCCGAGCTGGACCGGCGCGTTGGCACCAGTGGGCTGGAAGAAAAAGCCGCCCGCAAGGCACAGGCCCGCGACAACGAAAACCGTCATGAAGGATCAGCAGAATGAACGACTTTACCGACGTTAAGCCCAACAACGAGAACACCGACCAGCTCAAAACAGTCGGCTGGATCAGCTATGCGCTGCATTTGATGGTTGCAGTCAGCGCCCTGGTGCCCGGCGGCCAGTGGGGGCCAGTATTGCTGGTCGTGGCTTTGGTGATTGACATGGTCAAACGCAGCGAGGCGGCGGGCACTTGGCAAGAAAGCCACTTTTCCTGGCGCATCCGCTCAACCATCTGGGCGGCGGTGTTGTACTTGGTAACCGCCCCGCTGTGGTTCTTGTTTTTACTGCCGGGCTGGATCGCGTGGACGATCATTTCCATCTGGTTTCTCTACCGCATTGTCAAGGGCATGGTGGCCATGAACGCCAACAAAGCCGTTGCTTCCTGATTAGCCCCAAGCCATGAGCCACGACCCGAACTGCCTGTTTTGCAAAATCATCGAAGGCAAGATACCTTCTCGCAAGGTGTATGAAGACGAAGAAATTTTCGCCTTCCACGACATTCACCCTTGGGCACCAGTGCATTTTTTGATGGTGCCCAAGCATCACCTGCCATCCATGGCCCAAGTAACGACGGAGCATGCTGGACTATTGGGCCGCATGATGGTTCTGGCCCCCCAATTGGCTATGGAGCAGGGCTGCAGACCGTATCCTGAGGGCGGTTTTCGCATCGTGACCAATACGGGCGCAGAGGGTGGCCAGGAAGTGCATCACCTGCACATCCATGTCCTGGGCGGCCCCAGGCCGTGGCTCAAAGGGTAAAGTCGCGGCAAAGCAAACCCTTGCCCAAGGGGTGCTTCTCGCAACTCACTACAATCACATGATTCATTCAGCGCGTAGTTACCTACGATTTTGGCATTAGGAGATTTTTATGGGTTCATTTTCTATTTGGCATTGGGGCATTGTGTTGCTCATCGTCGTGTTGGTGTTTGGCACCAAAAAGCTCAAAAATATGGGCTCCGACTTAGGCGGCGCGGTGAAAGGTTTTAAAGACGGCATGAAGGACGGCGCTGCATCGGCAGACAAAGACGTACCCGTCGGCCAGGTGCAAAACGCCACACAAGCTGAAAAAACTACGATCGACGTAGAAGCCAAGCAAAAGTCTTGATCACCCTGCACTGAGACTTGACCTGTGATTGATCTGGGCATCTCCAAGATCGCCTTGATCGGTGCTGTTGCGCTGATCGTTATTGGTCCTGAAAAACTGCCGCGTGTTGCACGCACGGTGGGCGCGCTCTTGGGCAAGGCGCAACGCTATGTGGCTGACGTCAAAGCCGAGGTCAATCGCTCGATGGACCTGGACGAGCTGAAAAAGATGAAGGTGACCGCCGAGGACGCAGCCCGCGACGTGCAAAACTCCATTCAAACCAATGCTGCGGATTTTGAAAAGTCCTGGGCTGACGCTACCGGGGACGCAACCAATTCGTCCAACGCAGAGCCTTACGTTTACTATCCCAGCTACAAACATCCTGCCAAAAAATGGCGCGTCAAAATAGGCGCTACGCCCCAGTGGTTCAAAGCCAAAAGCGGTGTGCGCACCAAGGC
>JAYVTG010000026.1:0-61329 GCA_043774625.1 Polaromonas sp. | reverse complement strand
TTTTGTACCTGGCTCCCCTTTTACCTACGGTATCCACTCACGCACAGTGCCTGACAGCGCAAACGCGTGGCTGGTGGTGACGGAGTGGGGTTGTGTTTGGCTGTGGCTGTTGTGTGCCAACCCCCTCAGTTGGGGCGTATGCCGATGGCCTGTGCAGCGTAGCGGCATAAGAGGAGGAGGCGCGTACAAGACGACGCAAGAAGATACTAAGCCCCGCGCCGGGGGACAGCCGCGTAGCTGCACAGGCCATTGGCATACGTCTGCGCGAGTAATCGGCACACACCTCTGCGAAGAGTCAGGCTCACAATGAATCGTATGAAACCAGTAAGCCGAGACAGGCTCAATAGCCTTCTTCACTAGACTCGTCAGCACGACCCGCAGGCTGTGCTTTGCGAATACCGTGCTTGGCCAAAATCTCGACATAAAACTGTGTGCCTGCAGCCTGGGCAATGGCGTCCATGCGCTCGGTTAATTGCGCCAGATGCACTACTTGGGCAGCGTCTTGCGTAGTGCCAAACTTGCAGTCAAAGTCCCAAAAATCTACGCCCTTGGGCAAGTCGCGCCCGCGTTCACGCTTGATGTATTTGCGCACCTCGTTCTTGATGGCTTCCAGCAGGCGGTCAGGGTTTTTGCCTTCAATATGGAGTTGGAATGTTTTTTTCATGAAGGACTTTCAATAACGAGGCAAGAAAATTCAGTCGACGTTTGCGTCAACCATTTGCTATTTTACGCGCGCGGCACAACGTCAAACCAATTGCTGGAGTGCAGTCTCTCCGAAGTGTCGTTCAACGTAGTCGGCCATGGCATCAAATACACCGTCCAGACTGTGCGTTTGCGCACCAAACAGGGCGTGCAACACAGCGGGGCATTCAAACAGGCCGTGCACGTAGATCCCCAGCACATTGCCCTGCGTGTTACGCCAACCCAGACCACGGGGCAGCGCGGCAAGCACGGGGCTGGCAGGTTCGCGGGGCACGGTGTTGCCGTGGTGGATTTCGTAGCCAGTCAAGGTGACACCCGACAACGATTGCCATGGGGCTTGCAGTTTGGTAAATGCCGCAGTGACTGGCTGCACGGTTTTGCAAGATTCAAAATGCGTGACTACGTCAAGCAAACCCAAACCAGGTGTATTGCCCTGCTCTATGCTTTCAATGCCCTGTGTGTCGATGAGTGCCTCTCCCAGCATCTGCAGGCCACCGCATATGCCCAGCACGGCAGCGCCACCCGCTGCGTGCGCGGCAATGGGGGCAGCCAGCCCCTGGGCGCGCAACCAGGCCAAATCAGCTGCGGTGTGCTTGGAGCCGGGCAGAATGATCCAGTCCACGCCTTCTACATCAGCGGGGCTGCGTGCCCATGTCAAGCGCACACCGGGCACGTTTTTGAGCGATTGAAATTCGTCCAAATTGCTGATGCGGGGATAGGCAATGATGGCAATATGCGGGCCCGCGCCCTGCCCACCCGAACTACGCGCATCAAATACGCCGTCCTCTTCGGGCAGACCGTGGTTCCACCACATGGGCAGCACGGCCAGTGTGGGCACCCCCGTGGCTGCCTGCAGCATCGTGGGGCCTGGGGCGAGCAAGGCAGCGTCACCCCTGAATTTATTCAATACAAAACCTTTGATCAGCGCCCGCTCCTGCTGGGGCAAGAAATGCCAGGTTCCGTACAAATGCGCAAACGCACCACCACGGTCTATGTCGGTTACCAGCAGACAACGGGCCTGGGCATGCACGGCCACACGCATGTTGACGATGTCACTGGGCTGCAAATTGATCTCGGCGGGTGAGCCTGCGCCTTCTACTACCACCACATCATTTTCTGCACGCAAGGCATCCAGTGACTGCGCGATGGCTGGCCACAGGTGCGTACTGCGCTCACGCCAGGGTGTGTCGGCCAGGTGCGTGGCGACCTGGCCCAGCAGTACCACTTGGCTGCGGGTGTCGGCCTCGGGTTTGAGCAGCACGGGGTTCATTCGCACATCTGGTGCTGCGCAAGCAGCCAAGGCCTGAAAATATTGGGCACTACCGATTTCCCCGTAGCCTGCATCTGGCCCCGGTACTACACGGGCGTTGTTGCTCATGTTTTGGGCTTTGAATGGTGCCACCTTGTAACCCTGTCGTGCGTACCAGCGGCACAGCGCGGTAGTCAGAAAACTTTTACCTGCACCGCTGGTGGTGCCCAGCACCATGACTGTTTTGGCGCGCACTGTGTGGCTCATAGTTTTGTCCATGCTTGAATGAATGCGTCTAGCGCCTGCGGCGTATGCACCCGCATACGCGCCCAGCCAGGCAGGCTCATGCTGGTGGTGTCACGCAAAGCTACACCATGCTGGCGCAAAGCAAGCAGGCGCCGCTGGTGCTCGGCGGGCCTGGCATGCAGTTGAACACACACAAAGTTGGTAGTGCTCGGTTGCACCGCAATTTGCAGCCGCTGCATTTGGGCGATTTGCGCAGCTTTGAGTGTGCGCAACCAATCGCGCGAAGCAACAAGCCACTCTTGCACAGGCTGCGAAGTCCACGACTGCAACAGGGCAACCGAAGCTGCGCCGAGCACCCACGAAGGCTCTAGGCTACGCAGCGTCTGTAGCAACCCTGCAAAGCGGGCCGGTACAACCTGGGGTGCAATCGCATAGGCACCACGCACGCCGCACAGCCCCAGCGCTTTGTTGGGCGACCAAATTTGCCAGGCGTTGTTGAGCGCTGCCGCGCTGGCTTGTTCACCACTGAGCTGCAAGGGCAGATAAGCGCAGTCCACCACCTGGAGCATATTGGGCGACGCAGATGCCATAGTGCTGAGCTGGCCCAACGGACTGCCGGGCAAGGTGATCCAGGTCAAGTCTGCCTCCTCGTGTGCCACACACAGCGTATGCCCGCACGCTATGGCACTGCAAGCGTAGTCTCCATACGCGGGCTGTGGGATGGCAATGCGCCAGGCTTGGCCCTGTGAATTGCCTGGGCCCATCAGTCGCAAGGCCAGGTTAAATCGCATGATCAATTCGCTGGCGCTGGCACCCAGCATGACACGCGGGGCGGCTACGCCGTGCCACTGTGCCAACAGCGCTATCAGCGACTGGTAGCTGGCATCAGGGTAGTTTGATAGGTCTGCCGCTGCAATGGCTTGCAACGCATCGGGACAAGGCCCCAGACAGTTGGAATTATTAGAATAATCCCAGCGCGCATCAGGTGCACCCCCGTGAATGCGGCTGTAGCCTGTGTGCGTGGACTGGGTGTTTGGCATATTACGCTCTCCCCAGCAACGCACACGCTATAAAAATAATAGCTGCTTGCGCAATAAGTACAAAGACAATAACCACTTTTCCTGCCAAATTGATGGCTGCATGCACATGTGCAGGTGTCGCTGGCGGGGCTGAGTCATTCAACACATAGGCACCCGGCTTGGCCAGTCGAACGTGCAGCGCCAAGGCAAAAGCCGCCATGGGCCAGCCACTGTTGGGAGACGGGGTTTTGCGCGCTTGTTGCGCCAGTGCAGTGCGCCAGGCCACCGGTTGGGCGGTCTTGAAAACGCCCGTTTGTACGAGTAATACCACCAAGCAGGCGCTCATGCGTGCGCCCGGCCAGCTCAGCACATCATCGGCTTTGGCCGCCCATTTACCGGCCCACTCCCACACTCGCCCTGCCCGAACGCCTCGGTAGCCCCACATGGCATCGGCGGTGTTGGCCAAACGGTAAAGCGCTGCCCCTGGCAAGCCTAGCATTACAAACCACAAAATGGGCGAGACCACCGAGTCGTTCAAGTTTTCAGCCAGGGATTCCACAGCGCTTTCGCGTACTTGGACTTCTGTCAAATTCTGCACGTCACGGCTGACCAGCCAGGACAGGCGCGCACGGCCTGCTTGCACAGATTGCGTCAGGGCGAGTTCCACCGCCATCACTTCGTCACGAAGCATGCGCCAAGCCAGCATGGGTTTTAAAAGCAAGCCCAGCAGCACGGCCGCCAGCACCGGGTGCCATTGCAGTACAACCAATTGCAAACCCAAGGTAACTATAAAAATAATAGCTGCCAGCGCATACCAACAAACGATTCCAAGCATAAATGCTTTCCAGTCAGGGTTTTCAAAAGCCTGCACCGATGCAGACGAGTCTGGCGGCGCAATACGTGTGCCAAACCACTGCAGCGCGCCCCCCATCCACACTACTGGGTGCCAGCGTGCAGCGGGTTCGCCACAGCATAGATCAACCATCAAAGCTACCGCCAAGGCTGCAGCGATCAGCATCGCATTCGACAAGCTAGTCACCGGCAACATGGTCTGTCTAAGTCTGCAGCTGCGGTTGTCCGGCAACTATGCCCAGCTTGGCCAGCATGTCCACGTCGGCTTGCACATCGGGGTTGGCCGTGGTCAACAACTTTTCGCCGTAAAAAATAGAATTGGCTCCCGCAAAAAAACACAGCGCTTGCACAGCCTCACTCATTTGCTGACGCCCCGCCGACAAACGCACGCGGGCGCGCGGCATGGTAATGCGGGCCACTGCAATGCAACGCACAAATTCCAGTGCATCCAGGTCCGGTTCGTCGGCCAGCGGTGTGCCTTTGACTTTAACCAGGTGGTTGATAGGCACGGACTCTGGGTACGGGTGAAGGTTGGCCAATTGCGCAATCAGCCCAGCGCGCTGCGTGCGCGATTCACCCATACCCACAATGCCACCGCTGCACACATGTACGCCTGCTTTGCGTACATTCTGCAGTGTGTCCAGCCGGTCTTGGTAGTGGCGGGTGGTGACGATGTCTGCGTACAGTTCAGGCGCTGTGTCCAGGTTGTGGTTGTAGTAGTCCAGACCGGCTTCGCGCAGCGTGCACGCCTGCGTGTCGGTCAACATGCCCAGCGTGGCACAGGCTTGCAGGCCCAGACCTTTGACGGTGCGCACCAAATCGGCCACAGCTTCTACGTCACGGTCTTTGGGGGCGCGCCAGGCTGCGCCCATGCAAAAACGGGTTGCACCTGCAGCTTTGGCGCGCTCAGCAGCCGCCTTTACCGCTTGCACATCCATCAATTTTCTGGCCTCTACGCCTGTATCGTAATGTACCGACTGGGGGCAATAACTACAATCTTCGGGGCAACCGCCGGTTTTGACTGACAGCAAGGTGGCAAGCTCAACCTGGTTGGGATTGAAATTTTCACGGTGAACCGTGTGGGCACGAAACAATAAATCGTTGAAGGGCAAAGCCATCAGCGCATCTACTTCGGCCACCGTGTAACGATCACGTGATTTGGCGGGGTGATTGAGCGCGGTGTTGGCAGACACCGCATGGAAGTGCACGACCTGTTCGGTAGCCGGAAGTTTGAGTGTCTCGGGCGGAAAGAAAGTCATAGTTTTTTTTCCGAAATTTCTGCAGCAGACATGCACGTAAACAGGCTGGATGGCACTTGCCATTGGTCGTCAAACACTAGACTGGCAAGTGGCTCACGTTGCGCCCAACCATCGCGCTGCAACATGGGCTGATCATAAAACACAGGCACAGGACCAATGCAAAGCAAGGCGATGGCTTGCGCGCCTTCGGGCAAAGCAAGTAAAGTGGCAACTTCTGCGGGATCAAACATCGACACCCAGCCCATGCCAAGCCCCTCAGCTCTAGCCGCCAACCACAGGTTTTGAATTGCACAAGATGCAGAAGCCAAATCCATCTGCGGCATGGTACGCCGACCAAACACATGGCGCTCACGGCCATCAGTCAGTATCACGGCCAGAACCTCTGCAGCCTCCAGCAAACCTTCTACTTTCAGGCGCATAAATTCGTCTTGCCGCTGCCCCAACGCCTGTGCTGTGCGCTGGCGCTCTTGCTCCACCACCGCATGCAACTGCGCACGCAGACCGCGCCGACCAATACGAATAAATCGCCAGGGTTGCATGAAACCCACGCTAGGTGCTTGGTGTGCCGCGCACAGTAAGCGACGCAAAACCTCTGGTGGTACTGTTCCACCCGCAAAATGACGCATGTCACGACGTTCAAAAATTACGCGATACACCGCATCCACTTCTTGCGCACTAAAGGCTGTAGCTTCAGACGAAACATCTGGTGTTGGCTGTACTGACGGGAAAGATGATGAACAGCAACCCATCAATCTTCAATCCCGCGCTGCGCCGGGATGCCCGCTTTAAATGCGTGCTTGACCATGGTCATCTCGGTCACGGTATCGGCCAATGCAATGATCTCTGGCGGGCAGCGACGGCCTGTGAGGCAGACATGCACATGGGAAGGGCGTTTTTGCAATGTTTCCAAAACGTCATTCAAAGGCAACCAGCCGTAAATCAACGGGTAAGTAATCTCGTCCAGCACGACCAAAAAGTGATCCCCCGCCAATATGGTGGCACTGGCTTTGGCCCAGCCATCGCGGGCAAGTTGAGCCGAATGCTCCAGGTCTTGGCTTTTCCAGCTAAACCCATCGCCCAAACCTTCAATGGGAATACCCAGTTGCTCGAACATACGGTGCTCGCCAAAACGGGCGCTGGGTACTTTCATGAATTGGTAGATTTTGACGAGTAAACCATGCACATGCGTACGGCCGTGGGCACGCAATGCCAGACCAAATGCGGCCGTGCTTTTGCCTTTGCCGTCGCCCGTATTGACGATGAGCAGGCCACGGCGCTCGCCCTCAGATTTTTCATAAGGTTTTGTCGAGGGAGGGGTTTCAATTTGCATATCTATCAAGACTCGGTTGTACGGTTTCACTCGTCATTTACAGGCCTGGCTGCCGACTATGGGTGGCATGCGGCAGGGCGACCCACTGATTCAAAATCTTGTGCACTGCAATACGCCGGTCAAACACCACCTCCAGCGCGCGGTGGGTGGATGCATCTGCACACGCACCCTGGTACGTCACCATTCCACCCGCCATGATAAGCATGTCGTCGGCA
Source organism: Polaromonas sp. (assembly GCA_043774625.1). Taxonomy (GTDB): domain Bacteria; phylum Pseudomonadota; class Gammaproteobacteria; order Burkholderiales; family Burkholderiaceae_C; genus JAAFIP01. The sequence goes on along the minus strand of JAYVTG010000026.1, from coordinate 54,457 downwards.
TGCAGCGCCATCGATATTTCGTGCAGCACGCTGATCACGGTGGTGCCCTGCGCCACCAGACCGCGCACAATGGCCAGCCAGTCGACCTGGTGCGGCGGGTCCAAATTAGCCAGCGGTTCGTCCATCAACACAACGGGCGCTTGCACAGCCAACACACGCGCCAGCAGTACGCGTTGGCGTTCGCCACCTGACAGCGCACCCAGCGTGCGCATACGCCAGTCCCAAGCCTGAGTGGCGCGCAGCGACTGCTCTACCACCGCATGGTCGTGCGCACTGGCAGCGGCCAACCATTCCATGTGGGGCATGCGGCCGAGCATGGCTACGTCATAGACGCTCAGATCATCGGCGCTGGCTTCTTGCTGGCCCAGCCAGCTGATGGTGCGGGCGCGTTCTTTCGCTGGCCATTGGGTGAGCGGTCGATCCAGCAAACTGACCGACCCGGTGTACGGCAATAAACCCGCCAGCACTTTGAGCAGTGTGGATTTTCCCGCCCCGTTGGGGCCGACGATACTGGTCCAGGCACCTTGTGTAAAACTGGCGTTTACGTCATGCAATATTGGCGTATTTTGTATGCTAGCCCTTATAGAATATGCGCAAGCAGCTACTTTTTTTATAGCATTTGTAGATGTATTCAGAGTTGTAGAATACATCAACCTGCCCTCCCCGCTGCCTGCTCAGGTGAACCCGCCCACGCGCTGCGCCTATGCATCAACCACAACAAATAACTGCCGCCTAATACCGCTGTCAATACGCCCACGGGCAGTTCCAGGGGGGCTATCAACCCGCGTGCCAGTAAATCAGCCGCTGCAAGCAATACGCCACCCACCAGACTGGCCAGCAGCATTAACGGGCCATGCGTCACGCGCGCGGCGCTGCGCACCAAATGGGGCGCTGCCAAACCAACAAAAGCAATCAAACCCGTTTGCGCCACTGCCGTGCCTGTGGCCAGTGCCAGCACTGTGACCAGTGCGACACGCAGGGGCACAAGCGGCAAGCCCAGGCTGGCAGCGGTGGCCTCGCCCAGGCTCAGGCCGTCTAGCGCGCGGCTAAACACCCACGCTACAGCGACGCAGGGCAACCACACAGCCAACATCAGCAAGCAAGACTGCCAGTCCACAAAACTGGTGGAACCGAGCATAAAAGCTTGCATGGCCTGTAGTGAGTCGGGTGACCACACCAACACCAGCGAAGTAGCCGCGCCCAGCACTACACCCACAATAATGCCTGCCAGCAGCAAGCGCAGCGTGTGCTGCACGCCACGCGCCAAGCTAGTAGTGAGTAGCACGGCCAGCACGGCACCGGCAAAGGCAAAGCCTGTAAGGCCCAGCTTGGCCAGCCAGCCGCTAGACGACAACGACATGAGGGGCGAGCCAGCAGCAGACCCGCCCAGCATGCCCGCCGCGCCGCCCGTCAGGGCCAGCGCCACGGCAACACCCAGCGCTGCGCCAGACGCGCTACCCAGCAAATACGGGTCGGCCAGCGGGTTGCGAAACAAGCCCTGCGCCAGCGCGCCCGCCAGGCCCAGCAACGCACCCGCCGCCCATGCGCCCAGCGTGCGCGGCAGGCGAATGTCCCAGATGATTTGCCAGGCAGTACTGCGGTCGGCAGCGTTTGCAGTTTGTGACAGGTTAAGCCAGATGTTTTCCCACCCTGTGCTGCCCACGCAGGCACCCAGCGCCAGCAATGCCGTGCTCAGCAGCAGCAGTGCAGCGGTAAAGGTGCTGGTACGCTGTTGCGGCATAGTATTTAAGGGGTTGGAGCAGGCGGTGCTTTGCTAGCCAGGCACTGTGCCATCAATCGCGCAGCATCGGCCATGCGTGGGCCTGGGCGCACCAGCACATCGTTTTGGCTTTCGCTGAAAGCACATATCCGCCCCTCGCGCACGGCGCGAATTGCGCGCCAGCCGGGGCGCTGGGCCATGCTGGCTGCGTCCCGCGCACCGATCATGATCACATCCGGGTTGGCACGCACCACAAATTCGGGGTTGATTTTGGGGAAAGCGCCCAGCTTGTCGGCAAGAATATTTTTAACGCTCAAACGATTCAAAGTCTCGCCGATAAAAGAAGATTCACCCGCGCCATAGGGCGCGTTGTTTACCTCAAAATACACTCTGGTTTGCCTGACCGACAGCGGCAAGGACTGCGCAGCCGCTTGCACACCTGCATCTATCTCGCGCCAAACCTGGCTGGCATTTTGCACAGCCAGCAACTGCCCCAGCACGTCTAGCGCACGGCGCACATCGGCGTGGGTTTTGGGCTCCAGTGCCACCACGTGAATGCCCAGCGCCTCCAGCCGCGCCGCTCCGCGGGCAGACGGAGCCATCAGCACCACGTCGGGCCGCAGCGCGACGATGGCTTCAATATTCGGGTCAATACCGCCGCCCACCTGGGGCAGCTTCTTCACACTCTGGGGCCAGTTGGAATAACGGTCTACACCCACCAGGCGCTGGCACTGGCCGAGCGCGCACACTGTTTCGGTCAGAGATGGCAGCACACTCACGATACGCTGCGGCGGCGAAGCCAACGTGACAGTAATGCCGCGGTCGTCCACCACCTGTAGCGCCCATGCCGGGTTGACAAACACTACAAAAATGATAGCTGCTTGCGCAATAGATACGCTGGCAAACGGCCATTTTGACTGATTAAATGCTTTGATGAATGGAAAAATCGCCCGCAACTTCATGGCGAACCTTTCAGGCACAGCGGCAAACCTGCCGCCATCAAGGTCACACGGTCACAGGCCTTTGCTACCGACTGATTCAGCTGACCCAGAGCATCCACAAATTTCCGCACCTCGCGTCCCATGGGAACTACCCCAAAGCCGATTTCATTACTCACCAATACTACAGGGCCAAGGGATTCTCTGATTGCTACCAAAAGCATAGCTGCTTGCGCATATTCTGTGCTGGCATTGGGCATATTTTGATGTGAAAACTGATCATCGGGAGTGTCCACAGGTATTTGCACAGTTTGCCCGGCTGCAGGCATCAGCAAGTTGGTTAACCACAAAGTCAGGCAGTCCACCACCACCATCGTATGTGGGTTGCTATGCGCTGTAATGGCTTGCGCCAGGTGCACAGGCTCCTCAACGGTCAACACCCCCGGCAAGCGCAGCGCCCGGTCCGCCTGGTGCCGCGTAATCCGCTCGCGCATCTCGTCGTCCAGCGGCTGGGCGGTGGCCACCATCACCACACGATGCGAATCGGCCTGCGCCAACCAGCCGCGCGCCCGATCCTCGGCCCAGCGGGATTTGCCGCTTTTTTGACCGCCGAGGATCAGCTCACTAGGCATTTTAGGGATGCTTGGCAAGCGTGTTCGCATGATAAAGACCTGGTTGCTTAAAAATTTATCCGCAGCGATGCATTCACCGCGCGGCCAGCCTCAGGATAAATGCCGTTGGTAACGTTAGCCACGCAGCTAAAGGCCTGCGTATAGTATTTGCGATCCATTAAATTACTTACCCCTAAGGATGCATCCATATTTTTCCATACGTAGGTATAACGCACATCGGCCGTTGAATAAGCAGGCATCGCACACTGGTTATCAAAGTCAGGATGCTGATTGCCCACCCAATTAAGGCCACCGCTTAACTGGTGATTTTGCCAAGGCTTCCAGTCTGCATGCAAGGCCAGGCTGCGGCGTGGCACTAACGGTATGTCCTTGCCAGCGTATGTGCCAGCAGTGAAGATGGACTGGCGCAAAGCTGCGTTCAAACGCAGCGTCAGGGCTTGCGTCATCGCGTAGCTGCCATCTACTTCAAGACCGGTTCTGCGAGTAGGATCAAAGTTGACATTGGCACCAGGGCCAAAGGTATTGGCAGCGTTGGGGTCAAAACCAATTTCGTTGGTTATGGCACTGCGGTACAGGCGCGCTTCTGCTTTGGCTGCACCATGTGCATAGCGCAAACCCAGCTCCACATCGCGTGATAGTTGGGGTTTTAAGCTGGCACCAAACGCCGTAAATCCAAACTCGTCCACATTGGCCAAACGAAAACTGTTACCCAAGCGGCCATATACAGACCACGCTTGCGTAATAGGCTGACGTACACCAATTTCCCAGGCTTTTTGGCGCTCCTGAAAACCTGTGGATGCCGTAACGTCATTCTTTTCAATGCGTTCTGTACGCAGTCCAAAGCTGATGTCGGTGGCTGTAGCTGCCAGCGTCAACTCATCACGCAAATACCAGGCTGTAGACGTTTGTGTGGCGGATGTTGCAAAGGCCCCAAGCACATCGCGCTGCCAACGATTACGATCCGTTCCAAAAACCAGGCTATTTTTTACTGTACCGAGTTTGGTGCTGTACTTGGCACGTATGCCCGCGTCCGTGGCCTTGACATCGTAATCGTAAGTATAGGGACCAAAAAAGCCTGCACCTTCGCTGCGCAACTTCTTGGTGCGTTGGCCAGCGTCGGCCACTATCTGCCAGTCGTTTAATTCAAGCTCTGCAAAAACACTGTGGCGCGTATTGTCAATTGACGCTTTGTCGTTGGGCTTGCTGGTGTGGCGCGGGTTACTTTCAAACTGCGCAGCGGTTAGAGCGCCGGGCAAACCAGTATTCAGCGCATCTTGTGCTACACGCAGTCCAACACGCAACACATCGTTGTTCCATTGGCCAGTTGCCGACACAGCATTGCTCGCAGATTTAAAATTTTCCCGGTAATTGTCCGCCTTGCGATCCATAGCGCTTATGTCCAGAGAAAAACCACCACCCAACAAGCTGGCGTTGGCACGCAGATCGCGCAAGCCAAAACTACCAGCTCCCGCATACACAGAAGCCGTATTTCCCTTCTGAACACCTGCGCCAGCCTTAGTGGTGATGATGATCACACCAGCAGCAGCGCCTTCGCCATAAAGCACCGAGCCGCTACCGCGTATGACTTCAATTTGTTGTACCGACTCAATCGGAATACCCGCCAAACGCGTGCTGCTCAAATCCGCTTCGTTGATGCGTAGGCCGTCTACCACCACCACCTGGTTGCTGCCTGCTCCTTGGCCAAAGCCGCGCAAGTCCAGGTTGTATTCGCCACCGCCATAAAAATCTTGACGCCCCACCACGCCCAGTATGCGCACAATGGCATCAGTGATGTTGACAGCACCAGAGTTTTGAATGTCTTGTGCTGTGATAACACTGGTGCCAAAAGGCTGTGATTCACGCGGGCCAGAAATTCGGCTTGCCTTAACCACTACCTCTTTCAGTTCTGGCGTGGCAGAGGTTTGCGCCAAAACCAAAGACGAAGATAAAACGCCGCAGGTAGCCGCGCACGCTAGCGCAACCAGGCGCAAAGAATTAACTCTATTTTTCATGGGAAATATCAATAACAAACAAGTGCCCGGTGCCAGCTTCCCCGCTGGCGTAGACGAATGTGGCTGCGCGTTTTTAGGCGCACAGCCGCCTTGTTGGCCGGTATCCGGGCTGATGGAATCTACCGTCATCACCTTCCCAAAAGCACGGGGCTTTCAGTGGTGTGGATGACAGCGGGTCATTCTTTACGTAGGCAATTGCTGCGTATGAATGACCGTCCACTTACCGTTGCGGGGGCAGCGCTGGTTAGGTGTGTTGCATTTGGCGCACAAACACCCTCCAGCTTCCCGTTGAACTGTGGCCTTTAACAGACCACGAGCACCAACGTGTGCAATTGTACGCGTGCATTACTGCCATAAACTGACAATGCGCGGCAACCCCCTTGCGCTTTTATAAAAACATCCCCTAGAATCAAGTACTTACACACACAAGCTATGGCAGATTCTTCCAATATCGAGCAAGTCACCGAACGCGTTGATCGCCTACTCTTGCGCTATGAAGAACTGCAACGCACCAATGCCTTGCTAACGACCGAAGTGCAATCGCTGCAGACCGAACGAGACTCGCTCAAGTCGCGCCTGCAAGCGGCCCGCACCCGCGTAGACGCTCTTTTGGACCGCCTGCCAGAGGCCAAGCAAGGCTCGTCATCACACCCCGCCTAGCCTACCGACTTTCGCCTTACAACTTAGATCCATACATGAAGCAACTAGAAGTCCAAATTATGGGGCAAAGTTATCTGCTGGGCGCGCCCGAGGGTGGCGAGCAACGCTTGCTCAGTGCAGTAGAAAAAGTAGACGCAGCCATGTGCAAAATACGCGATGCTGGCAAGGTCAAAGCGCGTGACCGCATTGCCGTGCTGGCCGCGCTGAACCTGGCTTTTGACAGCAACGACGCTGCGCAGACACGTCAGGCACTAGCTGACAACGCGGCAGCCAAATTTGTTCATAACGAGTCTGGTAATGGCAGTGAGGGGAGCAGCAACGACCCTCGTTTACAAACGCTTGTCCACAAACTGGACCAAGCACTCGCTGGTGATGGCCAGTTGCTCTAGCAACTGGCAGTCAACTTCTGTAGAATCTACATTGTCTGCGGCTTTCTGTCGGGCTTTATATTCCTTGTACCAATGCTTTTAATAGCTCGGGCTTGGAACATTGCTACACAGGCGTGATCGTCTCGCGTTAGACGATCCCAATGTGTATGCTGACCTTGCCCACCTGAACCCCGGTTCAGGATGCCGGTCTGGCACTAAGCCGTAGACACCCTTATTCACCCATCCCCCTCACCGTTTGGGCTGAGCTTGAAGCTTTTTGAGTTTGCCCACGGGCAAAGCCATAACAACAAAGATAAACAAGCCGTATGACCCTCGAACCTATCCTCATCGTCGAACTCATCATCTTGGGTATTGGCACAGGCTTTTTGGCTGGCTTACTCGGCATTGGCGGGGGCATGGTCATGGTGCCGTTTCTTACCTTCATCATGTCGGCACGCGGTGCATCGCCCGACCTGTCGGTCAAAATGGCGATTGCCACGTCGATGGCCACCATTATTTTCACCAGCATCAGCAGTGTGCGCGCGCACCACAAGCGCGGTGCTGTGCGTTGGGACATTGTCAAAGGCCTGGCACCCGGTATCGTGGGTGGCGCGCTGATCGCCAGCCTGGGCGTGTTTGCCTTGCTCAAGGGGTCGTGGTTGGCTATCTTCTTCGGCTTGTTTGTGGGCTTTTCTGCTACGCAAATGTTTTTGGACAAAAAACCTGCGCCTACGCGGCAAATACCGGGCACGGGTGGCAAGGTGGCTGCGGGCGGTGTGATTGGTTTTCTGTCGGGCCTGGTGGGCGCTGGTGGCGGCTTTATCAGCGTGCCATTTATGGGCTGGTGCAACGTGCCCATGCACAACGCCGTGGCCACGTCAGCGGCGCTGGGCTTTCCCATTGCACTGGCTAATGCGCTGGGCTACGTTTACAGCGGCTGGTCGTTGCCCAATTTACCTGTAGGTTCGTTCGGCTATATCTGGCTGCCAGCACTGGCTGTCATTGCTACTGCCAGCGTATTCATGGCACCGGTGGGGGCTAAAGTTGCGCATTCGCTAGATGTAAAACGTTTAAAGCGCATGTTTGCCAGTGTTTTGTATGTGCTGGCGGCTTACATGCTGTACAAAGGCGTTTTTGCTTAGCTTGACTGTCTTTTGCGTACTACTTTTCGGTAGATGCTTTCGCTTGGTGGGTTAGAGAATTTGCTGGGTTTTGGACTGACTTGGTGGGCTGGCTGTGGAGTTTTGGCTTGCTCTTTGGGTTGGCGGGCTTTGGACTCGGGGTAGGCGCTGCAAAAAGTTTTTGGAAAACACGCGCGAACTGCGTCTTGTATCGCTCGACCTTGAACAACGCGCGCCTTCCCAAAAATTTTTCATCGCACACCCCTCCCCCAAAGCCTTCGAGTATGGTGGGTGCGCCTTTGAATACCAATACCGAAAACCGAAGAGCGACTACTCAAGATGCAATACCAAAGTTTCGACATCGAGAACCGGCAGCCTGCAATTCGACCTGGGTAACGCTTCGGAGCCATTTTGACGCATTTCAGCACGAAAATATGCCGATTGCCAGCGTGGAATATGCGTAAGCAGCTATCAAATGCATAGTATGTGCCAAATTGCAAGACGGTAAAATCAGCAAGCTGCAAAGTCACTGCTCACCAAGTCACAAAAATTGCTAGTCGCAGAACGGCCTAGCTACCCAACTATCAGGCCGCAAAGTTACAAAGCCAAGCCCCACGGGTTTGAGGTATTCGGTATTCAAAAGCAAACCAGCCCGCCTCGCAGGCGACGGGTGAGCGGGTGTGCGATGAAAATTTTTTGGGAAGGCGCGCGTTGTTCAAGGTCGAGTGCTACAAAACGCAATTCGCGCGTGTTTTCCAAAAACATTTTGCAGCGCATACCCCGAGCGCGGCGCTCGCCAACCAACTGGATGTATTCCCCTGAGAACGATGCCAACTCACCAACCGGGTCTTGGTCATCCATCAAGCCGAATTTACCAGGCAACAGTATTTTTAGCATCAAAAACTGCCACATGCCAGCGTGGAATAAGCGCAAACAGCTACGTTTTTAATAGCATTCCGGTGACGTATTCGCCTATCGCCATGCTACTGGTCAAGCCCGGCGACTCGATGCCAAACAGGTTTACCAACCCAGAAATACCGTGCGTCTGCGGGCCTTGAATGCAAAAGTCTGGCGCACTTGCGCCTGGGCCGTAGATTTTGGGACGCACGCCGCTGTAGCTCGGTTGCAAAGCGCCATCGGGCAAGCCGGGCCAATAGCTGCGCACAGCGGCGTAAAAGCTACTCAAGCTTGCGGGGTCAACGGCGTAGTCAATCGCATCTGGGTTTGGCACATCCAGCCATTGCAGATCAGGACCAAACTTGGCTTGGCCACCCAAATCCAGCGTCAGATGCACGCCCAGCCACGCGTCTTGCGGCGCGGGGTAAATCAGGCGGCTGAACGGTGCTTTGCCAACCAGGCTGAAATAACTGCCTTTGGCAAAATATTCGCGCGGAACGTGTTTGGCATCCAACCCTTGCATGCGCCGCGCCAACGCACAGGCATGCAGGCTGGCAGCGTTGATGACTATGTTGGCTGCCAGCTGCATCCGGGTGACTTGCATCATGCCACTTGCTACACTTTTAGTAGCTGCTTGCGCAGTAACGACGCTGGTATTACCAGTTTTTTCGTGTGGAAATTTCACTGAAAGTACTTCGGTACCCAAAGCCACCACACCACCGGCGTTTTCCAGGTCGGCTTGTAAAGCCAACATCAAGCCGTGGCTGTCGATAATGCCCGTCGTGGGCGAAAACAAGGCTGCCGTGCAACGCAATTGCGGCTCCATGTGCATGGCTTGACTGGCGCTCAACCACTGGGTGGGTACGCCGTTGGCAGTGGCTTTGGTTTGCATATCGCGCAGTGCAAGGTGCTGGCTTTCGTCAGTAGCCACCACCAGCTTGCCACACCTGGAAATATTCACGCCGCGTGTGGGGCAGTAGTCGTACAACAGCTCTTTGCCACGCACCGACAAGCGTGCCTTGAGTGAACCCGGCGCATACTGCAGCCCGGCGTGAACCACCTCGCTGTTGCGCGAACTCACACCCTGCCCTATGGCTGCTTCCTTCTCAATCACAACCACTTCGCGCCCCGCCAAGGCCAGTGCCTGCGCCACCGCCAAGCCGACAACGCCTGCACCCATCACGACAACATCTACTTTGTCCATGAGCTACGAAAATTCAACGCGGATCGTATTGCAACAAGGCTTGTACCATCGCTTGCAATTGCTGCTGCAATGCGCCAAAACCTGCGTGCAACTCCAGTGTTTTTTCGTTCATATACAGCTTGCGGTTAATCTCAATCTGCACGCTGTGGCGGTGCAATGCCGGGCTGCTGTAACGGCGCACCAGTTCTACGCCTTTGTAAGGGTTATTCAGCGCTACGCTATATCCATAATGCGCGAGCAGCTCCTGAATATATAGCAAAAGACTTTCACTGCAAGTGGTGTTATCTCGGTTACCCAATACAAAATCGGCATGCGCCGTTCCGGGAAACTCCGTGGCGTGACTAGCAGCTACTGCCGGCATGCTGTGGCAGTTGATGTGGATGCTGTAGCCGTGACGGGTGTGCGCCGCGTCAATGGCCTGCGCCACCGCTGCATGGTAGGGCTGCCAGCATTGGGTAATGCGCCGCTCAACTTCAGCAACACCCAGCAAGCGCTTGTACAGCGATTCGTCGTCATCGGTGGCGCGCCAGATCAAGCCCTTGCCCAGTTTGCGCTTACTCAGCACCATCGGGTCGATCATGTCTACCGGGTGCGGCCAGGGGCCGTCCAGCATGTCGGGGTCTACCTCGGTGGTGTTGCGGTTGGCGTCCAGATAGCTACGCGGGAAATGCGCCTCTACCCACGCACAGCCCAGATCGGGCACAAAGCTGTAGAGCTTTTCAACATGGGTGTCTTCGGCACGGCGCAGTGTGGCAAGGTCGCACACAAAGCCAAAATCTGCGGGGTACTGAACACCGCTGTGCGGCGAGTCCAGCACCAAGGGGGTGCGCCCTGCTTTGATAGAAACAAATTGCATGCCAGCATCTTACTGCCAAGCTTGCATGTACTCCCGCCTACGCCCATAGCCTGGGCACGGCTTTTAAACCAGCTGCTGCTCCAGGTCATGCAGTACCTGGTAGCACGGCAGCACGCTGGCTACGCTGCTATTGGGTTCACGCCCTTGCTGGATGGCAGCAAAAAACTCTCGGTCTTGCAGTTCGATGCCGTTCATGCTAGCGTCAACGTTGCTCACGTCAATCTTTTCTTCTTTACCCTCTTTCGTCGATTGCGACAGGTCGTCGTACCGCGCGATGTAGGTTGCCGTGTCACCGATGTAGCGAAAGAAAGTGCCCAGCGGGCCTTCGTTGTTAAAGCTCAAGCTCAGCGTGCAAATAGCGCCACTGGCGGCCTTGAGCTGAATACTCATATCCATGGCAATGCCCAGCGTGGGGTGGATCGGGCCTTGCACCGCATTGGCTTTGACAATCGGGCTGCCACACTGGTAGGCAAACAAATCGACCGTGTGCGCCGCGTGGTGCCACAGCAGATGGTCGGTCCAGCTACGTGCCTGGCCCAGCGCGTTCATATTAGTGCGGCGAAAGAAGTAGGTTTGCACGTCCATCTGCTGGATGTTGAACTTGCCCGCCGCAATTTCTTTATGCACATACTGGTGGCTAGGGTTGAAGCGGCGCGTGTGGCCACACATGGCTACCAGACCGGTTTGCTTTTGCATGGCGACGGCTTCTTGCGCGCCCTTCAGAGAATCTGCCAGCGGAATTTCTACCTGCACATGTTTGCCCGCCTTCATGCAGGCAATCGCTTGCGCAGCGTGCATTTGCGTGGGCGTGCACAAAATGACGGCATCGACTTGTTTGAGCGCCAGGCTTTCGTTCAAGTCGGTGGTGACATGCCCAATGCCGTATTTGGCAGCGACTTCTTTTGTCTTTTCCAGCTCACGGCCAATAACTGAGACAACTTCGACACCGACAATATTCTTGATGCCGTCTATGTGTTTGATGCCGAATGCTCCGGCACCGGCTAATGCGACCTTGATAGTCATGTCAGGTGTTCTCCAAAATCAAATGTCCTACCGCTGTGTTGGACGCTGGCACGTGGTAGAAGCGATGCGCCACTTTTGGCGGCTTGCCTCCGTGCTGGTCGTCCATCGCACCGCGTGCAATATGCCACATGACCAGCTCAATGCCTTCGCTACCCGCTTCGCGCAAATAGTCGATATGGGGAATGCTGGCCGCTCTTTGCGGGTCGGCAATCAGTTGGTCTAAAAATGCGTTGTCAAATGCGCTGTTGATCAGGCCCGCACGCGGGCCTTGCAACTGGTGACTCATGCCGCCCGTGCCCCAAATTTGCACATTCAAGGGTTGGTCGAAAGTTTCAACCGCGCGGCGGATGGCTTTGCCCAAATTGAAACAGCGTTGGCCCGACGGTGCCGGGTACTGCACCACATTCACGCAAAACGGAATCACGGCGCAAGGCCATTCAAACTTGTCTGCTGGGGGTTGACCAAACATCAACGACAAGGGCACGCTCAGGCCGTGATCCACGTCCATTTTGTTGACGATCGTCAGGTCAAAGTCTTGCTGGATCACTGTCTGCGTGATGTGGGCAGCCAGTTCAGGGTGGCCTTTGACGGCGGGCACGGGCCGTGGCCCCCAGCCTTCGTCGGCAATGGGAAACTCTGCTGCGCAGCCAATGGCAAAGGTGGGAATCAAGTCCAAACTGAATGCCGTGGCATGGTCGTTGGTCACCAGAAAAATGACGTCGGGGGTATGGGCCTTCATCCATGCTTTGGATGGTTCATAGCCCGCGAACAGCGGTTGCCAATACGGTTCGCGGGTCTTACCCAAGTCCATCGCTGCGCCAATGGCAGGCACGTGGGAGGTGTAAACAGATGCGGTAATTTTTGCCATGTACTTGTTCCTTTAGCCTAGCAGCGCGCCAGTGCCTGTGCCTTGCGGTTGGTGCTGTGCCTGCGCGTCACCGTCTTCGCCAATCACGCGGTTGCCTTCGACCGAGCGGCCGCCGGCAATCATCATGTCGCGGTATTCGATTTCGGTTTTACCGGTCATGCTGCCCGCCATCTGCTGAAAGCTTTTGCCGTGGGTGGCACCCAGCTTGGCTAAAAAATAAATGTTACCGCCCAGTGCGATGCAGCGGTTCAAATCTGCCGCCAGCACAGCCAGCTTTTGCTCTTCGCTCATGGGCCACTCGTCCAGGTACGCACGCTGGCCGGCCTTGAAGCGTTCGCGGTTCTCGGCCTTCATGAGCGACATGCAAAACTGGTTCAGGTGGTAGCCCTTGCGGCTTTGCTCGGCATCAAAAATCGTGGTGCCGGGTACGTCGAGGTAGTTTTTTTGCAAAGACATTCTTAACTCCAGTACAAGCGCGTCGGGTTGTCCACCAGCAGCATGTGTTGCAACTCAGACGTAGTGGCAATCTGGGGAATGTAGTCCACCAGCAAACCGTCGTCAGGCATATGGTCTTTCAGGTTGGGGTGCGGCCAGTCGGTGCCCCACAGCACACGGTCGGAAAAGTTTTCTACCAAATGTTTGGCAAAAGGCACCACGTCCTGGTAAGAACGCTGTTCGCCGTTCAAAGCTTTCGGCCCGCCCATGCTCAAACGCTCTGGGCAGCTCACCTTGCTCCATATGTGGTGGTGTTCGCGCATCAACTTTACAAACAACCCAAATTCGGGGCCGTCCACGGGCTTGCTCACATCGGGTCGGCCCATGTGGTCTATCACCACGGTGGTGGGCAAAGCGGTTAAAAAATCAAACAGTTCGGGCAAGTCTTGTGCTTCAAAATACACCACCACATGCCAGCCCAAGGGTGCGATACGGTTGGCAATGTCCAACAGCACGTGTTGGGGCGTAAAGTCGGCCAGGCGCTTGACAAAGTTAAAGCGTGTACCCCGCACACCCGCGGCGTGCATGTCTTGCAGCTCCTGGTCCGTTACGTCTTGCTTGACGGTGGCTACGCCACGCGCTTTGTTGTTGGAGTGCACCAGGGCATCGACCAAAGCCCGGTTGTCGCTGCCATGACAGGTTGCTTGCACAATCACGTTTTTATCAAAACCCAAGTGATCGCGCAAGGCGAAGAGTTGGTCTTTGCTGGCATCGCAAGGCGTGTATTTGCGCTCGGGCGCATAAGGAAATTGGTCACCCGGGCCAAAGACGTGGCAGTGTGCATCGACAGCGCCAGCGGGTAGCGCAAAGCGAGGCTTGGTGGGGCCGGTGTACCAGTCTAGCCAGCCAGGGGTTTTTTCAAATCGCATATGCTCAATCCATGTATTTCAAACCGGCCTGGGCCAGGGGTTCACGCATCTTGTACATGTCCAGACCCAGCACGCCAGCAGCCAGCTTGGCGCGTTTTTCGCCCTCTAAACTCTCACGCTTTTGTGCAGCGTCCAATGTCGTTTGCGCACGCGCCGCAGGCACACAAACCACGCCATCATCGTCTGCCACGATCACATCACCCGGGGTAACCAACATGCCCGCGCACACCACGGGAATATTGACCGAGCCAATCGTGGCTTTGATCGTTCCCTTGGACGAGATAGCTTTGCTCCACACTGGAAAGCCCATGCGCTGTAGTTCTTTCACATCACGCACGCCAGCGTCGATGACCAGTGCCCGCGCACCACGCGCCTGAAAAGACGTGGCCAGCAAGTCGCCAAAATAACCATCAGTACAGTCAGCTGTAATGGCCGCCACCACAATGTCGCCAGGCTGGATCTGCTCGGCCACCACGTGCATCATCCAGTTGTCGCCCGGATGCAGCAGCACCGTCACCGCGGTGCCAGAGACTTGCGCGCCTGGATAGATGGGGCGCATATAAGGCTTGAGCAAACCCACACGGTCCATGGCTTCGTGCACCGTGGCCGAGCCCAATGCCGCCAAACCGTCTGCTGCCGCGCGGTCTGCACGTTGAATGTTGCGGTACACAACGCCTAGTTCATACATGTTATTGGCCTTTCTTCTTGAGGGCCGTGTCCAGGCGCGTGAACACACGCCGGGCATTACCTTCGTAAATGTGATAACGGTCATCGTTACTCAAGATGGTGCTTGCTTCGATATAGCGTTTGGTGTCGTCATAGTAGTTGCTGGTTTGCGGGTCAATGCCGCGCACCGCGCCTATCATCTCACTGGCAAACAATACGTTTTTTACAGGAATGACCGTGTTGAGCAAGTCAATGCCGGGCTGGTGGTACACGCAGGTATCAAAGTAAATATTGTTCAGCAAATGCTCTTCGAGTAAAGGCTTTTTCAGCTCTTGCGCCAGGCCGCGAAAGCGCCCCCAGTGGTAGGGCACAGCACCGCCGCCGTGGGGGATGAGGAATTTGAGTGTGGAGAAGTCTTTGAATAAATCGCTGGTCAGGCATTGCATAAAAGCGGTTGTGTCGGCGTTCAAATAATGTGCACCCGTAGTGTGAAAGCAGGCATTGCAACTGGTAGACACGTGGATCATCGCCGGGATGTCGTATTCCACCATTTTTTCGTAGATGGGATACCAGTATTTGTCGCTCAAGGGTGGCGATGTCCAGTGCCCACCGCTGGGGTCAGGGTTCAGGTTGATGCCCACGTTGCCGTATTGCTCCACGCATTTCACCAGCTCGGCAATACAGGTCTTCGGGTCAACGCCAGGTGACTGCGGCAGCATGGCGGCAGGTATGAAGTTGTCTGGAAAAAGCTGGCTGACGCGGTAGCACAGCTCGTTGCAAATAGCAGCCCAGGTGCTGGAGACGTTAAAGTCGCCAATGTGGTGCGCCATAAAGCTGGCGCGTGGGCTGAAAATCGTCAAGTTGCTGCCGCGCTCCTTCATTAACTTGAGCTGGTTTGACTCAATCGTCTCGCGCAGCTCGTCGTCGCTGATTTTGAGGTCGGCTACCTTGGGCATCATGGCGGGGTCTTTGATGCCTGCAATTTGCGCATTGCGCCAGTTCTCCAGCGATTTGGGTGCCGTGGTGTAGTGGCCGTGGCAGTCGATGATGAGGGGTTTTTGTTGACTCATTGCTTCTCCGAAATTAATGCTGTTCTGACCCTATTTATTTCTACTTATTTTGCAGATGTCATGCTGTGGTGCTGCTTGATAGTGTCTGCTTCAGGGGAATTTAAAAATACCAAAAAATCTTGTACGGCGTGCAGTCGTTCAGTGCCCAAACCAGCGGGAAGTCCCGCCGAGAACGTAGTGATGAAAGCAACCTCGGGTGGCAATTGACCAATGACCTTGACTCCCGCAACGCTTTGCAATTCACTCAATTGCTGAAAACCCAGCGCCACCTGCCCACTGGCAACGAGACTGCCCACAGGCGTGCCCGGTGGGGGCACAACCAGCTTGGATTGCACAGCTTGTGCAATGCCCCAGCGCGCAAAAAGTTGCGCCAGATAGGTGCCGCTAGGCCCTGTGGAATAGCTGATGCTGGGCGCAGCCAATACGGCTTGTTGTAAGGCAGCTTCGTTGCTGATGTCGGGCGCCGTCATGTTGGCGGGAACGGCCACTGCAACGGGCGAATGGGCCCAGTCCACACGGCTACTCGCCACCAAATGCCCTGCAACTGCCAAGCGGTCTATCGCGTCTGATGCGAGCAACACCACGTCAAACGCCTCGCCCGCTTGCACGCGCTTGGCAGCGTCTACACCGCCCATGGATTCAATAGATACCGCGCGCCCGGTTTGCGCAGCATAAGCGGCTGCCAGTTCTGCCAATAGCGGTTTGGTAGCCATCGACGAGATGCCGCGCAATGGGTTTGAAGAAGTAGCGGACATAAAAAAATTTGCGCAATGACAAAATGGTCTAACCGATATGCGTACTATTGTGCGATGCAGCAACTACCGATACCAGCCAAGCCCACCCCTAGCTGTTAGAACAAATACGTATAGCGTTTTTCCAGCTATGCCGATAAACTGCTTTCAGGAGCTGGCCTATGGACCTTAAACAGATCGAATATTTTGTGCGGGTGGCAGAGCTTGGCAGTTTTACGCGCGCGTCTACTGCGCTCAATATTGCGCAGCCCGCCTTGAGCCGCCAGGTGCGCTTGCTGGAGGTTGAATTACGACAAAACCTCTTGGTACGCAACGGGCGGGGTGCCACGCCCACCGAAGCGGGCAAACTGCTGCTGGAGCACGGGCGCGGCATTTTGCACCAGGTAGAACGCGCGCGTGAAGACCTGGGCCGCGTGCGCGGCGGTTTGGCGGGCCGCGTGGCCATAGGCATGCCCACCAGTGTGTCCAAAGTGCTTGCGGTGCCCCTTAACCGTGCTTTTCGCGAACGCATGCCTGATGCCAAACTGTCCATCAGCGAAGGGCTGTCCGTGGCCATGCAAGAGTCTCTGACCAGCGGGCGACTGGACATTGCCCTGCTGTACAACGCCCAGCCCACACCCGAGCTGGAGCTGACTGCCCTGCTTCAGGAAGACTTGTTTTTGGTGCAAGCCAAGGGCACCATGGCCACCAAGGACAAGCAAGCCATCAGCCTGCACGACCTGGCCAGCATCCCACTGGTCATCCCCAGCAGGCCCAATGCACTGCGCACCTTGCTGGACGCCGAAATGGTAGCCGTGAACAAGCGGCCCACCATAGCGCTGGAAATTGATGGCGTTGCCGCCATTCTTGACCTGGTAGCCGACGGTGCAGGCGCTGCCGTATTGCCCATGAACGCCGTACGCACGGCGGCCAAGCCGGGCAACTACAGCGTGCGCGCTATCCAGGGCCTGCGCAGCCAACTGGTGCTGGCCATCAGCGCCCAACGCCCCAGCACGCTGACGCAACGCGCCATGCATGAATTGATCACCGAGCTGAGTATCCGATTGCTCAGCCCGACTGCAAGTTGAGATTAACGGTTACTATGTTTTTAATAGCTGCTCACGCACTATCCACGCTGGCATTAGCCCTATTTAGCCTCCAAAGTGCGGCGCAAGCCGTTTTTCTGGACCGCCCCATCCGTATCGTCGTACCCTTCACTCCTGGCGGCAGCACCGACATACTGGCACGTGCCGTGGGGCTAACCTGGCTACCGAATACCTCAAACTGCACACCGGCATCTCACTGGTGCACATCCCGTACCGAGGCACCGCACCAGCGGTTACCGACTTGATGGGCGAGCAAATACAGCTGCTTTTCTCTGGCACGCCTGGGGCCATGGGGCAAGTCAAAAACCGCCTGACCAACGAAGGCGCAGTGGCCATGCCCAGTACACCCGAAGCTTTTGGCCAGCACATCGTGCGCGAGATGGCACGCTGGCAGCCTGTGGTCCAGTCGGGTCGCGTGAAAGCAGATTAATTCTCCCTAACCCGCCATGCCACCCAACCACAACGCGCCAACTGATTTCGCCATCTACGCGCAGCCCAAGATCGACTGCCATTGCCACGTGCTCGACCCCACGCGCTTTGCCTACGCGCCAGACGTGGCCTATCGCCCCGCAGGCCAGGAAACCGGCAGCGCAGATTATTTTTCTCATGTGCTGAACGCCTATGGTGTGCAACACGCCCTGCTGGTAGGCCCCAACTCGGGTTACAACACCGACAACCGCTGCTTGCTCAGCGCCATTGCGCACGGACAGGGCCGCTTCAAGGGCATTGCCGTGGTGCCGAACGCCACGTCTGCGCAGCAATTGCAAGACCTCAAGGCACAGGGCATTGTGGGCATTGCATTTAACTTTGCCCTGCACGGCCTGGACTATTACGCAGCCGTAGCGCCCCTGTGGGAAAGGCTGGCCGCCCTGGGCATGTTTGTGCAAGTGCAGGCAGAGCAAAGCCAACTGCACGCGCTAGCCCCGCAGATGCGCGGCTGTGGTGCCCCACTGCTGATCGACCATTGCGGCCGCCCCACGGTGTCAGAAGGCATGAGCGGCGCTGGTTTTGCCGCACTTTTGCGTTTGGCCGACACGGGCCGTGCCAATGTCAAACTCTCGGGCTTTGCCAAGTTTTCGCAAACCGGTTACCCGTTTGCCGACACGGCACCCTACACACGTGCCTTGCTGGACGCCTTTGGTGCCGAGCAATGCCTATGGGCATCTGATTGGCCATTCCTCAAGACAACCAGTCGTTTGGACTATGGCACGCTATTGCAACTGTTTGCATGCACGGTGCCTGATGCTTCGATGCGCCAGGAGATTTTGTGGCGTACACCGATGCGGTTGTTTGGATTTGCTTCGGATCGTCCTGCATAGACGCCTGGCTGGTATGTGTGGGGTGTTAGCGCATTGCTGATTGCTGTTCGTTCAGGTTCCGCATCCACTACAAAATTCATAGCTGCTTGCGCATATTCCGCGCTGGCATCAGGCGGTTTAATCAATAAATCACTACTTTTTCAATTCTTTCTCACTAAGAGTTTTGGGGGCTGGCATGCTTGGTTGGCGGGCTGTGTGGGGTTGGCTTGCTCAGTTGGTGGGCTGGCTTTGGACTCGGGGTAGGCGCTGCAAAAAGTTTTTAGAAAACACGCGCGAACGGTGTCTTGTAGAACTCGACCTTGAACAACGCGCGCCTTCCTAAAAATTTTCATCTCCTACCCGCTCCCCCAAAGCTTGCGAGGATGGTTGGTGTGCCTTTGAATATCAAATACCGAAGACCGGATACCGAAACCACAAACCCGTGGCGCGGCATGGGCACGGTTACCGAACTGCCTGGACAGGTTTTAGCGCTAAAATATGCCAGTGTCCAGCGTGGAATATACGCAAGCAGCTATGAAATGCATAGTGAGTACTTCGTGCACACTTCATGAATGCAGAGTGGATGCAAAACCGCACAGCCACCAGCTACCAGACGCCTGCCAACCCGGCCGCAAAGCTACAAACAAGCCCCACGGGTTTGCGGTATTCGGTATTCGGTATTCAAAAGCCTAGCAGACACCCACGCAGGTGACGGGTGTGCGATGAAAAATTTTTAGGAAGGCGCGCGTTGTTGAAGGTTGAGCAATACAAGACACAGTTCGCGCGTGTTTCCTAAAAACTTTTTTGCAGCGCATACCCCGAGCGCGGCGCTCGCTCTCCAACTAGGCGTATTTCCCCAGAACGAAGCAAAAGCCTATCGACTGAACAAACCCTACCCGCGCACTGTGCTTCTTCAATCACTCAGTCGCGTTGCACTTCGTACTTGAATTCGCCGTAGAATATGCGCAAGCAGCTAGCAAATCAATAGCAAACGTATTTACTCGTACACAATCTGCGCCTGCCCCAAGTGCGCCTGCGCCATCCAGCTAGCCAATGCCCCATCGCTGGGGAAGAACCTGGCACTATCGCCTAGTTGCACTTCGCCCGTAGCCGCACTGCGCTCTGTGCGGCGCGACACGTTCAGGCGCACAGCCAAACCGCGTATTAAATCGCCCTGCTCTGTTGCTTCGCGTTTGGCCGGAAAGTCTTTCAGCAGGCGCGCAATGTCTGGTGCCTTGCCGTTGACAGCCACGCGCAAAAATTTGCCAAACTTGGCCCGCGCCGTGGGCAAGTCCAAAATCTGCGTCACCTTCAAACGCAGGCCGCCAGAGAAGCGGTCGTTCTGCACCACGCCGTGCACAATCACCAGCTCGTCGTCTTTCAGCACATTGCGGCTGGCGTTGAGCAAAGCTTCGTCAGCTGTAGCTTCGACGGTGCCAGACTTATCGTCCAGCTTGAAGATGGCCAGTTTGCCGCGCTGGCCATTGATGATGCGCAGCTCACCCACAATGCCTGCAAAGCTGCGCGCTTCACGCGACTCCATGGCGTCGTCGATTTTGAGTTTGACAAACTGGCGCACCTCGCGCTCTACTTCGTCAAACATGTGACCAGACAAATAAAAACCCAGTGCGGTTTTTTCTGCTGTCAGGCGCTCTTTCACGCCCCAGGGCATCATGTTCACCAGCGGCGGTTCTTGCGCGCTCGACCCATGACCGTCGCCCATGTCAAACAGGCCGCTTTGCAGGGCATTGGCTTCTTGCGCCTGGCCGTAATCCATGGCCAGTTCCAGCGATGCCATGAGCGATGCACGGTTCAACTGCAAGCTGTCAAAAGCGCCTGCCTTGATCAAGGCTTCAATGGTGCGTTTATTGATCTTGCTGCGTTCTACCCTCGCGCAAAAATCGAACAGGCTTGTGAACGGGCCGCCCACGGCACCTTGGGGGCCGTCTCCACAGCCTTCTCTGGCCGCAATAATCGCTTCTACCGCCTGCTGACCCGAGCCTTTCACGGCCCCCAGACCATAGCGAATCACCGTGTCGCTCACAGGTTCAAAAGGGTGGGTGCCACGGTTCACATCGGGCGGCTCAAACGTCAGGCCAAAGTTGTTTTGTGCATCTTCAAACAATACTTTCAACTTGTCGGTGTCGCCCATTTCCACCGTCATGTTGGCGCAGAAAAACTCTGCGGTGTAATGGCGCTTGAGCCAGCCGGTGTGGTAGGCCAAAAGCGAATAAGCAGCAGCGTGTGATTTGTTAAAACCGTAGCCTGCAAACTTCTCCATCAAGTCAAAAATCTCGTCAGCTTTGTCTTGCTGGATGTTGTTGACCGCCGCGCCCGCACGGAAGATGCTGCGGTGTTCGGCCATTTCTTCGACCAGCTTTTTACCCATGGCGCGGCGCAGCAAGTCTGCTCCGCCCAGAGAATAGCCACCCAGAATCTGCGCGGTCTGCATCACCTGTTCCTGGTAGACCATGATGCCGTAGGTCTCAGACAGCATATCGGCCACCAGCGGGTGCGGGTACTCAATGGCTTCGCGCCCATGCTTGCGCGCCACAAAGCTGGGAATCAAGTCCATCGGGCCGGGGCGATACAACGCGTTCAGCGCAATCAGGTCTTCCAGGCGTGTGGGTTTGGCATCCTTCAACATGCCTTGCATGCCGCGGCTTTCAAACTGGAACACGGCTTCCGTCTTGCCATCTGCAAAGAGTTTGTAGGTGGCTGCGTCTTGCAGCGCAATGTTTTCAAATGCAAAATTTTCTTGACCGGGATGGCGACTGACAATCAAGTCTTTGGCAATCTCCAAAATCGTCAGCGTGGCCAGGCCCAAAAAGTCGAACTTGACCAAGCCTACGGCCTCCACGTCGTCCTTGTCGTACTGGCTCATGGCTGCATCGCCGCCGGGCTGCTGGTACAGCGGGCAAAAATCAGTCAGTTTGCCGGGTGCTATCAAAACGCCGCCGGCATGCATGCCCACATTGCGCGTCATACCCTCCAGCTTGCGCGCCATGTCCAGCAGGGTGCGCACTTCTTCTTCTTTTTCCATGCGTTCAGCAAGGATAGGCTCGGCCCTGATGGCACCATCAATCGTGATGTGCACGCCCGGTTTATTGGGAATCAGCTTGCTGATGCCATCGCAAAAAGTGTAGCTCATATCCATCACGCGGCCCACGTCGCGAATAGCGGCGCGCGCGGCCATGGTGCCGAAGGTGGCAATCTGGCTCACCGCTTCTTTACCGTATTTACTTTTCACATAGTCGATCACCCGGTCGCGGTTGGCTTGGCAAAAGTCAATATCAAAGTCAGGCATCGAGACGCGTTCCGGGTTCAAAAACCGCTCAAACAGCAGGTTGTATTGCAACGGGTCTAGGTCGGTAATTTTGAGCGAATACGCTACCAGAGAACCTGCGCCTGATCCACGGCCCGGCCCTACAGGACAGCCATTGTTTTTAGCCCACAAAATAAAGTCGCCCACGATCAAAAAATAACCGGGAAAACCCATTTTGAGAATCGTGGCGATTTCAAATTCCAGCCGCTCTACATAGCGCGGCATCTGTTTGTCGCGTTCAGCTGCATCCGGGTACAGATGCAGCATGCGTTCTTTCAAACCTTCATGGGATGCATGGCGAAAATATTCGTCGGGCGGCATCCGCTTTCCGTTCACCTCGGGGGTTGGAAAATCGGGTAACCTGGACTTGCCCAACTCAATCGTCAGGCTACAGCGCTTGGCGATTTCTACGCTGTTAGCCAGTGCAGCGGGCAGGTCTGCAAACACTGCCGCCATCTCTTGCGGACTTTTGAAGTACTGGTCACGCGTGAACTTGCGCACACGGCGTGCATTACCCAAAATTTCACCTTCAGAAATACACACGCGTGCTTCGTGTGCCTCGTAGTCCTCGGCAGCCAAGAACTGGATGGGGTGCGTGGCCACTACGGGCAGCTTCATGCGCGTAGCCAACAGCACGGCAGCGGCCACATGGGGCTCGTCTTCTGGACGACCAGCGCGTTGCACTTCAATATAAAACCTGTGCGCAAAGCTGCTCGATAGTTCGCGCGCAATGTCGTTGGCGCGCAGCGCATCACCCTGTACCAGCGCCTGGCCCACAGGGCCCGCTTGCGCACCCGACAGCAAGATCAATCCTTCGCTCAACTCACGCAACCATTCCAGCTTGACGACCGCCTGCGCACGGGCGGTGTTTTGCGTCCAGGCGCGGGCCAGCAGTTCGCTCAGGTTCAAATAACCCTGCGTGTTTTGCACCAGCAGCACCATGCGCGACAAGGCGGGCTCTTTGCCGCCGTCACGCGTACTGGTGGCGCTGAAACCTTCCACCACAATCTCGGCACCAATAATCGGTTTAAGCCCCGAACTACGCGCCTGCTTGTAAAACTTGACAGCACCAAACAGGTTGTTCAGGTCGGTCATGGCCAGCGCGCCCTGGCCGTTGGCTATAGCGGTTTTGACGGCTTCATCAATGCGAACCGTGCCATCAACCACCGAAAATTCAGAATGCAAGCGTAAGTGAATAAACATGCGTCCATTCTAAGATGCCAGATGCGATTTACAGCTTGCAACAGCTTAAAAGTAGATTCGATTGCCAGCGCAACGCGTATTGTGTAAGGTTCACCTTGTGATAAGTGACCACCATCCACAAACCAACACCAAGCAACGATGAAGCAGTTTTTACCAAGCCATTCCACAACCGCACCATTGGTTATCACAGCTTTAGACATGCGCTTTATCAACACGCGTGCGCAAAGCTTGACTCTTATACAAAACCTCAGTCCCGAGGACTGCCAAATCCAGTCCATGCTTGATGTCAGCCCCACGAAATGGCACTTGGCGCACACGACCTGGTTTTTTGAAACTTTTGTTCTTGAAAAGTACGAAGCCGCTTTTGAACCGTTTCATGCCAGCTTTCGCGTTCTGTTCAACAGCTATTACAACGGTATTGGTGCCAAACACCCGCGTGCGCAGCGTGGCCTGATCTCGCGACCCACATTGCAGCAGGTGATGGACTATCGCCACGCGGTTGATGAGCGCATGCTGGCCGTGATGGCACAGCGCGCGGATGACGCTGAGTTGCACCAGCTCATTAGCCTGGGACTACAGCATGAGCAGCAGCACCAGGAACTGATTTTGACTGACATCAAACACACCTTCTCTTGCAACCCATTGCGCCCGGCCTATGCCAAACGCTGGCCTTTGACTATAGTGAAACCCGAACCGTTGCGCTGGCTGTCTTTTGCTGGTGGCTTGCTCAAGGTGGGGCATGACAAGCAAGTGGATGGCAGTTTTTGCTTTGATAACGAAACGCCGCGCCACACCGTGTGGCTGGAACCGTTCGAGATGGCCTCAAGGCTGGTGACCTATGGCGACTACCAGGCCTTCATGGAAGACGGCGGCTACCAGCGGCCACAACTTTGGCTGTCAATGGGTTGGGATTGGGTACAAGCCACAGTGCAAACCACAGGCAGTGCACGCAACATGCCCATGTACTGGCATTGCGAGTCAAATACTGACGGCAGACCAAGGGGCTACAGCAACTTCACTTTGCAAGGCCAGGTTGCCATAGACCCGAACACACCCCTGTGCCACGTGAGTTATTTTGAAGCAGATGCCTACTGCCGCTGGGCAGGTGCGCGTTTGCCAACCGAACATGAATGGGAACACGCCGCCCGGCAACACAGCGCAAGCGCATCGCAAGGCAATTTTGTAGAGAACAAGAGTTTCCACCCCTTGCCACAACGCCGCGCCAGCATGGGCGTGGACCAATTGTTTGGCGACGTATGGGAATGGACATCGTCCAACTACAACCCCTACCCCGGCTACCAGCCTCTGGAAGGAGCCGTGGGTGAGTACAACGGCAAGTTTATGTGCAACCAGTTTGTATTGCGTGGCGGCTCATGCGCCACACCACAAAGCCATATTCGCGCCAGCTATCGCAATTTCTTTCCACCGGATGCCCAGTGGCAATTCAGCGGGCTGCGTTTAGCGCGGGACGTGCGCTAGTGGCCTGCAGGTTTTATCCTTGCGCGGCCTTTACGCTGGCGACAGGCACAGCTTTGACTTCGACAGGGTGATGGTTCTCCACCCAGCGGCGCACGCGCTCTGCGTCACCCAAGCGGCTTAACTTGCCAGCAGAGTCCAAAAACACCATGATCAGCTTGCGGCCTGCGATTTTGGTTTGCATGACCAGGCACTGGCCCGCTTCCGATATATAGCCTGTTTTTTGCAGGCCAATGTTCCAGTCCGGGTTGCGGATCAGGCGGTTGGTGTTGACGAAGTTCAAGGTGCGCGCACCTATGGCAATTTGATGGTCAGGCGATGTAGATAACTGGCGCAATTGCGGGTCGTTGGACGCATGGGCTACCAGCGTAGCCAGATCTTGAGCGCTGCTTTGGTTGCTGCTAGACAAACCGGTAGGTTCCACATAGTGGGTGTCTTTCATACCCAGTTGGGTGGCCCTGGCGTTCATCAATTGCACAAAGCGGGGCAAGCCACCGGGATAAGTACGTCCCAGAGCGTGGGCGGCGCGGTTTTCGCTGCTCATCAGAGCCAGCAGCAGCAGTTCGCCACGCGTCAGCTCGGTGCCCACAGACAGGCGCGAGCGGCTGCGCTTTTCAGTGTCCACATCGTCTTGGGTGATAGCGATCAATTCATTCATGTCCAGGCGCGCTTCACTAATTACCACGCCCGTCATCAGTTTAGTGAGAGACGCAATCGGCAACACTGCCGAGTCGTTTTTACTGAAAAGCACTTCGCGGCTGTCCTGGTCTATCACCAAGGCTACGGCGGATTTGAGTTCAAGCTCGTCTTGCGTGGCATGCAGGCCCGCCAATTGACCATAAGACAACTTGGGTGGTTCAGGCGGCAGTGCAGGTGCTGCGGGTGCCACCGCCATCACCATATAGCGCTTGCCTTTACGCGTCACATACTTGGCACCCGCTTTTTTGGCGCCTGCTTTTACCAAAACCAGGCGGGTGTTTTGGGCACCAGCTTTCTCGCTGAACTTGACCTTGACTTTGGAAGACGATTTTGCAGAGGCTTTGGCCGATGGCTTGCCAGATGCCTTACTGGCTTTGCCTGCTTTTGCGCTCTTGCCAGATTTGGCAGCACTGGCTTTTTGGGATGTGCCAGGTTTAGCTTTGACTGCGGCACGTTTTTTTTGTGCGGCATCTGCATCAATTGACAATGTCAAAGACAGCGCCACAGTCAATACCGTGACACTCTTCGCAACGAATTTAAACAATTGATTCAAAACACATCCTTTTGATACAACTATCATGAACGCTCCAATCTCTGCTCCCGATGACACCCGAGTTTAATCACTTTAAAAATATTACGCAATATCAATTACTTGGAGCTGATATCTCAAAGTGACATTGAAATCAAGGGTTTACCCGCATTATTCTCGTGCATTGCAAGCAATAAATGCACTAAACGCTTGATTTGAATCAGGAATTTGTAACCTAGCCGGTCTGTCCATTGCATGGAATCTTGCTTCATGCTTCAAAACATGTGCAATTGATGGCCGGTTACTATTTCATGGGAAAATAGATTCATCTTGGCCGTCATCGCACAGCTTTTCATCGTTCTTCCCCACACAATTTATGTCCAGCAATCTGCACCCCATGCTCAACGTGGCCGTCAAGGCCGCTCGCGCCGCCGGCGCCATCATCAACCGCGCCGCGCTGGACATCGAATCCGTGCGCATTGCGCAAAAGCAGATCAACGACTTTGTGACCGAAGTGGACCAGGCGTCAGAAGCCGCGATCATCGAAACGCTTTTGGAAGCCTATCCCGGCCACGCCATCTGGGCAGAAGAGTCAGGCCGCGAACACGGTGCACAAGACTCGGAATTTGTCTGGATCATTGACCCGCTGGACGGCACGACCAACTTCATCCACGGCCTGCCCATTTACTGCGTGAGCATTGCACTTGCAGTCAAAGGCAAAGTCGAACAAGCCGTGGTGTACGACCCCACCCGCAACGATATGTACACCGCCAGCAAAGGCCGTGGTGCGTACATGAACGACCGGCGCATGCGCGTGGGCAAGCGTATTCGCACGCAAGACTGCCTGGTGTCCACCGGTTTTCCGTACCGCCCCGGTGACGACTTGCCGCAATTTTTGTCCATGCTGGGTGACGTGATGAAAATCACCGCTGGCGTGCGCCGCCCCGGCGCTGCTGCGCTAGATTTGGCCCATGTGGCCGCCGGTTTTACCGATGCATTTTTTGAAAAAGGCCTACAACCCTGGGACATGGCCGCAGGCTCGCTGCTGGTCACCGAAGCTGGCGGTTTGGTTGGCAACTTTACCGGCGATGCAGACTTTTTAGAGCAACAAGAATGCATGGCAGCCAACCCGAAAATTTATGGCCAACTGGTAGGCGTTTTGGGTAAGTACAGCAAGTTTGCTAGCGCAGGAGAAAAAGCCGCGCTACGTCAGCTGCGCCCCGGCAAAGATGACGACGACAACACAGGCTTTAGTGAAACGGTGCAATCGGTAATTTTGTAAGCACAGTTCGCAGCGTCGTTTAAAGATTGCGTTATGGCAGCCGGTATCGACCACACGCCGATGATGGCCCAATACTGGGGCCTGAAAAAAGACTTTCCCGACACCTTGTTGTTCTACCGCATGGGCGACTTTTACGAGGTGTTTTATGAAGACGCTGAAAAAGCGTCGCGTCTGCTGGACATCACGCTGACACAGCGCGGTCAGTCTGCCGGCCAGCCCGTGGTGATGGCTGGGGTGCCGTTTCATTCCCTGGAAACTTACCTTGCGCGGCTGATCAAACTGGGTGAATCGGTCGCTATTTGCGAACAGGTGGGCGACGTAGCCACCAGCAAGGGCCCGGTTGAACGCAAAGTGATGCGCGTGGTGACCCCTGGCACATTGACCGACACGGCGCTGCTGTCAGACAAAACCGAATCGTTTCTGTTGGCTGTTTACCAGGCACCGCGCAACCAACTCGGTTTGGCGTGGATGGCACTCACGCAGTCAGAAGTGCAACTGGCACAGTGCGCACATGACGAACTGGCCGCATGGGTAGCGCGCATTGCACCCAGTGAACTGCTGTACAGCGCCGACGTAACACCTGCTTTTGAGCAGCAACTCAAAGCGCTGCGTTTCGCACCTGCCCTGTCACTCACCATCCGCCCTGCTTGGCAGTTTGATGCTGCGCTGGGCGCACGCAAGCTGTGCGAGCAATTGCAAACTGCCTCGTTGCAAGCCTTTGGCGCAGACACCCTGCCCCACGCGCATGCGGCTGCGTCAAGCCTGCTGGCATACGCAGAGCACACGCAAAGCAAAGCGCTTACGCATGTTCGCAGCATCAAGGTGCAACGAGCTGATGACTTGATTGACTTGCCTTTGACGACACGGCGCAATCTGGAGCTAACCCAGACACTGCGCGGTGAAGATTCGCCTACGCTTTTTTCTTTGCTGGACACTTGCCAAACAGGCATGGGTAGCCGTGCACTCAAAAGCTGGTTATTGCAGCCCTTGCGCGACCGTTCGGTAGCTGTGCAGCGTCTTACCACTATTAGCGCTTTGCGCGAAGGCCACGCCACCAAATTGCGCCAGCAGCTCAAAGGCGTGACGGATGTAGAACGCATCACGGCCCGCATTGCGCTGCGCCAGGTACGCCCGCGTGAGCTGGTTGCGTTGCACGATACGCTACAAAAAACGCAGCTGCTTGCGCATTATCTACGCGATCTTCAGGGTATTTTTATAGGTATTTCAGATGCAATTGAATCGCCAGCCGACTGCGCGGCCCTGTTGCAAAAGTCCATCATGCCCGAGCCTGCTGCGCTGGTGCGCGACGGCGGTGTGATTGCCACCGGCTTTGATGCAGACCTGGACGAGCTGCGTGCCATCAGCGAAAACTGCGACGCGTTTTTACTGGAACTGGAAGTGCGTGAAAAGGCCCGCACCGGCATTGCCAACCTGCGCGTGCAGTTCAACCGCGTACATGGTTTTTATATTGAAGTGACGCAAGGCCAACTCGACAAAGTGCCAGACGATTACAAACGCCGCCAAACATTGAAAAACGCCGAGCGTTACATCACACCTGAGCTAAAAATTTTTGAAGACAAGGCGCTGAGTGCGCAAGACCGATCAGTAACGCGCGAGAAGTGGCTGTATGACCAGGTGTTGGACCAGTTGCAGACCTTTGTTCCCACATTGTCGCGCGTAGCACAGGCACTGGCCACGCTGGACGCGCTGTGCGCTCTGGCAGAACGCTCGCTCACCTTGAACTGGTGCACGCCCAGCTTTGTCAAAGAACCTTGTATTGAAATCAGCAAAGGCCGTCATCCGGTGGTGCAAGCGCGCTTAGCCGAGCTGTCCAGTGGTTCGTTCATCGCCAACGACACATCGCTGGGCATCAAGTCGCGCATGCAGATCATCACGGGCCCCAACATGGGCGGCAAGTCTACCTATATGCGCCAGGTCGCCATCATCACGCTGCTGGCGTCCATGGGCTCGTATGTGCCAGCAGACGCCTTCAAGCTGGGGCCAATTGACGCCATCCACACCCGCATTGGTGCGGCAGACGATCTGGCCAATGCGCAGTCCACCTTCATGCTGGAGATGACCGAGGCCGCGCAAATTTTGCACGCCGCCACGCCGCAATCTTTGGTCTTGATG
The DNA here is from genome assembly GCA_043774625.1 of Polaromonas sp. Taxonomy (GTDB): domain Bacteria; phylum Pseudomonadota; class Gammaproteobacteria; order Burkholderiales; family Burkholderiaceae_C; genus JAAFIP01. The sequence continues at coordinate 25,276 of JAYVTG010000026.1, read as the reverse complement.
GACGAAATTGGCCGGGGCACCAGCACATTTGACGGCTTGGCATTGGCATCGGGCATTGCGGCGCATTTGCATAACAAAACGCAGGCGCTTACCCTGTTTGCCACACATTATTTTGAGTTGACCGAGTTCCCGGCTACGCACCATGCGGCGCTTAACGTGCATGTGAGCGCCGCTGAATCAGGGCACGACATTGTCTTCTTGCACGCCATCGAACCTGGCCCTGCCAGCCGTAGCTACGGTATTCAGGTAGCCAAGCTCGCTGGTGTGCCCGCAGCAGTGGTTAACCATGCACGCCATGCACTGCAGGCCTTGGAAACCCAACAAACCGCAGCGCAAGCGCAGGTAGACTTGTTTACTGAGCCCGTTACAAACGCTACAGAAAACATAGCTGCCAGCGCACTAGAATCAGCAGTAATCGCCTTAAACCTGGACGCTATGAGCCCGCGCGAGGCGCTGGACGCGTTGTACCAACTGCAAAAACTGGCCAAAAATTAATCTCTCTTCATAAGGCGCACCATGACTTATTGTGTCGGTATAAAACTCAAAGCCGGTCTGGTTTTTTTATCAGACTCGCGCACCAATTCTGGCCTGGACCAGATCAGCACTTTTCGCAAGATGATCGTCTACGAAAAACCGGGTGAACGGTTTATGACCCTGCTGTCGGCGGGCAACCTGAGCATCAGCCAGTCGGTACGCGAGATTTTGCAGGTCGAAAAGCTGAAGAACGAAGATGGTGAACCGCTCACTATCTGGAACGCCAAAAGCATGTTCGACGCTGCGCGCGTGCTTGGTTCTGCCGTGCGCCATGTGTATGAACGTGATGCGGCAGCGCTGAAAGCAGCAGGCGTTGAATTTAACGTGTCGCTGATTTTTGGCGGGCAAATTGGCAACGAACCCATGCGCCTTTTTCAGGTGTATTCTGCGGGCAACTTTATCGAAGCCACGCCGGAGACACCCTACTTTCAAATCGGCGAATCCAAATACGGCAAGCCCGTGCTGGACCGCGTTATCACGCCCGACACGCCCCTGGACGAAGCCGCCAAGTGTGCGCTGGTGTCGATGGATTCCACACTCAAATCCAACCTGTCCGTCGGCCTGCCGCTGGACCTGGTGGTGTACGAAGCGGGCAAATTACAAACCGACAAGATCGTCTGCATTGAAGAAAACAACCCCTACCTGAAAATGCTGCGCGGTGCCTGGGGCCAAAAACTGCGCGAGGTGTTTGACAGCCTGGACGACCCGATGTGGAACGGCGGGTTGACCAATGACCCGCTCAAAGTGCCAAATGTGCGGAGCAGTACGCTGCGCAAGATCAGCACGCCAGACGAAAAACTCATCTAAACCTGCCGCTTTCGCAATGAGCCTGCTCATCTTTTCTCACGGCAACAGTTTTCCCGCCAGCACCTATGGCGTATTCACTGCGTCGTTAAAAAAGCGCGGCTTCACGGTCAAGTCCATCGAAAAACTGGGCCACGACAGCGCCTACCCCGTCACCAACAACTGGCCACACATGGTGCAGCAGTTGGCAGACTTTACGCAGCAAGCCGCAGACAAAGCGGGGGAGCCTGCATATTTGATCGGCCATTCTTTGGGCGGCATGCTCAGCCTGATGTGCGCTGCCCGCCACCCCGAGCATGTGCGTGGCGTGGTGCTGATGGACGCACCCGTCATCGGTGGCTGGCGCGCCAGCACCTTGGGCGCGGTGAAAAGTACCAACCTGGTGGGCCGCGTGTCGCCCGGTGCGGTGAGCAAGGGCCGCAAAATATCCTGGGACAGCATCGAAGCCGTCTACGCCCACTTCAAGTCCAAACGCGCCTTTGCCCTATGGGACGACCAAATGCTGCGCGACTACGCCACGCTGGGCACGCGCGACGAAGGCGGCAAACGTGTTTTAAGCTTTGACCGCGACATCGAAACCCAGATCTACAACACCCTGCCCAGCAATATTGAGAGCCTGCTGCGCCATCACCCACTGCAATGCCCGGTGGCCTTTATTGGCGGTTTGCAGTCAGAAGAAATGAAACGCGTGGGCACTGCATTGACCGAAAAAGTCGCCAAAGGCCGCATGCATTGGTTAGATGGCACCCACCTTTTCCCCATGGAAAAGCCGCTGGCTGCAGCGGCCTGCGTAGAAGCATTTATTCGTGGTTTTTGACCACAATTAGCAGCCAAATACCGTTGATGCCAGCGTGGGATATGCGTAAGCAGCTATTTATTTTATAGCAATCAACTAACTCTCAACCATCCGCTCTCGCAACCGCGCTAACTTTGCAGATAAATTGCTACGTGTTTGAATTTCCAGCCGTTGCTGAAAATACGCCGCCTTGAGCAGTGTAGGTTCTTGTAGCCACTGTGCCACCAGTTGCGCCCTCCCATGGACAAACTGCACATCTGAACCCTCTCATTTGAACTTTCCGTGCACTTCGTACTTGAATCCGCCAACTATATTAGATCGCTCATTTCACCATATCGGTCCAGCTGATGGGCAGTACCGTAACCACAGCCCAGTTGGTTATGAAGCGGTGCGCCCAAACTCTACGGTGCGATTGTCAGGTAACTGATAAAAGTCGGCCACGCGGCTGGCGTTGTGCTGTATCAAACTAAACAGTGTTCTTTGCCCAGGCCAAAAGCCTGGTATTTTGCGCTTGGATGCGCTAGACCGCGACAAGAAATAGGTAGTGCGCATGTCGGTCGCATCTATTCCTTGCTGGTAGCCGAAAAGCTTTATCACATCACGCACGTCGGTGCGCTCCATAAAGCCGGTGTACGCACGAACCACCCAAAAATTTTCGATCAGCTGGTTAACCACCAGTCGCTCGGCTGGGTCTACTCGTGGCAAGTCGCTCGCCACAATTTGCAGCACTATCACCCGTTCATGCAGCACCTGGTTGTGCTTGAGGTTATGCAATAAGGCATGCGGCACCAGGTCAGGGTTGGAGGTTAAAAACACCGCATTGCCCAGCACACGGTGGGGCATGTGGTTGGATAAACTTTTAACAAAATCAGCCAACTCAATTCCCGCATCAGCCACGGTGCGCGCACGCACGCGCAAGGCACGCGCCCAGGTAGCCATGACGGTTATCAGCACACCGGCCACCACCACTGGCAGCCAGCCGCCTTGCATAATTTTGGCTCCGTTGGAAATAACAAACACCGCGTCTACCACCAGCATACAGGCCACCAATGGCACCACAGCCCACACCGGCCATTGCCACAAACGCCACGCCACCACGGCAAAGAGCAGCGTTGTACACAACATGGTGATGGAAATGGCGATACCGTAGGCTGCAGACAGGTTTGAAGAGCTACCAAAGCCAAAAACCAGCACCAACACGCCTGCCAGCATCAACCAGTTAACACCTGGCATATATATTTGACCGCGCGACACACTGGACGTTTGTACCGTTTTCAGCCTGGGCAAATAGCCCAGTGCCGTGGCTTGCACCGTCATTGAAAAGGCGCCCGAAATGGTCGCTTGCGAAGCTATGACCGTAGCCACTGCAGCCAGCACCACCATGGGAATAACGCCCCATGCAGGCACCATACGAAACAAGGGGTTTTCAAGCGCTGTGGGGTCAACCATCAGTAGCGCCCCCTGGCCAAAATAGTTCAAAATCAGACCTGGCATGGCCACAAACAACCAAGCGCGGCGCACAGACTTCACACCAAAATGACCCATATCGGCATACAGTGCCTCTGCACCCGTGACCGCCAAAAACACCGAACCCAGTACCACAAACGACACCGACGGGTTGGCTATTACATACGCTGCGGCATACCAGGGGTTCAATGCCAGCAGCACTTGTGGCTGCGCCAGAATATGTTGCACTCCCAGAAAGCCGAGCACACCAAACCAGCCCAGCATCACGGGACCAAAAATGGCCCCCACTTTGGCTGTGCCCAAACGTTGCACTGCGAAAAGCGCCACAATAATCGCCGACGTAATGAAAACGACATAGGGCTTGAATGCGGGGGTGGCTATCTCTAAACCTTCAATGGCTGACAGCACAGAAATAGCTGGCGTGATCAATGCGTCGCCATAAAACATGGTGGCCCCCAGCAAGCCAGCAGCACCCACGGCGACCAGCAGTATTTTTTGCCCCCATGAAGATGCTTTGTGGGGGACACTGGCTGCGCTCTGGGCTCCCAGCGCCCGCCTAGCCAGGGCCTGCAGCGCCAAAATGCCGCCTTCGCCCGCAAAGTCTGCACGCAAAATCAACACAATATATTTAAGCGTGACAACGCCAGTCAACGTCCACACGATGAGCGACAAAATACCCAAAATGCTGGCTGTGTTGAGCACCACACCATGAGCCGGGTTAAATGATTCTTTAAGGGCATACAGCGGCGACGTGCCAATGTCGCCATACACAACACCCAAGGCCGCCAGCATGAGTGCGGGTGTAGCCGCATGGCTGTGTGAACCGTGCCCCTGAGTTTGCGATTGAGAAGACCGTTCAGCAACTGCAACTGGGCTGCTGCTGGTTTGAGAAACTTGCATAAAGAACTTTTTAGTGAAGAACCGACTACGGTACGCTTGATTTTGTTGCAGCGCAACATAAATACCACTATCGCTTAGACACTTTCAAAAGATTGTTAGTTGTTCATATTACAAATAGTATTTCCGTAATATGAAATATTAGATAATTTTGTATTTATGCCGCCCACTTCACCATGCCCGTCCAGGCGGTGAACAACACCACAATGCCAAAGGCAATGCGGTAGTAGGCAAACGGTACAAAGTTGTGGGTAGAAATGTAGCGCAGCAGCCAGCGCACGCAAAGCCAGGCGCTGATGAATGAGACGATGCCGCCCACTGCAAACATCGGCACGTCCGCTATCGACAACAGGCTGCGCTCTTTGTACAGGCTATACACGCCCGCACCGATCAACGTTGGGATAGCCAGGAAGAACGAAAACTCGGTCGCGGCCTTGCGCGACAAGCCCAGCAACATGCCACCGATGATGGTTGCTCCGCTGCGACTCAAGCCTGGGAAAAACATGGCCAGGGTTTGCACAAAACCCACCTTCACCGCGTCTAGCGGCCCCATATCGTCCACCGACTGAATGCGCGCAGCAGTCTGTGGACGCTTTTCAGCCCACAAAATAATAAAACCACCAATGATGAAGGCACTGGCCACTATGACGGGTGTGAACAGATGCGCTTTGATCGCTCTGCCAAAAATCAAACCCAGCACCACGGCGGGCAAAAACGCAATCAGCACATTAAGCGTAAAGCGCTGCGCCTGCTTTTGCGTAGGCAAGTCGCGAGCTGTGGTCCAGATTTTTTGCCAGTACACCAAAATGACAGCAAAAATAGCCCCCGTTTGAATTGCAATGTCAAACACCTTGGCTTTGTCATCATCAAACCCCAGCAATGCGCCCGTCAAAATCAAATGCCCGGTAGACGAGATGGGCAAAAACTCGGTCAACCCTTCGACCACGCCCATGATGGCGGCCTTGATGAGTAAAGTGATGTCCAAACTATTCTCCTTGGTTCTTGGAATGCTATTTATTTTATAGCTGCTTGCGCAATATAGACGGCCTTGGTAGAGATTTTTATGTTATTTTTCAAAATATTCATGTGCTTTACGATATTCTTGAGTCATGTTGGATGTTGCCGTTCTATTTTTCGTGCTCGGTTTGCTGGCCAGATTGCTCAAAAGCGATTTGCGCCTGCCCGAGGCTTTGTATGAAACATTGTCCATCTATTTACTGCTGGCTATTGGGCTTAAGGGTGGTATTGAGCTGAGCAAACAACCTGTGTTGCAGGTGCTACCGCAAATACTGGCCTGCATGGCACTGGGCGCAGCCATTCCACTGCTGCTGGCACCCGTGTTGCGGCGTATCGGATTATCCGCAGTGGACAGTGCGGCTGTAGCAGCGCATTACGGCTCTGTGAGCGTAGTGACTTTCGCCGTAGCCAGCAGCTATTTGCAAAGCCAGCAAATTGCTTTTGAAACCCATGCTGCGTTGTGGGTGGCCGTGATGGAAGCCCCCGGCATCGTGACCGGCATTGTGTTGGCGCGCATGGCCATCAAGCATGAAAGTAACCAGCAAGCGAAATCTGGCGAAGTACAGCAGATGCGCTGGGGCACGCTGGCACATGAAGTGCTGTGCGGCAAATCTGTTTTGTTACTGGCTGGGGGGCTGATGATTGGTGCAGTGATGGGCGTAGACGGCACCCGTGCCATCACACCGGTATTTGGCGATATGTTCAAAGGGGTGCTGGCCCTGTTTTTGTTAGAGCTGGGTTTGGTAGCAGGCGCACGCCTGGGCGAGCTACGCCGCTATGGCTTGCCTTTGCTGATTTTTGGTGTGGTGGCACCGCTGGCATTGGCCTTGTGTGGTGCCTTCGTAGGCAAGGCGCTGGGGCTGAGCCTGGGCGGCGTGGCGCTCTTGGCTACGCTGGCGGCCAGTGCCAGTTATATCGCCGCCCCAACCGCTATGCGTATCGCAGTGCCGCAGGCCAACGCTGGCTTATCGATCACACTGGCGCTGGGCGTGACATTTCCTTTCAATATCGTGGTGGGTATTCCACTGTATTTGCATCTGGCCCGCGCGCTGGCATAAAGATAGGAGCAACCTAATGCACAAGCATCCCAAAACCCTGCTCGTTATTTTTGCTGAGGCGGCACTAGAAAAACTGCTGGTGCAAGACGCCAAGCGCTTGGGTGTGCTTGGCTACACCATCTGGGATGTGCGTGGCGCTAGTGGCTTGGGCAGCAGCGTGGCAAACCTGCGCGAAGGTGCCTGGGAAGCAGACCGCACCATAGAAATGAAGCTTATCTGCAGCGAAGAGGTCGCCAACCGAATGGCTGACCACGTGATGGCCCAATACGCGCCACACTATGGGCTGACCCTGTACTTTGCAGACGTACAGGTGCTGCGGGACGGGAAATTTTGAGGTGATTTAACGCAGCACGGGCAGTACGGGCGGCTGGGTTGATCAGTTTTTAAAAATATTTGAATACGACGTCTAGTCAGCGTAATACATTCGCGAGCAGCTATTAAATATATAGCACCGAGTATTCAACCATACTGATTACTCGTAACGCAAAGCCTGAATCGGCAGCAGTTTAGACGCGCGCCTGGCCGGATAGAAGCCAAAAAACACACCGACGAAGGCTGAAAAGCCCACAGCCAACACGATAGATGCCGCCGTCATGCTGACCTGCCAGCCCGCAAACTGCCCCACGGCCCAGGTGGCAATGGCACCCAAGCAAACGCCTATCGCGCCACCAATCAAACTCAGCGTAATCGCTTCAATCAAAAACTGCGCCAAGATGTCTTTGCCGCGCGCGCCCACGGCCATGCGCAGGCCTATTTCGCGGGTGCGCTCGGTCACGCTCACCAGCATGATGTTCATGATGCCGATGCCGCCAATCAACAGGCTAATGCCCGCCACCGCCGCCAGCAACATGGTCATGATGCGGCTGGATGCTTCTTGCGCCTGCAAAATCTCGGTCAAATTGCGAATGCTGAAAGGTTCGTCTGCGCCAGGCTGGACTTTCAGGCGCTGGCGCAGCAGGTCTTTGATGCCTTCTTCGGCCACCTTCATGCTTTGGCCTTCTTTCACCTTGACGCTGATGGAGCCAATGCGCTTGAGCTTGCCGCCGCTGCCACCCTGAATGCGGTTGCGATACGTGCTGATGGGCACGATGATGATGTCGTCCTGGTCTTGGCCCATCGAGTTTTGGCCTTTTTTGTCCAGCACGCCAATGATGGTGACGGGCACTTTCTTCACGCGGATCACCTGGTCCATCGCTGCGCCCACAGGGTCAGCCTCGCCAAACAATTGCATCGCCGTGGTTTGCCCGATGATGGCGACCTTGGCCGAGCCTTGAATGTCAGCAGCTTCAAATAAGCGCCCTGCGACCAGCGGCCATTCGCGCGCTTCCAGATAATCGTTGGTGGTACCAAACACGGATGTGCTCCAGTTGGCGTTGCCCGCCACCACCTGCGCGCCGGTGCGCATGCTGGGCGCGGCCACTTGTACCTCGGGCACGTCTTTGGCAATGGCCAGCGCGTCTTCTTCGGTCAGCGCTTGCCCTGTTTGCGCGCCCAGGCGTACGCCGCCGGCCGTCACTCCCCCTGGCAACACCAGCATGATGTTGCTACCCAGGCCCTTCATTTGTTCTTGCACGCGGTCTGTCGCGCCCTGCCCCACGGCAATCATGGTAATCACCGCGCCCACGCCAATGATGATGCCCAGCATGGTCAAAATGCTGCGCAAGGTGTTGGCTGCCAGAGCACGAAAGGCACTGCGTACGGCTGCAAAAAAGTTCATGCGATCGCTCCTGTGCGTTGCACTTGCCGCACATCTTCAATAATGTGCCCGTCCTTGAACACGATTTTTCGCCGCGCCCAGGCTGCTATGTCGGCTTCGTGTGTGACCAACACCACAGTCATGCCTTGCTGGTTCAGCCCGGTCAGCAAGTGCATGATGTCTTCACTGGTTTGCGAGTCAAGTGCGCCTGTAGGTTCGTCCGCCAAAATGAGTTGCGGGTTATTGACCAAAGCGCGAGCAATGGCGACGCGCTGCTGCTGGCCGCCAGACAGTTCTGCGGGCGTATGGTGCATGCGCTCGCCCAAGCCCACTTTGGTGAGCGACGCGGTAGCACGTTCGCGGCGCACTGCCGCTTTGATGCCACCGTACACCATCGGCAGTTCCACATTCTCTAGCGCGCTGGTGCGGGGCAGCAGGTTGAACTGCTGAAAAACAAAACCGATACGGCGGTTGCGAATGGACGCAAGCTGGTCGGCCTGCATGCCTTCTACCGACTCGTTGGCCAGGCGGTATTGGCCTTGCGTAGGCAAGTCCAGGCAACCCAGAATATTCATCAAGGTAGATTTGCCCGACCCCGACGCGCCCATGATGGCCACAAAATCGCCCTCTTCAATGTCCAGCGACACACCGCGCAACGCATGCACGGTTTGGTCACCCATGGTGTAGACCTTGGTGAGCTGGCGAGCTTCGATAAGTGCCATAACCGCGCCTAAAAAGCCATGCGTGGGCCAGACGTTGCCCCTGTGCCACTGGGTTTTGGTGCCGACGCAGCGGGGCTGCCAGACGTACCGATGACGACGCTGGCACCCTCTTTCAACACCTCGGCATTGGGCGAGTTGGGCGCAACCAGCAGTTCGGTGCTCGTGCCATCACTGATGCCCAAGCGCACGTTGTAGGCCACGGGTTTGCCGTCTGCACCCAGCAGGTAGATGCGGCCACGGGTGCTGGTACGACTGGCGACTTCTGCCAACAGCGCAGCATATTTAGGCTTTTGCTCGGGCGTCAGCACATCGCCAATCTTGGCGCGAATGTCGGCGGTGATACGGTCACGGGCTTTGGCGCGATCTTCTTGCGGCAAGTCGCGCAGGCTGGCAAATTGAGGGCGAGCGTCTGCGTACAGTGCATCGACTTTGGCTTGCTGGTCGGGCGTGAGTTGCAGTTCTGCGACAAGTCGGTTACGAAATTCGGCAAGCGGGCCTCCACCGCCACCGCCACCTCCGCCTCCAGCACCTGGGCTTGGCGAAGTCGCGCCTGCAGACGGTGCGCCAGGCGCTGCAGGGGAAGACGCCGTTGCCACTGCAGCAGTAGCTTGTGCCTTGGGCAATGCTTCGCTGCCTGCCACACCCGCTGCACTGCCTGCAACAGCATTTTTAGCATGGTTTTTGCCGGTAGCCAGCGTGGAATATGCGCGAACAGCTCCTGAATTTATAGCAGATGGCTTGCTGGAACTAGCCGCAGCCCCAGCCGCCGAAGGAGCCACTGGCGCCGTACCAGCGGGTGGCGCGCTTTGAGCGCCAGTAGGTGGTACGTTCTGAGCGCTGGTAGGCGGTGCACGCTGAGCGCCTGTGGGCGCGCTGGCTTGCATCTCCTGGTATTTGGCCCGCTGCTCGGGTGTCAGCATCGCGCTGATTTTGCTGCGCATTTCCGCCATCACTTTCTCACGGGCTGCGGGGCGTTCTGTCTCGTCCATGTCGCGCATCGCCATGAACTTGGGGCGCAGCTCGGTTTGAATGGCTTCGAGTTTGGCTTTTTGATCGTCATTCAACTGCAGTTCATTGATCAGTCGTTCGCGTTGCGCGGCCAAGCCACCACCACCGCTACCACCACCGCCACCACCACCCGCTGGTTGTGCATAAGCCTCGCTAAAAAAACTAAAGCCAGATCGCCCGGTAGCAGGGCCCGAAGCCCCACGCGCAGGAGCAGACGCTCCCTGCCCCGCAGGCAAGGCGGGTGCTGACCCTGCGGCCGCAGGTACGTTTGTTGCTGACCCTGCGACCGCAGGTTCTATGCCCGCAATCTTCACACGCAGCGCCGCATTGGGCACCTTCAACACGTTCTCGCGCAAATCTGTCACCACGCGCACGTTGGCCGTCATGCCGGGCAGCAGTCTACCGCCCGTGTTGGTAAAAGCCACCACAGCCACATAGGTCACCACATTGGCTACGTTTTGCGCAGCTTTGCGCACTTGTTTGACTTCGCCATCAAAGGTTTGGCCGGGAAAAGCATCCACCGTAAACGAGGCCTTTTGCCCCGTGCGAATTCGCCCCACGTCGCTCTCGTCAATGCTGGCGTCCACCTGCATGTCTTGCAAATTTTGTGCAATCACAAAGAGTTCAGGAGACTGTAAACTGGCGGCCACGGTTTGACCTTTTTCAATGGCGCGTTTGATAACAATGCCATTGACGGGCGACGTAATTTTGGTGCGCGCCAAGTCAATACGCGCCTGCGCCAGCGTAGATTCGCGCTGTGCCACATTGGCCTGTGCGCTTTTTATCTGCGCCTGCGTCACGCCCAGTTGGGCTTGCGCAGACTTCATTTGCTCTGATGTGGTGTTGACCAAAGCGCGTGCCTTGTCTGCCTCGCTTTGTGCAATAAACTGCTTTTCTACCAACGACTGCTTGCGCTCAAAGTCCCGCTTGGCCTCGTCAATGTCCACCTGCGCACGCGACACACCGGCGTTGCTGGCGGCAATATTGGCCTGCGCTGTCAATACGGCAGCGCGTGCGGCGTCTACATCGGCCTGGGCAGATCGAACGCGGTATTCAAAAGTCTCAGGGTCTATGACGGCAATCAGCTGCCCGGCTTTTACCTCGGAGTTAAAGTCCACGTACAGCTCTTTGATCTGCCCGCTGACCTGGGTGCCCACCGATACCTGTGTGACGGGGTTGACCGCGCCGCTGGCCGACACCGTGGCCTGCAGATTGCCGCGTTCAATTTTGGCGGTGCGGTACTGCACGGCGTCCTGCTTTTCGCGTTGCTGCCACCAATAGGCTCCGCCACCCGCAGCCGCCAGCACCACGGTGCCCGCCAGAGCCCAGGTTTTCCAGTGTGTTGATTTGCGCTTGCTTGAATTCATAGCCTGCATTGTAGAAAGCCTTGGGGCACTAGCTGTGTCGCTTGTGTAAATTTGCCTACCATCGTCTTTTGTCGGCTGCCGTTGGCTCCATGGCCCTGTATTTGGCTACGCACAATCTGCATTTCGTCGCAAAGCGGTGGTGCGGCGGGTAAGCCATGGGCACAGTGCGGGCATTGCCATTTGAAAGTAAGCCATGCAACTCACACCCATCGTCGCTATCCACATGACCGCCGCGCTGGCTGCGCTGGTCCTGGGGCCATTTGCCATTTGGGCACGCAAGGGCGCGGTGCAGCGCCCCCGCCTGCACCGCGCCTTGGGCTACGGCTGGGTCACACTGATGCTCGCCACTGCGCTCTCGGCCGTATTCATCAAAAACCATGTCGGGCCCAGCTTGAGTGGCTTCGGCCCCATCCACCTGTTCATTCCGGCTACGTTGGGCAGCCTGGTGGTGGCGTTTTGGTTCTTGGCCAAAGGCAATATCAACGGCCATCGCAAAACCATGCAGCGGCTGTACTTTGGCGCTTGCATCGTTGCAGGTTTCTTCACCCTCATGCCTGGTCGCTATCTGGGCGATTGGCTGCGCAGCTCGTTTAGCTTTACCTGATCTTTTCTCGCTTTCACACAAGGAGCCACCATGTCCCACACCTACAGCCCGCAAGACATCGAACGCATCGCACACAAGCGCGCCAGCGCCTTGATAGGCTGGTACATCCATGCGGCAGTCTACATCTCCGTAAACCTTGGCTTGGCAGCCATCAGCGTGCTCAGCGGCAAACACTGGGCCATCTTTCCCGCGTTAGGCTGGGGCCTGGGCCTGGCCATCCACGGCGCTGCCGTGTTGCTGCGCGGCCCCTTGCTCGGGCTGCGCGAGCAACTGGTGCAGCGTGAACGCAACCGCCTGGTGGCGCGGCGTGATCCTTGGTAGGCTAGCCAGCGCAGCATAATTGCCTATGGAAACACAACAAGCCACTTTGCCATCGCCCATCAGCTTTGCGCACCGCCTGCGCTCTGGTTTTACGCACATGCGCGAATGCTGGTCCATGCTGGCAAACCACGCCTGGAAGGTTGCAGCATTTTGTTTTTGCATTTCTATCGTGCTGTGGTTGGCGCGGTTTGACAATCGTTTTGACATTCAGCTCGTCTACTCTTTTAGCAACGGATTGATAGCCTGGGCTTTGATTGATGGTGGGCGGTTCTTCATCGACCAACAATCGCCTTACCTATTCCCGCGCGGGGTCAAGGGCGTAGCGCTGATCTTGTTTGGTGCTGTAGTAGGTTACATCGGCGGCACATGGCTGGGTAACCTTTACGCCGGCTATTCCACATGGGATTTTTTGAACCACACGCCGCGCATGGGGGCATACTTTCTGACCTTTTCCATTGGCACCGGGGTCTTGATCAGTTACTTTTTCTATGCCCAAGGCAAAAGCGCCTGGCTCATTACCGAACTAGAAGCCACCCGCCGCCAGGGCACCGAGGCTCAGCTGCGCCTGCTGCAAAGCCAGCTGCAACCCCACATGCTGTTCAACACCCTGGCCAACTTGCGCGCCTTGATAGCCACCGACCCACAGCGCGCCACCGCCATGCTGGACCGTTTTAACGACTACCTGCGCGCCACTTTAAGCGCGTCGCGCCAGCCCATGCACCCGCTGGCTGACGAGTTTGACCGCCTGCGCGACTACCTGGAGCTGATGGCCATGCGCATGGGCCCGCGCCTGGCTTACACGCTGGACCTGCCCGACGACTTGCGCAGTGCGCCCATACCGCCCTTGCTGCTGCAAAGCCTGGCAGAAAACGCTATTCAACACGGGCTGGAACCGCACGTAGCGGGTGGGCAGGTCACGGTGCGCGCCAAGTCTGACGGCGCGCTGGTGACGATTGAAATTGAAGACAACGGCGCTGGCTGTACGCCTTTGGCCGAAATGGCCCACCTGCCGCCTGACGACCCGACCAAAGCGACGACTGGCTTTGGCATATCGCAAGTGCGCGAGCGTTTAGCCAATACCTACGGCAAGCAGGGTAATATCAAAATAGTAGCTGCTCGCGCAGGTGGTACGCTGGCTAGCGTGCAATTTCCTGCACAACACCAGGCTCCGCCAGCGCCCATAGGTTATCGTTCTGAATAAGTCCGACCATGCAAATCACCGCCCTGATTGCCGAAGACGAACCCCTGCTGGCAAAAGCCCTGCAAACTGAACTGGCCCTCGCCTGGCCAGAATTGCAGGTGGCAGCCACGGTAGGCGATGGCCTGAGCGCTGTGCAAAAAACACTGGAGTTAAAACCAGACCTGCTCTTTTTCGACGTGCGCATGCCCGGCCTGGACGGGCTGGACGCTGCTGCCGACATTGCCGACCAGTGGCCGCAAGACCAGCCGCTGCCGATCCTGATCTTCGTCACCGCCTATGACCAATACGCCGTGCAAGCCTTTGAACGCCAGGCTGTGGACTATTTGCTCAAACCCGTGCAAAGTGCCCGCCTGCAGCAGTGTTTGGAAAGAATTAAGCCACTTGCCAGCGCCAGATATGCGCAAGCAGCTACTAAAAACATAGCATACAGTAACGACCAAACCCTTACCCAATTGCGCCAACTGCGCCAGCTGCGCACGCCACCCGCCAGCAGCGCACCCCACGCTGCGCCGCTCGCCCGCATCCAGGCCAGCGTGGGCAACAGCATCCACATGGTCGCCATAGACGAGGTGTTGTATTTTGAGGCGGCAGACAAATACGTGCGGGTCATCACAAAGGGCAAGGAATATTTGATCCGCACCCCCATCAAAGACCTATTGCCCCAGCTCGACCCGCATGTGTTCTGGCAAATTCACCGTAGCACCCTGGTGCGCGCCAGCGCCATTACCCAGGTGCTGCGCGACGAGGCGGGTAAACAAAGCATTGCATTACAAGGCAGCAGCGACAAACTGGCTGTCAGCCGCCTGTACGCGCACTTGTTCAAGCCTATGTAACGCACCGGCAGCCGTGGGCTACAGCAGCCGGGAAAGTCCTGCGCGGTCTGTCACCTGGCAGGCGCAGTCCGCATAAGCAGTTTGTTTTAGCCTGCTACGCGCAGATTAAAACCTGCCTGACCACCTTGGCCGTGGCCATAACCGTGGTGACCATGACGCCAATGCCCACGCGGGCCGTAGTAGCCAGGGCCGTAAACCACGGGCTGCGGGTAGACCACGGGGCGTGGCTGGTACACCACAGGCGGCGTGTAATACACCGGTGCAGGCTGCTGGTAAACCACTTGAGGTTGTTGGTAAACCACTTGAGGTTGCTGGTAAATCACCTGGGGCTGCTGGTACACCACCACAGGCGCTGGCTGCTGGTACACCACGGGCGCAGGCTGGTAAATGACCTGTGGCGCGGGGTACACGACTACAGGACCAGGCGAGCCCACCGTCACGCTCCAGCGAATGTCAGGGTTTCCACCTGCATGGGCAGAAAAACTGGCTAATACCACCGTGGATATTGCGCAAGCAGCTACTATTTTTATAGCACTTAGCTTGCCTTGCAACAGACTTGCCTTGCTTGGCTTATGGGTACGATCAGCTTGTTCCATACGGTATCTCCGGTTGTGGTGCATCTATAACGTGCCTGACGCGCGCACCGTTGGCATTAAAAGCAGAAAAGGAGGGCGAAGAATGTAACTAAAGGCGTATTGCATTACAGGTAATTTTGTGACATATTTCATGCTTTCACAGGCTTATCGTCTTAGGTGAGGCACCTTTCACTAAAGCATGTGCAGGCTTTATGGATACACACAATCAAAGTGTTACAGCTTAAACAGGTACAGGTCTACACCCCGATGGGGTTATTTCAGGTTCATGTGTCAGATGGGCCCTTGCCGACGGTCGTCTGCTGGCCGTCGCTTTTGGGCGACCACCATTCCATGCGCGAATTTGCCGAGCAATTGGCACCCCAACACCGCATCGTGCTGATCGATCCGCCCGGCATGGGTATCAACCGGCACATGACACAGTGGCCCTTGTTGAGCGAGCAAGTTATCATGGCCAGGCACATTCTGGACGGTTTGAAAATTGACGATTGCCACTGGGTGGGCCACGGCTTTGGTGGCCTTATTGGAGTGGGCGTGGTCACGCTTTTTTCGCAACGTATCCGCAGCCTGACCTTGACCAGTGTGCCCTTTGTGCAGGCCGCACGAGCCAGTTTGGCGTCAGAAATGATGCTCACCCTGCTGGCACCCACCCACTGGGGGCGCAAGCGCATTGCCCATAGCCTGGCAAAACAGATCACCAAAAACGACAGCCAGGAACGTGCGCTGGTGTTGGCCGGGTTGATCGAGGCTTTGGACAATGGCAACATGTCGATCATCAAGCTCTTGCATTCCACCCCCGTGGTGCTGCTGGAACAGTTGCGCGACATGCTGCAAGACATGAATATCATGACCCTGGTGATAGCAGGCCAACACGACAAAACCGTCTTGCAGCGCGACCAGCACACCACGGCAGAAATTATCAAGTCAGCGCGTTACCACGAAGTAGATTCTGGCTTTATGACCCTGCTGATGCGGCCTAAAGAATGTGCCGAGCTTTTCATGCAGTTTTTGCAAGACGTAGATCGCAAGGCTCAACGCAGAACCACCCTCTCATACAGCAGTGTGCCAAAGTAATACCCAGCCCCAAAACCAAGCACCAGGCCCTTGTTGGCCCCGGGGCCTGCGCCCATCTGTTGGGTTAATTTCGCAGCAGTAAAGTGCTTTTCCAGCACAAAGAGGCAACTAGGCGCACTGAAATTGCCGTATTGGATAAACAAGTCCCGAGACGCGCTGATTTGCGCATCCGTCAAGCCCAAGATGTCTGCGTCTTTAAACTTGTCCAGCACCGTCATGCCGCCTTGGTGAATCGACCATTCAGGCACCTGCGCTGCTTGCAGGCCATGCTTTGCCAGCAGCGGGCGTACAGACTTTTGCGCCACCAGTGGGGGCATGGCGTCGGCCACATCGTCACCCACCAAAAAGTGCACGCCGTTCATCTTGATGGCGTCGCCGGGTGAATAGCCTGTGTCAATGTCAATGATCTTGAGCGCACGCTCTGCCAGCTTGGGCGTCATCATGTGCTCTGGCACCAGCAGCGCGGCCACGGCCCCGTCGCTAAACAGCAAATTGGCGCGCAGGTTTTCTTTAAACTGCGGGTCGCTGTGGTCAAACAGAGGGTTACATATCCAGCTACATTGGTCAAAAGTAAACACCGCCGCAGCGCGCTGGTGTTGCTGGCAATAAGCCAGGGCCGAATTCAGCGCAAAAATACCCCCGGCACAGCCATAAAACGGCAACACCTGTGGCATGGAATCCATGTTCAGCCCCAGCGTTTGCGTAATCTGACAGGCCAAGTTGGGCAGCACCTCGTCGTGCGAACTGATGTTGTAGGCCACCGATGCAAAGCCAATGTCTTGCACGCCCGACTGCGCCATCAATTGGCGCAGCATGTCCACGCCCCAGTTTTTGGGTGAAAAGCGTGCGTCTTTCAGTCGTTTGACTGGCAAGGCAGCCAGGTCCAGCACGGCCGTTCTGCTGGTCAGGCCAATTTTGGCACTCAGCAAACTGGCGTATTTGGCCGTTTTGCGACCCGCTTGGGCTTCAGGGTAATAGGCTTTGCACAAATCTACAGAACTATAGGTCTCGGGTATAGACGACTGAATGGCGACCAGATACACATTGCTTTTTTGCATTTTTTCCCAAATATTTATTGAATCTCTCAAAAGGCGAGTCTATTCTGGAAAATGACCCGTTAGTCAATAACAATATTATTTTTGTGGCTTTGCTTTGTCTTAAGTACTAACCGGCCCTTTCTGATGCTCCCCCAGCAAGCATAAGCCGCCTAAAATAAACTGATATGACATCACCTGACAAATCTACCGCCGAGCCACAAAAACCCAGCAACTTCTTGCGCCAAGTCATCGACCATGACATTGCCAACGGCACTTACGTCACCCGCCACTGGGCAGGCACCCCCGGCGATGCCGCCCACCACGCTGCGGGGCCATTAGACACTGCAAAGATACGCACCCGCTTCCCGCCCGAGCCCAACGGCTATCTGCACATTGGCCATGCCAAAAGCATTTGTCTGAACTTTGGCCTGGCGCGCGACTATGGCGGCGTGTGCCACCTGCGCTTTGACGACACCAACCCCGAAAAAGAAGATACCGAATACGTAGACTCCATCATCGACAGCGTGCGCTGGCTGGGTTTTGAATGGAACGGCTCGCCTCATGCAGCGCCCTACCAGGCCAGCGACTACTTTGGATTTATGTACCGGGCCGCTGTCTATTTGATTGAAGCCGGTTTGGCCTATGTAGACGAACAAAGTGCAGAAGAGATGCGCGCCCACCGTGGCGACTTTGGCAAACCCGGCGTCAACAGCCCGTATCGCAGCCGCAGCCCACACGAGAACCTAGCCCGCTTTGCCGAGATGAAAGACGGCCAACACGAAGACGGCTCCATGGTGCTGCGCGCCAAAATCGACATGGCATCGCCTAACATCAACCTGCGCGACCCAGCCATTTACCGCATTCGCCGCGCCACCCACCACAACACGGGCGACGCGTGGTGCATCTACCCCATGTACGCCTTTGCCCACCCTATCGAAGACGCGCTGGAAAACATCACCCATAGCATCTGCACGCTGGAGTTTGAAGACCAGCGCCCTTGGTACAACTGGCTGCTGCAAAGGCTGGTAGAGGGCCAATTGCTGGCCGCGCCACCACCGCACCAATACGAATTTGCGCGGCTCAACCTCACCTACGTCATCACCAGCAAACGCAAGCTGGCGCAACTGGTGTACGACCATAAAGTCAGCGGCTGGGACGACCCGCGCATGCCCACCATTGTTGGCCTGCGCAGGCGCGGCTACACGCCAGAGGCGATCCACCTGTTTACCGACCGCATCGGCGTGAGCAAAGCCGACAGCTGGATCGACTACAGCACGCTGGAAGGCGCACTGCGCGACACGCTGGACCCGACAGCACCCCGTGCTATGGCCGTGCTGGACCCGGTCAAGCTTTCCATCACCAACTGGAACATTGTGATGGAAAGCAGCGGACAGGCTGCTGCAGGGCAAGGCGCAGACTTTCTTGACCTGTGCACCGCCCCCGTCCACCCCCACCTGCCAAGCCATGGCAAACGCAATTTCAAATGCGGTAAACACCTGTGGATAGAACGCAGCGACTACGAAGACGTGCCGCCCAAAGGCTTTTTTAGACTGTCCCCTCCGCGCATTGACGCAAGCGGTGCAGCGCTTGCGGGAAGCAAAGTACGCCTTAAATACGGCCACGTCGTCGAATGCACAGGTGCTATTAAAAACGCAGCAGGAGACGTAATAGAGGTGCTGGCTACCCTGGTGCCAGACACCAAGAGCGGCACCCCCGGAAGCGACGCCGTCAAAGTTAAAGGCGTCATCACCTGGGTTGCCGTGGCAGACGCCGTGCCTGCCGAAGTGCGCCTGTACGACCGCCTCTTCAAAGACGAACACCCCGACGCGGGCGGCAAAGACTTTCTGGAAAGCCTCAACGAAGGCAGCCTGAAAGTAATGACCGCATTCGTAGAACCATCACTGGCAAAGGCCAAGCCCGACGAGAAGTTTCAGTTTGAACGGCATGGGTATTTTGTGGCCGATCGGGTGGACCACAGTTCAAACAAACCAGTTTTCAACCGCGCGACTGGTTTGAAGGACAACTGGGCCAAATAGTTCGGTCACATTCATAATGGCTACTTCAAGGATATTTGCATGCTAACCATCGAGCAATTACAACAATTGATCTCCGATATTGAATCAGATTCGGTGGAACGCACACAATCTGTAAACGACTCAGATAAATTTGCGCAAGCCATTTGCGCATTTGCAAACGACCTGCCAAATCGCCGACAGCCTGGTTACTTATTAATTGGAGTCAAAGATGATGGTTCGCTGGCAAATATCTCTGTAACAGATCAATTACTTCAAAACCTCGGTGCTATTCGTTCTGATGGAAATATTCTTCCGTCGCCTATGCTGTCAGTAGCGAAATTTTCATTGAATGGCTCTGATGTAGCTGTTGTTGAAGTACAACCGTCTGACCTACCGCCTGTGCGCTACAAAGGGCGAGTTTATATAAGAGTTGGGCCGCGAAAAGCAATTGCGAACGAAGAAGAGGAGCGGGTTCTGACTGAAAGACGCGTTGCTCATGCCAGATCGTTTGATGCACAGCCGTGTGTTGAATCTAAAATTAACGATTTAGCGCTTGGCCAATTTGACAATTACCGGCGTGAAGCCGTGGACGTCGAGACAATCGCTGCTAATCATCGCCCAGTTGAACAACAGTTAGCGTCACTGCGTCTATTTGATCCCACCAAAGCCTGCGCGACCAATGCGGGTATGCTGCTCATCGGTACAAATCCCCGCTTTTACCTTCCCGGTGCCTATATTCAATATTTGGAGCTGCCCGGAACATCTTTGACAGATATTCCTAGTGATCAAGCTGAAATGTCAGGTGATCTTCCCACAATCATCAAAGAGTTGGAAGGTCGCCTCAAATTACTCATCAAGACTTCAATGGAGCGCGTTAACTCGATGCAAGAGAAGTTACTGCCCAACTACCCCGAACGCGCCGTACGTGAACTACTCATGAATGCGATCATGCACCGCAACTACGACAGCAATGCTCCGATTCGCTTTTACGCTTTTTCAGACCACATTGAAATTCAAAGCCCAGGTGGTTTATATGGCGAAGCAACGCAAGAAAATTTTCCGGCGCGTAATAGTTACCGAAACCCTGTAATTGCTGAGGCGCTTAAATCGCTTGGTTTTGTGAATCGCTTCGGGTACGGGGTTCAAAGAGCGCAGGCCTTGTTGGCTGAGAACGGCAATCCACCAGCGAAATTTGAGTTTGACAATCACTCGGTACTCGTCAACATAAGCAAAAGATCAGCATGATTACCGTAGCCTTTTTCAATAACAAAGGAGGTGTTGGAAAAACATCTCTCGTCTACCACCTTGCATGGATGTTTGCGGAAAATGGCATCAAAACTCTAGCTGTTGACTTAGACCCGCAAGCAAATTTGACAGCGATGTTTCTTCCAGAATCTCGACTGGAAACCTTGTGGCCGGACGGTGATCACCCTGAAACGATTTTTGGTGCCATCAATCCAATTTTGCGTGGTACAGGCGATATCAAAATACCTCATATCGAGAAAATCGTACCCAAACTTGGTTTATTGCCAGGCGATCTTGGTTTATCTCGTTTTGAAGATAAGTTGTCTGAGGCTTGGCCACGATGCCATAACAAAGATGAGTCGGCGTTCAGAACAATGACTGCCTTTCACCGCTTGATTCAAGCACCACAGAATTTTCAAGCGGATATCGCTCTGATTGATGTAGGACCTAATCTTGGCGCCATCAACAGAGCGGCGCTCATCGCTGCAGACCAGGTTTGCCTGCCACTTGCACCCGATCTTTTTTCCATTCAAGGTCTAAAAAACCTTGGCCCTACGCTGCGAGAATGGCGCTCAGTATGGTCAGAGTTGTCAACCAAAGCGCCATCAGATTTGTCAATGCCCAGAGGGGCTATGAAGCCAGTTGGATACGTTGTGATGCAGCATGGTATCGTTGCAGAACGTCCGGTCAAAGCCTACAAACGTTGGATGGATAAAATTCCAGCTACTTACAAAAGTGTAGTTTTAGATCAAAGCGACTCAGCACCATCAACCATTGCATCTGATCCTGGCTGCCTTTCTCTTTTGAAGCATTACCGCAGTCTGATGCCCATGGCAATGGAAGCTCGCAAACCCATCTTTCTTTTGAAATCAGCAGATGGTGCTATTGGATCGCATCTACAAGCAGTGCGTGACTGCTATGATGATTTCAAAGATTTGGCGCAGAAGATCGCCGTCGGTACAGGCATACAGTTTTCTGAGTAATCCACAGAACCGCATTTTAGTTTTGCACGCGGCACCTGCGCCACCCAGTCTACTTACGCGACTTGCGCGCTGCCGCTAACCAAAGACAACGACATCCACATGCCTCGTAGCTGTATACAACATTAGCTATAAATTCAATAGCTGCTCGCGCATATCCCACGCTGGCAACAGGTAGTTTTCACTACTAAACAGGCTTTAGAAGCACTTGTAGCAGTTGCGAAGCCACTTCTGGGTTGTCAGGGTCGGTAACCAGTGTCAGTTCCCAGTCCTGGCCTTTGGCTTGCACGGCAATGCCCTCTGCTTTGGGGCCGTCTTGCAACAGTTGCATGTGGCGCACGTGACCGTCTTGCCCGACGATGCCCACTGCAGAGCCCACGCAAGCGCCGTCTTGCACGCTGTCGCTGGTGGCTTCTGCTACAGCGCTAAACACCCATGCACCGCCGGGCAAGGCTGCGCCGTCGGTGGGGCTGAGCGGCACGCCTTGCAGGCTGCCCAGTTGTAGCAGTTGCACACTGGTGGCCACAGGTGGCTGCGTGTGTTGCCCCGCCAGCCACGGGACGATGTGCGGCCAGTGGTAGCGAATGCAGGCACTGCGCGCGTCGCCTTTGTTGCCACGGTGCAGCAGTACCAGGTCGCCTAGGTCGTATGACAGAAAAACGCCTTCGATGTTCAGGTCGGCAAACTGCACACGCAGGGGCGCGTACAACGCAGTCAGGTCTATGGTGGCAATGGGGCCGCTGGGGGTGCCCAGCTCTTCCAGCGCCACCAATACACCCGTTTGCCGGTTGGGTTTGGAGCCTGAGCCCAAGGCCAGCAACGCACCCGCCTCAAACCCTGGCAGTGCGGGCAACAGGGCCAGAGTTTCCAGGTCAGGCTTGGCTTTTTTGCGCTTTTCCATCTTGCTCGGCAGGTCGCCTTCCAGCAAGCGCAGCAGTTGGCCTTTGCCAAGGGCTTGCCCAGTCGCGGTGCAATCGTCAAAAATACCCAAATGCAGCTCGTCGTCTGCCACCACATACAGGCGCTGCCCCAAGCGCACCAGGCCGCTAGCTGCGCTTAGGTGTGGCTGCCCGCGCGGGTGGTGTTTGGGGTTGACCAGCAGCGGGCCTAGCACGGTGGGCTGCAAGCTGGGAATGCGGCTCAGGTCTGATGCAGGTTTAGGCATGGCGGTTTGCTTGGTGCGCTAGTGTCGGTGGCACCATGGTAGCGGGTAATACCGCGCTGCGATAGTGTTCGTTTTTGAATGTATTTTGCTATATTTTTAATAGCTGCTTGCGCATATTCCACGCTGGCAAGCAGCATATTCAGCTCCTAGAATATACTGGAGGGCAAGAAATCTTGCCCAAAGGACACCCCAGTGAAAACCGCCCCCTTCTTGCCCGCCCTGCTCTGCGCTTTGGCACTCACACTGTCTGCGTGCTCCAAGACTGAAGCCCCTGCAAGCCCTGCACCCACCGCAGCGCAACCAGCCGCAGGTGCCAAATCCCCCGACCAAGCCTACGATGCCGTTTCTGCCCAGGCTGCCAACAAAGCCGGTTTTACTGTGGGTGCCGTCATGGCCGCCCACACTGTCTACGTGCTGTTCGACCCCCAATGCCCACACTGCGGCCACCTGTGGCAAGCATCGGTGCCGCTACAGAAAAAAGCAAAGTTTGTGTGGATGCCCGTGGCCATCATGAACGGCAAAAGCGCGCCGCAAGGCGCAGCGCTGTTGACTGCTACCAACCCTGCCGAGGCCATGACCGCGCACGAGGCGTCGATTTTGGCAGGCACAGGCGGCATGGCTGCGTCCAGCGGCACGCCTGCGGACATTGAAGAAACCATCAAGGCCAACACCAAGCTGTTTACCAGCCTGGGCATTGAAAGCGTGCCGTATACGGTGGCCAAAAACGCACAAACTGGCCAAGTGGTGACCCGTAATGGCGCGATGGACACAGCCGCGTTGGCCGCGTTTCTGGGGTTGGCACCGTAGCAAGCGCGCGCCAAATTTGCCAGTTTTTATCGTAATATCTGGCTATCATTTTTAACTTAAACAGGAGACCACCATGGCCAAAGGCGACCAAAAACCCAACAAAATGACCAAAAAACCCAAAAAAGACAATTCCGCTCCCAGGGACGGCGTGTCTGACCGCCCCATGCCGCCCACCACGACGGTGATGCCCAAGGGCAAGATGAAATACAAAGCGCCATGAAAATTGACAAAGACACCGCCGTCACCCTGCAATACACAGTCAGCGACGTTCAAGGCAAAACACTCGAGTCCAGCGAAACGCCGATGGTGTATTTGCATGGTGGCTACGGCAACACGTTTGCAAAAATAGAAGAAGCGCTGCAAGGTCAGCAAAAGGGTTTTGCAACCACGCTTACTTTGGCACCCGCAGATGCTTTTGGCGAGCGCGACGAGAACCGGCTGCGCACGATTCCCAAAAGCCAGTTTCCCCCAGGTGTGAAAGTGGGCGGCCAGCTGGAAGGCCGTAGCGACGACGGCACGCAAATGGTGTTTAACGTGATGAAGATCAAAGGCGATACGGTCATTTTGGACGGCAACCATCCGTTTGCAGGCAAGTCGCTGCGCTTTGCCTTGAAGGTAACTGACGTGCGCGCCGCGTCTGAAGAGGAGATTGCACACAAGCATGTGCATGGCGAGCACGGCCACCACCACTAGTTACAGCAGCGGTTGCTGCGGTGGGTGTGGCGGTGGGTGTGGCGGCGACTGACTTACTTACACCTTCCCACATCTATTTGCTATAAAATTAGTAGCTGCCTGCGCATATTCCACGCTGGCATTGACCATTTTTTAAAGGAAACTCCATATGAAAGCAATCTGGAACAACACCGTGCTGGCCGAGAGCGACAACACGGTGCTGGTGGAAGGAAACCATTACTTTCCTGAAAGTTCTTTGAAAAAAGAGCACATCACCTTCAGCAACCTGCATACCGTGTGCTCCTGGAAAGGCACGGCCAGCTACTACTCGCTGCTGGTCAACGGCGAACTGAACCCCGACGCCGCCTGGTACTACCCCGACCCCAAGCCCGAAGCTGAGAATATCCGTGGGCATGTGGCCTTCTGGAAGGGCGTAAAAGTTGCCTGATGCGAGTAAACTGTTTTCTTTATCGAGCATCATTAATAAGGAGACAAGCATGGCTATCAGCGTGAACATCGATCTGGCTTACGAATTTGAGGTCAAGGCTAAGGCGGCAGACGTGTTTAACGTTTTGGCCGATGTGCCCACGTCCGTCAGCCACTTCCCTAAAGTAGAAAAACTGACCGACATGGGTGACGGCGTTTTTAAATGGGAGATGGAGAAGGTAGGCACTGCGCAGGTCAACATTCAAACCATCTACGCATCCAAATACGTGAGCAATCAGGCCAAGGGCAGCGTGGTGTGGACTCCTGTAAAAGGCATTGGCAACGCGCAAGTAGGTGGCAGCTGGAAGATTGCCGACAACAAAAAGTCTACCGGCATCAAGCTGGAAATTAAAGGCGTGGTGGATGTGCCTCTGCCCGGCCTGATGAAGATGGTGGTGGCACCGATTGTGGAAGGCGAATTTGAAAAGCTGGTGGACAAATATATTGCCAACTTGATCAAGAAGTTTGGCGGTGAAGTTTAAGTTTATTGCCTCTGTGTGAAATACCGTGGGTCAACAGCCTTGCCCGCTCGCGTGGTTTTCTCTGGTTGTCTAGGGTGCATGGTGGGCTTGGAGCGTTGCGCTGTCAGGCACTCTGGGTGGGCGGATACCTTTGAGGCTTAGAGCGTTTGCTCTGTCAGGCACTGTGCGTGGGCAGATACCTTCGTGTCCTCCGCCAGGGTGTAGGCCTTGGCTTCTTGTCAGCTTTTGTACCTGGCTCCCCCTTTTACCTACGGTATCCGCCCACGCATAGTGCCAGACAGCGCAAACGCGTGGCTTGGTGGGGTGGCCGTGTGTGGTTGTGTACCAACCCCCTCAGTTCGGGCGTATGCCGATGGTCTGTGCAGCGTAGCGGCATAAAGGCGGAGGCGCGTACA
>JAYVTG010000025.1:0-14639 GCA_043774625.1 Polaromonas sp. | reverse complement strand
CGGAACACCGCGCAGCCCTTGGTCATGGTGCGCTGCATTTCCAGCCGCACTTGCGCGGTGGGCGAACTGCCGCTCGCATTGCGGAAGTGATCGAGCCGGGTCAACGCCAGCTCGGCGCTGTTCTTGGGCAGCTCGGCGTGGGCGGTGCCGGGCACGATCAGCTCTTTGAGCCGGTGCCCGGCCGCGCGGCCGAACACCACCAGATCGATCAGCGAGTTCGAGCCCAGCCGGTTCGCGCCGTGGACCGAAACGCAGGCCGCCTCGCCCACCGCGAACAGGCCGGGGACGGCGGTCTCGGGGTTGCCGTCAGCGCCAATGGTCATCACCTCGCCGTGATAGTTCGCCGGGATGCCGCCCATATTGTAATGCACCGTCGGACAGACCGGGAGCGGCTGGCGCGTAAGATCGACGCCCGCGAAAATCTTGCCGCTTTCGGTGATCCCCGGCAGCCGGTCAGCCAGCACCTTGGGATCGATATGATCGAGGTGCAGGTGGATATAATCGCCGTTAGGCCCCAGCCCGCGCCCTTCGCGCATTTCCAGCGCCATTGAGCGGCTGACCACGTCGCGGCTGGCCAGATCCTTGGCGCTGGGGGCATAGCGTTCCATAAATCGCTCACCTTCGGAATTGGTCAGGTAGCCGCACTCGCCGCGCGCGCCTTCGGTGATCAGCACGCCCGCGCCATAAATCCCGGTCGGGTGGAACTGGACGAATTCCATGTCCTGCAACGGCAACCCGGCGCGCAGCACCATCCCGCCGCCATCGCCGGTGCAGGTATGCGCGCTGGTGGCGGTGAAATAGCACCGGCCATAGCCGCCGGTCGCCAGGACCACCGCGTGGCTGCGGAAACGGTGAATCGAACCATCGTCCAGGCACAGCGCAATCACACCCCGGCACACGCCGTTTTCCATGATCAGATCGATCGCGAAATATTCGATAAAGAAGTCTGCGTCGTACTTCAGGCTCTGCTGGTACAGCGCGTGGAGCATCGCGTGGCCGGTGCGATCGGCGGCGGCGCAAGTGCGCTGGACCGGCGGGCCTTCGCCCATGTTCTGCATGTGACCGCCAAACGGGCGCTGGTAGATTGTGCCATCATTGTTGCGGCTGAACGGGACGCCCGCGTGCTCCAGCTCGTACACCGCCGCCGGGGCTTCGCGCACCATATATTCGATCGCGTCCTGATCACCCAGCCAGTCCGAACCCTTGACGGTATCGAACATGTGCCAGGTCCAGTGATCAGGGCTGTTGTTCTGAAGCGACGCCGCGATCCCGCCTTGCGCGGCGACCGTGTGGCTGCGGGTGGGGAACACTTTAGTCAACACGGCCACGTTCATGCCCGCACGGGCCAGTTGCAGCGACGCGCGCATACCGGAGCCACCTGCACCGACGATGATGGCGTCAAATTTACGCTTGGAAATTGCACTCATACCTTAATGCCTCAAACTACTTTTACAGAGTGAAAAATATCACTAAACCTAACGAAACGATGCTTTACAGACGGGTGAGCACCTGCATGGCCCAACCTGCGCAGCCCACCAGCCACACGATGGTGAACACTTGCAGCGTGAGGCGAATGGCTACGGGTTTCACATAGTCCATCAGCACATCGCGCACACCCACCCACACGTGGTAGGCCAGGGCCACAATCACCACAAAGGTCAGCACCTTCATGGGTTGCCAGGCAAAAATGCCCGCCCACTTTTCATAGCTGATGGGGCCTTTGGTAAACAGCACCTGGGCCAATACGAGAAGGGTAAACACCGCCATGACCGCAGCGGTAATGCGCTGGCTGAGCCAGTCTTTTAAACCGTAGTGGGCGCCCGTGACGCTGCGCTTGGAGCCGTAATTAACTGCCATTTTTATGGTTCCTATGATTAATACAGGCCAAACAGCTTGGCACCCAGCACCACAGTGAGGAAGATGCTCAAACCCATGGTCACCAAAGCCGTAGTTTTGCCAAATTCATTGCTCAAGGCATGCGTCACGTCCATATACAAATGGCGCACACCAGCGATGAAGTGGTGCAGGTAAGCCCATATTAAAACCAGGGCACCCAGTTTGATGACAGCGCCTGGCAAAACCCCCCAGCCGCTGTTAAAAACATTTTTGAACTTAACGAACGAAATTTCAGACGACACCGATGTGTCAAACAGCCAAATAATGCAAGGCAGCAGCAAAAACATGATGATGCCGCTGGCGCGGTGCAAGATGGACACCCATGCTGCGGCTGTCATGCGGTAGGTGGTGAGGTCTTTAAAAGCGTTGATATTGCGGAATTCGGGCCGCGTTTTGACGGTGCTTGTCACTGATTCGGACATACGGTTGCTTTCTAATGGTGAGAACTGATGGATGTAACCGGGTGGTAACCCGCATAAGCCATAGCCTCAAATTCTATTGCAATGCAGCATCGATCTGGCTGACAGGCCATGAAACTCCCATACTTTAGTAGGAAAAGTCATTTTGCAGACCATCCGCCCAGTCTGGGATAATCTCATTATGAGTATTACTTACAAAGACGCAGACGGCATTGCTGGCATGCGCATTGCAGGCCGTTTGGCTTCTGAGGTCTTGGACTATTTGACCCCCCATGTCACCGTGGGTGTGACCACTGGCGCGCTGGACAAGCTGGCGCTGGACTACATCACCCAGGTACAGGGCTGCAAATCGGCCACCGTGGGCTACCAGCCACCGGGTTACCCGCCCTTTCCAGGGGCGATTTGCACGTCTATCAACCATGTGGTGTGCCACGGCATTCCCGGTGACAAGGTGCTCAAGAAGGGTGACATTCTCAATATTGACGTGACCGTGATCAAAGACGGCTGGCACGGTGACACCAGCCGCATGTTTTTGCTGGGCGAGGTGTCTGCCTTTGCCAGGCGATTGTGCCAGGTGACGTATGAATCCATGTGGCACGGCATCATGCAGGTCAAACCCGGTGCACGGCTGGGCGACATTGGACAGTCGATTCAAAAATTTGCCGAAGGCCATGGCTACAGCGTGGTACGCGAGTTTTGCGGCCACGGTATTGGTCGCAAGTTTCACGAAGACCCGCAGGTGTTGCATTACGGTAAGGCGGGCACGGGTGAAGAACTGGTGCCTGGCATGATGTTTACCATCGAGCCGATGATCAATATGGGCCGCAAAGACATACGCGAACTGGGTGATGGCTGGACGATTGTCACCAAAGACCATTCGCTGTCAGCCCAGTGGGAACACACCTGCCTGGTCACCGAGACGGGCTTTGAGGTGATGACGCTGTCTGGCGCCTACCCGCCGCTGCCCGCCTTTGTGCCAGCATCGGTCAACCCGTATGCCAAGGCGGTTGACGCTGCGGGTGACACGGCACTCTTGACGGCGGAAATGGCAGCAGTCGCTTGAGCTTACATTCGCTATCTTTTTAGTAGCTGCTCACGCAATGAATACGCTGGCTACAGGCATATTTCGCTCTAAAAAAGACGCCATACTGGCCGATGTGGCTGCCATGGGTGCGTCCACCCGCAGCATCAAGCGGCAACTGCAGCAACTGTGCCTAGCCACCGACGAAGTCTTGCGCGCGCTGTGGTCTGAAGCTGGCTTTCCTGCCGACTGCACGCTGGTTGCTGTAGGCGGCTTTGGTCGTGGCGAGCTGTTTCCATATTCAGACGTCGATGTGCTCATTTTGTTGCCAGACGGTACGGCTGCAGACCACGATGAACAGCTGAAAACATGCATTGAAAACTTCATCGGCAGTTGCTGGGACGCCGGGCTGGAAATTGGCTCCAGCGTGCGCACCGTGGCTGAATGTGTGGCAGAGGCCGAGCGTGATGTCACCATCCAGACTAGCCTGCTCGAATCGCGCCTGCTGGTGGGCGACGCCAAGCTGTACAAGCGCTATGGCAAAGCCTTTTTTTCCGCACTGGATGCGCAAGCCTTTTTTACCGCCAAAACGCTGGAAATGCGCCAGCGCCACAGCAAGTTTGAAGACACACCCTACGCGCTGGAGCCCAATTGCAAAGAAAGCCCCGGCGGCCTGCGTGATTTGCAAATTATTTTGTGGGTAGCCAGAGCGGCAGGCCTGGGTAAAACCTGGGACGCCTTGGTGCGCAACGGTTTGACCACGGCGCTGGAAGTGCGGCAAATCAAGCGCAACGAAGCCCTGCTCAGCCTGATGCGCGCGCGCTTGCATGTAGCCGCCAAACGGCGCGAAGACCGCCTGGTGTTTGACCTGCAACACGTCGTTGCCGAGAACTTTGGCTATGCAGCGAAGACCGAGGGCGAAAGCTACAGCCAGCGCAAAGCCAGCGAAACCCTGATGCGCGGCTACTATTGGGCTGCCAAGGCGGTGGTGCAGCTCAATCAAATCTTGATGCTGAACATTGAGGAACGCATTCAGCAACAGACGGGCACGCTGAGCCACGAACTGCGTTTTATCAATCCGCGCTTTTTCGAAAAAGCCGGCATGCTGGAAGTGGCAGAAGACGATTTGTACACCCAAGACCCGCACGCCATTTTGGAGACTTTTCACGTCTACCAAACCACCGTCGGTATCAAAGACTTGTCTGCCCGCACACTGCGCGCCCTATACAACGCACGCGGTGTGATGAACGCGCAGTTTCGTGCAGACCCGGTGAACCGCGCTACCTTTGTCAAAATTTTGCAAGAACCCGAAGGTATCACCCACGCTATGCGGCTGATGAACCAGACTTCTGTATTGGGCCGCTACCTGTGGGTGTTTCGCAAAATCGTCGGGCAAATGCAGCATGACCTGTTCCACGTGTACACCGTGGACCAGCACATTTTGATGGTGCTGCGCAATGTGCGCCGCTTCTTTATTGCCGACCATGCCCACGAATACCCGTTTTGCAGCCAGTTGGCCGCTGGCTGGGACAAGCCGTGGGTCTTGTACGTAGCCGCGCTTTTCCACGACATTGCCAAAGGCCGTGGCGGCGACCATTCTGATCTGGGCGCGGTAGACGTGCGCGTATTTTGCCGCCAGCATGGCATTGCCACAGAAGACGCAAAACTCATCGAATTCATCGTCCAGCAGCACCTGGCCATGAGCCGCATTGCGCAAAAAGAAGACCTAAGCGACCCGGACGTGATCAACGCCTTTGCCAAGCGCGTAGGTAACGAGCGGTATTTGACCGCACTGTACCTGTTTACCGTGGCCGATATTCGGGGCACCAGCCCCAAGGTGTGGAACGCCTGGAAGGGCAAGCTACTGGAGGACCTGTACCGGCTTGCACTGCGCACCTTGGGTGGCCGCGCCCCCGATGCCAGCGCCGAGGTAGAAGCCCGAAAGCGCGAAGCCCTGCAAAGCCTGGCCCTGTACGCACTGCCCTTTGAGGCGCACAAAGCCCTGTGGGACACGCTGGACGTGGGCTACTTTATGCGCCACGATGCCAACGACATTGCCTGGCATGCGCGCCAGTTGTCACGCTTTGTGTCCACCGAGCTGGCTGCGCTCAAGCTGGACGCAGCCCAGGCTAAAGAGGTCGGTAAAGGGGCTGCAAAAACAACCCATGCCGAGATTGCGAATGCTACAAATTTAGTAGCTGATCACGCATATTCCACGCTGGCAACAGGCCAAAAACACTCCCAAAAGACGATAGTACGCGCACGCCTGTCGCCTGTAGGCGAGGGCATGCAGGTGCTGGTCTACACGCCCGACCAGAGCGACCTGTTCGCCCGCATCTGCGGCTTTTTTGACCAAAACGGCTTCAGCATTCTGGACGCCAAAGTGCACACCGCTAACAACGGTTATGCGCTTGACACCTTCCAGGTCGTCACCCCCGCCATGCAAGAGCATTACCGCGAATTCATCAGCATGGTGGAAAGCGAACTGGCCCGTACTGTGGCCGAGCAGCGCGAACTGCCCGCGCCCAAGCAAGGCCGTGTCTCGCGCCGTGTCAAAAGCTTCCCTTTTCAGCCCCGCGTGTCTTTGCGCCCCGACGAAAAAGCGCAAAAATGGATACTCAGCGTCTCTGCCAGCGACCGCGTGGGCCTGCTCTACGCGGTAGCCCGCGTGCTGGCGCACCACAAAATCAACCTGCAATTGGCCAAAATCACCACCCTGGGCGAAAGGGTAGAAGACACCTTTTTGATTGACGGCGCAGAGCTGCAGCACAACAAAAAGCAGATTGAGATAGAGACCGAGCTTTTAGAGGCACTGGCCGCCTGAATGCAGCTTAAACTCTGCATACAATGCAGGCATGAGCATCAAATCAGACAAATGGATCCGCCGCATGGCCGAGACCACCGGCATGATCGAACCCTTCGAGCCAGGCCAAATCCGTCAGCGTGAGGTCAACGGAGCAGTACAAAAAATCATCAGCTACGGCACCAGCAGCTACGGTTACGACATCCGCTGCGCGCCCGAATTCAAGGTTTTCACCAATATCCACAGTACCGTGGTAGACCCGAAGAACTTTGATGAAAAAAGCTTTGTGGATTTTCACGACGACGTGTGCATCATTCCGCCCAACAGCTTCGCGCTGGCCCGCACACTGGAGTACTTTCGCATTCCGCGCAATGTGCTCTCCATCTGCCTGGGTAAAAGCACCTACGCCCGCTGCGGCATCATCGTCAACGTCACGCCCTTTGAACCAGAATGGGAAGGCTACGTGACTCTGGAATTTTCCAACACCACGCCACTGCCCGCCAAAATCTACGCAGGCGAAGGCTGCGCGCAAGTGCTGTTTTTTGAAAGCGATGCCGACGATGTGTGCGAGGTAAGCTACAAGGACAGAGGCGGCAAGTACCAGGGGCAGCGCGGGGTGACTTTGCCGAAGGCTTGATATTTTGCGAGTGGATTCGGTAGCTCAGTGATAGTCAATTTCCCGTTGATGCCGCACAGCCACTACGCGAACCAGTGTGCTGTCCACAATCTCGAACAGTGCGACAAAGCCTGAACTGCCAAACGTAATCAGCAATTCACGCCAAGCTACCCCTAACTCGCCTTGTTGCGCCTTGCGGCAAATGGTGGGGTGACGCTGGATGGTTTGGAAGGCGGAGAGGATGATTTTTAGCGCGTGGTTGGCCAAGTCTGCGTCGATGTGCAGGTAGAAGGCAAACAGTCGGTCCAGGTCATCTTTGGCGGTTTCGGCAAACTCTATGTCAAATTCGTTCATGCGCTGGCTGATTCTGCGTTGCGCGCCGTAGGGCTGCTTTTGGATTTGGCTTTTTTTGCATCGCTCGCCATTTTTTGCAGGCCTGCCATGACTTCATCCAGCGTGTAAGTGCGCATTTTTCCTTCTTTGATGAGTTGCGATGCACGCAGGCCGCGTGCGTAAAACTCGGCATCGTCTTTGCGCCATTGGGCATGCTTTTTCAAACTGTCTTCGATGAACATCGACAACGTTTCCCCCTCACGCAAAACAGATTCGGCGAGTAAACGAACATCAGGACTGACGCGCACGGCGGGGAGGGTGGCGGTTTTCATGAGAGATTCCAGGAAATTGGGTTGTATTGCAATTGTAATGCAAACCTGAGGACGATAGCTAAGCCGCTTCGGCTAAACCACCAACTCTGGCCGTACTTCCCGCACGCGATGGTCTACGTAATATCCGCCAAATTCGGTGTAGCGCATCAGCGTGCGCTGGCAGGTGTTGCACTGAAAAACGTCGCAGCGGTTGGTTGGGAAAAACTCAACCGCAATGGGCGCGTCTGCACTATCGTAGCGGGTGCCGTGGGGGTGGTGTTCTTCAAATGTGGGTTCGTCAACGGCCTGGTCGCGAAGGCTGCCGCAGGGCTGCAAGTGTGCGGTGGGCCAGCGTTCTGCGGGTACGCTTTCCCACGACGCGCAGGGGCCTACGGAGCAGCGGCAGGTTTGGCTCTGGCTGGCTTGGCTTAAAGCCTTCAGTTCGGTAGCTACAATCAATTTCATGGGTAAATATGCCGGTTGCCAGCGTGGAATATGCGCGAGCAGCTACTAAATATATAGCAAAATCCAAAAATTTCAGCCATGCTTGGCTGTGCTGTGCTCGGTCACTATCGTATCTCAGCCCACGGCGTGAATCACCTTGCTGCTCGGTTCGGTCTCATGCTCCACCCACCAGTTGATCCACAGCCGCTGCGCCGGGTTGGCCACATCGTCGGGTTCTATGGTCATGAAATTGCGTGCGCCAATCAGGCGGCGCGATGTGGTGGGAAACTCATACATCGCGGCGGTAATGCCCCGGTCTACCGTTTCCACGCGTGTGCAGGCTTGTTCCAAAAAGAAGCGAGCCATGGCGGGTGGCGCGGGGTGCACCACGCCACTGCTGGTGAGCTGGTTAATGACTTGCGCATTGGTGCCCACGCTGTGATCAGTACCGGTGCCTACCAGTCCGCGGCTCGATTCCAGCACGCCAATGGCGGCCACGTGCACGTCGCCGCTGACCAGGGTCACGCGGCAAGACTTGCTGTGGCTAAAGTCAAACAGGCGGTGCACCAGGCGCAGGCGCTCAGCTTTGTGGGCGGGGCTGGTCCAGTGGTCGCGCAGGTCGTCTTCCAGTGTTTGCTGACCGGGCAGCACGCCCAGCAGTTTTTCCAGCAGCTCAAAGCTGGGGTGCACCACGGGTATGCTGCTCATCACCACCAGATGTTTCATGCCTTGTTGCCCGTCCATCCACTGGTAGATGGCGTCCCAGGTGCTTTGTTTGATAACTTGGGCGCTTTGCAGATTGCCGCCAAGCTGGCGTTCGGGGCAGCGTTCACTGCGCATGTCCAGCGCCAACAGGCCCAGGTTACCAATGCGATAGCCCGCATTAAAAGCGCTCTGGCCAGGCAAGGTGCTGGGCGGTGGCGCATCAATGCCGCCATGGCGCTGGAAGAGCGCAAAGTAATGCTGGGCAATATTGAAGATGCCCTGATACACAGGGCAGTCGTGGTCTTCGATGGGGTACGAACCCCAGCCATCAAAAATATCATGGTCGTCCCAGACCATGACACTGCAAAAGCTGGCCAGCGCCAGTGCTACTTCGGGTTGCGACCAGCGGGCGATGTAAAGTTTTTCAAAAAATGCAGCCACCTGGGCCTGCATATCGTTCGTCCACGCGGCTTTGCGTCGCAGGTCCCGCGTTAGCTCGCCCCAGGCCACGATGGTGGGGCAGGTGGGGTCGTCCCACAGCGAGTCGGTGTAGACCTGGTCGCCACCCAATAACAGCAGGTGATAGGGGCCAAACTGGCGGTCCAAAATACGCTCGCGCCCTGTATGCAAGTTGACCAGGCGCGTCCACTGCGCGTTTTTGTCTTTGATATTTTTCATCAAACCGGGGCTGGAAAAACCGTTACACGACGCATAAGCCATGCGTGGTGATTCGCCGGTGGCCGGAATGTAAAAGTCTTTGCTTGTACCGTCTACGCTGTAACGTACCCGCTGGGCCGAGGGTGTCATCGCCACCATCAGGCCACCGCGCCACACGGTGGAGCCCGTGTTTAACGTGGTGAGTTTGGCAAAAGCTTGCGCCGTGGCACCGCTGCTTTGCAGGCTGGGTGGCGTGGCATTATCGGTAACCACCAGCATGCTTACGCCCCACTGGTTTTGCTCTACGCCGACAAATTGCAAAATGGGGCCTAGCACAATAGCCATGGGGTGCTCCTTGATATGATTTTTTGATTAGAAATGCATCATCTCTCCAAGCTACAGAGCAGGCACATGCAGCTACGATTATTTTGCAAAAATTTGCAACAAAATGACTCTTGAGCGGTCGTGCCGCGGTCAAAAGTTGCAGTTACAACGTGACCAGCGGCGAAGTCACCGCAGCGTGCAAGGCCACGCGCACGCCACGCAGCATTTCGTCCAGCGTCATGCTGGGCATGTTGGGTGCAACCGCCTGCTGCGGCAAATAGGGCAGGTGAATAAATCCACCCGTCGCTTTGCGCCTGCGCAACGTGTGCATCAGCCCGAAAAAAACATGGTTGCATACAAAACTGCCCGCACTGGCAGACAGCTCGCAGTGCACGCCCGCACTGAGCAATGCCGTGTGCATGGCTTTGAGTGGCAAGCTGCTGAAGTAAGCCGTGGGCGCACCCACGATTACGGGTTGCTCGCGCAGGCACACGCCCGCATTATCGGCAATGGGTGCGTCGTCCAGGTTGATCGCCACCCGTTCTAGCCGAATGCCGCTAGCACCCCCCGCTTGGCCCAAGCACAGCACCACACTGGGGCGATGCTGGGTGATAAGGCTTTGCAATGCAGTAATGGCTTTGCCAAACACACAAGGCAGCACGGCGGCCACTACGCGGTGTTTGGCAATGTGCTCTGCGTCCAGCACCCGCACCACCATGGCGCTAGGGTTCAGACCCTGGCCACTGGGGTCGTCGCCAAAGGCTTCAAAGCTGGTGACCAGAATGCGGGGCAGTGGGTGGGTAGCCATCGTGGTAGGCAAGTGAGCAATTCGTGAATTTTGCACATCATCTTAAAGCGACGCATCTAAAGCAGCGCCTTGCGTATCAACCACATTGAACCACAACACGTTGTAGTGGTGTGTGTAAGCCTTGATACGAGGAGCATGGAGATGGTGTCACTTTTTACAGTGCCGGTAGTGGGTAAAACGTCTGACTTGCGCGCGGGCGTAAAGCCTAGCCTGGAACCCCAAGAGCTGGGCTACGCGTCAGCGCTGGTGCTGTTGGCGCAGTTTAAGCACGCCATGGCAAGCGATGGCCTGACCGTAAGCACACAACGCATGCTGCACAGCAGCGCCTACGCGCTTGAACAGCTCGCCTTGGGCCACACCAGTAACAACCTGGCCCTGCGCCAGTGCGCCATGCGGGTTTTTGCGCTTTTCCACGAATAAATAACCCTCTCGGCACTGGCAGCCAGTCGGTGTACCATCACGGTAGTTTTATTTACTTACTGGAGACAGCGCCATGCGTACCGACGGCAGCAGAGAATCAGACAACGTAGAAGACCGCCGTGGCGCGGGTGGTGGCGGCGGCTTTGGCGGCCGTGGCATTGGCCTGGGCACCATCGCTATTGCACTGGTGGCATCTTTTGTTTTTGGCATCAACCCGATGACCGTTTTGGGCATTTTGGGCGGCGCAGACTCCGGCCCCGCGCCCCAGGTGCAGCAAGGCCCTGCGGCCCGCCCACCCAAAGACGATGTGATGGCCGGTTTTGTAAGCAAGGTTTTGGCCAGTACCGAAGACGTATGGGGTGCCGAATTCAAGGCCGGTGGCGCTGCCTACAAGCAGCCCAAATTGGTGATTTTTCGCGGAGCCACACAAACCGCCTGCGGCGCAGGTCAGGCAGCCATGGGCCCGTTTTATTGCCCAGGTGACCAAAAGGTCTATATCGACCTGGGCTTTTACGAAACCATGAAGACCAAGCTGGGCGCCCCCGGCGACTTTGCGCAGGCTTACGTGATTGCGCACGAGGTGGGCCACCATGTGCAAAACGTGCTGGGCATCAGCAGCAAAGTAGACGCCATGCGCGGGCGCATCAGCGAACGTGAGCAAAACGCCCTGAGCGTGCGGCTGGAACTGCAGGCCGACTGCTTTGCAGGCATTTGGGCCAACAAGTCGCAAGAGGCCAAGCAATGGCTGGAAAAAGGCGACATTGAAGAAGCCATGAACGCCGCCACGCAAATTGGCGACGACACCTTGCAGCGCAAAAGCCAGGGCACCGTGGTGCCCGAAACCTTTACCCACGGCAGCAGCGCGCAACGCGTGAAGTGGTTTACGGCGGGTATGCAGACCGGTAATATCAAGGCCTGCGACACCTTTGCTGCCAAGGGTTTATAGGCATTTATAGCCGGTAGCCAGCGTAGGATATGCGCAGGCAGCTATTAAAAGTATAGTAATTGCTAATGTGCAATCAACCACTTTTGCATAAACACGGCGTGTCCCATCGTCGCGTCTAGCTGGTAATTGGCAAAACCAAAACGTTCATAGCTTTTAATCGCCACCTGGTTGCCTGTTAGTACTTCCAGGGTAATTTTGCAGGCGCCTCGCCTGTTCGCTTCTTCTTGCACCGCCTGCAACAGCATCTGGCCCACGCCCCGCCCGCGCGAGTCGGCCCGCACCGCAATGTCGTGAATGTTGACCAAGGGCTGCGCCTTGAAGGTGCTAAAGCCTTCAAAACAATTGGCCAGGCCTAAGGCCTCGTCACCGCTCCAGGCCATAAAGCTGAACGCATGGGGTTTGCTGGCCAGCGCATCACACAGCCGTGCCAGCGCTACGGGCTCTATCGCCTCGCCACCGCCCATCGGGTCCATGGCATAGCCATTGAGCAAACCAGTCAGGGCAGCCCGGTCACGCGGGTGCAGGTAGTCCACGCGTTGAATGATCAACGGCGGGCGGTCTATGGTTTTGCTAGTGGGCATGGGTCAATTCTTTATAAGCGGGTGCAAAGCGGGTGCGCAGGTTGTCAGGGTGCAAGGCTTCGCTGCACTGCGTGCAAACCAGGCCCGCACGGGTCAACTTGCCGCAACCCGCATGGCGTAGTTTAACCAGCGGCCCCTTGTCACCTGGTGACCATTTGTCACCCCAGGCTAAAAGCGTCATTAGCAAAGGGAACAACTCCTTACTTTTTGCAGTCAAGGCGTAGTCAAAACGGCGTGCGGCCTCAGTTTGCAGGTCAAGCGGTGATGCCATTAAAATACTTCAATGAAATCGCGTGTCTACATCGAAACCAGCGTCATCAGTTATTTGACGGCCAGACCCAGCCAAAATATCGTAACAGCGGGCCAGCAGATCATTACACGGCAATGGTGGTCTGGGCATGCCGCGTACGATTTATGCACATCGCAGCTCACTATCGACGAGGCCAGCAAAGGCGATTTAACGGCGGCTGCCGAACGCCTTGCCGTCCTCAGCACACTGCCTGTGCTGGCCATGGACGAGACGGCGCGGCAGCTGGGCGATGAATTGGTGCGGCGCTTGGCCGTGCCCGCCAAAGCCCTTGATGATGCGTATCATGTGGCTATTGCCGCAGTCAATGGCGTGGATTACCTGCTGACGTGGAACTGTAAGCATATTGCCAACTTGCAAATGCGAACGCTGATCGAACAGGTATGCCTTTCGGCGGGTTTCAAACCTGCTGCGATTGGTACACCTCAAGAGTTATTTACTGATGGAGAAAATGATGATGTGGAAAGATGAAATCATTGAACAGTTGCATGCGATTCGCGCTGAGCATGCGGCTCAAATGGGCTATGACTCAAAGCGAATTTACGATGAAATCAAAGCGCACGAGGCAACCTCGCGTCAGCAAGGATTCAAGTTCGTCACCTATCCCCCAAAAAGACCCGAAGGCTGGCAGCCTTCCATGGTGGTGGCATCCTAGCGTAGTGTCTCATATATATTGAACTCTTTATCAAATTTTCACTCCAAGCCCGATACGCACACCGCGTTGGAGTGAAATGAACATGAATATTCGTCGATTAGTGGTTGAGTTTGCAGGCGATGACGATCTGGCTACATTGCTTGGCTGGAGCACCTCAGGCTTGGCAAGCGTGCGCTGCTGCATTCGGGCTAACATGGTTCTGATGGCCGCCTCTGGCTTTGTCGACAGCGTGATAGCTCAAGAGTTGGGTATCGGCGCGCCAAGGGTTCGCCGCTGGGTCAGCCGCTACGTCAAGCTCGGTCTTGCGGGCATTGCACAAGATGCCCCGCGCGGCGGACGCCCCACCAAAGTCGATGCGCAGCGGGTTGTTCACCTGACCACGCAAACCCAGCCCGAGGCGGCTACGCAATGGAGCGTACGCACCATGGCCAAGCAAGCTGGCACCAGCAAGGCCACCATCTCACGCCTCTGGCGAGCGCATGGACTCAAACCCCACTTGAGCCACACTTTCAAAGTCTCCAACGACATTGCCTTTGAAGAAAAACTCACCGACATCGTCGGGCTGTACATGAGCCCTCCCCAGCGGGCGGTGGTGCTATGTTGCGATGAAAAAAGCCAGGTGCAGGCGCTTGATCGTACCCAGCCGGGCTTGCCTTTGAAGCGCGGTAGAGCTCAAACGATGACCCAGGACTACAAGCGTCATGGCACGACCACACTGTTTGCAGCGCTCAACATCCTGGATGGCAGCGTGATTTCACAGTGTCAGGCACGCCACCGGCATATTGAGTGGCTGAAGTTTCTCAAGCAGATCGATGCCAGCGTAGCGCCCGAGCTGCAAATTCACGTGGTGCTGGACAACTACGCGACGCACAAGCATCCCAAGGTGCTTGGGTGGCTATCCAAGCACACTCGCTTTCACATGCACTTCACAGCCACCAGCGCCTCATGGATGAATATGGTGGAGCGTTTCTTTCGCAATCTCAGTGAAGATCGTTTAAAGCGCGGAGTGTTCAAAAGTGTCGACGAACTTGTAACGGCCATAGAGCTGTTCGTGCTGGCTCACAATGAGCATCCCAAGCCGTTTATCTGGACTGCAAGGGCCAAAGATATTTTGCAAAAAGTGATCCGCGCAAGGGCAGTTCTTAAAACAGTTCAAACAGCGTGAGACACTACACTAGGTGTGTTTTCTGGCGCACTTTACGAGACCATCATGCAGACAGCTCAGCAAGCCATATTTAAGCTGACTGAGGGTGCAAGTGGAGAGCAGCAATACTCGGTCGGTAAAGTGATATTCGCAGGAATTGCAGGCGCAGTCGTCACGCCTTTGATCGGAAAATGGTCTGCAGATTTGGCGGCACTATTTGCGCGAACGCCTGAAGTTCTGAATGGAATA
>JAYVTG010000024.1:0-24040 GCA_043774625.1 Polaromonas sp. | reverse complement strand
TTCGATGTTCAAATCGAAACCAGACTGAAATGCATAATTTGGCAAGTAA
The DNA here is from genome assembly GCA_043774625.1 of Polaromonas sp. Lineage (GTDB taxonomy): Bacteria > Pseudomonadota > Gammaproteobacteria > Burkholderiales > Burkholderiaceae_C > JAAFIP01. Next base: position 23,991 of record JAYVTG010000024.1, on the reverse strand, counting down.
ATCATTGACTTACGATGTTCTGATGTGAAAACGTTGGGATACTACTGATTGAATATGCCTAATGCCAGCGTCAGTATTGCGCAAGCAGCTCCTAAAAATATAGCATCAGGTGTGCTTTTGGCGCTCGCAGGTTCTATCGCCTTCAGCGGTAAAGCCATCATTGTGAAGCTGGGTTACCGCTATGGTGTGGACGCCGTCACGCTGCTGATGTATCGCATGCTGATCGCGTTGCCTTTTTTCTTGCTGCTGTCGTGGTGGGCAGGCAAAGGTCAGGCTACGTTAACGCGCAAAGACTGGTGGCGCATTATGTTTCTGGGTTTTAGCGGTTACTACCTAGCCAGTTTTTTGGATTTTGCGGGCTTGCAGTACATCAGCGCCAGCCTGGAGCGGCTGATTCTGTATTTGAACCCCACCCTGGTTTTGCTGCTCGGCTGGTTTTTATGGCGCAAGACAATCACCCACCAGCAGTGGACTGCTTTTGCACTGAGCTATGCGGGGGTGCTGCTGGTTTTTGGACATGAGGTCAAGCTGGACGGCGCGAACACCGGTCTGGGCAGCGCACTGGTGTTTGGTAGCGCGGTGTCGTATGCACTTTACTTAAGCTTTAGCGGTGAACTGGTGCAAAAGCTGGGCAGCCTGCGCCTGGCCGGTTTGGCTACCAGCGTGGCTTGCCTGCTGTGTATAGCGCAGTTTGTGGTGTTGCGCCCCTTAAGCGCGGCGGCCGTGCCCACACCTGTGCTATGGTTGTCCCTGCTCAACGCCACGGCTTGCACCGTTGCGCCTGTACTGATGGTGATGATGGCTATTGAACGCCTGGGCGCTGCCAAAACATCGCAAATCGGTATGGTGGGGCCCATGTCTACCATCTTGCTGGGTGTGGTTTTTTTTGGCGAGCCGCTGAACGCGTGGATCATCGGTGGCACCGTGCTGGTGTTGTCGGGTGTGTATTTGGTGAGTAACAGCAAGCGATAATTTTCATCCAAACTAAAGGAGATTCAAAATGGCTAAAACAGTCGTGATAGAGCAAGTCGGTGGACCAGAGAATATGAAACTGGTCGATGTAACGGTAGGCGAGCCGGGTGCTGGCGAGGTGCGCATTCGCCATCACGCGGTGGGCTTGAACTACATCGACATTTACCAGCGCGCAGGCGTGTATGCATTGCCCCTGCCCCTGCGGCTGGGCATGGAAGGCGCAGGCGTGATTGAGGCCGTTGGCGAGGGCGTTACCCACCTGAAAGTGGGCGACCGCGCAGCCTATGCCAGCCAGCCCCCGGGCAGCTATTGCGACGTGCGCGTCATGCCTGCCAAGTGCGTGTGCAAGCTGCCTGACGCCATCAGTTTTGAAACCGGCGCTGCCATGATGCTCAAGGGTTTAACGGCGCAATACCTGTTGCGTAAAACCTTGCCTGCAGGTGGTTTGCAAGCAGGAGACTACGTGTTGTTCCACGCCGCTGCGGGCGGTGTAGGTTTGATCATGTGCCAGTGGGCCAAAGCGCTGGGTCTGAATTTGATTGGCACGGCCAGTACCGACGCCAAATGCCAGATGGCGCTGGACCATGGTGCAGCGCACGTCATCAACTACAGCCAAGACGATTTTGTCGCCAAGGTGAAAGACATTACCGGTGGCAAAGGAGTGAAGGTGGCGTATGACGCTGTAGGCAAAGACACCTTCATGAAGTCGCTGGACTGCATCTCGCCCTTTGGCCTCTTAGCCAGCTTTGGCAATGCCTCGGGCAAGGTAGACCCGATTGACATTGGCATCTTGGGCGCCAAGGGTTCGCTGTATGTGACGCGCCCCACGCTGTTTACCCACATCGCCACGCGCGAGAGCACCCAAGCCATGGCTGACGATCTGTTTGCCATGGTAGCCAGCGGCAAGGTGCGCATACCCATTGACCAGCGCTACCCGCTGGCCGACGTGCAGCAAGCGCACCGTGACCTGGAAGCGCGCAAGACGACGGGTACGACGGTATTGCTGCCGTAAGCCTAACCGTGGTGGTACTGTGATGGTGCGGTGATGGTGTTCTGACTTGAGCGCAGCACAGTACCTGGCTGCGCTGCGCTGGCTACTGCTGTCGCCCAGCCTGCTGCGCCCTATGCCGTCTGCATTGGCAGACAGTTTTGTGTGGACACCGCAAGACGCGCACAGTGTGTCGGATTGGTTGACCCAACTTCAACTCAGTTCTGATGCGCTGGTGCAGTGGATGCAAACCCGCACCACCAAACGCCTGGGCCACCGCGCAGAACATTTGCTGGAGTTTTACCTGACCCACGGGCCAGTGCACCAGTTGCAGGCAGCGCACGTGCAACTGCGTGGTAATACTGGCGCAACTTTAGGTGAAATCGACTTTCTGCTGACAGGCCCGCAGGGCCAGCGCCTGCACTGGGAACTGGCCGTCAAATTTTTTCTGTGCATGTCCAGCGCCAGCAGCGTATCGCCCGATGATTTTTTGGGCCCCAATAACATAGAGACCTTGGCGCATAAATGGAACAAGGTGTTTGCCAAGCAGCTTACCCATACACCACCAGCACCCTGGGGCGCGCACGCATGGCAGGCGCAAGCCATTACACGTGGCTGGATGTTTTACCGTTGGGGTTGTGCTGTGCCCACCTGTGCGGCTCTGAACCCTCATCATTGCAAAGGCTGGTGGATACAGCATGCCGATATGCAGTTGCTGCCTGCCGCACGTTACGTGCATTTGTCGCGTTTGCAGTGGATGGCACCTGTTGCTGCATTGTCAATGTTGGCAAGTGGTACACAACTGCTGCAACGCGATGCCATGGCGCACACTCTGGCGCAACATTGGGCTGCCAGCCAGGGCAGAGACGACGCGCAGATGATTGTGCAACTGAGCGATGGTGACCTGCCTGCTGAAGTGCAGCGCTTTTTTATCCGCTACGGCGGTGGATGCGCAAGCTAACTTAGAGCTTGCCCAGAGGCATAGGCTCACTGGCTTGCAACAGTTCAGCTTGCCGCAATCGCGTAGGGCTTAGCGCGCCTGCAGAATCTAAAATCGGATAGGCAATCGAGCAGATATGCGAATTGATGCGCTTGAGCTCGCTGATCAAGTCCAGGTGCAGGCTGCTGGTTTCGATGCTCTGCAAGGTGTTGTCAGCCAGCCGCTCCAGGTGGGTGGCCGAGTAGGCCAGCTCCAGATTGCGAAAGCGGGCTTTTTCTTCGAGCAGTTTTTGCGCGTCACGCACATTACCGTTGAGAAACACGCTCATGCCCAGGCGCAGATTGCTCACCAGGCGGGCGTGCATGTCCACGATTTCTGCCATGCCCGCGTCAGAAAAGTTACGTGCGCGTTTAATTTTTTTGTCTTCTACATCCAGCAATACGCGTTCAATAATGTCGCCAATCTGCTCCATGTTGATGGTAAAGCTGATGATGTCTGTCCAGCGGCGGCTTTCTTCATCGCTCAGTGCCTGGCGTGAAATTTTGGTCAGATAGTATTTGATGGCGCTGTACAACTCGTCTACGGTGTCGTCCAGTTCGCGCAGTTTTTCGGCCAGCTCCAGATTATTGTCTTTGATCACTGTGAGCGTGCCGCGCAGCATGGTTTCCACCACATCTGCCTGGTGCAATGCCTCACGCGCGGCGCAACTGATGGCCAGCGAGGGCGTAGCCAATGCTGTAGGGTCTAAATGCCGTGGCCGTGCGCTGGGGTCTCTTACTTCGGGTAAAGCTTGTTTTACCCAGCGGGCCATCAGGCCGGTAAAGCAAATCAAACCCAGTGCCACCATCAGGTTAAAAGCCAAATGGAAGGTCACCACTTGCGTGGCTGTGCCGCCCAGCATGGGTGACACATGCTTGATCCATAAACCCACCAAGGGTGCAGCTATCAGCACACCGATGAGTTTAAAGAAAAAATTGCCCAAAGGCACCTGGCGAATTGCCAGCGTGGACTTGAGCGTAGTGAGCACGGCCAGCAGGCCGCTGCCCAGGTTGGCACCCAACACCAGACCCAGCGCTACGTCCAGCGGTGTCATTTGCGATGCAGCCAGAGTGGCAACCAACAAAACCGTGGCCAGGCTGGAATAGGCCAGCACAGCAATGACAGCGCCAATGGTGATCTCCAGTAGCAAGTCGCTGCTTAGAGACTTGAGCGCAGCCTGCACCACTGGCGATTGCGTCAGCACGCGGGTAGATTCAGAAATGAGCGCCAGTGCCAGCAGCATCAACCCCAGACCGATCAAAATGCGACCCACGCGGCCTACGGTGGTGCTTTGTCTCGCAATGAAAAGCACAACACCCAAAAAGATAAAGAGCGGCGATAACCAGCTCAAATCAAAATGAAACACCACCGCCATCAGGCTGGTACCCACGTCAGCCCCTAGCATAACGGCCAGTGCAGCGGGCAGGGCAACCAGGCCTTGCCCGACAAAGGCCGACACGATCAGCGCTGTGGCCGTGCTGGATTGCACCACTGCGGTAACGCCCACGCCCGCCAGTGCTGCCGTCATACGGTTGCCCGTAGCTCGCGCCAGAATGTGCCGCAGGTTAGCGCCAAATACACGCAAAATGCCGGTGCGCACCAGGTGAGTGCCCCATACGAGCAGGGCAATGGCGGCTAGCAGATTGAGTAAGTGCTTCATAAATAGCTGAGTTGAGGACTATACGCCTTCAATGACATATTGGGAAGTATTTTAGGTGACAAATTGCCCTAACGCCAGCGTGCAATATGCGCGAGCAGCTATCAAAAATATAGTGAACAGGAAACCCGAAGATAGTTGTCAGCAGTCTACTAAAAGAGACTAGCCGCCATATTGATCGTCATCGCCAGCAACGTTGTGTTAAATACAAAGGCCAGAACGCTGTGCACCAAGCCCAGACGGCGCATGGACTTATTGCTAAAGCTGACATCCGCTGTCTGACCCGATGTGCCAACGATAAAAGCGCAGTATAGAAAGTCGCCATATTCCGGGTCTGGCGTACCTGCAAACTCCAAGCCCGGTGGGCGCTGGTGGGCCACTGCGTCGTAGTAATCGTGAGCATAGTGCAGCGCAAACATCGTGTGGGTAAAGGTCCAGGCCGAAACGATGGTGAGCGCTGTCAATGCAACATGCACACTTTTTAACGCGCCATGCAAGTCTTTGACTGTGGCCAGCTCAACCACAATGGCTGATTGGGCCGCAATAGCAGCAATGATGACCAGAATGATGGTGATCATGCGGCTTTCTGCCTGCACACGAGCACGCCTGCGAATGGCTTCGGGGTTAGATTGCAGGCACATCTGCGTGGCCAAGCCCAGGTAAGCCAGCACGCCAATATTCCAGGCAATCAAAAAGCGGGTGGTGGCGCGGGACGCCCAATCTGTGGGTATACAAATCCCAACCAGGCACGCCAAGAAAATTGCGATAAATAGCCTTGGACGAGCCTTGACGGTGTGCACGATGAAACGCAAAGAAAGATACTGGTGAGTCATAAAGTTGTGGTTACTTAAAGTGTTTTTTATCTACGTAGATGCTGCGCAAGCTGCTATTTAAATAATAGCAAAATATGTGCTTAATGCGTTCATCACAAGGCCTCGCACATCCGTCCGCTCTAACGGAATCCAATACAAGCCTAGAAGTTACTTTGAAAGAGCCTTACTTTCTGCAGGCTACTTTCCGCGCCGCACGCGCAGCAACTCGTCCAGTATCAAACACGCTGCACCGATGGTGATGCCGCTATCGGCAACGTTGAATGCTGGAAAGTGCCAGCCTGCGAGGTGAAAGTCCAAAAAGTCCACTACGTAACCGTGTATGAAACGGTCTACCACGTTGCCCAGTGCACCACCCAGGATGCATGACAGTGCAAAGGCGAAGAGTTTTTGGCCACCGTGAGAGCGCAGCATCCATACAATCAAGAGGGTGGCCGCCACGCCAATAGCGGTAAAAAACCAGCGCTGCCAGCCTCCTGCATTGGCCAAAAAACTGAAGGCTGCGCCTGTATTGTGTGCCCGCACAATGTTGAAGAAACCTGTGACGTAGGTACTGTCGCCTAGCTGGTAGTAACCCAGAATCAATGTCTTGGTGAACTGGTCTGCCAAGAAAATAATGAGCGCCAGACCCAGCCAAGGTAGCATGCCCACCGTGCCAGATGATTTGGATGAAAAATAAGTTCTTGCCATGGTGAATTCTTAATTAGGCGCAGTGGCGTACTTCGCCAGTGCCGTACAGGTTGCTGGTGCAGCGAGTGCAGATGCCGGGGTGGGCAGCGTCTTGGCCTACATCTGCACGGTAGTGCCAGCAGCGCTCGCATTTCCTGTGTTTTGAGGCGGTTGCCAGCGTGGATATTGCGCGACCAGCTATTAATTGTATAGCAGACGTGATGAAGACAAACTTCAAATCATCACCCAGGCTGCGGAGCAAGGCGTAGTCGGCATCGGGTACCGTGAGTTCTACTTCGGCTTGCAAGGACGAGCCAACCTTGCCGTCCGCACGCAGTACTTCGATGTCTTTGTTCACCGCATCGCGAATCTCGCGGATGCGACTCCACTTGCCTAACAAGGCTGTATCTGCGGCGGCAAATTTCCAATACGTTTCTGTGAAGACCGTACCCGTAGAAGATTTACCCAGCACGCTCCAGGCCTCTTCAGCCGTGAAGCTCAAAAACGGTGCCATCCAGCGCAGCATGGCCTGGGTAATGTGGTACAGCGCGGTTTGTGCGCTACGGCGCGCCAAAGACTTGGCACCCGTGGTGTATAGGCGATCTTTCAAAATATCGAGGTAAAAACCGCCTAGGTCTTCGCTGCAATACAGCTGCAGTTTGGCCACTACAGGGTGAAATTCATACACCTTGTAATGCGCCAAAATCTCGGTCTGCAACGCGCTTGCCCGGCTCATGGCGTAGCGGTCAATCTCCAGCATCTGGTCGAACGGCACAGCGTCCGTCGCTGCATCAAAGTCGCTGATATTGGCCAGCAAAAACTTGAGCGTATTGCGGATGCGCCGATAGGTGTCTACCACGCGCGCCAAAATTTTGTCGTCGATGCTCAAGTCGCCCGAATAGTCGGTGGACGCGCACCACAGGCGGATAATTTCGGCGCCCAACTTGTCGCTCACTTCTTGCGGCGCCACCACGTTGCCCATGCTCTTGCTCATCTTACGGCCCTGGCCGTCTACGGTAAAGCCGTGGGTGAGCAAGCCGCGATACGGTGCGCGGTCGTACATGGCACACGCCGTGAGCAGGGACGAATGGAACCAGCCGCGGTGCTGGTCATGGCCTTCCAGGTACAAATCGGCCTCGGGGCCGGGTTGGCCGGTGCGCGGGTCAATCTCGTTATGCCCGCTACCAGGGTGTGAGCCTTTGAGCACCGTGGTGTGCGTCGTGCCGGAGTCAAACCACACTTCTAGAATGTCGGTGCTCTTGGTGTAAGCCTCGGCATCGCCCGCATTCACTTTGGCAAAGATGTCTTGCGTGCTGGCCTTGCTCCAGGCTTCGACGCCGCCCGCTTCGACCATCGTTGCAGCCAGGTCCAGAATTTCCATCGTCTTAGGGTGCAACTCGCCACTGTCTTTATGCAAAAACAAGGGTAGGGGCACGCCCCACGATCGCTGGCGGCTGATGCACCAGTCGGGGCGGCCTGCAATCATGTCGCGCAGTCGGCTCTTGCCGCTGTCGGGGTAAAAATTGGTTTGCTCGATGGCGTCCAGCGCGGTTTGGCGAAGGGTTTTGGGCGCTTTGTCTTTGGTGAACACGCCCGCACTGCCAGCGGCGCTTTGTCCATCCGCGTCGTCCATGCGGATGAACCACTGCGCTGCCGCGCGGTAGATGACGGGCGTTTTGTGGCGCCAGCAATGCGGGTAGCTGTGCTGAATGTCTTGCGTGGCAAACAGGCGGCCATTGTCGCGCAGGGTGTTGATGATCTCGGGGCAGGCTTTCCAAATATTCAAACCGCCAAACAAGGGCAAATCGTCTGCATAACGGCCATTGCCCTGCACCGGGTTCAAAATATCGTCGTATCGCAAGCCATGCGCAACGCAACTGTTGAAGTCTTCCACACCGTAGGCGGGTGACGAGTGCACCAGGCCCGTGCCGTCGTCTGCGGTGGCGTAGTCGGCCAGATAGATGGGCGACAAGCGGTCGTAGCCCGCGTGCACGTGCGCCAGCGGGTGCTTGAAGTTAATCATGCCCAACGCCTTGCCCGGGCAGGTGGCGACCACTTTGCCGGTGAGTTGGTAGCGCTCCATACACTTTTCTACCAGCGACTCGGCCAGCACCAACAAGCCGCGTTCGGTGTCTACCAGGGCGTAGGTCAGCTCAGGGTTCAGGTTCATCGCCTGGTTGGCAGGGATCGTCCACGCTGTCGTCGTCCAGATGACGGCAAAGGCGTCTTTGTCGATCTTCACGCCACCAAATGCCTTGGACAATCTGTCTGGCTCTGCGCATAAAAAGCCAACATCCAGTGTCTGAGACTTTTTGTCTGCGTATTCAATCTCAAATTCTGCCAAGGACGAGCCGCAGTCAAAGCACCAGTACACAGGCTTCAAACCCCGGTACACAAAACCGCGCTCCATCACGCGCTTAAACGCACGGATTTCATCGGCTTCGTTTTTAAAGTCCATCGTGCGGTAAGGCTTGTCCCAATTGCCCAGCACGCCCAAGCGCTTGAAGTCAGCCATTTGCCCTGCAATCTGCTCGGTGGCAAAGGCGCGACACATGGCCTGGATGTCCGCGCGGGTGGTCTGGGGCGACGGGCCGCCCCCTAGCCCCTGAGCGGCCCCCTCGGGGGGCAGGACGCCATCGGCGGACGTGGGGGCCAGTTTTTTGCCATGCAGTTTTTCAATCGCGTTTTCAATCGGCAAACCGTGGCAGTCCCAACCGGGAATGTATTGCGCGTCAAAGCCTTCCAACTGGCGGGCTTTGACGATCATGTCTTTCAAAATCTTGTTGGCAGCGTGGCCAATGTGGATGCTGCCATTGGCATAGGGCGGGCCATCGTGCAGCACAAACAGGGGCGCGCCGATGCGTGCGTCGCGCAGCTTCTTGTAAGTGCCTTTGGCTTCCCAGTCTTTCACCCAACCCGGCTCGCGCTTGGGCAAATCGCCGCGCATGGGGAAAGGTGTGTCGGGCAGGTTCAGGGTTTTGCGGTAGTCCACTTTGTCAGTGGGTGCTTTTTCGGTCACAGCTTTGTCGGTCATATGGTTTGCTCTTGAATGTTGGGCAGCATCGTGTTTAAGGTTGATGTGGCCTTCAAAGGTGCCCCAGTTGCAGGACGGCGAATGTCGGTGTGGGGCAGGGCATGTGCCCTTTACCCCTTCAAATTCGCGAAATGTTTTTGTCGTGAGGCTGCGCCGTAAAAAATGCACGGGCATCCGAACAGTCCTTGGCTATACCCGTTGTCAGGGCGTCCAGACCGTCGTATTTCAATTCGTCATGCAGTTTATGTAACAGTTCCACACGGACGATTTTACCGTAGCCGTGCTCTGCACCCAAATGGGTAGGCCAGTCCAGGCAATGCGTCTCCAGCAGCACGCGGCCCCCGTTGACATCGGTAGGGTCTAGCGAGGGGCGGATGCCCAGGTTGGCTACGCCGTGCAGCGGTGTTTCACTAAGGCCATGCACCAGCACGGCAAAAATGCCACTGGCGGCAGGCACCCAGCGGTGGGCGCGAGATGAAAAGCGCAAATTCAGCGTACGAAAACCCCCAGGCGTTACATCGGTTTTACCCAGCTCGCGACCCAGCTTGCGGCCGTGCACGACATGCCCGCTGATGCTGTAAGGGCGGCCCAGCAGTTTGGCAGCGTCTTCCATGCGGCCCTGATGCAAGGCCTCGCGAACCAGAGAGCTGGAGACGCGCAGGCCAGGCCCGCCGCCGAGCCTCCCCAAGGCGGGCGCTCCCCCATGGGGGTGGTAAGAAATTTCATAGCTTTGCATGCGCGCTACGTCAAAGCCTGCGCGTTCGCCAGCAGCGTCCAGCATGGCGTAGTCGCCCGCGCGTTTTGCGCCAAAGCGAAAATCATCACCGACCAGTACGTACTTTGCACCCAGGCCGTTGACCAGAACCTGGTCAATAAAGTCTTGTGCGCGCATGGTGGCCAGCGCAGTGTTGAAAGGTAAAACCACGGCTTGATCGACACCGCAACGCTCCAGTTCCGTCAACTTGTCGCGCAGGGTGGCAATGCGGGCGGGCGCCAACTCGGGTTTGCCAGCCATTGCCGCAAAATAGTCACGTGGATGCGGTTCAAATGTCATCACACAGCTTGGCAGGCCACGGTGCGCAGCTTCGTTCTTAAGCAGCGCAATCATGGCCTGATGGCCCCGGTGCACGCCATCAAAATTGCCGATTGTCAGTGCGCAGCCTGCCGCTGGCGTAATGCGTGATGTGTGAAACCCTCGAAAGACATTCATTTTTGGTATCAATTTGATAGCTGCTCGCGCATATTACACGCTGGCATAGCAGGGTTTTTTGCCTTAAAAATGTATTGAAACTAGGGTATATTGTGAAGCAAGACGGGTTGTATTCGTTTTCCGGTAATTTTGCGTTAAATCCACAGAGGTGGTTACGCATTCACAGGAGGTTCGTTTTGAAGGTCTTGAAACTCTCAGCCCAGGGCTTGCCACAGTCGTGGATCAGCATGGAACAAGCGGTAATTCACTACGCCGCCCAGGAGGTACGCTGGGAATCTGGCGGGCAGGTGGCCGTGTTTCACGGCGGGCACAATGCCATCACCGGTCTGCAAAGTATCATCACGGTCAACAGCATCATTGGCACCAAGGGTGTGCCCAATATCAACCCTTTTGAACTGCGCCCTGGCCTGACCAATGGCAAATTGTTTGCCCGAGACCGCAATGTGTGCGCCTACTGCGGCACCCTGCACCACGAAGAAGAGTTGACCCGCGAACATATCATTCCCTATGCCCAAAACGGGCAAGACGTGTGGATGAACGTGGTAACCGCCTGCCGCCCTTGCAACCACCGCAAAAGTAGCCGCACGCCAGAACAAGCTCACATGCCGCTGTTATACGCGCCCTATGTGCCCAGCCTGTGGGAAGACTTTATTTTGCGTAACCGCAAAATACTGGCCGATCAAATGGAATTTTTGATGGCACACTTGCCAAAACACTCTCGCTTGTACGCTTGACGATTGTTGGCCGAGCTTGGCCCGTTTCTTGGCTCGTACCAATGCGCGGGTGCTCCTACATCATTCAAAAATACTAAAAAAATGCGTGGCGTAACAAAATCTCCAGCAACTAATCCTGACTCTGACGAAGAGCTTTACTTGCTGGGCGTCAACCGGCTTGCACAGTTTATTGACTTCGTCCAGCATCGCACTGTGGGTGGCAACCAGCTGGACGAAGCTGATATTGCCGATCAATGGCGCGGTGCTGCTGACCGGTACATTGATTTGCAAATCCAAGCACCCCCAGCGCCGCCCATGCCCCAGATTCTGGAGTTGGCGCCGCAGACGCAAGCGCATGTTGATGCGCTGGTCAAGGTGCCACAATTTCAGCGCGTTTTTTCTTCTGTGCCCATTGCTTTTGGCTTGGTTGAGCTTGATGCCCTGATCGTCTACCAACACTCCATCACCTTATCGACTGTGAAGGCGATTTGCAGTGGTTTACCCAAAACTGTGACGTCAAAGGCGCTTGCGGCCACATGCTTGCCTCTGGACGTCACCAAAGCAGATTTTCAGACGCAACGCCTGACCAAACGTGAATTTATTTTCCATTCCAACTCTCATGACATGCGCTTTCTGGGCGCGCAATTGGTCGATCCAGCTTTGATACCCAATCTCGTGGCTGAAGGCTTCACAAGTGCCGTGATAGCCCTGTCTGTAGGTTTTAGCAGCAATGTGCTCAATGTCGTTCGTTACCAAAATCGCATGGTGCTAAACAATGGCTATCACCGTGCCTATGCTTTGCGTTCGCTGGGCGTGACCCACGTGCCCTGTGTCATTCAGGTATGCCGCCATTGGGAAGACGTGGGACTGGCGGGTTCGTCAGAAATGAGTCAGAACTCAGATCTTTACTTTTCGTCCCAGCGCCCGCCATTGTTCAGGGACTATTTCGACCCAAAACTAACCAGTCGCTATGCCACCATGCGTCAACGCCGCCAAATCCAGCTAAAAATAGAAGTCGATAGTAAAAAGATCTTGGCCTAGCCTAGCCTAGCCTAGCCTAGCCTCGCTTCGCTGGCTATGGCTGTTCGCCACAAACAACTTGCAATAAGGTTACATTTGTACACACAGAGGTCAAAAAGAGTACAATAATATTGTGCATAAATTGGCGTTAATTGTGTAAATCGAAGCGCCGAGTGATGTAAGTCACAGCAGTGCACGCTGGGTTTTTTATCAACGGGTAATTTTATAGGGGAAGATTATGCGAATTTTATCAATTCAAGAAATGGAAAAAGTCTCTGGCGGCAGTGCCAAGCATCACCATAGCCCCAAGCATCACGGTAATGCAGTGAAAAACCATTCTCGTACGAATTCTGCCAAAGCATCCAGCCAGCATTGCGCTATGGGTTCGTCCGGCGCTAGCTCGTCGGGTGCGGGTGGTACGGGTTGTGGACCGGATCCGATTTGATGCGCTAGAACTGCATCGCCAGGCATCTAAAGCCCTTTGAAAATTCAAAGGGCTTTATTATTTCTGCTGCCCGATGTTTACTCTGCTTCCAAGCCTTGCCGTTGCAAGCGTTAAACGAATGCGTGACTGCATATTGGCTAGTTTGCTTTCTTGCAGTTGCGTGCGTGCATTCGCCATAGCGCTTTGCGCAGTCAGTACATCTAGAAAGGTGCCCACGCCAGCCTTGTAGCGTCCTTGTGTTATCTGATACCCGGTCGAGGCGGTAGCCATAAGTTGTTTTGCGGCGATCAAGCTTTCGGTTTCTGTGCGAACTTGCTGAGCCGCTCGCCACACCTCGGTCTCCAGTTCGCGTTCTAACGCTTGCAACTGCGCTTCGCGGGCACCAATTTGAGACTGCAACTGAGCTTCGCGCGCATTTTGCTCGGCGTCGTTAAATAGCGGAATGCTTGCAATGATCGAGCCGCCCACATTGCGCCCCGGGCTTGAATTGCCATTACCCAAACTGCGTGAAGCCCCTGCGTTGCCAGAGATACTGACAGAACCTCTGCCGTCAGCACGCACAGATTCAAGACGAGCTTGCAGGGCTCGCATTTCGGCACGCAAAACCCGAATGCGGGGGTGCGAGTCTTTGGTTTGTACCAATAAGTCTTCGGTAGGCGGCAATTCCTCCAGGTTAGGAAAGGCGCTGTCTATGTCAGCCAGGCCGAGTGTTTGCAAAACAGGCAATCCCATTGCCACGGCCAGCGCACCGCGTGCGGCTAGCCACACACCATCAGCACGTGTGCGATCCAGTAGCGCTTGCGCCAGTGCGGTTTGAGCCTGCAGTTTTTCTGTTAGCGAACCCACTTGCGCATCGTACCGGGCTTGCGCAATCACCAGACTTTGATTGGCTGCAGATTCCGCTTCGCGTAGCGCATCCAGTTTGTTCCAGGCACTTAACGCCTCGGCATAAATTCGTATGGTCTCGTTCAACGTCGTCAGCAAGCTGTTGTCTTGCCCAGCCATGGCTGCAGACAGGCTCTGCCGTGCCTGTTCCATATTGGCATTGCGCAAGCCAAAGTCAAAAAGTATCCAGCTCAAGTTGACTGAACCCGCAATGCTGCTGTTGACAGCGGTAATGTTACTGTTAGGCACTCGGTTGCCAGCAAACTCTGCCGTGGCGCTGTAGCGCGGGTTAAAGGCAGCTTGGGCAAGGTCTACACTGGCCCGTTGCTCTTGTATGCCAAGCAGCGCCTGGCGCAACGCCGGACTTTTACATAAAGTGTGATTCAGCACATCGCCAAGCGTGAGCCGCTCGCGCACAACGGTATTGGGCAACTCACATGCCAAAGCGCTGTGCCATTCCCGGTGTTGCAATAGAGCTGAGTGTTGACCAGGCACCTGCGATTGCTCTGGGACACTATTGGTAGATGGCAGTGGAGGCTTGGCAAGCTGTGAACTACTTCGAAGGAGCAGTTGCTCATTACCAATGGTCTGTGCCGCTGCCCATGTATGCACGGCGCAGAGAATGGCGCAACAGTAACGCACTGTAGCGGCTTGTCGTGATCCAGTGCGCCTGGAATACATCACACCGTGCACATCGGGCGCTGCAGTTGCAGGCGTTCAAAATACTCACCCGGCGAGCCGTCAAACACGATGCGGCCTTTTTCCAGCTCCAGCACCCGTTGTACCGAGTTGATGGTTTCAGGCCGGTGCGCGATTACCAGGCGCGTGATCTGCAACCGCGAAATAGCTTGGTTGACTTGCGCCTCGCGCTTCAAGTCCAGGTGGCTGGTAGCTTCGTCCAAAATCAGCACGCGTGGCCGCTTGTACAAGGCGCGTGCCAGCAGCACACGCTGCTTTTGTCCGCCCGAAAGCACGGTTCCCATGTCGCCAACGAGTGTTTGATAGCCCATGGGCATGGCCTGAATATCGGCGTGGACAGCGGCCAGTTGGGCGCATTCCTCAATCCACGGCAAATCGGGCCGGGCGTCAAAAAAACTAATGTTGTCAGATATCGAGCCAGCGAACAAACTATCGTCTTGCATGACAGTACCCACCATTTGCCGCCAACGGTCCATACCCAACTGATTCAAGGGAGCGTTGTTAACTTGAATCGTACCCTCAGTGGGGTAGTAGGCACCTAGCAACAAGTTCACCAGAGTTGTTTTGCCACAGCCTGAGCTGCCCGTAATGGCCACAGATTCGCCTGGTTCCAAGTTCAAGGAGACACCGTCAAGCACGAACGGTTCATGCTCGGAATATTTAAAGCGTACATCCGAGATGGCGATAGCTGGCGGGCCAGTGGTTTGTGCATCGCTTAAATGGCGCGTAGCGGTTTGCTCAGTGGCCGTTAGCACCACATCTCCCAAGCGCTGGGCATATAAGCGCAACATCATCAGATCAATACCTTTGCCTATGAGTTGGGTGAGGCGTGAATCAAATTGCCCTCGGTAAGCCAAAAATGCCAGCAACATACCGACGCTCAGCTCGCCAGCCATAATCTGGCGCGTGCCAATCCACATCAGTGCCACATAAAAGAGACCGCCAAGCAAGGTGCTGACGAGTTTGTAAAAGATTTGCAGCTTCTGTGTGGTGAGGGACGCGTTGATTTCGCTCACCAGCAAGGTTTGCCACGCGCCTTGGCGCTCGGTCTGCCGCCCAAAGAGTTTGATGGCTTTGACGCCACGAATCGTCTCCAGAAAGTGGCTGGAAGTGTTGGCGGCGCGCACAATGGTTTCTTCGGTTGCCGCATAAAACGGGCGATACCAGGCGATACGCACCAGCAAATACAGCAGCATCGCCACAATAGCCACCCAAGCCAGTGTAGGGCTGTACAAAAACATCATGGCCAAAGATACAACCACCAGCAAGCCATCAAACAGAGCTTCGACAAAAGCGCTGGTTAACACTTTTTGAATTTCGTCAACCGCGCCTGCGCGCGAGACGATATCACCCAAATGCCGCCGTTGAAAATACGCAATAGGCAACTTGACCAGATGCGAAAAAACATTGGATCGCCACTGCACCCGTATAGACGTATTGATGACCAAGAGAAGCCACGAGCGTAGCAAGCCAATCACCTGTTGCAGCACTAAAACGAGAACAAAACCCAGTGCCAATGTGGTCAGCAGATCGGCGTCCTTGGAAGCTAGCACATGGTCAACGATCCACTGCAAAAACAAGGGATTGACCAGTGTAAACACCTCAAGCGCCAACGACAGCATAAGCACTTGCGTGAGTGAAGGCCAAAACCCGGATACTTGCCCGATCATTTGCCCCAGTTTGATAGGCGCCTTTTCTTCGCGCCGCACAAAGCCAGTGTTGGGCCATAACTCAAGCGCTACGCCGGTGAATTTTTTGGACACTTCGTCAAACGACAATTTGCGTTCACCAAACGCAGGGTCATGCACTACAACGTTTTTGCCACTCACCTGCTTGAGCACTACAAAATGGTTCAGCTCCCAGTGCAAGATTGCAGGCAGGCGCAGTCCTTTGAGTTCAGGCAATTCCAAGCGTACAGCTCTAAATCCCAGACACTCTTTCTCAGCCAATTGCGACAAAGTGCTCAGCGTCATTCCTTTAAGTGACACATTGTGGCGCTGGCGTAGCGTAGCAATGTCGGTATGCAAGCCGTAGTAGCCCAGTAACATGCCCAGGCAGGCCAGACCGCACTCGGCAGCTTCTGTCTGCAGTATCAAAGGTAACTTTCGACCAAATCCAAAAGAAAGAGCATCTGTTAAAGCCATCTAGCGCTCCAGCTTGCCGCTAATGCTGTACAAGGGTTCTAGCATCCACTCATAGAGGCGACGGTTTTCTTGCAAGATATCGGCATCTAGGCGCATGCCGACTTGCAGCGCACGGTTTTCTCCATAGATCAACAGATTTTGTGCTTTCAGATTCACGGTAATGGCATACACCGGTTCGCCAGGTGCTAGCTCGGGCAGGGCAAAACCTGCCAACTCCGGGTTAGACACGGCGGCATGCGATACATCTTTCACCACGCCTTCATACAAGCCAAATTTTTGGTATGGATAAGCCTGGTAACGCAGCAGCACCCTGTCCCCCTGGCGTACAAAACCAATGGAACGGCTGGGTGCGTACAGACGGGCTTCAAGGGCAGACTGCTCGGGCACCAAATTCACCAAAGGCCGAGACGAGTCTACGGCTTGTCCTACCTCCACAGTCACCAAGGTGGCGCGGCCCGACTCTGGCGCGGTAATCACCACGCGCCTGCGGCCCTCTACCTCGGTCAACTCCTGGCTTGCTGAAGAGATGGTGCGTCGCAACTGGGAGTTTTGGTTGGCATAGCGTGTGCGGGTGGTATCCATATCGCGCTGGCTCGTGGTTTGTTCGCGCTGGTTAGCCAATGCGTCGCGCTCCAGCGCTTGAAGGCGAGACTGTTGCTCTGACAGGTCCAGCTCTTTTTGTGCCAATTGCTCGCGAGGGATGTAGTCCTGATCTGCCAGGCCCTGGTAGCGCTTGCGCGCATCCTCAGCCAATGCCACGCGCTGTCGTTGCTGGTCAATTTGACGCACGATAGCTTGTGCCTCGGCGCGCAAACTGGCAATACGGCGTGCCAGTTGTGCAAGCTCTTGCTGCTCTACGCCCTGATTACGGGCAATCTCGCCTTGCAAGGAACTTTTACGCTCGTTGATCTGTTGCCCAATGTCTGCCTGTAGTTCGCGCGATGATGTGCCTACGCGGTCACTGGTCAATACATACAACACGTCGCCTTTTTGCACGCGCTGACCCTCGACTACACGTTTGTCCAAAACCACACCAGCTTGCGGGGTGAGCACGCGAATAACACCCGTCGTTGGTACCAATTGACCACTAATGGCAGTGCGGCGCGTGTAGCTGCCGTAGTACAAAAACGCAAGCACCAAACTCCCCAGAACAGCCGCTAAAAGGCTCAAACCCCACAGCGATAAACGCGGCGCAAGAACGATGCTTCCGAGCAGCGAAGTGCCTCGTGCATCCAGTGCTTCTTGACGGAATAAGCGGGTAGACATTTGTTGAATACCTTGTAGAGAGTGCTAATTGAATTTTTACTTGTTGATACAGTGTAAAAGCAAAATGCAAAAAAGCCGTCTTCAAGACGGCTTTTTCAAGACTCTGGGACATCGGCGTGTAGTTTACTGCCCCGTTGCGCTGACCCCGCAACGCACTACAAAGCTCACAGTCGCGCCATTGGGAAGCAGTGGAATGGCCACGCCCGCACCGACCAACAGGTTGGCTGGCGTTGCTGGGCAAGTGGCTGCACCTGAAGGAGTGCAAGAAAGCACCGTACAAGAAGACAAACCTGCACCAGGCACATCACTCACGATAGCACCGTTCGCAGGGCTCGGCCCGCCATTGGTAAAGGTGACCGTATAGCTGGTCGTTCCCCCTGCTGCTACGGTCGTCGTCCCATCGGTCTTGGTTACGCTCAGATTGGCCGCCAAGTTGAGCGAAGTTTGAACAGTTGATGTGTTGTTGGCGGGATTAGTGTCCGTCGTGTTTGCAGTAGGCGTCACGGTCACAGTATTGGTGACCGTAGCGTTTGCCGCAAGGTTGGCAGAAACCAAGGCGGTAATGGTCACCACACATTGCCCGCCTGGGGGGGCGTTGCTGACTGTGCCACTAACTTGCGTGGAGCCAGCCACCACCGCCGTAGCCGTGGAGCAACTGCCCCCACCAATTGCCAAAGCAGTAACGCTAAGCACCGGTGTAATTTGCGCGGGCAGCGTATCGCTAAATGTAGTGGTGCCGGTAACCCCTGCGTTTGAGTTGGTGATGGTAAGCACGTACTGCAGCGTTTGCCCGGCACCCACACTGATAGTGGTGGTGCCAGCGGTACCTGCGCCATTGCTTTGGGTTTTAACCACCGAGAAATCGGTTCCTACTTTGTATGTAGCCGTAGCGGCCGCGGCGTTGGAGCCCGCAGTGGTGGTTAAGCTGTTGGCCGGTATCGTGTTAGTGTAGGCAGCGGAGCTGGCTGGTGCTGTGACAACGAAGCTGATGGTGCAGCCCCCCGCTGGAATACGCCCGCCTAAACCGCCTGCGACAAAGGACATGCTGGTGGCACCGCTTGTTGCAGTGATGACGTTAGTGACTGTGGTACCGATAGGTGCGCAAGCACCCTGATTCAAGCTAGCCGGGTTGGCAATGGTCATGCCAGCGGGCAAGACGTCAAAGAAATTGCTGGTAAGCCAAAGCGGTTCTGTGTTTGAGTTACCCAGCACAATTGATAGGGTAGACGTGCCGCTGGTGTTGGCATTGAATGTTGGGCTAAAGCTCTTGCTCACGGTTGGTGATGCCGGTAGGCTAACGCAGTTACCCATGTCACTAACAATATCTGTTGTGGCATCCGTTAAAGTTGCCGAATTGTTTACCGAGGGATTGATCTGATACGTCACACTGCCACTGGTTGCCCCGCCAATAAACATATTCCCAGTCAAGGGATCAACGGCAATACCTCCTATAGAGAGCGTTGCTGCGCCCAAGGCATATGTTGTTGTGGCGTCTATAGTCGCGGTCGTTAAATTTAATCGGTACAAGGCCACTGGGTTGGTATTTGACGTTAACCACGCTTGACCAGCTTTGTCTACAACGATATCGCCGCTTCCGCCAGATGCAGGAAGGCCACCACCGACAGAAAATGTCACCGTCTTCCACGCGCCGTTGGTAATAGGGTTGGTTGTTTTATCGGTCACCTGCGAGATGTAGTACTTGCTAGGAGCTACTGCAACAGCAGAAAACAGCAGATACATGTTCCCCGCGTTATCAAAAGTGGCTCCCAAGAGGTTAGTTTCTGTTGTCGGAGGTGGTGTGCTGAGCGGGGCACCTGCAGAGAATGCGTAGGTATTGGGATTAAAGTTATACAGTCTGTTTGTAGCTCGATCAGCGAACCACAGCAGACCAGTTGTGGAGTCGCCGCTAAGCGCGTTCGTGTAGGTCAGTGCCGTAGGCATGGACGTAACGGTCGTCCATTTTGATGTGGTGCCGATGCTGTTGTTGTAGTAGAACACCGCATTCGCCGCTGCATTGCCAGACGTAGCGTACATGGCCGTACAAGCCGATTGCGCCGCTGCCAAATTGGGTAAGAGTAAAGCCAGACACAGCAGTGCGAGGCATCGCATGAATTTGTAAAAGTGCTTGGAGGCCCAGACACGCATAGTAGATGTCACGCTTGATGATAGTTTCATAGTGTGATTGTAGATAAATAATACTAAAAGCTACACAAATTTGCGGAAAAAAGACTATTTTGCATGTTTAACATAGCAATGTCTGTTTTATGGCATTTTGTCGCCAAACCATGGCCAAACGTACTGTGGCAGGCCGCTAACGGCGCTATTGGCTAACCTCCAGCAGCAGCACATGGTTATCCAGAGCGGGCCAGGTGTGGCCTGCGAGCTTTTCGCCGTTAAATTCTGCGTTGATGCTGCGCACGCCGCTGCCCTGTAACACCAGTTTGCTCTGGCTCAAGCCTGCGCCGCTGGCGGGCAGGCCGGGGGGCGTGGGGTTGCCGTCAAAGCTGAGTTTGTCGCGCTGCAGGTCAAAGTAGCCGCGTGGCCGGGTAAATACGACCACCGAGCCCTTTTCGCCCGCAGCGGTTTTGTCTGCGGCGGCCAGGCGCTCGGCACGCAAATGCACGATGCTTGAAGAACGTGCAAAGGGGCTGCGGTAAATGTGGGTGGTGGCGTAGCCGGGCGCGGTAATGACGAATTCATAGGCCGTGCCAGCGTGCGCAGCCAGGGGCCCCCAGCGGCCGTCTGCACCAACTTTGCCGCTATAGGCTGCTGTGCCCAGCCGCGTACCTGCTGCTAAATCTATAGCATAAACCGTAATGTCTGCGCTGGCAATTGGCAAGTTATTCACATAATTTCCGCTGGCAGGGTCGTCTGAATTCAGCCCCATGCCAGTGACTTGGCCCGACAGGTTGATGGAGCTTTCAGGGGTGATGGTGGTGGCTTTGGGCGAGCTGCCGGTAATGAAGCGGTAGGCAGCTTCAAACGCTGCAGGGCTGAACGATGTTTCGCGGTGGTCGATGCGGGCAATGACGACATTGTGTGCGCCTTTGAGCTCCGGCCCCGCAAATGTGACATGGGTGGGTGTGCCCTTGGCACCTATCCACAGGCCATCGGGCTGGGCAAACTTGTCGTTATTGTCTGAGCGGATGGTCATCCACTTGACGGGGCCGGTGACTTCGTCACCTGCTGCGTTTTTAGGAGCGTTCAGCGCAGACAGGAAGGGGCCTGTGCCCGAAAACTCGTTACCTTCTCTAAACCCCTTAGTTGCCCACACGCCGTGGTTGGGCGTGCCGCCCAAAATCGCGTGGCTCACGGTTTTGTCGCCACCGCCGTTTTGAATGTAGTTGCGAATAGCATTGCCACCGCGCGAATTGCCAAACAGCACCACCTGTTTGGCCCCGGTTTTTTGCAAAACCTTGTCTACCTCGGCCTTCAGGTAAGCCATGTGCTCAGCCGTAGACGTGCGCCCCGGTTGCGGCTTGCTGTCATCGTCACGCGCCAGCGGGTAGGGCACGTCGATGGCGTGCAGGCGCTCGCGCGGCCAGCCGTTACTTTCAAACCGCCACAGCGTGGTTTGCCACAGCGCGGCATAGTCGCCATTGCCGTGCACAAAAACGACGGGTGGGTAGCTGCTGAAAGAAGGGTTGGAAACAGCACTGGAAGGGCCCTGCGTAGCGCAGGCGCTAAGCAAGGCAGCAAGCACTAGCCCCAAGGCATAACGGCGAAGCATTTTCATTGGTTTTCCTATCAAAATGTGCTGTAGCCAGCGTAGAATATGCGCAAGCAGCTATAAAAATAATAGTAAATGACTGGCGACTCTAAGCGCAAGGCAGAGCATCTTGGGGCTACATAACCCCAAGTCTGCGCAAAATACTCGCTTTAAGCAAACACGCCCGCCGTGTCTTGCATGCGGCTGCTCACCTCGCCCAGGTGGTGCATGCTGTCGCCAAAGCTCATCTCCAGTTGGGTGAGCTTTTTGAAGTAATGGCTGACGATGTATTCGTCTGTCACGCCAATGCCGCCGTGCAATTGCACCGCGCCCTGGCCCACAAAACGCATGCTCTGGCCGACCTGGTATTTGGCCTGCGCGATGGCGCGGCGGCGTTCTGCCGGTGCTGCGCCCATCTTCAAAGCCGCAAAATAAGCCATGCTGCGGCCCAGTTCGAGTTGCATCTTCATGTCGGCCATGCGGTGGCGCAGGGCCTGAAAGCTGCTAAGCGTTGCGCCAAACTGCTTGCGGGTGTTCATGTAGTCGGCTGTTACTGCCATAGTTTTGTCCATCACGCCTATGGCTTCATAGCAGGCGCAGGCAGCGCCAATGTCAAAAGCCAGGTCTAGTGCGGCCTGGCCGTCGGTGGTGATGAGTTGCGCGGGCGCGTTAACCAGGCTCACATCCGCCGCACGGCTACCGTCTTGGCAGCCATAGCCTGTGGTCGATACACCCGCTGCTTGGCGTTCCACCAAAAACAGCGCCAGCTTGCCGTCCAGCAGGGCAGGCATGATCAAAGCGTCTGCATGGTCACCCACAGGCACTACGTTTTTGATAGCTGTCAGCGTATATCCCGTGCTGGCTTTAACCGCTTTTGCCTCGCAATAGTTCAATGTGTAGCGGGCCTTGCGTTCCTGGTAGGCCAGGGAGACTATTTTTTTGCCAGCGGCAATTTGCGGCAACCAGGTCTTGCACAGATCTTGGGTTGCAAAGGCCTGCAACACCACGCCGCACAGCATGGCTTGGCCCAAAGGCTCCAGCACCATGCCGCGCCCCATTTCTTCCATCACTACCAAAGATTCGACCGGGCCCATGCCCATGCCGTCGTACTGGTCGCCGATGTTCAGGCCGGTAAGGCCCAGGTCGGCCAGTTCGCTATAGGCCGCGCGGTCAAAACCGCCCTTATCTACCGCAGCGCGGCGGCGGTCAAAGGTGTAGGCTTTGTCTACGTATTTGCGCACGGCGTCGCGCAGTTGCTCTTGGTCGGGGGTGAAGTCAAAGTCCATGATTTATCCTAAAACGACTTGGCTGACGATGTTGCGCTGCACTTCGTTGCTGCCGCCGTAGATGGTGGTTTTGCGCATGTTGAAGTAGGTGCTGGCCAGGGGTGCGCAATGCAAAGCCGCGCCAGGGTAGTCGCCTTGCCAGCCCGCTTCCATCGCCTCGCGTATCAGCGGCACTGCGTAGGGGCCAGCGGCCAGCATCATCAGCTCGGTGTAGCGCTGCTGAATTTCGCTGCCCCGTATTTTGAGCAAGCCGGCAATGTCCAGCGACTGCTTGCCCGATTTCTCGGCGCTCAAAACGCGCAGCACCATCATTTCCAGCGCCACCACATCTACTTCCAGCTTGGCAATTTCATCGCGAAAGCGCCCAGCGTTCGCGCCGTCTACAGCAGGGTCGTACACGCCTTCTTGCTTGGCAATACGTTTCAAACGCTCCAGCTCACGCTTGGCGCGGTTCACGTCGGCAATGTTGGTGCGCTCGTGGCTGAGCAGGTGTTTGGCATACGTCCAGCCCTTGTTTTCTTCGCCAATCAGGTTCTGTGCGGGCACTTCTACGTTGTCAAACCACACTTCATTCACTTCACTCTCACCGTCCAGCAGCTTGATGGGGCGCACGCTCACGCCCTTGGTTTTCATGTCGATCAGCAAAAACGAAATGCCGGTTTGCGGCTTGCCTTCGTTGCTGGTGCGTACCAGGCAAAAAATCCATTCGCCGTATTGACCCAGGGTCGTCCAGGTTTTTTGGCCGTTGACGATGTATTTGTCGCCCACACGTTCGGCCTTGCATTTGAGTGATGCCAGGTCTGAACCCGAACCCGGCTCAGAATAACCCTGGCTCCACCACACCTCGCCGCTGGCAATACCCGGCAAAAAGCGTTTTTGCTGCTCTGCGTTGCCAAAGGCCATGATGACGGGAGCCACCATGACGGGGCCAAACGGGATGACGCGCGGCGCCCCGGCCAATGCGCATTCTTCTTCAAACAAATGTTTTTGAATCGCATTCCAGCCCGGCCCGCCAAATTCTTGCGGCCAACCCCAGCCTAGCCAGCCTTTTTTACCCAAAATTTTGGCCCAGTTTTGCAGGTCGTCACGCGTCAGGTGCAGCGCTGCGTGCACTTTGTCTGAAATGCTTTTGGGCAGGTTGCTGTGCACCCAGCTTCGCACGTCTTGGCGAAACTGTTCTTCTTCAGGTGTAAAGGCTAAATCCATGGGAACTCTCCGGGGCTAGGGTCTTTGATAGTGTCGTTTTTAGCACGTTCGTGCATTTTTATGTGTCGAAGGGGTGACAAAACACAAGTTTACTGTGCGCCTTGGTCGCTACTTGGCTGGGTATTCACGGTTCGGGGTGCGCTGTTGTACGGGCTTGGCGAGGTGTTTATGGTTTCGCTCCCGTGTGGGTCGCTGGCTGGCAGAGGCTTTCACGATCCCGCTCATGATGCGGCATACGCATAAATCGCGGGAGTCGTGAAAGCCTCTGCCAGCCGCAAA
>JAYVTG010000023.1:0-2762 GCA_043774625.1 Polaromonas sp. | reverse complement strand
CGGCAGCCTTGATCGCATCAGTACCCGCAGCATCAATGTCCGCCTTACCCGACGGGAAGAATATCTTGCCCAATACGTTCAAAGCAGCCGCAATCGGATTTGTTGCGACAGGCGGCGCAGCGGGCACTGCCGGTGTGGCTCCGATTTTCTTGAGCTCAGGATAATCAGCCAACATGCTCACGCCGAGCAATGGTTTGTTCGCGCCCTGATGACAGGTTGAGCAACCCACTTTCGCAACGTCACCCATCGCGGCGCCTTTGCGGTAGTCCGGGAACACGCTCTCTAGCGGCGTCATGTAGTTGTTGTTGACGTCACGCACCATTCGCAACCCGTGCCAGGCGGTTGCGCGTTGCGGCGTGCTCTCTTCCCAACTGGAAAACGCGCGACTGTTGTGACAGAACGTGCAATTGACGCCCAGCGAGTTCGACATGTGCATCATCAAACTGTAATTCCACTCGGTGTTGGCGATGCTTGCACCGGTGCCGCTTGGCCCTTTGGGCATCGTCGGCAGCGCATCGTTGCCTTGAATGCGCACCTGACCGTCATTGGCAAGATAACTGCTCAGCGAGTCGAGTGGCAGCGACGAATAGCCGTTGCCCGACACGGGCGTGTTTTGCCCGTACTTCCAACCTGTAAAGCCTTTAACTTTGCCCGGATCAGCGGCGGAATACCAAACCTCTGTGGGGATATTGTTGCCACGGTGGCAGGTGTAGCAAGTCACTCCCGTGTTGCCCACGTGCGTGCCCCACTCTGCATTGATCTTGCCGGTCATAGACAGCATTTTTCGAGCGACGACTTTGGTGTAGAGCGTATCTGCCGAGAAGTCTTCACCCGCCTTGTGGCAATAGTTGCAGCCTTCCTTCGGCGCGACCCAATTGGTCATCGCGACCATTGTGCGGGTGAACTCACCCACGCTTTGATTGCCAAGTACTTGCACGTTTTTATAGAGACTGCCCGCCGTGGGGCCGTTGGGATCAGCCTTCGGCGTAGCTTCCGGCAACGCGTTCGCGTTGACGAGCTTTGCCTTCATCCGGGGGTTGTCCATTTCAACCATGCCGGTACCGCGAAAGCCCGTCTGCTGCGATGCGATGGGTGGTCGCTCGCAACCAACGATGAGTAGCGTAACGCCGAGCAGCACCGCACTCGCGAGAAAATTTTTCGTGCTGATCATTTCAAGGCTCCTGGCAGCAAGCTAGGATCTGCCACGGGGACAGTAAACGCAGGATACATGGGCGCAACGCCGTGCTTTACCGCCCACAAATACCAGTTGTCTACAACCGTGCCGGTCAGCAGGATGCCGATGCCACCCGTAATCGGCGTGAGGATCGCAAACCACCAGGCCCAGCGATGGATGGACTCCATCGTTGCGTTGAAACCCATCGTCCAGCGCCAGAACAATGCTGCTCGCTCCGACGCAGTGCCACGATCAACAATTTGCTCAATTTCGCGTTCGCCACCAAAGCGACTCACGGCGAGAATCGTCGCGCCATGCATCGCAAACAGCAGCACTGAACCGTAAAGAAAGACGATCGATAGACAGTGGAACGGGTTGTAGAAAAGATTACCGTAGCGCAATGAAAACGCAGCTGTCCAGTCGAGATGCGGGAAGATGCCAAATGGAACTGCCTCAGACCAGCTGCCCATCGCCAGCGGACGGATAAAACCAAGCACCAGATAGAGCCAAATGGCCGCACCGAACGCGATGGGAATATGCAACCCCATACCGAGCGCACGAGCACGCCGATAGGTGCGCACCCACCACAGGCAAAGCGACAGCGTCAAGAAGAAGCCGGTGACAAGCCACCATCCGCCCTGATTGAGTGGAGGGAATCGCAGGCCGTACGCCGGCGGCGGTGGCTCCAGACCCAGCCAAAAGAGCTGGCGGGCAAACTCCATGATGCTCCAGTTCACCGATGCCCACATATTGAGCCCGATGATCTCGAACGCGAGCAGTCCACACATCAGTGAAATTAAACCCGTGGTGCCCAGGTACACGGGGCCAATTTGTGCATCGCCAATTTTGCCCAGCCAGCGATTGATAAGTGTTTCCTGGCCGCGCGACCACGGGCCTTTTTCTGCCATCGGCGTGCCCATCTGAGCGGGCCCGTGAACCTGCACTGCGGTGAAGAGATTCTGGTATTGCATAGACATGATATTTCTCCCCTTTTTTCCTAACGCGCCCAGATCGGAAGGTTTAACCACCATGACCACCACTCAGGCCAGCCACGCGTCCAAAACGGCCCACTGATGATGATGCAGATTGCTGCCCAGACCACAGCGGAAAGCGCCAGGAAGAGACCCAAGCGATGGATGCCCAGCGTGCCGATGGAGTACCCAATGGTGTCGCGAAAAAATGCGTTTTCATCCTCCGCTGTCTTCACGGTTCCGCCCTTCTTCGGGTTGGTCGCAGACAACACCAAGCCGCCATGCAGCGACAGCGCCAATGTGGTCGCAAAGAACCCGGTCACCGCCAGCATGTGCGCGGGGTTGTAGTGAAAATGCAGATTTTGGTAACCAACGTTCGACACCCAATCAAGGTGACTGAAGATGCCGTACGGGAAGCCATGCCCCCATGCCCCCATCAAAACTGGGCGGACAATCACCAGCGAAAAGTAGGCCAGAATCGCGAATGAAAAAGCAAATGGCACGTGGTATCCCATGCCGAGCTTGCGACAAATTTCAACTTCGCGCAACGCCCATGAAACGAAAGCACCGAGCGCGCAGATCGTGATGATTTGCCAGAGCCCGCCCTCGCGCAGGGG
>JAYVTG010000022.1:0-29693 GCA_043774625.1 Polaromonas sp. | reverse complement strand
CAGGCGCTGGTGCAGGCGCTGGTGCAGGCGCTGGTGCAGGCGCTGGTGCAGGCGCTGGTGCAGGCGCTGGTG
Source organism: Polaromonas sp. (assembly GCA_043774625.1). Taxonomy (GTDB): domain Bacteria; phylum Pseudomonadota; class Gammaproteobacteria; order Burkholderiales; family Burkholderiaceae_C; genus JAAFIP01. The sequence continues at coordinate 29,621 of JAYVTG010000022.1, read as the reverse complement.
CAGGCGCTGGTGCAGGCGCTGGGGCTGGTGCTGGGGCTGACGCATCCGCCAAAATGGTGTCTGGCGGTGTAGCGTCAGGCAGTGTCACAACAGGTGGAACCGTACGACTAGAAGTAGTTGTAGCGCTAACCATCACGGCTTTTTGCTTGATGCTGGCCGAAAATCCTGCCTGCTTTATCAGCACATCGAGGCAACCGCCTTCATTGCACATGGCAATCGCGCCTTCGCTCACGCTGACGCGGGTACCGTCAAGATTGACGGTAGCTAAATAACCGGTACCGCGAATACCGATGGTTGAGGTAGCCGTTTGCAGTTTGTAAGCACTTTTATTGACGCGCCCGATCAAGCCTGTGACGGTACGCAAGCTGCCTTGCAACAAAGACATGACCGCGCTTTCTTCAGCGTCTTTCTTGTAGCGGTAGTCCACCAGGCTCAGGGTTGTGTCTTTTTGCAGTGCAATAAAGGCACCGTCCACCATGCGCAGTTGAGCCGTACCGTTTTTGGTGTCAATTGTCTCGCCATTGCTCACCACACCGCCGCGTTCAATACTGCGTTGTTGCCCTGTGGCTGCGCGCGCGACCACATTACCCTGCACAAATTCAACCGTTCCAGCAGTTTGCGCCAGTAATTGGCTGTGCCCCACCAGCAAGGCTGCCGCCAACACCACGGCTTTGAGCGGAATCTTGTGGCCGGCAGATGCATTGGCATCATAGGCCAGAGAACGGTGAGTATTTGCTTGCATGGTGAAAAATCTCCGTCGAATTTTTTTGAAACTAAAAATCAAGACGCGCTACAGCGCCTGCCTGAGTGCGCTTGAATTCACGTATTTCGATATTGCTGCTGGTACGCGTGTAGCTCAGTTGCGGTGTTACGCGTAGGCTACCGATGTCGCTTTTTGCAGCCAGCCAATGCAGGCCCAATGTCAGGTCGGCTTGTTTGTCGCGCTGCTCGGTCAAAAAGAACAAGTCCTCACCTTTATGGTGGCGCTGCTCCAAACTAATGGAACCAAAGCCGCGCAGGTTTTCGCTCAAGGTTTGCTCACCACCAACACGCAGATTCCAAAAGCGGGTAGCAAATTCGTCGGCAAACTCGCGGGTAGCTTTTTCTTTACCTACCGACAAGCTGACGTAACTGTTCAGCCCGTTACCAAACGAGGCTCCGTACACCAGGCCGACCACGCTGCGATTGACGTCACGCAACTGCAAGCTGGGGTAGCGAATATGCGCGTACTGCGCAAACATGCCCACCTGGTGCGCGTCATCAATACCATGCATCCACTGACTGGACAACCCCGAAACATGGCGCGTGCGCATGCCGTTAAACCCGGATACACCCATGTTCAGCAGGCCACTGAATTCGTCATGACCCTTGGTGTAGACCACACCCAAATTACCGCCAGCCTGGTCTGAGCGCAGCTGGTTTTCTTTGGACGGATAGGTATTGCGTGTATTCACGTCACCCACCAGGTCCATGTTGTCCATGAGCGCAATACGAAAACTATAGCCAGCGGCAAACTGGGTTGTACTGTCTTTCTTTTTTTGATTGGCAGCATCCAAATTCAGCTCCAAACCACCCAGCAGAGGTAAGGCAAATTGCGAAACACCTGGAGCGCTGTTGACATTGGTGTCATAACCCACGCCTGCTTCCAGATAAGCTCGCCAAGGTCGCTTGCTTATTAATTCAGGCGAAGTAATGCTGGACAGCAAACGGTTCACGTTGTCTCGCGCAGCAGCGGGAATATCGGCCGCCTGCACCAGTTGCAACTGGCTGCGCGCTGCATCAATCTCACCCGCAACCAAATAGGCACGGCCCAGCTCAGCACGAGCCAGAGCATTGTTTGGCTGTGCAGCAATCACCCGCTCCAAAGCAAAAATAGCCCGTGTGACGAGCCCAGAGTCTAGCGCGGCAATACCGAGCAGATAATCAAAATTGGCATTGCCCGCACGTGCAGTTTCTTGTTCAGCCAGCAGCGAATAGGCTTTTTCAGGCTGACGAGCCGCCATCAATTCCTGGGCATTTTTCAAAACGGCATCTTGTGCAAGCACCACGCACGGCAAAGCACAAATCAAAACCAGAAGGCAGTTTTTGATGTGGAACGCTTGACGCTTGAGCTGTAGAACCAGCGTAGGCAAAGTTGAAGCTAAAGCAGTATTCATGAGATGGATAGGTATGAATGTGAATGTAACGCTCTTGTTACTTTTAACTAACTAGATGTTGAAAATAACAAGTAATACTTCACGAATGTGGCGGTTATTTAGCAATTACATGCACACAAGGCCCGGTTCAGCCAGGCGAGAACTGAAATGGTGTGCCTTGTACCAAAGCTACGAGAGTTTAGCCTCAGAGAGCTTGGGCGACCAGGCTTTGTAACCGCGCAGCCCACGCACGGCGGTCGTGGCCATTGGCTGACTCTTGCTCGCCAAAACTCACCACCGTGCGAAGGGGCGGCGCGCAGAGCAGGCGCCAGACTGAAGTGACCAAGTTGTCGTCATCAATATAAGATGCGGCAAAGCTTCTTTCTTTTGTGGCTGCATCTTCAAACCGCAGGGTTACGGGTTGCACGGGCGCATGGGCAGAAATGGCGGCCTGGATAAGGTTGGCATGAAAAGGCAACACGATGCTGCCATCGCTGGTGGTGCCTTCTGGAAAGACCGCGATGATGCTGCCTTGCGGGTCTTCGCCGCGCAGGGCTTCGGCTATGTGGTGTACCACGCGCAGGGCGTCGCGACGTGACTCGCGTTCGATGTACAGCGTGCCCGCATGGGTAGCCAGCCAGCCAATGACGGGCCAGTGTTTGACTTCTGCTTTGGACACAAAGCGCACGGGTTGCAAAGCCAACAGCACCAAAATGTCTAGCCAGGAGATGTGGTTGGACACGACCAGCAGCGGGCCGGTGGTTTGGGGTGTGCCTACTGCGCGTAATTCAATATGCAAAATAGCCAGAATGCCGCGTGCCCACTGCGCAATATGCTGAGATTTTTGCTGCTGGGTAGCCGTTGAAAAGTGGCGCGTGATAGTCCACATGCCATAAAAGAGATGCCCGATGCAATGCAACAGGCGAGCGCTGGCTGTAATAGTAGTGACGAAGCGGTTGACCATGGTTTAGGTATGAAAATGCCAGTATGCCAGCGTGGAATATGCGCAAGCAGCTATTATTTTAGTAGCAAATACAGTCAAGTAGCTTCATAGGCTACATGCCCGGCTACCACGGTACAACGCACTCGTCCCTTTAGCATCATGCCGCCCATGTCGTGGGCAAAGGGGGTATGCTTGCCTTGGCTACGCAGCGCGTCTGCCGTGGCAGACCACTGCGCTTGCGGGTCGTAAATGCACACATCGGCCACACCACCCGCAACCAGTTGGCCCACGCTGGCCTGCAAAGTACCCAGCGCTGAACCCAAGACGTGGGCGGGGTGGCTGGTGATACGGGCTAGCGTTTGCACCAAGCCCAGCTTGGCGTCTTCACCCCAAGTCAAAGCCAGGCTCAGCAGCAGTTCTAGCCCCGTGGCACCGGGTTCAGCTTCGGCAAAGGGTAGCGCTTTGGCATCAGCCTCTACCGGGGTGTGGTCGCTAACTAATGCGTCTATGGTGCCATCAGCCAGGGCCGCACGCAAAGCGTCGCGGTCGCGCTGTTGGCGCAAGGGGGGGCTTAAGCGGGCGCGGCTGTCAAAGTAGCCAATGTCGGCGTCGGTAAGGTGCAGTGAGTTGATGCTCACATCGCAGCTGATCGGCAAGCCTTCAGCCTTGGCGACGCGAACCAGGGCGACTCCTGCGGCACTGCTGATGCGGCACAGGTGCAGGCGCGGGGCTTTGCTACCCATGGCGCGCATTAATTCGAAGATAGTGTGCAAGGCAATCGTTTCTGCCGCCACGGGCACGCCTGCCAAGCCCAGGCGCGTAGCCAATGCACCGCTGGCGGCAACGCCCTTGCCCAAATACAGTTCTTGCGGACGCAGCCACACGGTATAGCCAAAGGTGGCGGCATATTGCATGGCGCGGTGCAGTACCTGGGTGTTGGCCAGGGGCACCTCAGCCTGGGCAAAACCAACGCAGCCCGCCTCTGTCAGTTCGACCATTTCGGTGAGTATTTCGCCTTTCAAGCTGCGCGTGAGCGCCCCCAGCGGGAAGACGCGTGACTGGTGCAGCTTTTCTGCACGAAATTTCAGCATTTCTACCAGGCCGGGTTCGTCCAGCACGGGGTCGGTGTCGGGCGGGCACACCAGGCTTGTAACGCCACCGGCTACGGCTGCGGCCAGTTCGCTTTCCAGCATGCCTTCGTGTTCATAGCCAGGCTCGCGCAGGCGTGCGCACAGGTCTACGATGCCAGGCATCACGATGCAGCCTTTGGCGTCAATAGTTTTGCTGGGCGTGAAGCCTGGCGCTATGTGCTGAACAGCGATGATGCGGCCCGCAGCAATGGCGATGTCGCCTATTTCATTGAGACCCGTAGCCGGGTTAATGATGCGGCCACCTTGAATCAATATCTTCATGCCATGTTCCCCGCCACAATACTCATTACCGCCATGCGCACCGCTATGCCGAAGGTCACTTGCGGCAAGATCACGCTTTGTGCGCCGTCCACGACGGCGGAGTCAATTTCTACCCCCCGGTTAATGGGGCCGGGATGCATCACGATAGCGTCGGGCTTGGCCAGTCGCAGCTTCTCGGGTGTCAAGCCAAAACTTTTGAAAAACTCTTGCGACGAGGGTAGCAGGGCTCCACTCATTCGTTCGCTTTGCAGGCGCAGCATGATGATGACGTCTGCGCCCTTGATCCCTTCTTGCAGCGTATGGCAAACCCGCACACCCATCTGGGCCAAGTCGCCAGGAATCAGCGTTTGCGGGCCTACGGCACGCACCTCGGCGCAGCCTAGGGTGGTGAGTGCGTGAATGTCGGAGCGGGCGACGCGTGAATGCAGTACGTCACCCACGATGGCGACGGTGAGGTTGCTGAAGTCGCCCTTGTAATGGCGAATGGTGTACATGTCCAGCAGACCCTGGGTGGGGTGGGCGTGGCGGCCATCTCCGGCGTTTACCACATGCACATGCGGGGCGACATGCTGTGCTATTAAATACGGTGCACCCGATTCGCTGTGGCGCACCACAAAAATATCAGCCGCCATGGCGCTCAGATTGGCAATCGTGTCCAGCAGCGATTCGCCCTTGCTGGCCGAGCTGCGGGCGATATCCAGATTGATAACATCTGCCGACAAACGCGTGGCGGCAATCTCAAAAGTGGTACGGGTACGGGTGGAGTTTTCAAAGAACAAGTTGAAAACCGACTTGCCGCGCAGCAAGGGCACCTTCTTCACTTCGCGGTCACTCACGCCTACAAAGTTGGTTGCGGTGTCCAAAATGTGCGTGAGGATGGCTTTAGGCAGTCCTTCTGTAGACAGCAAATGAATGAGTTCGCCGTTTTTATTGAGTTGGGGATTGCGTTTGTAGAGCATGTTTTATTTATCTTTCTTCTCGACTTTAAAGCTGAGCTTTCCATCGGCATCGCGAGCCAAAGCCAGCAGTTGATCGGCAGGCAAAGAAACGCGCGCAGCGGCAAAGCTGGCTTCGATAGGCAACTGCCTGCCACCACGGTCTACCAGCACAGCCAGTTGCACGCGTGCGGGGCGACCAAAGTCAAACAGTTCGTTCAGCACGGCGCGGATCGTACGCCCGGTGTAGAGCACGTCGTCCAGCAGCACAATGTCAGCGCCATTCACGTCAAACGGAATTTGTGTTTGCGCACTACTGGCCATGCCGCGCTGGGCAAAATCGTCGCGGTGCATGGCAGACGAGATGATGCCGGGTTTTCCACTCAGGCCTAGTTCCGCATGCAACTTTTCTGCCAGCCACGCGCCGCCGGATGTAATGCCGACCAACTGCGTGTCAGCGTTGCGCATCTGGCGTACGCCTTTGAGTAACTCTACATACAGAGCGTTGGCGTCCAGCATCAAGGCACTCATGCGAGGCTCCTTAAAAATTGTTCAAGAATGATACGGGCAGATTGGGCGTCGATGTCTTTGTCATCTGCGCCCTGGCTTTGTGCCTCGACACTGCTATAGCGCTCGTCCACTTCATGTACTGGCAGCGCAAAGCGGCCACGCAGTTGGCGGGCAAACTTCTGGGCGCGTGCAGTCATCGCATGCGCGGCGCCATCGGGATGACAGGGTACGCCTACCACCAGTGCATGCGGCTGCCAGTCTTTGATAAGTTTGCCAATAGGCCCAAAGCGGGCATCACCTTCAGCGCGAATGGTTAGCAGGGGATCGGCAGTGCAGGTCAGGCGGTTGCCAGTGGCTATGCCTGTGCGCTTGGTGCCAAAGTCAAAACCCAAAAAAAGCTGCTGGTCAGGAGGAATGGCAACTACAGACGAATCGGAACCAGAGGCAGTTTGCACGCCTGCTTGCATCATGCACGCCCTGCCGAAGGAGAAATCATCCATTCTTGCAGCCCCAGCAACGCAAGTGCTTTGCTGTAGCGTTCTTCCACAGGTGTGTCAAAAATAACCGCAGCGTCGGCGCCCACGTGCAGCCAGGAATTTTCAGCCAGCTCTGATTCCAGCTGGCCCTGCCCCCATGACGAATAACCCAACGAGATAAGCACTTTGCGAGGGCCAGAACCTGAAGACAAGGCTTCCAGCACGTCCTTGGATGTGGTCATTTCCAGCCCACCGGGGACGGTGAGGGAAGATTGGTAGAACGACTTGTGATCTTCCACTATGGTTTGGGCACCTTGCTGGTTGGCCGTGAGCGGCACGGCTTTCATGTCGGCAAAGGTCATTTCTTGAGCGGTTTGCTGTTCATGTAGCACAAAACCGCGCTCGGTATGAACAGGCCCCCCCTCGTATACGGGAGACTCTGTTAAATCAAGCCTGCGCAAGGGCAGGTCCACCTTGGCAAAAAGCGTGGGCAATTTCAGGTCGCTGGGCTTGTTGATCACCAGGCCCAGAGCGCCGCGTTCATTGTGCTCGCACAAATACACCACCGAACGCGCAAAACCTTCATCCTCCAGGCCTGGCATAGCTATCAAGAAATGATGCGCAAGATTGATCTGGGAAGGTTGGTCGGGCATACGACGATTTTAACGGCAAGCATGGCCCAAAGGTAACCTTGCACTGGTTAGGCGGCTTGAATACCTGTATTGTTCGGGGTGAAGACAATTTAAAAGCCTATTGGCCACACAGAAAGTTCCACATGCACCCATCACACCCGCCCAGAAGCTATGACAAAGGCTTGATGTGGTTTCGCCGTGACCTGCGCTGTGACGACAACGCGGCGCTATACCATGCGCTGAAAACTTGCAAAACCGTGCTTTGCGTTTTCGTCTTCGACAAAGAGATTTTGGACGCACTGCCCCGAGCCGACCGGCGGGTGGAATTTATTCGAGAGTCTTTGGTGGAACTGGATGCGGGTTTACGCAAGCTGTCTGGCGATCAAGCATGCCTGATGGTGCGCCATTCCTGGGCCAGCAGCGACATACCCACCTTGGTGAAAGAGCTGGGTGTACATGCCGTATTTGCCAACCATGACTATGAACCACAGGCCCTTGCTCGCGACTTGGCGGTGCGGACCGAGCTTGCCAAGACCAATATAGGTTTTCACACCTTCAAGGACCATGTTATTTTTGAACGCGAAGAGGTGTTAACCCAAATGGGCAAGCCCTATGGTGTTTTCACCCCCTACAAAAATGCGTGGATGAAAAAGCTGAGTGACTACTACCTCCAACCTTACCCGGTAGAAAAATACGCCCAGACTTTGGGTGCGACACCTGCCAAGCTGAAACGAGATGTGCCAACACTTGCGGACATTGGCTTTGAAACGACCAATTTGTCGGCCCTCAAAATACCCACAGGTATGTCAGGCGGCCGCAGTTTGTTTGCAGATTTTTTTGAGCGCATGGACGAATACGGCGACACACGCAATTTTCCCGCTGTAAAAGGCCCCAGCTATCTGGGCGTGCATCTGCGCTTTGGCACAGTGTCCATTCGCAGACTGGCCGCTACGGCTTACCAGCGGGTGATAGCTGGGAGTCAAGGCGCGCAGGTGTGGTTGTCTGAACTGGTTTGGCGGGACTTTTATTTTCAGATTTTGAGTAACTTTCCGCGTGTAGCGCTGGGTAGTTTTAAACCGGAATACAACGCAATTGCCTGGGAAAAAGGCAAGCATGCCGATACGCTGTTTGCCGCCTGGTGTGAAGGGCGTACGGGTTACCCGCTGGTGGACGCGGCCATGGCACAGATCAACCAAACGGGTTATATGCATAACCGCTTGCGCATGGTGGTGGCCAGCTTTTTAACCAAGGACCTGGGAATCGACTGGCGTTGGGGTGAGCGCTATTTTGCGCTACACCTCAACGACTTTGACCTATCTGCCAACAACGGCGGCTGGCAATGGGCCAGTTCTAGCGGTTGTGATGCGCAACCTTACTTTCGTATTTTTAACCCGACGAGTCAAAGCGAAAAGTTTGACCCACAAGGCAAGTTCATTCGCCGTTATCTGCCACAGTTGGCCAAACTGCCCGATGCAGACTTGCACGCGCCGTGGGACGCCAAACCGATGGTTCTGCAAGCCGCTGGGGTAGAACTGGGCAAGCACTATCCGCAGCGCGTTGTGGCACATGACGAGGCGCGGGCCAAGACACTGTTACGGTATGCGGTTGTGAAGAAGTCATGAAAGACTTCGAATAGATGATTCGAAGTCTTTTGCTATTTATTTAATAGCTGCTCGCGCATATTCTACACTGGCTATGCAGGTATTTCTATGGAAGTGTAGCGGCGTATCAGGCTGAGCAGCTCTTCTTCAGAATATGGCTTGCCCAGGTAATGGTTGACGCCCAAAGATGTTGCGTGCTCGCGGTGCTTTTCAGCAATACGGGACGTGATCATGATGATGGGCAAGACGGCCAGACGAGGATCGGCCTTGATGTTGCGCGCCAGATCAAAACCGTCCATGCGCGGCATTTCAATATCTGACAAGATGACCGATGGCAATTCGCTCTCGGCCAAACGTTCCAGCGCTTGTAATCCATCGGCAGCCAATGACACACGATAGCCTTCGCGTTGCAGCAAGCGCTGCGTGACGCGGCGCACCGTGATCGAATCGTCCACTACCAAAATGAGCGGCACTTGCGATGCAGCCAGGTTAACAGGATTGGCTGGAACCAAAGGCATCACCGGGCTGGCATCGCCTGACAGGTCGCGGGCTTGCACGTCGGTAATGGTTTTGGCCAATACATGCGGTTCGGCATTGTCTGCGCTCAGTACCCTGGCTTGCACACCATACACTGCTGCCAGCGCCACTGGGTTGTAGATCAAGGCCACCGCACCTGATGCCAGCACGGTCATGCCGGCCAAACCAGGCAGACGCGACAGCTGTGGGCCCAGGTTTTTCACCACCACTTCCTGGTTGCCCAAGACTTCGTCTACGTGGGCCACAATTCGCTGTGCAGCGCTGCGAAAAACCATGATAGGAATGGTTTTGCCTGCTGTATCGGTACTGGCACGCGAATGTTGCAACAATGCGCCCGACCAGAAGAAGGGCAAGCTCTCACCACCAAATTCGTACGTACCGGAGTTGTACGCCGTTTGCATTTCTTTGGGAGTGGCACGGCGCACCGTTTCAATCAGGTTGGCGGGTACACCAATGGCCAAACTGCCTATACGCACCATCACTACCTGCGTTACCGCTGTGGTCAATGGTAAAACCAGCTTGAAGTTGGTGCCCTGGCCAGCTGCGGTTGAGGTTTCAATGCGACCACCTAGAGCATTGACTTCAGAGCGCACCACATCCATGCCAATACCGCGCCCTGACAACTCGGTTACTTTGGTGGCTGTCGTAAAGCCAGGCGTAAAGATCAGGTTGGCAGCATCGCTGTCTGCCATTGACTGGTCGTGACCAAGCAAGCCTTGCGCAACAGCACGCTCGCGGATGCGAGACAGATTCAGGCCAGCGCCATCATCGCGGAACTCAACCGACACGTCGTTACCTTCTTGATGCAAGCTGATGGTAATTTGCCCGTTGGCATCTTTTCCTGCCGCTGCGCGTCCCTCGGTATCTTCAATCCCGTGGGCCACGCAATTGCGCAACAAATGTTCAAACGCGGGGGTCATGCGGTCCAGCACACCACGGTCCATCTCAATAGAGCCGCCGGTGATGTCCAACTTAACCTGCTTACCTGAATCTTTACCAGCCTGTCGCACGACACGGTACAAACGCTCGGAAATACCTTCAAACTCCACCATGCGCGTGCGCAACAGGTCGCGCTGCAAGTCACGCGTTTGGCGCGCCTGTGCCACCAAATCGTCCTCAGTGGCCTCTACCGTGCGCTGGATGTTGCGTTGCACGGTAGCCACGTCGTTGACGGACTCGGCCATCATGCGGGTCAACTCTTGCACACGGGTGAAGCGGTCAAACTCCAGCGGGTCAAATGCTTGTTCGGATTCTTTGGCCAGTGCCATGCGCGACTGCATCTGTGACTCAGACTGCACTTCAATGTCACGCAGCTGTGCGCGCAGTTTGTCCAGGTTACCCGTCAGCTCAACCATCGAACCACGCAGTTGACCAAGCTCTGCCTCCAGACGGGAGCGGGTAATAATGACCTCGCCCGCCTGGTTCACCATGCGGTCAAGCAACTGCGTACGCACACGCACGGTTTGGTTGCTGCCAGGTCGCTGGGTTTGCACAGCCAAAGGCGACGTAGCAGCCATAGGCATGCTTCGAATCGGCGTTGCGACTACCGGGTTGGTCAAGGCCGCTAATGCGGGCTCTACGGTTGAGGGCGAACGGTTTGCAGCGTCCAGGCTAATCGTAGAAGGTACAGCCGAGCTGTTTACAGGAGCTGTAGCTACAGATGCTGGCTGGGGATGGCGCAAACGGTCGAAGTTGGCTTGCAAGCCGTCCAAAACGCCCAGTAAGGGCTCAATCTGTGCAGTTTGCGCGTCGTCTACGGGTATCTGCTCGACACCAGATTCCATGCGGTGCGCCAGTTCGCCCAGGCGCAAAGCTCCCGCCAGTCGGGCGCTACCCTTGAGGGTGTGCAGACCACGCAAAACCTCGGACCGGGCGCTGGTGTTGGTCGGCCGCGCAGACCATTGGCGCAGGGCAGAACCCATTTGGGGCAGTAGCTCTGCGGCCTCTTCTTCAAAAATCGGGAACAGGTCTGGGTCAATCGCATCGACAGCGTCGATTTCTTCTTCCGCCTCTTGTTCGCTTAAAGTGCGGGGCACCACGGTCAGGGTGTGCACATGCGCAACCGCAGGCGTGATGGGTGGATGCACGACCAAAGGTGGTACGACAGGGGCTACAGGAACCGTTGCTGGCGGGGCCATTACGTCAACCGTGCTGGCTTTTGCCTGAACGCTAGCCAAACCTAAACCTACGACGCTTGCCGCACTGGCTGCGGCTATCACGGTAACGGTGGACGATGGCTCAACCAGTTGCGCAAAGGCGCTCGGAACCTTGTCAGCATCCGGCTGCTCTAGTTTGTCTGTTTTGTCATCAAACTCAGGGGCGCTGAAAATAGAAGCGCTGAAATCCAGGGGCGCATCTTGGAGGGTTATTTCTGCAATATTTTCTTCTGCTACGTTTTCGATAGCTGCTTGCGCACTATCCACGCTGGCATCTGGCTGTTTTTGATCCAAAATATCAATAACAGAGTGTCCAGTGGTCGCTGTCAAACCATGCATTTCTGTAGCCAACTCTGGGGCATCCAGGCAGCGTTGTAGCTGTCGCGCCACCAGCTCTCGTGGTTCTTTCAATATACCTGCTGCAAACTGGTGCAATAAATGGCGAATTTCTTCTGCGCCATTGACCAAGGCGTTAGCGTGCTGGTGAGCTGAGTAGCCACCCTCGCCAGAAATGGTCTGCAAATGCATCAAAGCATGTTCCATGGTACGGGCCAGGCCAGACAACACAGAAAACCCAACAGTTGCAGAACTGCCTGCCATGGAGTGCGCCAAAGACACCGCATCATTGGGTACCGGTTGACCATGTTCGAGCGACCATTCAGTGACAGACGTGACAAGACGGCGTGACCATTCGTCAGCTTCGTTCAGATATACGTTGTACAGCGGCAGATTGATGCGCAGCGGGCCAATAGCTTTGTACTGGTCATCGCTGCTGGCCAAAGGCGCAGGCATGGAACTGGCATAGTTCGCGGTAGCTGGCACCTCTGTTACGGGTGCTGCTTCAGGAGCCAGACTGGCTACCAAAGCGGCAGGCGCTATCACTGCTGCTGCTGGCACTGCAAAACCACTTAAATCGAATGCAAAGCTTGAGACGCTCGGCTCTGGCTTGGGCAACTCAGACAGATCCATTGGTTGCGTTGGCAATGAAGAAAAATTCACTGCAGGAGGCTGGTAGTTATGGTCGGATACCGCTTGCAAAGCAGCCAGATCAATGTTTTTTATCTCTAGCGTTTCAGGGATACTCGCCACTAGGCCTGGGCTAGGTGCGGGGGCATCCAGATTCAGATCTGGCAGATCAACATGGTCAAAGGCAGACAGCTGCGCATGCTCTGATTGTGCAATCTGCTCAAAATCAGCCTGCCCATTCATGGCCAATTCAAATGCTGCCAGCTCTTCGGCACTCACCAGGTCAGCATTCATGGAATCAGCGCTATCTGGCAGCGCAACCAGCGCATGTGCTGGCTCTGGCGTTGGGTCTGCAAGCCAACTGTCTGGCGATATTGGGGGCGGCTGCGCAGCCTGTATGACCTCAACAGTAGACGATGTGTCTGGGGCGGTCAATGCGGTAGGTTCCAGCGTATCGGGAGCATACTCAGACAATTCGAATGCAAAGTCAAAGTCGTCGTCGGCCATGGTCACATCGCCAGGGGGTTCTCCAGGCTGGTCAGCTGACAACTCCAAAGGCATGTCAAAGTCGAACGGCTCTTCGATATCTTCAGCATGTGCATCTTCGTGGGCTGGTGCGAGCTGGGCTGCGTCCAGTGTAGGCACCGCTGGCAATTGAGGCACGGCAAGCGGCGCTGGCTCCATAAGCACTGGAGCACTCACTGCTGCAATTGCTGGAGTAGCCATGAGCGCGAGAGGAACAAACTCGCCCTTTAAGCGCAATGCGTCAGCACTGGCACGAAACGGCTCTGACGACCACGCCTGGTCTTGGCGCGAAGCAATGTCTTCTACCCATTGCGCCAAACCATTCAAGCCTTGATTGGACACTGTACACAGTTCAGGCGACGCAGGTTTTTGATCGGCGAGCCAGCCATTGAGCAATTGCTCCAGTGACCAACCGGCTTCACCGAAGGTATTTAAACCCACCATGCGTGAGCTGCCCTTGAGGGTGTGAAAGGCACGACGCAGGGTCGTCATTTCTGATTGGTTAGTGGGTTCAAACTCCAGCACTTCCAGCGCCGCGCGGCCAGTGCCAATCACCTCTCGCGCCTCATCCAGGAAAATGTCGAGCAGCTCAGCATCTTCATCATCTGTTGTATCGCTCACTGGTGCAGCAATTGAAGCGGTAGCCACCAAGCCTGCAACACCCGTTGCAGCAGCGGCAACAGCCACTGTCGGTGCAATAGACGTTACCGGTACTGGCACAGTCGCCGTCGCCACTGGGATAGGTGCGGCAGGTACAGCATTTGCACTTATTTCACTGAGCGGAATAGGTGTATTCACGCGCCCCATGAGCGGCTTGAGCTGGCCGATTTCTTCGTCAAATACAAATAGCTTCTTGGCCAAAACCGGCTGGTAGCTCAGCATGTCAATCAAAAAGCCCAGTACACCAAGATTGTTGCCTAATTTGTCGAACGTGCCCGCAGCGCGTGCACGTACATCATCGACCTCGGTCACTAAAATTTGCTCAACGCTCTCTCGCATGCGCAAAACGGCATGAGATGCTTGATCAAGACCAAGTACCGACAGCACGCCACGCATTTGGGTCAGGCGCGAGGGCACGCTGGAAAGTGGTGCCTTGTCTTGTGGATCACGGAAAAACTGGTCCATCGATTTTTCGACATCTGCCAGCGATATTTTTAATTCACCCACCACACTACCCATAGTCTGGCGGTCGCTTACACGGCGGTACAACTCTTCCATCCAGGGTTCCAGCGCCTGGTTGAGTGCTCCCTCGCGCGCCAAATCTACGCGCTTGGCCAAACTGTTGATCCGTGCTGTCTGTTGCTCGTCGTTAGGGTCAAAATCTTCAAAACCAGCCTCCAGGTACAACACTGAAGTTGCCACTTCCATCGCCATCGTAGGCTCTGGAGGTTGACCACTTTTAACCACCGACTCAACACACGCAGTCAATGCACGCGCCAATGATTGGCCCTGCTGCGGCATGAGTTTGGTAATTGACTCAGTGATAAGACTGAACTGGTCTTGCACCGCTTTGAGCTTGTTCATCTCGCCAGCTGTCAGAGCAGACCAGGAATCTTTTGCAGTTGCAATACGTTTGCGGGCCTGAACCAACAAAGCAGGATCAAACTGGCCAAAGGGCGACTTGGAATAATCCAGTGCCTGGTGCCCGGATAGTCCGTAGGCAGTTCGCGTGGCTTCTAATAAAGGCACATTGCCTTTGGGCGTGGCTTGCGCACAGAAGAACAACAAGTCTTGTGCCAATCGGTCAGACACTGCCAAATCGCCCTTGGTGTGCGTTGCCAGCTGCATGAGTATGCGCGAGACGGTACGCTTGGAGTACACATCTGCCACCAAGCTACCCGAAGCTATGCTGTCAAAAAAAGCGGCTGCAATGCGCCAAAAAATGGTGAACTGCCTATCCACCTGCTTGCCAGCAGGCATTGCAATACCCGCACTCAATTGAGCCAGGCTACCTGCTGCTGTGGCATCTGCCAACTTGATAACCTGTAAAGCTGCTTTGTCAAACTGGGAACGCGTATCCGTATTCAATTCAAGCGTAGGCGCCGATGTGGCAGGTATGTCGGTCCAGCGCCAAACATGCGACCACAGATCGGCAGGATGAATTCGGGTCGCACCAGCCAACTCTTGTACATCGTTATATTGCAGAAACAAGGCCGTGGCAGACTGGGTCTTGCCAGCCAGAACAGTTTCCAGGTAACCCGTCAGCGCAAAGCTAGCCCGTTCAATTTTGCTGGCTGCTACTTCGGTGCACAACTCAGGACGCTGCACGAATTTTTGTACCGCTGCTTCCATGCCACGCAAAAGCAAGGCAGGCCCAGTAAAACCCACCATCTCCAAAGCACCAACAGCCTGGTGCAACTGCTGGCGAGAAATACGCAATTGGCTTGAATCGACAGACTCCAGATCAGACCCGCGTGCCAGCTCTGTATCACGCACAAAGCGGCGCAGCGACTTGGTAGCGGAATCTAGCGACTTGCGCAGCTCATCCAAAACCCAAGCCAGGGGCCCCAGGTCGTTCACGGGGACATTCGAATCTGCAGAGCCCGAATCATTGTGAAGGTTTTGCATGGAAAGAGTGCCGTAGTCTTGGAGGTTTCGCTAGATCAGGTGTTGTTTATCAGGCAATCTTGAACCGAGACACTGACTGGCGTAGTTCTTCTGCCATGCGGCTCAAGTCGCGCACCTGGGTAGCAGTTGATCGAGTACCTTCACCTGTTTGCTCCGTCACCGCAAAAATGTGCTGGATGTTGCCCGCCACCACGTTGGCAGAGTCTGCCTCACGAGAAGCAGATTGCGAAATTTGCTCAATCAGATCAGCCAGTTTGCGTGACACCGAGTCAATCTCGGTTAGCGCAGTACCTGCAGAGTCAGACAGCTTGGCTCCTTGCACCACACCCTGCGTAGAACGCTCCATGGCGGCTACGGCGTCTTGGGTGTCCGTCTGAATGGTTTTCACCAGCGCAGCAATCTGTTTGGTAGCGTCACCAGAGCGTTCGGCCAGTCGCTGCACCTCTTCCGCAACCACAGAGAAACCTCGGCCAGCTTCACCGGCCGATGCCGCCTGGATAGCAGCATTCAAAGCCAACACGTTGGTTTGTTCGGTAATGTCGGAAATCAGTTCGGTAATTTCACCAATCTCTTGCGACGATTCACCCAGGCGTTTAATTCGCTTGGACGTGTCCTGAATCTGGTCACGAATGGAGTTCATACCGCCGATGGCGTTTTGCACTGCAGCCAGGCCAGACTCAGCAGCAACCAGCGATTGCCGTGCCACACTGGCAGACTCTTGCGCCTGAGTAGACACCTGGTTAATACGGCCAGCCATGTCCAACACGGACTGACCAGTTTCACGAATCTCGCGCAACTGTTCAGTCGATGCAGCCAACAGTTCGGTAGAGGTCCCCTCCACCGCTGCTGTAGTTTGTGCAACACGAGTTGCCGTGTTTTGTACGTTACCCACCAGCGAACGCAACTCTTCCACTGTATAGTTCACCGAGTCTGCAATAGCACCCGTGATGTCTTCGGTCACAGTAGCTTCTTGCGTCAAATCACCTTCAGCCACTGACTGCAGTTCGTTCATCAATCGCAAAATAGCCGCCTGGTTGGCATCGTTGACGCGCTTGGCTTCCTGTTCCTGGCCCTCAGCTGCGAGTCGCTGAGATTCAGCCACTGTTTGACGTTTGCGGCTGTCTTGCAGCTGCACAGATGCAAAGCCCGCCAAAGCGGCCAGTGCCAACAATGCAGCCAACGCCATCGTAATCCAAGAAACAGCGCTCAAACCAGACTGGTCAGAAAGCTTGCCCTGCAAGTCCTCTAGCAGGCGACGCAAAGGTTCGCTGTCCGCAATAATGGAAGACTGCGCCTCGCGTGCAGACACCAAGCCTTGCAAGTTACCCAAAATGGCGCCAGCTTGCCCACGCGTTTGCTCATACAGCTTCAACAGGGCATCCAGTCGCTCGCGAGTTTGCGCATCTTTGGAGGCATTCAAACGCAGCTCTGGGCTGCCATCCAACAAACCTTGCGAAATTTCTTTGAATGAATTCAAGTCTTTACCCAGCAGGAAAACAGCCTCAGGGCTCACGCCATCCATGGTCAAAAACTCGTTGGCAGACTTACCAATACGTTGCGTCAACATCACCAGCTGTCCAGAAGCAGAGATTTCTGCAGCCGGTGCATTTTGCTGCAACTTCAATGACGATACCGTTTCGGCTACCTCCAGCAAATCTGATGATTGGCGGTTGATGGCACGCAAAGCGCTGCCAACCTGCGTCAAGATTTTTTGCTGATCCATCACAGTTTTGGCATTTTTTTCAGCACGATCCACCAGAGGGAGTGCTTTGTCCACGTCTTCTTGAAGATCACCAGAGACGGGCTGCAAGCGAATGGCGTCATCACCATTTTTAAGACCGCGTACATTGCGCGTCAGAGCATCAGCACTTTCACGCACATCGCGGAAGGCCTCGGCACTGCCCACCAGCGCTTGCGAAACCGATTTGGCTAAGCGCTGCGACTGCATCAAGGAGTCACCGGTGGCCACCACTTCTCGCGCCGTTTTACTGGTTTGGTTCAAAGCCAGAAAGGTCACTACAGCCAAAATGATCAGGGCTAATACCAACAGAATGGTCAATATCCGCTGGTGCTGTGCAACTGCGCGCGTCCCCAGCAACGGCACAGTTACCAGATCCCCTTGAGGAACAGGCTCCAATGCTGGATCGAGCATACTGCCAGCGAAGTCGCCACCGTGCCCTCGCATACCCTGCGCAGATTCAGGCATCATGACACTATGATTCATATCGAACGCACCTGTGGCAGCAGGATTCATCGTCCTATCCATGTTCTCAGCAGATGAAGACTGTGTTGACGGGTTATTCTGGAATAGACGGGATAGGCTGTTCAGGACTGACATAAGGTGGCCTTTTTAGATGGACGCGCAAATCTACAATAGTGATAAAAATGAGTACGAAGATTCAAACCAGAACTAGGCACTGGAGATAGTTAAAAAATGACTTTCAGCAGATAAGATTTGTAGGTCAATTTCTTGCCATTGCTTGCCGTTCTTGTCTGTAAACTCATTGGAAAAAAAGCTCGGAGACCCATGAGCAGCCTCTTGGCTTGCGACAAAGTCTTGTGCATTACGCAAACCAGTCAGGCGGTCAATCAAAATGGCGCAGTTAATTTCCAATGCTGGATTCAGTGCAATCAATCGAGCTTGCTCACGCGCTGATTCTGTGCGCCGCATGGGGGTTTGACCCGTAACAAAGCTTGCAAAATCAATCACACCAAACAAGCCACCTCGCAAATTAGACACACCTAAAAACCAGTCTTGGGTATAGGGCACCGTCTGTACAGTAGCCAGGGGAAAAATTTCTCCTGCCTGCGCCAGCGGAAATAACAAGAAACGGCCTGCAGACTCAACGGCCAACCAGCTTGCGGCAACGCCCTCGGTGCGTGCCTGCTTCAGTCGCTCGGCAAGTCGGGTTTGCAAATCTCGCAAGGCTTGGCGGTTGGCCATAGGTAAATTCTTTCGACTTGGGTGCTAATTGCTTCTGATGCTGAGAAAAAATCAGCCCAAGGCCTTGATTTTGGCGATCAGCTCAGCGGCATCTACTGGCTTGGTAATGTAGTCGCGTGCACCCTGGCGCATACCCCACACGCGGTCAGTTTCCTGATTTTTACTGGTGCACATAATGATGGGTACGTCAGAAAATTGCGGGTCGCGCGATATCGCTCGGGTGAGCTGAAAACCGTTTTGTCCCGGCATCACCACATCCATCAAAATCAGATCGGGTTTTTCTTCGGCCAGGCGGCGAAAGGCCTCATCGGCGTTTTCTGCGCTGCGTGCGGTAAAACCGTGCTTGGTCAGAAGATCAGTCATAAACATGATCTCTGTTTTTGAATCGTCTACAACTAGTACTTTTTGAATTGGCATGCTTACGCTCCTTGGCTCACAGATTCCCAAGTTGCTGCACGGTTTGCAATAACTGGTCTTTGGTAAATGGTTTGGTTAAATATTCTTGCGAGCCAACCATGCGGCCACGCGCCTTGTCAAACACACCGTCTTTGGATGACAACATCACAATGGGCGTGCTCGCAAACTTTTCGTTACGCTTGATGATGGCGCAAGTCTGATAGCCGTCTAAACGGGGCATCAAAATATCGCAAAAAATCAAATGAGGTAAAAAATCATTCACCTTGGACAGGGCGTCAAAGCCGTCTTCGGCCAGCATGACTTCATGCCCTCCCTGCTTGAGAAAAATCTCTGCACTGCGGCGAATAGTATTACTGTCGTCAATGACTAGCACTTTAAATACGGAAGAAGATGCGCTCAATATGGGCTCCTGCCAGTATGGAATGGGGCTCTTGGCCGACCTATATGTAACTGCGTGTGCATAGCGTATATTAAATTTGCACCATTTCAAAGTCTTCTTTACGAGCGCCGCACTCTGGACAAGTCCAATTCATGGGCACGCTGGCCCAGGCAGTACCGGGTGCTATGCCGTGCTCTGGCGCACCGGTAGCTTCATCGTAAATCCATCCACAAATTAAACACATCCAGGTTGTAGGTTCGCTCACGGTCATTCGCAGTCTAAAAATCATTATGTAGAATCATTGCATTGTATCGACAGAGCGACAAGATTTGTAACCTTTAGCCCCAATCTTGCGACTGTAGTTCAGCATCCCAAGCCTATTCATGGTCAATCCAGCTCCACCCATTTCCGCGCCAGACATGAACTCTGATGACGGCGAAGCCACCCCCTGCGTCATGAGCTTTAACGCCAGTGACGCCTGCGGAGCTGGCGGATTGGCTGCAGATGTGCTGACCATTGCCTGCGTGGGAGCCCATGCCTTGCCTGTGACAACGGGTGTTTATGTGCGAGACACTGCCGAAATTATGGATTTTTATGCCCTGGACGATGAATCTGTCACAGAGCAAGCCCGTACAGTGCTGGAAGACATCGCAGTTGAAATTTTCAAAGTAGGATTTTTGGGCTCGCCAGAAACTGTCAGCGCAGTGGCAGAAATAACGACCGACTATAACGATGTACCCGTTATTGCGTACATGCCCAACCTGTCTTGGTGGGCTGAAAACAAGATAGATACCTACCTGGACGCCTTCACGGAATTATTGTTACCGCAGACCACGGTGTTGGTTGGTAACCACAGTACCCTGTGGCGCTGGCTGCTTCCGGACTGGAGTAGCGAACGCAGCCCAGGTGCCCGGGACATAGCCAAGGCGGCGGCTGCCCATGGTGTGCCCTATACCCTGGTGACAGGAATACCATTACCAGACCAATATATCGACAACGTTTTGGCCAGCCCAGAGTCGGTACTGGCCAATGAAAAGTTTGAACGCTTTGAAGCCACGTTTTCGGGCGCTGGAGAAACTTTATCTGCCGCGTTGGCTGCTTTGTTAGCCACCGGCGACGATTTGGCAGAAGCCACCAAAGAAGCTTTGGTCTTTTTAGACCGCAGTCTGGACGCTGGCTTTCGTCCCGGCATGGGCCATGTGGTGCCTGACCGCATGTTCTGGGCTCAGACCGAAGACGAACCCGAAGCACTGACAGAAGAAGAAAAACGCATTTTGCAAACGCTGGAAATGTCCACCAACGAAACCAAACATTGAAGAAGAGCAACCTGAATGACCACTCTTGACCGCAACCAACAACTATTTGACCGCGCCAAAACACTCATACCCGGCGGCGTAAATTCCCCTGTGCGCGCCTTCAAGGCCGTAGGCGGCACGCCGCGCTTTGTGCAGCGAGCCCAAGGGGCCTATTTTTGGGACGCCAACGGCAAGCGCTATATTGACTACATCGGCTCTTGGGGCCCTATGATTTTGGGCCACGGTCACCCTGCCGTGGTAGAGGCCGTGCAAAAAGCCGCGCTGGAAGGCTTTTCGTTCGGTGCCCCCACCGAGCGTGAGCTGGAGCTTGCCGAAGAACTCATCAAATTGGTGCCGTCGATGGAAATGGTGCGTCTGGTCAGCTCGGGCACCGAAGCGGGCATGAGCGCCATTCGCCTGGCGCGCGGCGCTACCGGGCGCAGCAAGATCATCAAGTTTGAAGGCTGTTACCACGGGCATTCCGACGCCCTCTTGGTCAAGGCAGGCTCGGGCTTGGCCACCTTTGGCAGCCCCACCAGCGCCGGTGTGCCAGCCGAGGTGGTGCAGCACACCCTGGTGCTGGAATTTAACAATATCCCCCAGCTCGAAGAATGCTTCGCGCTGCATGGCAAAGATGTTGCCTGCCTGATGGTGGAACCGATCGCGGGCAACATGAACTTTGTGCGCTCCAGCCAAGCCTTTGCCACACGCTGCCGCGAGCTGTGCACCCAGCACGGCGCGCTGCTGGCCTATGACGAAGTAATGAGCGGCCTGCGTGTGGGCTTGGGCAGCGCACAAAAAGTGCTAGGCATCACGCCGGACATGACGGTGCTGGGCAAGGTGATTGGCGGTGGCATGCCGCTGGCTGCATTTGGTGCGTCTCGGGCGGTGATGGAGCAGCTAGCCCCACTGGGCCCCGTGTATCAGGCTGGCACACTGAGTGGCAACCCCGTGGCTACCGCCTGCGGCCTGGCTACGCTCAAAGAAATTCAGAAACCTGGTTTTTTCGAGGCATTGTCCGCACGTACGTTGGCGTTAAGCAACGGCCTGCGTGACGCAGCGCAGGCGGCAGGCGTACCCTGGAGCGCGGACTGCGAGGGCGGCATGTTCGGTTTTACGATGCTCAAAGACTTGCCGCAAAACTACCTGGCCGTGATGAAAAGCGACAGCGCCCGTTTTAACCAATTCTTCCACGGCATGCTCGACCGCGGCATTTACTTTGCACCCGCCTTGTACGAAGCAGGCTTTGTCAGTAGTGCGCATAGCGCCCAAGACGTGCAAGACACGATTGCAGCAGCCCAAGAGGTTTTTGCTGCGCTTTGAGCATTTTTAGCACTAAAAAGTGCTGGTTGCCAGCGTGGAATATGCGCAAGCAGCTATTAAATTTATAGCGAAGAAAAAACCAGCGTTTGTGGCGATGTGTAGCAAACAAAACGTTTGTTCATGGCGCGACCTATCGTACAAAGCCCCAATTTCTGCGCCAGGTCGTAGCCCATCTGCGTCATGCCACTACGCGACACAACGACGCTGACACCCATCTGGGCGGACTTGATGATCATCTCGCTGGTCAGGCGACCTGTGGTGTAGAAGACGTAGGGGTCATGTGTTGATGCGGTGGAAAGCATGGGGGCAATAGCATTCATCCACATCCAGCCCGCAATGGTGTCGATAGCGTTGTGGCGGCCCACATCTTCCACAAACATCAGCATGTCAGTGCCGCGAAACAGCGCGCAGCCGTGCACGCTGCCTGTGCTTTTGTAGGTGGTTTCTTGCAGGCGAATCGCTTCGGTGATGCCGTACAGCTGGGTCTGCGTGAGCAGGGTTTGGGGTAGCTGGATATTGTCGATGTCGTCCATCAGACTGCCAAACATGCTACCCTGCCCGCAACCCGTGGTGACCACCTTTTTGGCGGTGCGTGCCTCAATGTTGTCTATACCGGCGCGGGTTTTGACGGCGGCGGAATTCACGTCCCAATCCACACTGATGGACTCTATTTCTTCCAGATTTTTGATGAGGCGCTGGTTACGCAAATAACCCAGTACCAGTAGCTCGGGTTGGGCACCCAGGGTCATAAGCGTTACCAGTTCACGTTTATCGACATAGATCGTCAAGTCCCGCTCGGCGGGAATGCTGGTGGTGCCGTGCTCGCCCAGTTCGTTGACCACGCTCACCTCGCGCACCAGCGGGGCGCGTGCCTGGGTGAGGGTTGGGAGGGAGGGCACGGGACTTTGGACGCTAACTTGGGGTGTGGGATGCAAAAGAGGGGATTGAAGAGGGGATTTTTTGAACGCAAAGGGCGCGAAAGTTACGCTAAAGTCGCAAAAAATACCGAAAATTTTTGAATTTATTTTCGCGATTTTCGCGTAACTTTCGCGTTTTTCGCGTTCAAAACTATTCCGCCTTCAAGTCCTAATATTCCCAGTTTTGCAGTTTCAATGGGACAGTGCAGCCCCATAGCCCGCAACAGCCATGGGTACGCCGCCACGCTCAATCCGCACCGCGCAGTATTTGAACTCGGGGATTTTGCCGAACGGGTCTAGCGCGGCATTGGTCATCAGGTTGGCTGCGGCTTCGTAGTAGGCAAACGGAATAAAGATGGCGCCATTGGGCGTGCCGTCGTCGCGGCGCACGTGGATGGCGACTTTGCCTCGGCGCGACTGCACGGTAATCACGTCGCCCGCTTCCAGGTTCAAGGCCTTCAGGTCGGCTGCATTCATCGACGCTGTAGCCATAGGTTCAATCGCGTCCAACACGCTGGCGCGGCGTGTCATGCTGCCGGTGTGCCAGTGCTCCAGCTGGCGACCCGTAATTAAGACAAACGGGTAGGCCGCATCGGGCCGCTCGTTGGCAGGAATGATGTCGGCAGGCACCAGTTTCACACGGCCGTCGGCCGTAGGGAATTTCTCGATGAACACGGTCGCGCTACCAGGGTCTTCTGCGCTGAGACAGGGGTAGGTCACGCTGGATTCTTTTTGCAAGCGCTCCCAGGTAATGCCCTTGATGGCTGCATGCATGGCCAGGCGCATTTCGTCGTACACGGCGGCTACGCCTGCGTCCTCGGTTTCGCTACCGGCGTAGTTCCAGTTCAGGCCCACACCTTTGGCTATTTGCTGCAAGATCCACAAGTCGGGCTTGGCATCGCCAGGCGCATTCACAGCTTTCTTGCCCAGCTGCACCATGCGGTCGGTGTTGCTCACCGTGCCGGTTTTCTCGGGCCAGGCGGTGGCAGGAAGCACCACGTCGGCCAGCCAGGCGGTCTCGGTCATGAAAATATCTTGCACGACCAGATGGTCGAGTGACGCGAGCGCATGACGAGCGTGGTTCAGGTCGGGGTCGCTCATCGCTGGGTTTTCGCCCATGATGTACATGCCGCGCACCTTGTGCGGGTCGCTGTCATCGGCCAGCGCCTTGTGCATGATTTCAACCACCGTGTAGCCAGGCTTTTCGTCCAGCTTGGTGCCCCAAAAATCTTCAAACCAGGCATGTGCCTTGGCGTTGTCTACCCGCTGGTAGTTGGGGAACATCATGGGGATCAGGCCCGCGTCTGATGCACCTTGCACGTTATTTTGGCCGCGCAGGGGGTGCAGGCCGCTGCCGGGCTTGCCAATTTGGCCGGTCACCGAGCACAGCGCAATCAAGCAACGCGCATTGTCGGTGCCATGCACGTGCTGGCTGATGCCCATGCCCCATAAAATCATCGCGCCCTTAGCTTTGGCAAATGCGCGCGCAACTTCGCGCAGGGTTTGTGCGGGAATACCGCAAATAGGCTCCATGGCCTCGGGGCTGTAGCCTTTGACGTTTTCTTTCAAGGCTTCAAAATTGCTGACACGCTTTTCGATGAAGTCTTGGTCGGCCAAACCTTCTTCGATGATCACATGGATGAGTGCATTGAGCATGGCCACATCGGTATCGGCCTTGAACTGCAAGGTGCGCCAAGCGTGTTTGCCGATGTCCGTCACACGCGGGTCTGCCAAGACGATTTTGGCACCACGTTTGGCGGCGTTTTTCATCCAGGTGGCGGCTACCGGGTGGTTGGACGTGGGGTTCGAACCAATCACAAAGATCAGGTCAGAGTGTTCTACGTCGTTGACCTGGTTGCTCACCGCGCCCGAGCCTACGCCTTCGAGCAAAGCTGCCACACTGGACGCATGGCACAGACGGGTGCAGTGGTCTACGTTGTTGCTACCAAAGCCGGTGCGCACCAGTTTTTGAAACAGATAGGCTTCTTCGTTGCTGCCTTTGGCAGAACCAAAACCCGCGAGAGACTTTTTACCGTGGGTATCACGCAAACGCGATAGCTCGCCACTGGTCAAAGCCAGCGCTTCTTCCCATGTCGCTTCGCGAAACACGCTGCTCCAGTCAGCGGTGTCGCGGTTCAGGCTTTCCAACGCCGATTCGTCTTTGGCCACACCGGCTTTGCGAATCAGCGGTTTGGTCAGGCGCTGTGGGCTGTGCGCGTAGTCAAAACCAAAGCGGCCTTTGACGCACAGGCGGCTGTGGTTGGCCGGGCCGTCGCGGCCATCCACGCTCACAATTTTGTCGTCTTTGACGTTGTAGGTGATCAGGCAGCCGACGCCGCAGAAGGGGCACACAGAGTCCACCTTTTTATCGACCACTTGCGAGCCGATCTGCGTCTTGGGCATGAGTGCGCCCGTGGGGCAGGCTTGCACGCATTCGCCGCAAGCCACGCAGGTGCTGTCGCCCATGGCATCGCCCAGGTCAAACACGATTTCGCTGTGGCTACCGCGCTGGGCGAAGCCGATCACGTCGTTGACTTGCTCTTCGCGGCAGGCGCGCACGCAGCGGTTGCACTGGATGCAGGCATCCAGGTTCACGGCCATGGCGGGGTGGGATACGTCGGTTTTGGGTTGTTCTCGGCGCAGGGCTTTGAGTTCAGGGCGCACGCTAACTTGAAGCGCGTCGGCCCATTGGCTGAGTTCGCCGTGTTGGCCGACTGCTTTGCCTTTGGCTACAGGATGGTTGGCGTTCCCGATGGTTGCGTCGTTCCCGATGTTTGCGTCGTTCCACTTGTATCCAACATCTGGCATGTCTGACAGCAGCATCTCCACCACCATCTTCTGGCTTTTCACAGCGCGTTCGCTCTTGGCCTGCACGTCCATGCCAGCTGTGACGTTGCGGCAGCAGCTGGGGGCCAGGGTGCGTTCGCCTTTGATCTCAACCACACACGCACGGCAGTTGCCGTCGGCGCGCAGGCCTTCGCTGTAGCACAGGTGGGGAATGTCCACACCGTGGCGGGCGGCTGCATCAATAATCGTTTCGCCGTCAAAGGCTTTGCAGGACTTGCCGTCGAGCGTGAACTCAATCGTTTGTGGCATGACTTCGGCCAAGCGTGTAGGTGCATTCATGGTGTCGTTCCTGCTTAGGCTGCAATTTCGTGGGCAAAATACTTCTGTATGCTGAGCATCGGGTTGGGCGCTGCCTGGCCCAGGCCGCAAATCGACGCATCGACCATCACTTGGCTGAGGTCAGCCAGCGTGGTGTTGTCCCACTTTACAGCTTCCATCAATTTCACCGCTTTGGCTGTGCCCACCCGGCAAGGCGTGCACTGGCCACAGCTCTCGTGTTCAAAAAAGCGCATCATGTTCAGCGCTGCGTCTCTAGCCTTGTCATGCTGGCTCAGCACAATCACGGCGGCTGAACCGATGAAGCAACCATAGGGTTGCAGCGTGTCAAAGTCAAGCGGCACATTGCTTAAACTAGCGGGCAAAATGCCGCCCGATGCGCCGCCGGGCAGGTAGGCGTACAGCGTATGCCCGTCCAGCATGCCGCCGCAATATTCGTCCACCAGCTCTTGCACGGTGATGCCTGCAGGTGCCAACTTGACGCCAGGGTTTTTGACGCGACCACTCACGCTGAATGACCGCAAACCTTTGCGGCCGTTGCGGCCAAAGCTGCTGAACCACGCCGGGCCTTTTTGTACGATGTCGCGCACCCAGTACAGGGTTTCAAAATTGTGTTCCAGCGTCGGACGGCCAAACAGGCCGACTTGCGCAATGTACGGCGGGCGCATGCGGGGCTCACCGCGTTTGCCTTCAATGCTCTCGATCATCGCGGACTCTTCGCCGCAGATATAGGCACCTGCGCCA
Organism: Polaromonas sp.; assembly: GCA_043774625.1. Classification (GTDB taxonomy): domain Bacteria; phylum Pseudomonadota; class Gammaproteobacteria; order Burkholderiales; family Burkholderiaceae_C; genus JAAFIP01. The sequence continues at coordinate 3,083 of JAYVTG010000022.1, read as the reverse complement.
CGGCGCAATTCAATCAGCGGCAGCTTGCAGGGTGGGTTGGCTTGCAGTTTGGCTATTTCTGCGGCCAACAGATGGCGACAGTCATGGTATTCGTCGCGCAGATAGATGTAGATGGCATCGATGCCGACTACTTGGGCGGCAACCAGCATGCCTTCCAAAAAGCGGTGTGGGTCGCGTTCCATATAGGTGCGGTCTTTGAAGGTGCCAGGTTCGCCTTCGTCAATGTTCACCGCCATCAGCTTGGGGGCGGGTTGGCCGCGCACGATGCGCCATTTGCGCCCCGCAGGGAAACCCGCGCCGCCCAGACCGCGCAGGCCAGAGTCTTCCATGGCTTTGAGCACGTCGTCTTTGGACACCTTGTTTTGTTCCAGCGCGGTGACCAATGCATAGCCGCCGTTGGCAACGTAGGTTGCGTAATCGGTAGCGGCAGGAATGGTGTGCACGTCTTTGGCAGCAGGCGATACGCTCTTTTCTGCAAAATCAGACGCTACAAAATTAATAGCTGCTTGCGCATTACTGGCGCTGGCATTTGGCTTATTTTGTTCCAATTGAACTGCTGTGGCGAGTTTTTCAAGCGTCGCATGCGGCACTGCCGTGTGGTGCACCGCACAGGCAGGGGCTTGCTCACAACGGCCAATGCAAGGCGCTGCAATCACTTTTACTTCATGTTCGGTTTTGCCCAAAATAGCGGGCAGGCGGGCGAGCAAATCTTGCGCACCTGCCAACTCACAGCTCAATCCGTCGCACACGCGCACCGTGATGGCAGCCGCCTGGCCATCACCCTTGATGACTTCAAAGTGGTGGTAAAAGGTAGCCACCTCGTACACCTCGGCCATCGGGATATTCATCTCCTTGGCCAGGACCACCATGTGGCGGTCATGTACAGCGCGGTACTTGTCGTTCAGCAAGTGCAGGTTTTCAATCAACAGGTCACGCCTGTGGCCATCCACGGGTTTTGCGCCCAGCAAGGCACGCACTTCAGCCAGTGACACGTCGTCGGCCTGGCGGCCCTTGAGCTTGCTTTTGCGTTTGATACGCTCGCGCATCTCATCGACCGTGGCAATGGCTACCGCCTTGATTTCGGGCTTGTTACCGGGATGGTTCATGGACGATTGACTTTCGATTTCAAATTAAACCAGGATGCGCCACCGGCGCATCCTACGCATTGCCCATTAGGCAATTAGGCAAACAGCTTGGCTACGCTGAGCAGTGTGCGGTACACACCCCATGCCAGTGGCAAGCCCACGGCTAGCCAAGCAAACGCAACCACTGCTGGGCTGGTAACGCCCGTTGCCTGGAAGCCACCACCACCCACTTCAGATGCAGATACTTTTTCATGTGCCAGCTTTTTCTCGGCTGCCAGCTCGGCATCCGTCATAAACCACTTGTCAGCCACGGGGCGAATCATCAGGTTACAGATCAAGCCAATCACCAGCATGCCCACCAAGATATACATGGTTTGGTTGTACACCTGTTCGCGTGGAATGCCAATGCTTAATTGGTATTCGCGCATGTAGGTCACCACCACGGGGCCCAAGATACCTGCAGTCGCCCAAGCAGTCAGTAAACGACCGTGAATAGCGCCCACCATCTGGGTGCCAAACATATCTGCCAAATACGCCGGAATGGTGGCAAAGCCGCCACCGTACATGCTCAAAATAATACAGAAAGCAGCAATAAACAACACAAAGCTGCCCGCCATAGCACTACCTGGCGCGCTGAAGTACATCAAACCACCCAGAACAAAGAACACCACGTAGGTCATCTTGCGACCCATCTTGTCAGACAAGCTGGCCCAAAAGAAACGGCCACCGATGTTAAACAAAGACAAAAGCGCGGTAAAGCCAGCAGCAACGCCCGCAATGGCAGCCAGCTGGGTTTTGTCCAACTCACCAAACTTCTTGGCCACGCCAATCAAAGAACCGCCAAACACCTCTTGCAACATGGGCGACGCCATACCGATCACGCCGATACCGGCAGACACGTTCATGCACAAAACCACCCACAGCAGCCAAAACTGGGGAATGCCCCACACTTTGGTGGCGTGCACGTGGCGCTGCGTGATCATGGCATTTTTGGCCGCTGGCGGTGGCGTCCAGCCTTCTGGCTTCCAGCCTGTTGCAGGCACGCGGTAACCAAAGGCGCCGCACATCATGAACACGAAATAAATCAGGCCCATCACAATCAGGGTTTGCATCACGCCCACATCGGTCGGGCTGGCAAAGTATTTCATCAAGTCAGCCGCCAAAGGCGAACCAATCATCGCACCGCCACCAAAGCCCATGATGGCCATGCCTGTGGCCATACCGCGGCGGTCTGGAAACCACTTGATCAGCGTAGACACCGGGCTGATGTAGCCCAAACCCAGGCCAATGCCGCCAATGATGCCGGAGCCGACCACCATCATCCAGAACTGGTGCAAGTACACGCCCAACGCCGAAATGAGCATGCCGCCCGCCCAGCAGCAAGCCGACACCACACCCGCCTTGCGCGGACCCGCGCGCTCTAGCCAACCACCCCAGATCGCGGCGGACGATCCCAAAATCAAGAAAAAGAAGGTATACATCCACACCAGGGTGGAGACTTGCCAATCGCATGATGTAGTAAAGAGTTGACCAAAAAAGCCAACGTCTGGCCCACACTTGATGGCCTCTTTAATGCCTAGTGCTTTGGACAGCGGCAGCCAAAACACGGAAAAACCATAAGCCATGCCGATGCACAGGTGAATCGCCAAAGCGGCGGGCGGTACCAGCCAGCGGTTAAAACCGGGGCCAGCAATGATGCGTTCTTTATCTAAAAGTCCGGGGGTGTTGTCTGCCATATCGTCTCCTAACGGGTTGTAGTTTGCCTATTGCTTAAGCGGGTATTTATCACGCTTGCAAAGTATCTTAGCTGTGTAAGACGAGGTCAAATTGAATCAAAACATGTATTTATTCAAAAACTAAATGGTCTTAGGGTAAACAACTAGTTTCTTGAATGCGTGTTTTTATGTGTTTTATGTGTTTTTTTGAAAGAATTTTTGTGTTTTTCGCTACACTTTTGATAGCTGCTTACGCATATTCCGCGCTGGCAATAGGCTATTT
>JAYVTG010000021.1:0-5311 GCA_043774625.1 Polaromonas sp. | reverse complement strand
CACCAACGGCACATCGCCGACATCGGGTGTGCTATGAAATTCCACGCCGCCAATGGTTTCGTTCATGCACAGGTGCACGTAGGCAGCGTCTTTGCTGAGCTTCCATGTATCGCAAGATGGAATGGTGGTAAAGCCCGTAGACTGTGCGCTGGCAGCTATGTTTACTGTAGCAAACTTGGCTGCCTGCTGGGCTGATTTAACCGACCATTCACCCGTCAACACAAAGTCAATCGCGGTTTTGCCACGCAACATGTTCATGGGCACGATGGCGTTTTCGCCCAGGCCACCGCCTTGCAAAAAGATGATTTTGTAATTGTTGGGAACAGCCAGCAGCTCGCGCAGGTCGGCTATGCATTGTTCGTAAATGCCGATGAATTCTGGGCCACGGTGGCTCATCTCCATCACCGACATGCCGGTGCCATGCCAGTCCAGCATTTCAGCAGCGGCGGTTTGCAAAACACTCTCGGGCAGGACGGCGGGGCCTGCGCTGAAATTAAATACCCGGTTCATTCGTAGACTTTCTGGTGCACAAAGCGCGGCACAGGTGCAGCGCCACAGCTTTGAGCATAGCAAGTTTTAGAGGCGGTTGACGGGGCGGGCCAGCCAGATCGGGTTAGAATAGAAAGCTTAGGAGCGGTGGATGAGCGGTTTAAGTCACACGCCTGGAAAGCGTGCGAAGGGTAAAACTTTCCGCGGGTTCGAATCCCGCCTGCTCCGCCAAAAAACAAGCCCCGGTTACAGTGATGCAGCCGGGGCTTTTGTTTTACACGTTGTGCGCGTTGCGGTTTACAGCACCTTGGCTATTGACGCACACACGTAGTCGATGTTTTTGCTGTTCAGCGCGGCTACACACATGCGGCCGGTGTCGGTGCCGTACACGCCAAATTCGTTACGCAAACGTACCATCTGGTCTTTGGTCAAGCCGCTGTAGCTGAACATGCCGATTTGTGTGGTGATGAAGCCCATGTCCTGCTTGACACCCGCTGCTTTCAACTTCTCCACAAACATAGCACGCATGGCTTTAATGCGCACGCGCATCTCGGCCAACTCAGCTTCCCACAGGGTGCGCAGTTCGGGGGTGTTCAGCACCGCTGCACACACGGTTGCACCGTGCGTGGGCGGGTTGCTGTAGTTGGTGCGGATGGCGATTTTTAATTGGCTCAACACGCGGTCGCATTCTTCTTTGCTGGCGCAGGCTACGCTCAATGCGCCCACGCGCTCGCCATACAGGCTAAAGCTTTTGCTGAAAGACGTGGACACCAAAAAGGTCAAACCCGCAGCCACAAACTTGGCAATCACAGCGCCATCTTCTTGAATGCCGTAGCCAAAGCCCTGATAAGCCATGTCCAAAAAGGGAGTGAGGTTGCGCGCCTTCACTGCGGCAATGACCTCGTCCCACTGGGCGGCGGAAATGTCATAACCCGTGGGGTTGTGGCAGCAGGCGTGCAGCACAACGATGGTGCCCTCGTGAGCGCCGTTCAGAGCCGCCAGCATGGCCGCAAAGTTCACGCCACGGCTGGTCACGTCGTAATAGGGGTATTGCTCCACCACAAAACCCGCGTTGCTGAACAGGGCGCGGTGGTTTTCCCAACTGGGGTCGCTGATCAGCACTTTGGCATTGGGTGACACTTTCTTCAAAAAGTCTGCACCCACCTTCAAGGCGCCGGTGCCGCCAATGCCTTGAATGGTGGCCACACGGCCTTCTTTGACGATGGCAGAGTCCGCGCCAAACACCAGGCCTTTCACGGCGGTGTCATATGCCGCAATGCCGTCAATTGGCAGATAGCCGCGTGCCTTGGGCGCGGCGGCCATGGCTTTTTCGGCTTCTTGCACGCATTTGAGCAGGGGCAGTTTGCCGTTGTCGTCGTAGTACACGCCTACGCCCAGGTTGACCTTGGCAGGGTTGGTGTCGGAGGCAAACTGCTCGTTCAGACCCAAAATCGGGTCGCGGGGGGCCATTTCTACGGTGCTAAACAGGCTCATTGGTGATGCTTTCAATAAAACAATAAAAATACAAAACAGCCGAACGCGAAAAGGGGTCAAAAGTACGCGAAAGTCGCAAAAAAATCATTTATCTTTTTTTGCGACTTTCGCGTGGCTTTCGCGCCTTTCGCGTTCAAAAAATGGTTTTCGCTTAAATTTCAAAAATGCATTACCCTAACGGCTTACCCGTAATTTTAACGGTGTGTTGAGCGTCATCCTATGCAAGAAGTAGCTGAAGTAATTCCGCAAGCGCAAAAAGGGCAGTTTGTCTCTTACCCTGGCTCGCCTTTTGAGCTGTACCAGCCATACCCCCCGGCGGGTGACCAGCCCACGGCCATTGCGAAGCTGGTCGAGGGCATTCAGGACGGGGAAGTCTTTCAGACCCTGCTGGGCGTGACCGGATCGGGCAAAACTTTCACCATGGCCAATGTGATTGCCCAAATGGGCCGCCCGGCCTTGATTTTTGCGCCCAACAAAACATTAGCGGCGCAACTGTACAGTGAATTTCGCGAATTCTTTCCCAAAAACGCGGTTGAATACTTCGTCAGCTACTACGACTACTACCAGCCCGAGGCCTATGTGCCCCAGCGCGACTTGTTTATTGAAAAAGACTCGGCCATCAACGAACACATCGAGCAAATGCGCCTTAGTTGCACCAAAAGCATTCTGGAGCGGCGCGACGTGATCATTGTGGCCACGGTATCGGCTATCTACGGTATTGGCGAACCCGAAAGCTACCACCGCATGATCATGACGGTGCGCGTGGGCGACAAGATGGGCCAGCGCGACGTGATTACGCAGTTGATCCGCATGCAATACCAGCGCAACGACACCGACTTTAGCCGTGGCAAGTTTCGGGTGCGGGGCGACACGATTGATGTCTTTCCCGCAGAGCACAGCGAGTTGGCTATTCGCATCGAGCTGTTTGACGAAGAGATTGAGTCGCTCAGCCTGTTTGACCCACTCACTGGCCGCGTGCGCCAAAAAATTCCGCGCTTTACCGTCTACCCGTCTAGCCACTACGTCACCCCGCGCGACCGCGTGCTGGCTGCTATCGAAACCATCAAAATCGAGCTGGCCCAGCGCCTGCAAGAACTGGTGGGCATGGGCAAGCTGGTAGAAGCCCAGCGGCTGGAACAACGCTCGCGCTTTGACCTGGAAATGCTGAGCGAGGTGGGCCACTGCAAAGGCATTGAAAATTACACCCGCCATTTGAGCGGCGCAGCGCCTGGCGACCCGCCATCCACCCTGACTGACTACATGCCCAAAGACGCGCTGATATTTCTGGACGAAAGCCACCAGATGATGGGTCAATTAAGCGCCATGTACAACGGCGACCGGTCCCGTAAAACCACGCTGGTGGAATACGGCTTTAGGCTACCCAGCGCGCTGGACAACCGCCCGTTGAAACTGGAAGAATTTGAAACCCGCATGCGCCAGTGCGTATTCGTATCCGCAACGCCAGCCGACTACGAAAAGCAGCACACCGGCCAGGTGGTAGAGCAACTGGTGCGCCCCACCGGCCTGGTAGACCCCGAGGTAGAAGTGCGCCCCGCCACCAGCCAGGTGGACGATGTGCTGCAAGAGATTCGCATTCGCGTGGACAAAAACGAGCGCGTTTTTATCACCACCCTCACCAAGCGCATGGCCGAACAATTGACCGATTATTTAAGCGACAACGGCGTGAAGGTGCGCTATCTGCACAGCGATGTAGACACGGTGGAGCGGGTAGAAATTTTGCGTGATTTGCGTTTGGGCACCTTTGACGTACTGGTCGGCATCAACCTGCTGCGTGAGGGTTTGGACGTGCCCGAAGTGTCATTAGTCGCCATTCTGGACGCCGACAAGGAAGGCTTTTTGCGCTCTGAACGCAGCTTGATTCAAACCATAGGCCGCGCAGCGCGAAACCTGAATGGCCGCGCGATTTTGTATGCCGACAAAGTCACCGAATCCATGAAAAAAGCGATGGACGAAACCCGCCGCCGCCGCGAAAAGCAAACCGCCTTCAACCTGGCCAACGGCATCACGCCCCGATCCATCATCAAGGAAGTGCGTGATTTGATCGACGGCGTGTACAGCGAAAAAGCCAGCAAGGCCGCCGAGCAACGCGACCTGGACCGCGCCCACATAGAAGACATGAGCGAACGCGACGTGGGCAAGCGCATCAAGCAGCTAGAAAAGCAAATGCTGGAACATGCCCAGAACCTGGACTTTGAAAAAGCCGCCCGCGTGCGCGACCAACTGGCCCTGCTGCGCGAGCAGGCGTTTGGTGGGGCGGGGCACGACAATATTGTGCCGCTGGTGGTTACTGGAAGGTAGTTTTCGGGTGATAAGTTGATCCGGGGCTGGATCTTATAGCCAAGCTCTTCAATGGGCCGATCAAAATCTATTGCTTGTATAAAGTGCGCGTTTTTCTTGTCTGCTAGCTATTTTTATGTGGCAGATACCGCGCATGCCCATCAACAAATTCGCGCAAACCCATAATCGCCACGCCTTGGTACGGATTCATCACCAGCAGGTCTTTTTTGTCGCCTGTAACGAGCACGCTGGCTTGTGCAGCTAATGCTAGCGCCAGAAATTTATTGTCTTTTGGGTCTTTGCAGTCGGTGACGGCTAGTGGCACGTCAAAAAACTGCACGCTTTGTGCATACAAATCCAACAGGGCTACGCGGGCGTTTTTGCTGATGTATTTGTCAAACTTGTCGAGCGCTAAAACGTCTACCAGCTCTGCGAATATTTCTCTGGAGCAAACCGGGGAGAAGTTCTCCAAGCCAATGGCCAGTGCCTGAGCGGCTACGCTGTGAGGGTTGAGGAAGGCGCTGACGACGAGGTTGCTGTCTAAAACGATGGCGTTAAGCAAAGCAATCCTCAATCATCTGGTTCACCTGTGCTTGCGTAAGCGCTTGCGCTGCGTTAGTGGGCGTGGCCGCTTTGAGCAGGCGCGTCAACCGCGCGCCTGCCATGCGACGCAAAATTTCTTCGGTGTCACTCGTTTCAGGAACGATAAAAAATGCAGGTCGCCCGTGTTTGGTGACGCGCACACACTCGCCCGCGCTCACCAGGTCGGTGACAGCGCCAAAGTTCTTTTGAACTTCGCGGGAAGACAGGGTTTTCATAAGGATAACTAACAAAATACGGATTATTCATATTGTACGGATAATGCGGACAAATGCAATGTTTGAAGCATTTGTCTAGTCAGAACTGAGTTTACAAACGACCACGTGCTTGCGCTGTCAGGCACTGTGGGTGGACGGATACCTCCGTGTCCTCCGCCAGGGTATAGACCTTAGCTTCTTGTCAGCTTTTGTACCTGGCTCCCTCTTTTACC
>JAYVTG010000020.1:0-2118 GCA_043774625.1 Polaromonas sp. | reverse complement strand
GAACGGCTGATCAGCACGACCGGGATCAAACCCACCAGCACCAGTGCCAGTGATGGCAAGGCCGCTTCGCCCAGGCGCTCATCGCGCGCCAGTTGGTAGGCCATCACGGCCAATGTGTCGTAATTGAACGGGCGAAGCACCAGGGTGGCGGGCAGCTCCTTCAACACGTCTACAAACACCAGCAGCCCTGCCACGAGCGTGGAGCGGCGCAACAGCGGCCAATGCACACGGCGCAGCAGCGCAAACCCTGCCACACCCAAGGTGCGGGCGGTGTCATCCAATGACAGTGGAATGCGGCTATAGCCGCTTTGCACGCTTTGCAGGGCCACCGCGCAAAAGCGCACCAGATAGGCCCAGACCACACCCAGCACCGTGGCCGTCAGCACATAACCCACGCCCCAGCCAGGCTGCGCGGCCTGCAGCCAGCCCACGGGGATGAGCAACCCGACCACGATGATCGCGCCTGGAACGGCATATCCCAGGCCTGCGATGTGCAGCACCCCGTTGGTAAGTCGTGATGGAGAAAAGCGCGCGGCGAAGGCCAGCACCAGCGCAAAGCCCACAGCCAGCACCGCGGCAAGCAGGCCCAGCTTCAAACTGTTCAAAGCCCATTGGCCGAAATTCGCCCATGGCAGCGGAGCGTCGGCAGACTGCCAGCCGCTGATCAACGGGCGCAGCATGAACAGCACAGGTAACACAAAACCCAGCAGCACAGGCAGCGCGCATACCAGCTGCACTTTCAGGGCACGCTTGCCTGTCAACACGATGCGGCGTGCTTCTGCACTGTCATCTCTCGCGCCTTTCAGTGCCGCGAAGCGCCGCAGCTTCTGCGCGCTCCGCTCTACTTTCAATAGCGCCGCAACAAACAGCAGCAACACGCAGGCCAGCTGCGCAGCAGCGATGGAATTGTCCATCGACAGCCAGGCTTTGTATATGCCCACGGTAAAGGTTTGAATGCCAAAGTAGCTTGACACACCGTAGTCGGCGAGTGTTTCCATCAACGCCAGCGCCACGCCTGCGGCCACGGCGGGGCGCGCCAGCGGCAGTACCACGCTGCGAATGCGGCGCTTCAAAGGCGTACCCAGCATCCGCGCGGCCTCCATCAAGTGCGCAGCGCGTTCCAGCAGCGCGCTTCGGACCAGTAAATACACATAGGGATACAGCGTCACCACCAAAACCAGCGCCGCGCCACCCAGACTGCGCACTTCGGGCAACACGCGGCCTTGCAGCCCCGTCGCCGCGCGAATGGCCGCTTGCGCCGGACCGCTGTATTGCAAAAAGTCAGTGTAGGCATAGGCCACCACGTAGGCGGGCATGGCAATGGGCAGCAGCAGGGCCCATTGAAAGGTTTTGCGACCGGGAAAGTCGAACAGCGTGACTGCGCACGCCGTTGCAACCCCTAAAACGGCCACGCCGAACGCCACCATGGCGCAAAGCGCGATGGACGTCATGGCGTACTGCGGCAACACCGTGCTGGCCATCTCAGTCAGAATCTGCGTGCTGATCTCGTTCCACTGCAGCACTGCCGCAAACACCGCGAGGATGGGCAATAGCACTATGCAGGCGATCACCATCAACGCAAGTTGTAGAGAGCGCATAAAGAAAAGGAGTGCAGAGACAAAACGGGGTAGTTTTTGAAAAACCGCGCGTGCGCGCAATGGTCAGCAAAAAGCCGTCACGAAACACTGAGGTCGAGAATGAGAATTGTAATCAATTAGAATTTATTCCATGTATTTGGACCTTCGGCATGTCAGCGTTCATTACCCTGGCCGCAACGTGCCGGCCGTGACAGATGTGGCGTTCGGTTTGAAAGCCGGCCACATCGGCGTATTGATCGGCCCATCGGGTTGCGGCAAAACCACTTTGCTGCGCGCAGTGGCAGGCCTGGAGCCGGTGAGCGCTGGCAGCATAACGCTGGCGGGCGAAACGGTCAGCTCCGTGGGCAAGACGCTTGCCGCCGAGTCACGCCGCATCGCCATGGTGTTCCAGGACTACGCACTCTTCCCGCATCTGGACGTAGGCCGCAACGTGGCCTTTGGCATTTGGGACCAACCCGACAAGCAGCGCCGCGAGCGTGTTAGCGAGATGCTGGAGCTGGTCGGCCTGGGCGACGTGCGC
>JAYVTG010000019.1:0-26173 GCA_043774625.1 Polaromonas sp. | reverse complement strand
AAAAATTTTTAGGAAGGCGCGCGTTGTTGAAGGTCGATTACTACAAAACACCGTTCGCGCGTGTTTTCTAAAAACTTTTTGCAGCGCATACCCCGAGCGTGGCGCTAGCCCACCAACTGAGCGTATTTCCCAGACGACAGCCCCTGACACGACCTGTGAGTGACAAACCGCACTGCAACCACTACACTGTATACGCCCTCAAGGTAGACAAACTGGAACTGCCACCCAATGCCACTGTGTCGCTCACGGGCTACAGCCATATTGGACAGGAGAAACGCATCATGATCGTTTTGACGGGAACCTTCATCGCCCAGCCTGATGCAAGCGCCAAGCTGATAGCCTTGGCCAAGACTTTGGTACCCCTGTCGCGGCAGGAACCGGGATGCATGCGCTACGACTTTCTGCTGGACCCGTTGACACCTGGCCGCTTTGTATTCTTTGAACTTTGGCGCAGCCGCGATTTGTTGAACGCGCATTTTCAACAATCGTATTTCAAAAACTTTGCAGACCAGCTTCCGTCCTTGATTGTTGGTGATGCAGAGATTTTGACTTACGAATCAGAAGACCCGGTGTCCGCTTTTTGAATGGACCAACGTGGGCTATTTCGCTATGCATTCGATAGCTGCTCGCGCATATTCCACGCTGGAATTTGGCATATTTGACCAGTAAAACCAGCTCTGTTAACCCTTCAACCACACATCGCCACTTGCCAGCCCGCCAGGCTCTGGCATGGCCGCGCCCAGCAACTGCGACTTCCACCATTGCGTGCTGATTTTGGCGACGCGCTCGTGGTGGTCTCCTTCAGCACTGACGGTAGACGATTCGCGGCGTATCAAAAAATTGCTGGGAATGTGCTTGGCAATACCCGCAAAGGTGATGTGGTCGGCGCCATTGACCACCAGCAGCGATTTTTTGCCAGCGGGCAAGCTGTCATACACCATGCGGCGCGTCGCTGGGGTTTCGCCGTTGTTCAGCACCTCACCGTCCAGCGTGCCGGTAACGACCAGGGTGGGCCGCGTCATGGCGCGCGCGTTGCTGGTTGCCTGGGGCAACTGGGTGCCTTTGCCCACTGCCGGGCTAAACATGGCAAAAGCGGTGATGCGCGGGTCTGCGCCCTGCCAGCCGCCACCATTGGGGTACGCTTGCCCAGCCAAGGCTTGCGCTGTACGTGCGCCCAATGAATGGCCCGAAAAGCCCATCTTCTTGATGGGCACGTCGGCCCAACGCGGCAGCTTTTGGTCGTGCCTGCGCTGTATTTCGTCCAGCACAAATTTAACGTCCACCACGCGCGCAGGCAATTGCTCGGGTGCCATGGCTTTGCGCAAGGCGCTAAAGCCGCCCTTGAGCGATGGTGCGTCACTGCCAGGGTGCTGCAAGTGCACCACGCAAAAGCCCGCTGCGGCCCACGCCTGGCCCCACACGTCAGACCCCAGGCGGCTGCCGCCCAAGCCGTGCGAGAAAAGTATCACCCCCAGCGGCGCGCCTGTAGGCCAGCGCACCAGCGTGGGCAAGCTGCGGCTGCGGGACGGGTCAGTCCATACCTCGTCTGCCACGTTATCCTGCGCGGCTTGCGCCCTGGCAGTTACGACCCACGGGCTAGCCACCGTGGCCACGCCCAGTGCCAGCAACTGGCGTTTTGACAAATGGGGGATAAGGTTTGAATGGTGCATGGCCAGGTTGTACGGTAGTTTTGTAAATTAACGATAAAGCACCGGCTAGGGACGACACTGCACAACCAAAAAAACACAAAATTTAGCAGTTGCAAGCATGGCAAAGCGGCAAGCCCCACGCTTCATGCGATAATATTGTCTGACTGGAAACGTGACCGAGTGGCCGAAGGTGCTCCCCTGCTAAGGGAGTATGGGGTGTAGAGCCTCATCGAGGGTTCGAATCCCTCCGTTTCCGCCAGTCAATATGAGATTCATAGCAAAAAGCCACCTTCGGGTGGCTTTTTTGTTGGCTAACTTCTTGTTGGTCCTTGTTCATTGCCCCCAATGTGCAAGTAGGACTTCATTTGGCAGTTAAACGCCACAGCGATGTCACTTCGCGTGATCTGGCCACATGCAGCACATCCGTCTTGTCTTTGGCCTTGGGGTGCTGCGGTTTAGCGTCTAGCCGCGCTACCACTTTCAAACCCGCAGTTTCAAAAGCGGCCAGCAGTTCGTCCCGCGTGCGCAAACCCAAGTGTTCGGCCAGGTCGGACAAGATGAGCCAGCCCTCGCCGCCAGGGGCCAGATGGGTTGTGAGGCCGTTTAAAAAGCCCAGCAGCATCTGGCTGTTTTCGTCGTAAATGGCACGTTCTAGCGACGAACTGGGGCGGGCGGGTAGCCAGGGCGGGTTGCAGACGATGAGATGGGCTTTGCCGTAGGTGGCCACATCAGGAAAGAGGTTGGTTTGCAGAACTTGAACCTGCCCCAGTGCAGTGAGGCGTTCCAGGTTTTCGTTGGCGCAAGTCAGGGCGCGCGGGTCCAGGTCGGTAGCAATGATTTTGCCCACACTGCGGCTGGCCAGCACGGCTGCCAAAACGCCGGTGCCTGTGCCAACGTCAAACGCCAGTAACTGGGGTGGTTTGCCCAGCATGACGGGTAGCGGAGCTTTGACAACCAGGCCAATGTATTCGCCGCGCACGGGAGAAAAAACCCCGTAATGCGGGTGGATGCGGTTGTAATTGTCTTCTGTTTCTTCGCCAAAGGCGCTCAGCTCTACGCCGTTTTTGCGCCATTCGTGCGCACTGATGATGCCTAACAGTTCGCGCAGACTGGCGACAGACTCGCCCTGTTCAGGCGTGGCGGGCCCCCAGGCCTCCATGCAGGCTTGCATGGCATCAGGTGCGCGGCGCAGGGGGATTGTGTAGCTGGCATCGAAAGGCACCAGCACCATACCCAGCACCCGGGCGCGCTGAGACTTGGCCTGGCGGGCCAGGTTAAACACCTCAGCCATGGGCTTTTGCACGACGACCTGGTTTCTTTTGGCGGGCTTGGTTTTGACGTTGTCCAAACGCCGCTCGAGCGCTTGAACCAAGTGGCGTGCGTTTTGAAAATCACCTCGCCACAGCAAACCTACGCCTTCGCAGGCCAGACGATAGGCGCTATCGGCGCTGGTGGTGTCGTCGGCTAGCACCACGCGCTTAGGCGGGGCAGCGCCGCGTTCACAGCGCCACAGCGCGCTGCGCTCGGTGCCCTGCTCTGTCCAGCGGATGGTGGTGAGGTCAGGGGATGTAGCAGTGGTAGTGGGCATAAGGCTGGGCGAAACACGTTGAGATAACTGCGTATTGGAACAGATAGGGAACAGATAGGCTGCGGCTCTCCCACACTATGCGCAATGCCCTGGGGCCTGCAGGCAGTCAAAAAAGCATTTTTAACAGTGATTTATCCTGTATGCCAGCGTGGAATATGCGCGAGCAGCTATCAAATTAATAGTAATCAGATTACTGAGCAGGTACGACTTGTGGCGCACCTGGCATGACGGGCAAGGTTTTGGCAGCCAGTTTGGCTTCGTATTCTGCCTGCAAGGCTTTGTCGGTTTTGTAATGCGGCACACGCAAGATGATGCGTTTGTACATTTGAATCATGGCGCTGGAACCAGCAACCTGCTCGTTCCAGTATTGGTGGGCGCGCTCCAGATTCAACTCGGTGTCCATCTCAAAATGGTCGCGTGCAGACTGCCCGCCAAACACATACAGCTTGCCACGGTACATACGCCAGGTGTTTGGCCCGCCACCCCCGCCGCCCGGCACGGCGTAGTTAATACCGTTAGAACAATAGCCACCAAACTGAGGCATATATTTTTCAGGTGATTTTTGAAACTCCTCCTTGTTGGCCTCACTGGCAAAGCGCCAGACCACGCCTTTATAATCAAGCTTGACGGCCGGGTCGCCTTTGACCGCAGTGTTTTGCGTGAAGTAAGCTATTGCGTCATGCCCCTCTAACATCAGCTTGGCATCTGCCCCTTCACTCATGGTGCGAAAAGGGCCATCGTTGGGCGATTCAACCACAGGTTGGGCGCGAGCAGCCAGACCGAATGCCATGAAAACGGTGAGGAGCAAAATCTTGACCAGGTTACGCATGTTGTACTCCTTGGATAGCTGCACTTGCAACAGGAAGCATTCGATAATAAACTTGTTAGCAATGCTGGTTAAGGCTAAGGGTTTATCCTTAACCATGAAGCTACGCCAGGCGTGCGCGGACAGTAGTTTCAGGTCAATGGGCATTCCGATTTAGAAATATTATCATGTCATTTAATTTTCATCAATATGAAGATATCTGTTTCTGGCATTGCGCGAGTTGCTATTTAATAAATAGCATGCAAGATTAAAAATATGTGAATATTTTTTACTCGATTGCAATTTTTCACCTCGGGCGGCATTCAAACACCGCGTCCCTGCAACTGTCAATTTGCTGAATACCTCAGGGCCTATTGAAGCGAATTCGACTACATTCATGGTACGTTGCACAGTTTGCAACATGTTATATGTATGTGTTTGCATCGTGTGCAGATCAAGTTTATTTTTTTTACTGGAGACACCATGAATTTTCGTTTTGCAAAACTGGCTGTTGCAGCAGCCGCATTCACAGTGGCTGGTTTGGCTACAGCTGCTGACCCCATCAAAATCGGCGTGACAGGCCCCTTCACTGGCGGCTCCTCATCCATGGGCGTGAGCATGCGCGACGGCGTGAAGCTGGCAGTTGACGAGATCAACAAGGCCGGTGGCGTCTTGGGCAGCCAGATTCAAATCGTTGAGCGTGACGACGAAGCCAAAAACGAGCGCGGCGTGCAAATCGCACAAGAGCTGATTAGCAAAGAGAAAGTAGTTGCCGCCGTGGGTTATATCAACACGGGTGTGGCTTTGGCTTCGCAACGCTTCTTTCAGGAAGCCAAGATTCCAGTCATGAACAACGTGGCCACGGGTTCTATCGTTACCAAGCAGTTTCCAGAGCAAAAAGAAAACTACATCTTCCGTAACTCCGCGCACGACAGCATTCAGGCTCCTATGATTGTTGAAGAAGCCATTACACGCAAAGGCTTCAAGAAGGTCGCTATTTTGGCCGACTCCACCAACTACGGCCAACTGGGTCGTACTGACCTGGAAACCGCCTTGAAAGCAAAGGGCATCACTGCCGTTGCCGTTGAAAAATTCAACATCAAGGACGTAGACATGACGGCTCAATTGCTCAAGGCCAAAGCCGCTGGTGCAGAAGCGGTACTGACCTATGCCATTGGCCCTGAGCTGGCACAAATTGCCAACGGCATGACCAAGCTGGGCTGGAAGGTTCCCATGATTGGTAGCTGGACGCTGTCCATGGCCAACTTTATCGACAACGCTGGCCCAGGCGGCGAAGGCGCGCGTATGCCGCAAACCTTCATTCAAGAACCAACGACGCCCAAGCGTCAGTCCTTCATCATCAACTACCTGAAAACCTTCAACCCGAAGAACGCACGTATTGACTCTCCAGTGTCTGCTGCGCAAGGTTATGACTCCATCTATTTGTTGGCCGCCGCTATCAAGCAAGCCAACTCTACCGATGGCAGCAAAATCCGTGAAGCTCTGGAAAACCTGAAGACTCCGGTTGAAGGCGTGGTGACGACCTACAACAAACCATTCTCTGCACAAGACCACGAGGCGATTACCGCCAACATTCCCGTGTTTGGCGAAGTCAAAGGTCAAAAAGTGGTATACGCGTACCCTGAAGACCAGGCCAAGGCATCCATCGTACGCGTGAAGAAATAATTTAGCTATTTTCGTATCGTTACCGTCTTTCACAAGACAAACACCGCGCGGGCTCTGCCAGCTTTCGCGGTGTTTTTTTTATTCGAGCGCCACGCTCTTTTGCTACGCATCGGTTCACTGACCCTTTCACGGAACACCCATTATGGAAATCCTGCTCCAACTTATCTACAGCGGCATTGCGCTGGGCATGATCTACGCGGTCATTGCTTTCGGCTACCAGCTGACTTTTCAAACATCTGACACTTTGAACTTTGGCCAGGGTGACGCGCTCATGCTCGGTGCGATGGTGGGTTTAACCCTGGTGAATGCAGGTGTCAACTATTGGCTGATGCTGCCACTGGTGATTATTTTTGGCTTGTTTCAAGGTGGCCTGGTTGAGCGCATTGGTGTGCGCCCTGCCATCAAAATCAAAAGCGAATTTGGCTGGATCATGTCCACCATTGCGTTGGGCATTATTTTTAAAAACGTGGCTGAAAATATTTGGGGTCGTGACGATTTGAAGTTCCCGTCTCCGCTGCCGGAGTCGCCTTTGAAGTTTCTGGGTGCGAACGTATTACCCATGGAAATATTGGTCGTTATCGGTGCTGTGTTAATGATGCTGGCTGTCGAATTTTTCAATCGCAAAACCATTTACGGCAAGGCCGTGGTGGCTACCTTCAACGACCGCGATGCAGCAAAACTTATGGGTATCAACACAGGTTTGGTCATTACCTTTTCCTACGCGCTGTCATCTGCCACGGCGGGCTTTGCCGGCGCACTTATTGCACCGCTCACACTCACGGGGGCGACCATGGGTGCCGTGCTGGGTCTGAAAGCTTTTGCAGTCGCCATTATTGGCGGCTTGACCAGTGGCATGGGTATCATCGTGGGCGGTATTATTTTGGGCATTGCAGAAACCACGACAGGTTTTTACCTCTCCACTGGCTATAAAGACGTGCCCGGTCTGGTGCTACTGCTCTTGGTTTTGGCCTACAAACCTGCTGGCTTGTTCGGCAAGTCTGCTATCAAAAAAGTATAAGAAGAAAGCCCTATGATGGATCGCAAAACTCTTATTGCTGCGGTGATTGGTCTGGCCCTGCTGGCCGCTTTTCCACTGCTCACCAGCAACTCGTATTACGTGCACATGGTTGGTACGATCATGATCTACGCCATTCTTTTATTTGGCCTTGACATCGTGGTGGGCTATACCGGCCAGGTGTCGCTGGGCCACGCCGGTTTGTTTGGCGTGGGTTCGTACACGGCTGGCGTGCTCTTTTTCAAACTGGGCGCGCCACTGTGGGTCATCGTGCCTGCCAGTATTGCCATTACAGCGGGTTTTGGTGCCCTGCTGGCCCTGCCGGCGCTGCGCGTTACTGGCCCGTATCTGGCCATGGTGACCTTGGCTTTTGGCACCATCATTCAGATTTTGATCAACGAGATGACCTTCCTCACCGAAGGTCCCTTGGGTATCAAAATTCCTAAGCCATCGATTGGCGACTACAAGTTGACCGAGCATGATTTTTACTGGCTCACTTTTGGCTTGATGGTGATATCACTTGTTGTGGTGCACCGCATCTTGCGCTCCCAATTGGGCCGTGCGTTTGAAGCTTTGCGTGGTAGCCCGGTCGCTTCTGATTGCATGGGTGTGTCGGTTTACCGCTACAAGGTATATGCCTTCGTGATTAGCGCGGGCTTTGCCGGTTTGGCAGGTTGCCTGTATGCCTATTCCGAGCAATACATTTCGCCTAACACCTATAACAATGAACTGACCGTGCTCTTTCTGTTGGGCGTGATCATGGGTGGCCGTAAAAGCCGTGTAGGCGCCATTCTTGGCGCGGCGATTATCGTGATCTTGCCCAAGCTGCTGGATGATCTGGAAATGTTCCGTTACGTCGCTTCGGGCCTGGCGATCTTGATGATTGTGGGCGGTGCGATTGGTGTGATGAAAAAAATCACCACGATCAAAGCCATGGCGGTACCTGTGGTGGGAACACTCGCATTGGCTGCGTTTTCGTTCTGGTTGCAATCCATCACCGACTGGCGCCTGAGCATCTTCGGCTTGATGATTTTGTTCGTTGTTTATTACCTGCAAGACGGCATCGTGGGCTTTGTGCGTAGCCTGTTTGCCAAGAGCAAAGTGGCCCCAAGCAATACTGGCACTTTGAACGCCGGCGACAACAAAGATGCCATCATGGTGGCGGCTAACTCTGGCGCAGCGGACAGCGACATTCTGATCGCCAAGAACGTGCTGATGCAATTTGGTGGGTTGAAGGCTATCAACAATGTAGACCTGCACGTCAAGCGCGGCACCATCCACGGCTTGATCGGCCCTAACGGCTCAGGCAAGAGCACGATGATGAACGTGTTGACGGGCATTTATGTACCTACTGCAGGCAGCATCGACTTTGCAGGCCGCTCGGTTGTGGGACGCACTTCGTCAGACATTGCTTTATCCGGCATTGCACGCACCTTTCAAAACGTGCAGTTGTTTGGCGAAATGACGGCGCTGCAGAACGTTCAGGTCGGTTTGCACCACACGTTTAGCAGCAACATCGTCGATGTCTCTTTGCACACGCCACGCTACAAGCGCGAAGAAAAAGCAGCTGTGGATCGCGGTATGGGATTGTTGCGCTTTGTCGGCCTGGGCGAACTGGCGCTTGAAGAAGCCCGCAACCTACCCTACGGCAAGCAGCGCCTGCTGGAAATTGCACGCGCCTTGGCGCTTGACCCGCAATTGCTGCTACTGGACGAACCTGCTGCTGGCCTGACCGCACCCGATATCAAAGAACTGATCACCATCATCCGCAAGATCCGCGACCACGGCATCACCGTCATCCTGATCGAGCACCACATGGACGTGGTGATGAGCATTTGCGACCAGGTCTCGGTGCTGGACTTTGGCCAGAAGATTGCCGAAGGCAAACCTGCCGCCGTGCAAGCCGACGAAAAAGTGATCGAGGCTTACCTCGGTGGCACGGTGTCTGAATAAGAGGATCACAAGATGTTAAGTATCAAAAACCTCGAGGCTGGCTATGGCAAAGTGCAGGTATTGCACGGCATTTCGCTCGAAGTGCCCAAAGGCAAGGTCGTCACACTGATCGGCTCCAACGGCGCTGGCAAAACCACCACCATGCGCGCCATTTGCGGCATGATCAAGCCCACAGCAGGCGAGATCACCCTGAGTAATAAACGCATTGATGGCATGGAGTCCTACACCATCGCCAAACTGGGTCTGGCGCACAGCCCCGAAGGTCGCCGCGTGTTTGCCACTATGAGCGTAACGGACAACCTGATTTTGGGTGCTTTCCCGCGCCTCACCGGCAGCCGCCCCAAGGGCGACGTGCAAGGCGATTTGGAGAAAGCGATGGATTTGTTTCCTCGCCTGAAAGAGCGGCGCAACCAGTTGGCAGGCACCCTGTCGGGCGGTGAGCAACAAATGCTGGCTATGGCTCGCGCTGTCATGCTCAACCCCGATATAGTGTTGCTGGACGAGCCTTCCATGGGCCTGGCACCTATTCTGGTAGAAGAGGTCTTTCGCATCATCGCTGACCTGAAGTCTCGCGGGGTGACCATGCTCCTGGTGGAGCAATTTGCTGCTGCTGCATTGAAAGTAGCAGACTACGGCTACGTGCTAGAAAATGGCCGCATCTCGGTGCACGGCGAGGCCAGCAAGCTGCGCGATGACCCAGCGGTGAAGGCGGCGTATTTAGGCGGTGGCGGGCACTGATTCCGCTCTTTGCATGCCGATTGAAAGCCCGTTGTGCATTACTCAACGGGCTTTTTTTATGGTCACCTGCCGGTACCCTTGAGATTCTTGGCGAATTTCAAAAAAACAGCTTAAAACTAGCCAAGCAAGGGAAACCACCAATTATCGGAAAGTCTTAAATAGGAGCACACTGTGTTTTGCTTGAAAGTTTTACATACCAATTGATCCACAATAGGAGAAAAAAATGAGTACACGCAAAACCCCGGCCCGCCGCGGCTTTTTGAAAGGTGCCGCCATCGCAGCAGGCGCTATGAGTGCACCGATGATTGCCACTGCGCAAACCACCAGCCTGCGTTTTCAAAGCACCTGGCCTGCCAAAGACATCTTTCACGAATTCGCCAATGACTTTGCCGCCAAGGTCAACGCCATGGCCAGCGGCAAACTCAAAATTGAGGTATTGCCTGCTGGCTCGGTGGTTCCCGCCTTTCAGTTGCTTGATGCCGTGAACAAGGGCACCTTGGACGGTGGTCACGGTGCTCTGTCCTATCACTACGGCAAAAACTCTGCCTTGGCGCTATGGGGTTCTGGCCCCGCGTATGGTATGGACTCCAATATGGTGCTGGCTTGGCACAACCATGGAGGCGGCAAGGCGCTGCTGGAAGAAATCTACAAATCGCTTAACATCGACGTAGTATCTTATGTGTACGGCCCCATGTCCACCCAGCCGCTGGGTTGGTTCAAAAAACCGATTGCCAAGGTCGAAGACCTCAAAGGCCTGAAGTACCGTACTGTGGGCTTGGCGGTAGACATCTTCACAGAGATGGGCGCGGCAGTGAACCCGCTGCCGGGCGGCGAAATTGTGCCCGCGCTCGACCGTGGCCTGATCGACGCGGCAGAGTACAACAACGCGACGTCTGACCGTATTTTGGGCTTTCCGGATGTGGTGAAAAACTGCATGCTGCAAAGCTTTCACCAGTCGGGCGAGCAGTTTGAAATTTTGTTCAATAAGCCCAAGCTCGCAGCACTACCAGCCGAACTCAAGTCCATTATTGACGTGGCGGTGTCGGCATCGTCTGCCGAAATGAGCTGGAAAATGATTGAACGCAACTCCAAGGACTACGAGGAGCTCAAGGCTGCCAAAATCAATTTCTACAAAACGCCAGATGCCATTTTGCGCGCTCAATTGGCCGCTTGGGACAAAGTCATTGCCAAGAAGTCTGCTGACAACGCCTTGTTCGCGAAAGTACTCGAATCACAAAAAACGTTTGCCAAGCGCGCAGGTCAATGGCAAAACGACTACACCGTCGATTTCAAAATGGCCTACAACCACTACTTTGGCAAGGGTGCCAAAGCCTAGGGCTTGGCCTGCAGTTGATACAAAGGGCGTTGTGGTGGGCAGCTACAGCGCCCTTACTTTTGTCAGTTCTAAAAATAAAAAATATCAGGAGCGTTAATGCAAAAACTACTGCTCGCCGTGGACCGACTGTCCACCCTGCTTGGCAAAACCTTTGCCTGGGCTGCACTGCTGCTAACCCTATTGATCAGTTGGGAAGTTTTTAACCGCTACGTGCTCAATAACCCACACGCCTGGGTACTGGACGCGCAAATCATGCTGTACGGCGCGCTATTCATGACTGCCGGCGCTTATACCCTGTCCAAGAACGGACATGTACGCGGCGACGTGCTGTACGGGTTTTTTCAACCACGCACACAAGCTACGCTGGACTTAATCTTGTACTTTGCGTTCTTCATTCCAGGCATAGTCGCGCTGACCTGGGCTGGCTGGTCGTTTGCCATGGATGCACTGGCTATTCGCGAGCAAACCTTCAATGCCGACCCAATACCGCTGTACCCATTCAAGTTCATCATCCCCCTGTCAGGTGGCATGTTGCTGCTGCAAGGCGTTGTGGAAATCATCCGCTGCGTAATGTGCATCCGTGACGGTGAATGGCCCTCGCGCGACCAGGACGTAGAGGAGGTCGATGTAGAAAAACTCAAAGCCATGGTGCATGTCAAAGACGAAGACATCGCAGCCTTGGACAAATATGTGGCGAAAGCAGGCACACAATGATCAAAATTAAAAAAGAACTGCGCTTTGGCTTCATCCTGATGGGGCTGATCATGCTGGCCGCGCTGGCCATGCTGATTGGTGCCAAAGAAGTCACCAATGGCCATTTGGGCCTGCTTATGCTGTCGCTTGTCGTGGTGGCCATTATGCTGGGCTTTCCCACTGCCTTTACCCTTATGGGTATGGGCATGATTTTTACCTGGCTAGCGTATGAACGCAGTGCCAGCAAAACGCTGGACTTGATGGTGCAAGCGGCGTTTAAAGTAATGGGCAACGACGTGTTGATCTCCATCCCCTTGTTCGTTTTCATGGGCTATCTGGTCGAGCGGGCCAACCTGATCGAAAAGCTGTTCAAAAGCCTGCACCTGGCGCTGGCGCGTGTGCCCGGCTCGTTGGCCGTAGCAACTTTGGTGACTTGTGCCGTGTTTGCCACAGCCACGGGTATTGTGGGCGCAGTTGTCACGTTGATGGGTTTGCTGGCCTTGCCCGCCATGCTGCGCGCAGGCTACAGCGTGCAGTTGTCGGCCGGTGCAATAACGGCAGGTGGTTGCTTGGGTATTTTGATACCGCCTTCAGTGATGCTGATTGTGTATGGCGCTACGGCCGGTGTGTCGGTGGTGCAGTTGTACGCAGGCGCGTTTTTCCCCGGCATCATGCTGGCTGGTTTGTACATTGTGTACGTCATCATTGTGGCCAAGTTAAAGCCATCCTTGGCACCGCCTTTGACCGCTGCCGAGCGTTTTGTTCCGTTACCTGCACTGACCGAAAAGTTTGCCACGGCACACGCAGCGCGCGCACTGCCGGGCTTGCTCAATGCGCTCAAGGGAAAGCGCAACCAAGACGTACCGGCCAGTTACCTGCTTAAACAGCTGACCATTGTGCTGTTGCCCGCGCTATTGTTTGCAGCTACGGCTCTGTGGAGCTACAAAAGTTTGACGACGGTCGAGGCCGAAGAAGTGGTGACCATGCAGCGCATGGGCGAAGAAAGCCCTGCAACCTCTGGTACCAGCAGCACTGGCCTGGCCGAGCCTCCCGGTGACGGCCTGAAAGAGCCGCCCGCTGCAGATGGCTTGAAAGAACCACCAACCGATGACGCCAAAGAGACTGCAGGCGCGTTGAAAGAACCCGCTGTTGAAGCGGTGAAAGAGCCACCGGGTGCGGCTGCTATTCCCGGCTCAAGCGCTGCTATTCCCGGTACCCCCGCAACCAACGGCGCAGCCCTAGCTTCAGCCAGTACAGTTGCCGCACCCATGGCCTATTGGATAGGCTTGGCCGCTGGCGCTGCCGTGTTGGCGGTGTTCTACGCCCTGCTCAGCTACACCCGACTGGAAGTGTTCAAGATGCTGCTGACCAGCTTCTTCCCACTACTGCTACTCATTCTGTCGGTGCTGGGCTCCATCGTCATGGGCTTGACCACGCCAACCGAGGCAGCAGCCATGGGCTCTCTGGGTGGTTTGATTTTGGCGGCGGCGTATCGGCGACTAACCTTTGACGTGGTGAAAGAAAGCGTCTATCTCACCGCCAAGACCTCGGCCATGGTGTGCTGGCTGTTTGTAGGCTCAGCCATCTTCTCCGCCGCATTTGCCTTGCTAGGTGGCCAGGAATTAGTGGAAACCTGGGTGCTGAGCATGAGCCTGACCAAGGTGGAGTTCATGGTACTGAGCCAGGTCATCATTTTCATTTTGGGTTGGCCGCTGGAATGGACCGAGATCATCGTGATCTTCATGCCCATCTTCATCCCACTGCTGCCCAAGTTTGGCGTCGATCCACTCTTCTTCGGCCTGCTGGTGGCTCTGAATTTGCAAACCGCTTTCCTGAGCCCACCTGTGGCCATGGCAGCGTTTTACCTCAAGGGCGTGAGCCCGCCGCACGTCACGCTGAACCAGATCTTTGCTGGCATGATGCCCTTCATGGGCATTCAGGTACTGGCGATTGTGCTGCTGTACCTGTTCCCCGCCATTGGCTTGTGGTTGCCCCAGTTGTTGTACAAATAGGGTGTGTGCCTATGATCTTGTGGCATTGGGATCAGATCCCATTTATCCTGCCCAGGCCACTTGGTGGGATGAAAAACCCCCGATTGCCAGCGTGGAATATGCGCAGATAGCTACTAAATTTGTAGCAAATAAAAAGCCTGTGACACTATCGCGTCACAGGCTTTACAGAAAACGAAAAGGGTTTAAGAACTCGCTGCGGCTTCTTCTGGCTCCGCCTTTGGCTTATCCTTCTTCGGTAGCGGAGTAATATCCAGCGTCACTTTTTCTTCGGCGTCAATGTCTACCTTCAAGATGCCTCCATCCACCAGTTTGCCAAACAGCAGCTCGTCAGCCAAAGCCTTGCGGATAGTGTCTTGAATCAAACGTTGCATCGGGCGGGCGCCCATGAGCGGGTCAAAGCCCTTCTTGGCCAGGTGTTTGCGCAGTGCGTCGGTAAAGGTTACGTCCACCTTCTTTTGCTCCAGCTGCGTTTCCAGTTGCAGCAAGAACTTGTCCACCACACGCAAGATCACGTCTTCGTTCAGCGCCTTAAAGCTCACCATCGCGTCAAGGCGGTTGCGAAACTCGGGCGTAAATAAGCGCTTGATGTCAGCCATCTCATCGCCCGGCTGGCGGGTGGTCGTAAAGCCAATGGTGGATTTGTTCATCGTCTCGGCACCGGCGTTGGTGGTCATGATGATAATGACGTTTCTGAAGTCACTCTTGCGACCATTGTTGTCGGTCAGTGTGCCGTGGTCCATCACCTGCAGCAGCACGTTGAAGATGTCGGGGTGAGCTTTTTCAATTTCGTCCAGCAGCAGCACGCAGTGCGGCTTTTTGCTGATGGCTTCTGTGAGCAAACCGCCCTGGTCAAAACCCACGTAGCCCGGTGGCGCACCAATCAGGCGGCTCACAGCATGGCGCTCCATGTACTCGCTCATGTCAAAGCGTAGCAGGTCAATACCCATGATGTTGGCCAACTGTTTGGCCGCTTCGGTCTTGCCCACGCCTGTGGGGCCGCTGAACAAGAAGCAGCCAATAGGCTTGTCCTCTCTGCCAAGGCCGCTGCGCGCCATCTTCACGGCGGCGGCCAGCACTTCCAGCGCCGGGTCTTGGCCGAAGACGACGTTCTTCAAATCACGTTCAATGGTTTTGAGTTTGCTGCGGTCGTCGTTGCTCACGCTGGCAGGTGGAATGCGAGCGATTTTCGCCACAATTTCCTCCACCTCGGCCTTGGTAATGGTTTTCTTGCGTTTGCTGGCGGGCAAAATACGCTGTGCGGCACCAGCTTCGTCTATCACATCAATCGCCTTGTCGGGCAACTGGCGGTCGTTGATGTATTTGGCGCTCAGTTCTGCCGCCGCTTGCAATGCGCCCAGTGCGTACTTCACGCTATGGTGTTCTTCAAAACGGGATTTCAGACCCTTCAAAATGTCTACCGTCTCTTGTACGGTAGGCTCTACCACGTCGATCTTTTGGAAGCGCCGTGATAGGGCTGCGTCTTTCTCGAAGATGCCACGGTATTCCGTAAAGGTCGTGGCGCCAATGCATTTGATGGAACCGTTGGACAGTGCTGGTTTGAGCAAGTTGCTCGCGTCCAGCGTGCCGCCTGACGCAGCGCCCGCACCGATGATGGTGTGGATTTCGTCGATGAACAAAATCGCGTTGGGTTTGTCTTTGAGGTTTTTGAGCACGCCTTTCAAGCGCTGCTCAAAGTCGCCACGGTATTTGGTGCCAGCCAGCAGTGCGCCCACATCGAGCGAATACACCATGGCCTCGGCCAAAATCTCGGGCACGTCTTTTTGTGTGATGCGCCAGGCCAGGCCCTCGGCAATCGCGGTTTTGCCCACACCCGCCTCACCCACCAGCAGCGGGTTGTTTTTGCGGCGACGGCACAAGATCTGGATGACACGCTCTACTTCATAGGCGCGGCCAATCAGCGGATCGATCTTGCCATCTTTGGCCATCTGGTTCAGGTTTTGGGTGTATTGCTCCAGCGGCGACGCTTTTTCGCTCTTTTCTTCGCGCTCTTCAGATTCAGCGCTACCCTCGCCTGCCTTGGCTGGCTCGGGTGGGTCAGATTTTTTAATGCCGTGGGCAATAAAGTTCACCACGTCCAGACGCGTTACGCCCTGCTGGTGCAGGTAATACACGGCGTGCGAATCTTTTTCGCCAAAAATGGCAACCAGCACATTGGCACCCGTCACTTCTTTTTTGCCATTGCCCGTGCTTTGCACATGCATGATGGCGCGCTGAATGACACGCTGAAAACCCAGCGTAGGCTGCGTGTCCACCTCATCAGTACCCGCTACCTGGGGCGTGTTGTCTTTGATAAAGTTAGCCAGCGACTTGCGCAGATCGTCTATGTTGGCCGAACAGGCACGCAGCACCTCGGCGGCGCTGGGGTTGTCCAACAGAGCCAGCAGCAGGTGTTCCACGGTGATGAACTCGTGGCGTTGCTGGCGGGCTTCGACAAAGGCCATGTGCAGGCTGACTTCAAGTTCTTGGGCAATCATGATATGTTTCCTTTGTCAAAAAAACCAAATACAAATCTACTAAGGATCAATTTAAGGGCTCGCTCATGCATTGCAAGGGGTGACCCATTTTTCTTGCAGCATCTGTTACCTGGTCCACTTTGGTGGCTGCAATGTCTTTGCTGAAAACACCGCATACGCCTTTGCCGTCCAAGTGGATTTTGAGCATGATTTGTACTGCTGTTTCGCGGTCCTTGCCAAAAAACTCCTGTATGACCTGCACCACAAACTCCATGGGGGTGTAGTCGTCGTTCAGTAACACCACCTGATACATCTGCGGCGGTTTGGTTTTTTGCGGGCGACGCTCCAGCACCACCGTGCCGTCATCATCATCTTGTAGAGGCCGGGTACGGGGCGCCGCTGGCGGTGCTTGGGGAGGTGGAGCTTGGGTTGCCATTTTCGTCACTAACCACTATTCTAAATCGCTGCGAATACTTTGGATTGATGTGGTGGTAAAAAGGCCAAAAGCAAGCAGGCATAAAAAACGGAGCCGCAGCCCCGTTTTGATGTAATTCCTCTTGACAAGACGGTTTACATGTTGTCGATCATGACCTGGCCAAAGCCAGAGCAAGACACTTGTGTAGCGCCTTCCATCAGACGGGCAAAGTCGTAGGTTACTTTTTTGGACAAAATAGATTTTTCCATGCTGCTGATGATCAGGTCAGCGGCTTCGTTCCAGCCCATGTGGCGTAGCATCATCTCGGCAGACAAAATCTCTGAGCCCGGGTTCACATAGTCTTTGCCAGCGTACTTGGGCGCTGTGCCGTGAGTGGCTTCAAAGCAGGCCACAGAGTCAGACAGGTTAGCGCCAGGTGCAATACCAATGCCGCCCACCTGCGCTGCCAGCGCGTCCGACACGTAGTCGCCGTTCAGGTTCAGAGTAGCTATCACGCTGTATTCTGCGGGGCGCAGCAAAATTTGCTGTAAGAAAGCGTCCGCAATCACGTCTTTGATGATGATTTCTTTGCCTGTTTTGGGGTTCTTGAACTTGCACCATGGGCCGCCGTCTATCAGTTCTGCTCCAAACTCTTTTTGCGCCAGCGCATAGGCCCAGTCACGAAAGCCGCCTTCGGTGTACTTCATGATATTGCCCTTGTGCACAATGGTCACGCTGGGCTTGTCGTTGTCAACGGCGTACTGCACCGCCTTGCGCATCAGGCGCTCGGTACCTTCGCTGGACACTGGCTTAATGCCAATACCCGAGGTATTAGGGAAGCGAATTTTTTTCACACCCATTTCGTCTTGCAAGAACTTGATGAGTTTTTTGGCCTTGTCGGAACCAGATTCAAATTCGATACCGGCGTAAATGTCTTCTGAGTTTTCACGGAAGATCACCATATTGGTCTTGTGTGGCTCTTTGACGGGCGAAGGCACGCCAGCAAAATACTGCACAGGGCGCAGGCACACGTACAAGTCAAGCTCTTGGCGTAAGGCAACGTTCAGGCTACGAATACCACCGCCCACTGGCGTGGTCAACGGGCCTTTGATGGACACCACGTATTCGCGCAGCACAGCCAGCGTTTCTTCTGGCAACCACACATCTGGGCCATACACCTTGGTGGACTTTTCACCGGCATACACTTCCATCCAGTGGATTTTCTTCGTTCCTGCGTAGGCCTTGGCCACTGCTGCATCTACCACTTTCAACATCACTGGCGTGATGTCAAAGCCAGTGCCGTCGCCTTCAATATACGGAATGACAGGTTCGTCAGGTACATTCAGTGACAAGTCGGCGTTGACGGTAATTTTGCTGCCTGCGGCAGGCACTTTGATGTGCTGGTACATTGTGTTGAATCTCCGGGGGGTGAATCTGTAGGCTGGTAGGTTCGTCTAGCCTGATAGGTGGTCCGCAAAAGCGGCTTAGCTACATGTTAGGTAATGACCCCTAAATTCTACCTAAAAAAATCCTGTTTAAAAAAATGTGACTTAGTTGTCAACCAATTGAAAACCCATCTCGTTACAAGCATACCGTCTGATTTTTGGCGGATTTCTAAGTAACGTTACCCTAAGGAAATTTTTAAATGAACAAACTCATTGCTGCTCTGGTTGCTGGTTTCTTCGCCGTTGGCGCTTTCGCTCAAGCTGCTACTCCTGCCACCGCTGCCAAGCCTGCTGCTCCTGCCGCTGCCGCTGCACCAGCTGCTACGCCAGCAGCTCCTGCAGCCGCAGCCAAACCAGCAGCAGCTCCAGCCGCCGCCGCACCTGCTGCCAAGGCAGAAGCCAAGCCAGCCGCTACTGCTGAAGCCAAAGCTGAAAAGAAAGCCGCTAAAAAAGCAGCTCGCAAAGCTAAAAAAGCAGCAAAAATGAAAGCCGTAGCAGCTAAGTAATTAGCACGTAGCGCTAAGTAATTAGCACGCGGCGCTAAGTAATTAGCCCATGCTCTACAAGCTCAAAAAGCCCGCCCAGTGCGGGCTTTTTTTATGGTTCAATGTTGCCATGAAGTATTTAAACCGCATTTTAATTTCTTGTGTTTTGTTGGCAAGCGGCATCACCTATGCTCTGGAAGGTCCCCAGCTTGACCTGCAGCGCATCAAGCTGTCTGCGGGCATGCACCGCATAGACACGCAGGTGGCCGCTACGCCCGAGCAGCGGCAAATCGGGCTGATGTGGCGCAAAGAAATGCCCCAGCATGAGGGCATGCTGTTTGTATTTGAACAACCCGCCCCGCAGTGCTTCTGGATGAAGAACACTCTGCTGCCTTTGACTGCGGCTTTTGTGGATGACGATGGCACCATCATCAACCTGGCCGATATGAAGCCCCAAACCACCGACCCGCATTGCTCTGCCAAGCCGGTGCGCTATGTACTGGAGATGAATAAAGGCTGGTTTGCCAAGAAGGACATCAAGGCCGGCTATAAGCTGAGTGGTGAGCCCTTCAAGGCGAAATAGATTCGCAGTCGAACTGGCTCAGTGATTCTCTTTGGCGTGGTTGATGGTGTATTTGGGAATCTCTACCACCAGGTCGCTTTGCGTCACAAAGGCCTGACAGCTCAAGCGGCTTTGCGGCTCCAGGCCCCAGGCACGGTCTAGCAGGTCTTCTTCATTCTCGTCCAGCTCGTTCAGGCTGTTAAACCCCTCGCGCACGATGATGTGGCAGGTGGTACAGGCGCAGCTCATGTCGCAGGCGTGCTCAATTTCAATGCCGTTTTCAAGTAGCACTTCGCAAATGCTGTCGCCCACGTTGGCTTTCACTTCTGCTCCCTTAGGGCAAATCTCGGAATGCGGTAGGATTTTGATGATGGGCATGGCTATTTCTCAGACCGATTCTATGTTCTTGCCCGACAAGGCTTTTTGGATACCCGCGTTCATACGCTCTGCGGCAAAGGCTTCTGTGCCGTTTGCTAGATTTTTAGTAGCAGCTTCGATAAGTACGGCGCTGGCTTTAGGCTCTTTTGCATCGGCGTTATAGCTTGCCTGTTTGGTTTGGCGCACTGCGTCCACCAGGCTTTCAATCGCAAGGCGTTCTGCTTCGCTTAGCAGCCTGCTATCTGCTTTCAAGGCAGACTGCGTTGCCAAAATCATGCGGTCGGCTTCCAGCCGCGCCTCGGCCAGGGCACGTGCTTGCATGTCTTGCTCTGCCGTGCCAAAACTGTCTTGCAGCATCTGGGCAATCTGCTCGTCGCTCAGGCCGTAACTGGGTTTGACGGTAATGGCCGCTTCTACACCACTCACCTGTTCTTTGGCCGCCACTTGCAGCAGGCCATCTGCATCTACCGTGAAGGTAACGCGAATGCGCGCTGCACCGGCCACCATGGGTGGAATACCGCGCAGTTCAAAGCGGGCAAGACTGCGGCAATCGGCCACCAGATCACGCTCGCCCTGCACCACATGCAGTGCCAGGGCGGTTTGGCCATCCTGATACGTCGTAAAGTCTTGCGCCATCGCGGTCGGAATAGTCTGGTTGCGCGGCACGATGCGCTCCACCAGGCCGCCCATCGTCTCTAGCCCCAAGCTAAGCGGAATCACGTCTAGCAGCAGCATCTCGTCTTGCGCAGCGTCACCTGTGCGGTTGCCGGCCAGCTGGTTGGCTTGAATGGCGGCGCCCAGAGCGACCACTTCATCAGGGTTCAGATTATTGAGCGGTGCTTTGTTAAAAAATTCGGCTACGGCGTGTTGCACCTGTGGCATGCGGGTGGAACCGCCCACCATCACCACGCCCTTGATGTCGTCTTTTGTCAGCTTGGCATCGCGCAGCACTTTACGCACAGCCTGCATGGTGCGGGCAGTGAGGGAAGCTGTAACTTGTTCAAAAGTAGCTTTTAGAATAGTAAAATCTGCTCTTGCCAGCGTCATTACTGCGCGAGCAGCTATTGAATTAGTAGCAGATAATTTTTCTTTCACTTCGCGTGCCAGTTGCTTGATGGCCGCTTTGTCTTGCGCGGTAGAAGCTACCAAACCGGTTTGCGTCAAGATCAAATCCGCCAGCGCGCGGTCGTAATCGTCGCCACCCAAAGCAGAATCGCCACCTGTGGCGATCACCTCAAACACGCCTTTGGACAGGCGCAGAATGGAAATGTCAAACGTGCCGCCACCCAGGTCATACACCGCATACACGCCCTCAACGGCGTTGTCCAAGCCGTAGGCAATGGCTGCGGCAGTTGGCTCGTTAATCAGGCGCAGCACGTTGATGCCCGCCAACTGCGCGGCGTCTTTGGTCGCCTGGCGCTGCGCGTCATCAAAGTAGGCGGGCACAGTGATGACGGCGCCATACAGGTCGTCGGCAAAACTGTCTTCGGCGCGGTAACGCAAGGTGGCCAAAATTTCGGCGCTTACTTCTACGGGAGACTTATCGCCATGTAGGGTGACGATTTTGACCATGCCGGTGCTTGATGCGTTTGCGCCAGGTGTAATCACGTACGGCAGTTTGTCAGCGTTGGCAATGTCATTCATGCCACGACCCATCAGGCGTTTGACGCTGGAAATGGTATTGGTGGCCATGGTGTTGCCTGCCAGCACATCTGCTGTGTCTTGCGCCGTGTTTTCCAGCGCGTCCCAGCCAATTTGGCGTTTGTTGTTGGCCAGGTAGCGCACCACGCTGGGCAAAATCACCCGGTCCTTATCGTCGGGCAGGCACTCGGCCACGCCGTTACGCACAGACGCTACCAGCGAATGGGTGGTGCCCAGGTCTATGCCTACCGCAATGCGCCGTGCGTGCGGGTCCAGGCTTTGCCCAGGTTCTGAAATTTGAAGTAATGCCATGGAATCTCTTTAAG
This sequence comes from Polaromonas sp., assembly GCA_043774625.1. GTDB lineage: Bacteria > Pseudomonadota > Gammaproteobacteria > Burkholderiales > Burkholderiaceae_C > JAAFIP01. Next base: position 4,972 of record JAYVTG010000019.1, on the reverse strand, counting down.
TGCCTTTTTGCCTATTTGCCTGTTAGCCTGTTAGCCCTAAAACTTCATAACGCGCATCAATATCCTGACTCAAGCGTTCCATGAACATCAGCGCCCTCACCGCTTGCGCAGCTTGCGTTGTGTCGTTCGCCTCGTCCAGCATATGCTCTACTTTTAATAGCTGCTCACGCATATTCTGCGATGACATTCGGCTTATTTCATCTATATCCTCGGTCGTTGCAGCTTCTTCCAGCGCTTCGCGCAGCTCCATCTGCTGCATCAAGAAAGCGGCAGGCATGGACGTATTATTTTCGGCATTCACAGGTACGCCACGCAGTTTGCACAAATAGGCCGCGCGGCGGGTCTGGTCTTTGAGTCGCTGATACGCCTCATTGATGCGCACGCTCCATTGCATGGCCACGCGCTGCGCGGCAGCGCCTTGAGTGGCAAACTTGTCGGGGTGCACCTCGCGTTGCAGTTCTTTCCAGCGCTCATCCAATGCCGTGCGGTCTTGGGCAAACTGCTCGGGTACGCAAAAGAGTTCAAAGTCGGTTGATGTGAGATTCATGCAGCAAATGCCTGCAGTTTCGTGTAGAAAAGTGTGGCAAGCAGTCCTCAGGCTAGGCACATAGTGGCTGCGCAGTAGCTTTACACACGAAACGATTCACCACAACCACAGCGGTCGCGTTCATTGGGGTTGATGAATTTGAAGCCTTCGTTCAAACCTTCGCGCACAAAGTCCAGTTGTGTGCCATGGATATAAGCCATGCTTTTGGGGTCTACCAACACCTTGATGCCTTGCGCTACAAATTCCATGTCTTCAGGTGCAGCTTCGTCTACGTATTCCAGTTTGTAGGCCAAGCCTGAGCAACCCGTGGTTTTGACACCCAGGCGCACGCCGTAGCCCTTGCCACGCTTGGTGAGGTACTTGGTAACGTGCCGTGCAGCGGCTTCTGTCATGGTGACGGACATGGATTTGCCTTCGCTTGTGCTTTAAGCAGCAACAGCAGCGGCGTGCTTTTGCTTGTAATCGTTCACTGCGGCCTTGATAGCGTCTTCAGCCAAAATGGAACAGTGGATTTTGACCGGTGGTAGCGCCAGTTCTTCGGCGATTTGGCTGTTCTTGAGTGCCGCTGCCTCGTCCAAAGTTTTGCCTTTGACCCATTCGGTCACCAGCGAGCTTGATGCAATCGCCGAGCCGCAGCCATAGGTTTTAAAACGTGCGTCTTCGATCACGCCTGTCGTGGGGTTGACCTTGATTTGCAGCTTCATCACGTCGCCGCAGGCCGGTGCGCCGACCATGCCGGTGCCTACGCTGTCGTCGCCTTTTTCAAAGCTGCCAACGTTACGGGGGTTTTCGTAGTGGTCAACTACTTTTTCTGAATATGCCATGATGGTTCTCCTAACTTAATGTGCAGCCCACTGAATGGTGGAAATATCAATGCCTTCTTTGTACATGTCCCACAGCGGGCTCAGGTCACGTAGTTTGGCTACGTTGAGCTTGATAGTGTTAATGGCAAAGTCAATTTCGCCTTCGGTCGTCCAGCGGCCAATCGTCATACGCAGGCTGCTGTGGGCCAGTTCGTCGCTGCGGCCCAAGGCGCGCAGTACATAGCTCGGCTCCAAAGACGCCGATGTGCAGGCAGAGCCAGAAGACACCGCCAAACCTTTGATACCCATGATCAGGCTTTCGCCCTCTACATAGTTAAAGCTCATGTTGATGTTGTGCGGCACACGTTTGTCGGCGTGGCCGTTGACGAAGACTTGTTCGATGTCTTTCAGGCCGTTCATCAAGCGCTTTTGCAGTGTGGCAATGCGTTTGTTCTCTTCATGCATTTCTTCTTTGGCAATGCGGTAAGCCTCGCCCATGCCCACGCACTGGTGCGTCGGTAGCGTGCCACTGCGCATGCCGCGCTCGTGCCCACCACCGTGCATTTGTGCTTCGATGCGAATACGCGGCTTGCGACGCACAAACAGTGCACCAATGCCTTTGGGGCCATAGGTTTTGTGCGATGTCAGGCTCATCAAATCAACCGGCAGCGTGGCCATGTCAATGTCCACACGGCCGGTAGCCTGCGCTGCGTCTACGTGAAAGATCACCCCTTTTTCGCGACAGATTTTGCCAATGGCGGTAATGTCTTGAATGACACCAATCTCATTATTGACAAACATCACGCTGGCCAAAATCGTGTCGGGGCGAATAGCGGCTTTGAACGCATCCAGATCCACCAAACCGTCGTCTTGCACGTCCAGATACGTCACCTCAAAACCCTGGCGCTCCAGCTCGCGCATGGTGTCCAGCACAGCCTTGTGTTCGGTTTTGACGGTGATGAGGTGCTTGCCTTTGGTCTTGTAAAAGTTCGCTGCGCCCTTCAAAGCCAGATTGTTCGACTCGGTAGCGCCCGATGTCCACACAATCTCGCGCGGGTCGGCATTGAGCAGTGCGGCAATATGCTCACGCGCCTTCTCCACAGCAGCTTCCGCCTCCCACCCCCAGGCATGGCTGCGCGACGCGGGGTTGCCAAAGTGTTCGCGTAACCACGGAATCATGGCGTCCACCACGCGTGGGTCGCACGGGTTGGTGGCGCTGTAGTCCATGTAAATGGGGAAGTGGGGAGTGGTGCTCATGGCTAGCTGCTTTGCTGGCTAAGGTTAAAGAATCAAATTACGGCTTGGCAAATACGTTGCAGTATCAAGACTTGGCAAAAACATTGCAGTATTAAGGCTTGGCAAAAACATTGCCAAGGGCAAAAACCGAATTGGGTGCGTTCACACGCATAGGCTTGTTCGCGGGCATGGGTGCAATGGCTTTCTTGATCATGGGCCGCACCTCTATTTCCAGGCCTCTGGCCAACTGTTCGTCCACCATTTTTTGCAGGCTCACAGAGTCCAAAAACTCCACCATGCGTGCGTTGAGCGAAGCCCACAGCTCGTGCGTCATGCAGCGCCCTGCCTCACTGCCCTGGCAGTTTTCTTTGCCGCCGCACTGGGTGGCGTCCAAAGGTTCATCTACCGAAACAATAATGTCGGCAATAGTAATGTCGCTAGCCTTGCGGCCCAACGTATACCCACCACCAGGACCACGGGTCGATTCGACCAGTTCATGGCGGCGCAGTTTGCCAAACAATTGCTCAAGATATGACAGCGAAATTTGCTGCCGCTGGCTGATAGCAGCCAAAGTAACCGGGCCTGCGTTTTGACGCAGAGCCAAGTCGATCATTGCCGTGACCGCAAAGCGGCCTTTTGTTGTGAGACGCATATTCAGCTCCTGTAGGTGCTTCAATTCCCATCATCCGGGTGCTTTTTTGTGGCACACGGCGTTTGGTCTCGATCCATCCGGGCAAAACGCCCTAACGTTACAGTTGTTATGCGGGTTACAAGGCTTGCGCAACGTACCCGACTGTTTGAGTCAAGTATACCATATACCTGAACGATTCACTCAAGTATGAGTATATCTCAACCAATTGGTATTTTTTTATACACTTTAGTAATAATCAACTACCACTAAGATAACCTACGCCCTTGTCATGCCTGGTTTCGTCCGCACGTTGTCGGATAGCACCGGGCGTTCTGGTGCGAAAGGCCTGCCATGAACCTGTTCAAGCTATTACATTTGTTGTTCGGCCGTTTTCGCGCCGAGGCCAAAATGGTCTGGGCCATGCTGCGCAACCCGGCCACACCCACCGTTGCCAAGCTGGTCGCCCTGCTCGGCCTGATTTATCTCATCTCCCCCGTGGACCTGATCCCCGACTTCATCCCCATTCTGGGCTGGCTGGACGACGGCCTGGTGCTGACGCTGTTAGTGTCTCTGGCCTACAAACTGTTGCCACCAGAGTTGTACGAGTCGCTACGCGCGAAGACTGGTCAGCCAACCAGATAGCTATAGTTTTTATAGCTGCTTGCGCATATTCTTCGCTGGCTACAGGCGCTTTTACCTCATAAATCACCCGCCAACATGTTCCCTGGCAACATTTTGCTGACCTATCTGGCCGCCGTCATGCTCATCGTCATCTCTCCCGGCCCAGACAACATTTTGGCGCTTAGCCGTGGCCTGAGCCAAGGCCGCGTGGCTGCAACGCTGTCATCCATCAGCGCGGGTCTGGGCATCATGGTGCACACCGTGGTGGCTACGCTGGGGCTGGCGGTGGTCATTTAAACACCTCCCGTGGCGTTTTGGGTGGTGAAGCTGGTGGGCGCAGGGCTGACCTTTGTTGCAGCGGCTTTGTCCATTCTTGTTTTGGGTCGGCCCAAGTGATTTATTGCTAAAACTACCTATTGCCAGCGTAGGATATGCGCGAGCAGCTATCAAATAGATAGTGCTCTGATGCAGTAACTCATCACAAATGCTTGTCTGCATACATTCACTTGGCATCACAGTAAACTGTTGGCACAACCAATTTGCCTACCAGGAGACCACGCCATGCCTACCGGAACCGTCACGCTGCACCGCACACTCAAAACCAAACCCGACAAGGTTTACCGCGCCTTTGTGGACGCCGCCGCCATGGCCAAGTGGCTGCCGCCCTGCGGATTTACCTGCACTGTCCACCACATGAACCCCGTAGTCGGCGGCACGTTCAAAATGTCGTTCAGCAACTTTTCCACCGGCAACAGCCACTCCTTTGGCGGCGAATACCTGGAACTGGTGCCCGGCCAACTGCTGCGCTACAACGACAAGTTTGACGATGCCAACCTGCCCGGTGAGATGATGGTCACCGTCACACTCAAGGCCGTATTCTGCGGCACCGACCTGCACGTGGTGCAGTCCGGCATACCCGAGGTCATACCGGTGGAAATGTGCTACCTGGGCTGGCAGGAATCACTGGTGCAACTGGCGATGTTGGTGGAGCCTGAGATCCCGGGTTGATTTGGCCTGGAGTCCTTGCGCTATCAGGCACTGTGGGTGGACGGATACCGTAGGTAAAAGAGGGAGCCAGGTACAAAAGCTGACAAGAAGCTAAAGCCTATACCCTGGCGGAGGACACGAAGGTAT